>DJVZ01000016.1:12837-13847 GCA_002441395.1 Spirochaetaceae bacterium UBA6243 | reverse complement strand
GGCGAAACACCTCGGATTTACGGTGAAAGAATTGGGCAAACTGATTGTGAAATAAAAGGGAAGCGGATAAATTTAGTATTTATTTCTTTTTTCGCGAAAAACATACCCAATGAAATCATTCATCACCAAATGAACTACTCTGCAGCTTGCTGCAGAGTAGTTCATTTTTTATCTTGACAAGTAGAAATTTAGTGGTAATATATTTTTATATTAACATCTGATGATAAGATGATAAAGAAATCGCAACGAAATGAAAAGGAGATTTGATTTATGATTGCAAAAAAGAAAAAATGGCTACTCACCAATTACCCAGAGATCCTCTTTGAGGATAATGCTGTTGGACAGATGAAAAAGAGGCTATTTGATGCACCGATGGATGAAATAGATTCTATTCTCGCAGATTATGGAATTCCCTCTGAATCAGAAATGGGAAAAGCAGGTTGCTATATCCAGAATACTCCACGGAAAGATGCTATCGAAAAACGCAAAAAAAATGATGTGGTTTTACTCCCAATCGGTTGTACAGAAAATCATGGCGATCATGCTAATAGCGGACTTGATACGTTTATGGTTACCCAAATCTGTGAAGGAGTGAGGCGTTATACCGCCAAACAGGGCAGAGAGGTAAATTTGGCTTTTACTCCAATCAACTATGGTGGTCATCCTTACCATCACATGGGCATGCCGGGCACGGTGATTATTCCCCCGGAAGTAGTCAGAGAGACATTGATTTATGTAATGCTTGGCTTGTGGAATGATGGATATCGAAAGATCATCCTTGTCAACAATCATGGGCACCTCTGGACTTTGGTTGATGCGATTCAGGAATTTATGAAAAGGTTCCAGCTTCCGGCAGTTGTACAAGTTATAGATTGGCACCGGGCCGTGAGAGAATTTTTTATGCCAATAGACCGATCTGACAGTCTTGAAACCAACTTTATCCATGCAGATGAAGCGGAGACATCGGTGGGCCTTTTAATGTTCAAAGATATGATTGATATGAATTACGT
>DJVZ01000016.1:4949-12770 GCA_002441395.1 Spirochaetaceae bacterium UBA6243 | reverse complement strand
GAGAAAGCCAAGCGACCTATTGCTGCTATCCTTAAATATTTAACTATGTGTATTGACGATATTCTTGAAGCCTTCCCTCCTGGCAAATTACCGGAAAAGGTTTCTCTAAGAGATCCAAGCGAACTTGCGCCTTTCTTACAGGAACCATGGAGCAAAGGATGGAAGTCGGTATATGAACTACCTCAGATCGGTCCCTTCCATAAGGGGTGATGCATGAAGTATTCCTTATGCCTTTCCGTCAGTCCTACTCAGTTTGATGCAATTCCTTTGGAAGGTGATTTTGCCAAAAATGTAAAGAAAGTGGCTGAATTAGGATTTGATGGAGTGGAATTGGCCATTAGGGATCCTCTGCTTATTGATAAAGAGAAGATATTGAGAGAATTGAATCAATATGGGTTGGTAGTACCTGTAATTGGGACTGGCCAAGCGTGGGGAGAGGAAGGGCTGTCTTTTACGGATCCTGATCCTCAGGTACGTAAAAAGGCAGTCTACCGGGTAATTTCTCATTTTGATTTTGCCGCTGAAACAGGAGCTGTTATCATCATTGGTCTCTTAAGAGGTGTCGCCAATGTAGATGTAAGTGCAAAAGACGCTAATCAATGGATATTCGAGGCTTTTAGCCATTGTTGTGAGGAAGCTCAAAAGCAAAATGTCCGGATTGCTTTTGAACCTATTAATCGATATGAAACTTCTTTTATAAACTGTGTTCGGGACGGCCTCAGCCTCATTGAAAAAGTAGGAGCTCCTAATCTTGGTATGGTGTTGGATACTTTTCACATGAATATAGAGGAACCGTGCATAGCTGAAAGTATCAAACTGGCTGCCAGTAAGATGTTTCATTTGCACTATGCCGATTCGAATCGAATGTATCCAGGGGCAGGTCATATTGATTTCAAGTCAGTTATTAAAGCTGCACAGGATATCGGTTACACTGGATATTTTTCAGGGGAACATCGGTCTGATTCTTATGGAGCAACAGCTGCTGCTAATGGGCTAAATTTTTTAAGAAAAATAGAAAAAGAAATGGAGAAAGGTAACTGTAAAATAGAAAATCGCCTATTTGTATAGGCTAAAGGGCGTAAGAATAGAAGAGGTTGAAATATGAAAGCTGCAGTATTTGAGGGTAATGGTAGACTAGTCATTAAAGAAGTAGAGAAACCCATATTGAGAAATTCTACCGATGCCTTGATAAAAGTGAGCGGAACGGGAATCTGTGGAACCGACCTACATATTTTGGATGTTCCTCCCAAACATCCGGCGAAGCCTGGAGTGATCCTTGGACATGAATTCACCGGAGAGATTACTGAGCTTGGAAAGGATGTTCAGGGTTTTGCTGTGGGGCAGCATGTCCTGATTGACCCGCACCCTGGTTGCGGGGTCTGTGATGAATGCCGGCGGGGATTCCCGGACAATTGTATTCCTTTGTATGAAAACAGCTCGGCAGAAGGGCATCCTAATACAATCGGGATTTTTTCCGATGGCGCTTACAGCGAGTATGTAATAGTTCCGAAGCAGTCTCTCTATAAAATCAGTCAAGATGTTCCTGTAAAAATTGCCGCCTTGGCCGAACCACTTTCATGCGTTGTCAATGCTTCGGAAAAGCTTAAGGTACAGCCAAGCGCTTTCGTGGTAATTCTGGGCGCAGGTCCAATCGGTTTGTTGTTCACCATGCTTATGAAGGCAAATGGCGCATCGAAAATCATTGTATCCGAACCTTCCCGATTCAGAAGAGATGCGGCGCTGTCTTGCGGCGCCGATATTGTGCTCGATCCGTCTGCGGAAGACATCCAGCAAGTGGTTAGGAATGAGATGGGCAAGGGCGCCGATTATTGCATTGAAGCGGTGGGGCCGCTGTTGCCGCTGGCGATCCATCTAGCTAGAGCCGGCGGAAAGATTCTTCAATTTGGCCATGATGAAACGGCCAATCCCGAAGTTCCCGTGGGCGTTCTTCTAAAGAAGGAACTAGAAATTTATGGGGCGTTTATCGGAAAGCATTCATTTGAAAAAACAGTGCGCATCATGGAGAGCGGAAAGCTTCCTCTGGAGAAGATCGTGTCTCATGTGCTTCCGCTTTCGAGGATCCATGAAGGCCTTGCGCTGCTGAGAAAGGGCGAAGGGCTGAAAATCATCATTACTCCCGAAAGAGGCTGAAGGAAAAGGCAAGCATAGGGTGTTTCCTTTGACCGGCACCTGAAATTCGGATGCCGACACTGCTTAGTAATCTTAAGTTCACGATTTAGTGGACTATTTTGAGGAAGGAGGCTTTGGATGAAAAGGTTCTTAGTTGTTGTAGCGGCTTTTGTTCTTATCGGTAACTCTTTTGTGTTCGCCGCAGGCCCTAAAGAGATTCGCATTGGATTCACAGTGAATGACTTCAATGATCTCTGGGTGACGTTCATGATGGATGCGGTGAAGAAATGGGATGAGCGGACACCAGGAGTGACGGTAACTTTGGGCAACGGACAAACCGATGTGAGCACCCAGTTGGGTATAGTAGAGACATGGATCAACCAAGGATATGATGCCATCATCGTAAAGCCCGTGGAAATAGAGGCGACCGTGGCAATGGCCAAGGCCGCGAAGGCTGCAAATATTCCATATGTCGCCGTCCAGCAAGGCATCAAAGAGGCTGACGCGAGAGTGCTCCAAAACTCGGTAGTGACCGGCGAAGTTCAGATGCAGGCAGTGGCCGATAAGCTGGGCGGAAAAGGAAATGTGGCCATAATGATGGGCGAACCTGGTACGCTTATAGCACAGGAAAGATTGCAGGGCAACAAGAATGTTCTTGCCAAATACCCGAACATGCACCTTGTCGCGGAGGAAGTAGGGAACTGGCAGAGAGACCAGGGTATGAATATCATGGAGAACTGGCTGCAGGCGGGTATCCCCATCGACGCGGTCGTGGCATCCAACGATGAAATGGCTATCGGCGCCATTTTGGCTTTGGAAGCGGCCAAAGTGCGTAGCAAGTACATCGTGGCGGGAATCGACGCGACCCCCAATGCCCTTCAGTTCATGAAAGAAGGAAGACTCGATATCACGATGTTTGCCGATGCTAAGACTCTTGCCGAGACATCTCTTGATGTTGCCATGCAGCTTATCAAGAAAATAAAGCCCAAGGATGTCATAATTTCCGATCGGCTGGTCACACCCACGAATGTTGACGAATACCTCGCTCTTTATAAAAAATAAAAACAGGTATGTAGCCGATTTCATATGAAGCAGGGAAGGGCATGGTATACCAGCCCTCCCCTGCTTCAAAAACGGCTAGTCGCGGTTTTTTATTAAGGATACTAGACTTTTTTTGATATGAAGGGGAAATAGAGAATGTCCGAGCAAGAATGTCTTTTAAAAGTTCAAAATGTCTCGAAAAGCTTTCCTGGCGTGAGGGCATTGGACAATATCAGTTTTCGAGTATCAAAAGGTTCGGTACATGCTCTTGTAGGGGAGAATGGAGCTGGAAAGTCAACCTTGATGAAAATTCTTCTGGGGTTGTATCACCCGGATACCGGCAAGATATATTTCAATGGAGAAAAGAAGCATTTCTATCATCCGAAGGATGCGTTGAACGCCGGAATTGCGATGATCCATCAGGAACTCAGTTGCGCGCGTGAATTAACGGTGGCACAGAATATATTTCTTGCTAAGGAGCTGACACTTAAGCATACTCAATTCCTCGATAAAAAACGGATGATTGAACAATCTTACGAATTGCTGCAGAGGATTGGGATCGACAATATAGATCCGAATACAAAAATAAAGGATCTGAGCGTCGCCAAGCAGCAGATGTGTGAGATCGCGAAGGCGATTTCATACAATGCAGCGTTGATTCTCATGGATGAGCCAACGGCGGCGATACCCAGCAATGATGTATTGACGTTATTTGAGATCATCCGCGCCTTGAAAAAGGAAGGAAAAACCATAATATATGTCACGCATAAGCTTGAGGAGATTTTCGAAATTGCGGACAAGGTTTCTGTTTTCAGAAATGGAATGCATGTCGACACGATAGATACCAGCGCGACCAACAAGGATGCTCTTATACAGATGATGGTAGGGCGAGATATTGTCGACTTATACGCGAAGGAAAAGGCTAATATTGGAGATGTCGTCTTACAGGTTGAGAATCTGAGCTGTAGTAAAAAATTTGATAATGTCAGCTTCACGCTAAAAAAGGGAGAGATTCTCGGTGTAGCCGGGCTGGTGGGCGCCGGACGATCTGAGATAATGGAGACATTGTTTGGCATCCGGCAGAAGAAGACAGGCAAGATATTTATCTCTGGCAAAGAGGTGAATATACGATCTCCAAGAGATGCCATCAAAAATGGACTGGCATTTTTAACAGAAGATCGAAAAAATAGCGGCTGCTTTCTGCCCTTAAGCGTCAGGATAAACACGTACATCGCCTCAATAAAACAGCATAGTGGTAGATTATTCGTGCGACGGAAGAAAACCGTCGAATCGACAAAACAAATGATAGATGCGCTATCGATAAAAGTGTCATCCATGGAAGATCAGATCAATAATCTTTCGGGAGGGAATCAGCAAAAGGTGCTGGTGGCCCGCTGGCTACTCACAGAGCCGGAAATTTTGATCGTCGACGAGCCTACCCGGGGAATTGATGTGGGGGCCAAGGCTGAGGTTCATCGACTGCTTGTCAATCTTGCGCTGAAAGGGAAAGCGATCATTATGATTTCATCTGAGATGTCCGAGATTTTGGCCATGAGCGATCGCATAATGACGGTCAGTTCTGGCAGAGTTACAGGTTTTATCGATGCCAAAGAGGCGACCCAGGAGAAAATTTTGAAATGCTGTATGGATTAATCCTTCGATAGAACCATCCGTGCTCTGATAATTTCGCATAAAATTGCGGTAATACAAGGGGAAACAGCGCTATGCAAATTAAGATCCAAGATCAGAATATCTTTAAAAAAGTCATGAAAAAGTACAGCACGATTTTGATTTTGTTGATGATGATGCTGATCATGACTATTTTAAATCCAAAGTTCCTTACGACTAACAACCTGATGAATATCCTCCGGCAGCAAACACCTATCGCGATAATGGCGTTCGGAGTCAATCTCGCGATCATTTCCGGAGGAATTGATATATCTGTTGGGTCAGTGATTGCGATGGCCGCGGTTATCCTTGCGAAATTTGCGAAGGTGGATTCGTCGGGCGCGGGCTATCCTTTGATTGTTCCAATAATTGCCAGTCTTCTGGCCGGCGGCGCAGCAGGCTTGATCAATGGTGTGGTTATCGCCTATGGGAAAGTTCCACCCTTTATTGCAACACTCGGTATGATGTCTGTTGCAAGAGGTGTTGCTCTGATAATTTCCAAAGGGAGGCCTATCACCGGCTTTAGTGATGCATTTAACTTTATTGGCGGCGGAACTTTTCTGGGCTTGCCATTTCCAATCTATATACTTTTGGCCTCCTATCTCATTATCTATGCTATTTTACATTTGACGAAATTTGGGACTTATATTTTTGCTATCGGAAGTAGCCAAATGGCTGCTGAAGTCTCTGGTGTCAACGTGAAAAAAACTAAAGTTGTGATATATGTAATCTCTGGCGTTTTTACAGGGATAGCAGCAATAGTTCTCGCTTCACGCACCCTTTCCGGACAACCGGCCGTGGGTGAGGGCTATGAGATGAATGCAATCACTGCGGCTATCATCGGTGGTACTAGTTTCTCCGGGGGGATCGGTACCGCCTTCGGCACCTTTATCGGCGCACTTATTATGGGCGTGCTCACAAATGGCATGACCATGTTGCAGATAGAGCCGGCAATGCAGATGGTTGTCAGGGGGTCCGTAATTGTACTTGCGGTATTTGCCGATCAGTATCGCAATAATTACAAGTCATAAATTATAGGGCAAAGGAGTAGTTATGCGGCTAGAAAATAAGGTAGCAATCGTCACAGGTGGAGGAGGAAGTATCGGCAGAGAAATAGCCCTAGAACTCGCTCGTGAGGGAGCCATTGTGACGGTGGTGGACTTAGATCAAGCAAAGGCAGAAAGTACATTGAAGATGATTAAGACTTCGGGAGGTAGAGGGAAGGCGTTCACAGTCAATGTTACCAGCAAGCAAGAAACAATCAGGATGGCCGATTTAGTCAATAAGGAATTTAAATCAATAGATATTTTAGTGAACTGCGCCGGTACCGACATTAAAGGATCGATTATAGATTTGCCTGAGAGCACCTGGGATTTTCTTATGAGCCTTAATTTGAAGGGTGTTTTCCTCTGTACCCAGGCTGTCGTGGGCGCAATGGTAACCAAACGATCTGGACGTATCATCAATATCTCATCGATAGCTGGCAAGACTGGAGAACCATTCACAAGTCCATATTGCGCAACCAAATTTGGGGTTATTGGCTTTACGCAGTCGGTTGCCATGGAACTTGGTAAGGATGGGATCACGGTAAATGCGGTATGTCCCGGGCCAGTTGAGAGCGAGCTAATTAAAGCGAGCATCGAGCAGTCGGCGAAGCTGAATAACAAGACGTATGAACAGGAACTATATGACAAGTTCTTGTCTTCAACTCCAATGGGAAGAATGGCTAAACCTGGAGATATCGCAAAGGCTGTGGTCTTTTTGGCATCTGATGATGCGGCATTCATAACTGGGAGCACTATAAACGTCTCTGGAGGAAAAGAAGTCCATTAACATGGGAATCCGCGACATTATTTATATGCTGCTGTATTTACTCTGCTAGGATACCTTGGCTCTTGCCAGGATGACTTAACAACTTACGGAGATTAGGAATATATCATTTAAGTAAGCTGTCAATATTCCTTATATGAGTCCTAAACATTTCTGAAGTACAGTAGTAGTCACCTTCTTTGATGGCATCTATTAGTTTTTGATGATCTTCGACAACAGAATCCAATGTAGAAATCTGGCTCTGTGCAATAGCCTTTTCTTCCTCCATAAAGGCTTTCATTGTGGCATAAAGATTGTCAAATACTTCGTTGTTGCAGACCTGAATTATGTGTTTATGAAAATTGTAATCTGCATCGATTCTTTTTTGATAGTCCTGCTCTTTTATAGCCTCAGCCATATTAGTTACTTCTGCTTCAAGTTTTTGAATTGTTTCGTCTATGAGTATTTTGTTATTTCTATGATACAACATAAGATACCAAAGCCCCTGGTGTTCTAAAACCATGCGTAATTCAATCAGATCTTTAAAGTCCTTTTTCCCTAACAGCATAGACCACAAGAGTGCTTCTGAAGAGATGTGAGAACTTTCACAGATAAATGTACCTTTAGGATTTCGTAGCTCAACTACACCTAAAAATTGGAAAATTTTTAAAGCCTCTCGAATGGAAGAACGTCCTACTCCGAACATTTCCGCCAGTTCATATTCATTGGGTATTTTATCATTTGGTTGTAATTTACCTGTTGAAATCATATTTTTAATTTCTTCCATTACCTGAAAAACGACGGTTTTTTGTTTGATTGGCATCCTATTTTTCATTTTAATGACTTCTCCTAATATTTCGAGAGGCTTATATAAAAATAAACCAGTGACCGAATTTTGATGGAACGCCCAAACCAATGGTATATAATGCCAGTTGTCTAGACGCCTTCTATATAAATATAAAGAAAGATTCAGTGAGACCTAAGAAGTATAGCCGAAATCCTATGTGGGATGCAAATACTCACATCCCCTTATGCAGAAAGAATCGTATAGTACCTCTTACGAGGTTCAGTGCCCCATGGCACTCTGAAGAACCCACTGAACAAAAAATAGGGATGAACAATTTCTGGCCCGATAAAATACTGCGGCGGGCGAGCGCTAGAGGATTCAGAACG
>DJVZ01000016.1:0-4843 GCA_002441395.1 Spirochaetaceae bacterium UBA6243 | reverse complement strand
CGTGGCTGCCGTAGATTTCCAGTTCCCGGGCCACCACAAGGTCCATGGGCACTTCCGGATGGCGCTGGTCGGCGAGCATGAGGCCCACCTGTACGTGCCGTCCGCGCTTGGCCAGGCAGGCGATGGAGTTGAAGCATGTCTGGCGGCTGCCGAGTGCGTCCATGGAAACTTGGGCGCCTCCGTCAGTGGCGTCACGGATGGCGGATATGACGTCGGGGACCTCGCGGGCGTTGATGACAATGTCCGCTCCGAACTGCCGCGCCATGGCCAACTTGTCGTCCTGGATGTCCACCGCGATGATTCTCGCGCCCATCGACGCGGCGATCATGATGGCGGAAAGCCCGACTCCCCCGCAGCCATGTACCGCCACCCATTCGCCCGCCCGGACTTTCGCCTGGGCCTCCAGGGCGCGGAAGGCGGTTGCGAAGCGACAGCCAAGGCTCGCGGCGGTCACGGAATCCATTGTATCGGGAAGCCGCACGAGGTTCATGTCCGCGTAGTGGATGGCCACGAATTCGGCAAAAGACCCCCAGTGGGTGAATCCAGGCTGGAACTGGTTGTCGCATACCTGCTGGTTGCCGGTGAGACAGGGTTCACAGTGGCCGCACCCGGCCACAAAAGGCATGGTCACCCTGTCGTCACGTTTCCAGTTTCGTATGTTTTTGCCTACCTCGACGATCGTTCCGGCCAGCTCGTGCCCGGGCACATGGGGAAGCCTGATGTCCGGGTCGTGTCCCTGCCAGCCATGCCAGTCGCTTCTGCAGATGCCCGTGGCGTCCACGGACAGGACGACGCCGTCATCGGGAACTTCGGGATCGGGGACTTCCGAAATGGACAGAGGAGTACGGAATTGGGTAAACACAGCGGCTTTCATGGCATATCCTTTTTGCTCGGCCTCCCGGCCTCTTATGAGAGCTGATTGGTTTTCAGAAACAGCCGCGCATCCTCATCCGAGAAGAACACGAACCAGATGGTGCGCGGGCAGGAGGTGCCTGGAGTAGATGGGGAGGGCCCGCATGGCGGCTTGAGCGCGCTTTCGAGGAAGTCCCGAACGGTCCGCCAGGCGATTTTTGCGGCGCGCTCCCGCGGGAACCCGTAGACGCCGGTCGAGATCGCGGGAAACGCGATCGATTCGAGGCCTTCGCGCGCGGCGAGCGCGAGCGATTCGCGGTAGCAGGAGGCGAGGGTTTCGTCTTCGTGGTGAGTGCCGCCGCGCCAGATCGGTCCGACCGTGTGGATGATGCGCTTCGCGGGCAGGCGTCCCGCGGTGGTGGCGACGGCCTGTCCGGCCGGAAGACCATCGGGCAGAGGCCCGCGGCGCAGAGCTCTGCATTCGGCGAGGATTTCGGGCCCGCCCGCGCGGTGAATCGCGCCGTCGACACCGCCGCCTCCCAGAAGACTTGAGTTCGCCGCGTTGACGATGGCGTCGCAGGCGAGGGTCGTGATGTCGCCGACACTCACGATGCAGCGGCCGTCAGGCGAGCGGTACAGCTCTTTCATGGTTCAGCCTTCGTCCTCGTCCCGGGGATTTTTGTGTTTTTCAAGCAGCTCCCTGATTTTCGCGATGAGGGCGTCGAAGTTGAGCGGCTTTGCGAAAAACGCGTCGGCGCCAGCCTCCATCATCTGGGGTTGAGCCTCTTCCTCCGCGATGCCGGTCATCGAGATGACCGCCGGCTGGCCGAAGGATTCGTCCGAACGGATCTTTTTGCAAAGCGAGACGCCGTCGACGCCCGGCAGATTCAAGTCCAGCAGTACGATGGCTGGATGCCGCTCGGCGATAATTCTGCCTGCCTCGAATCCATCGAAAGCCTGGGCGACGCGCAGTTCCTCGATTTTTCGTTCGAGCAGCCGTTTGAGGATGGTGTTGAGATCCTTGTCGTCATCGACGATGAGCGCGAGGCCGGGATCGACGGGCATGGTGAGGTCGTCGCGCAGTTCGTCGGGGACGCGCATGTTCCTTTCTTTCAGAAACGAGACGAGATCTTCGGAGTACACCCGGTATTGTCCGCCAGGCGTGCTGAAAGCTTTCAGATGTCCTCCGCGTATCCAGTTGATCGCGGTCTGGTTGACGACGCCGCAGAGCCTGGCGACCTCGAGGGCTGAAAATGTGCGAACTTTATTACTGAATTTGGCCATTGGATGCCTCTAAATAGCAGATATTTTTGTGTGAGTCTGACGGTACACCATAAGAATATTTTATATAGATAGAAAAAGCCAGAGGAAAAATCACCCATGCGGCCGCCGGCGCCGAAGTTCTTGCAATTTTCCGCGACTTCCCGTAACGTTACGCTCATTATGGATTCGACAACCACCTTTGATGCGGGAACAATAGAAGCGCTTTCGGTCGACGAGCTCGCGATCGCGCAGAAAATAGCCGGAGAGCTCGGAGTCAGGCTCTCGCAGGTGCAGGCCGTCTTAAGCCTGTCGGCCGAAGGCTGCACGGTTCCCTTTATCAGCCGCTACCGGAAGGAGCGCACCGGCAACCTCGACGAGGTTCAGGTCCGCGACTGCATTCAGAAATTCGAGAGCAACAGGAATCTCGAGGAACGCCGGCTCGAGGTGCTCAAGGGCGTGTCCGCGCAGGGCAAGCTCGACGCCTTTCTCTACGGGAATATCCGGAACGCGGCGACGCTCACGGAGCTGGAGGATCTCTGGGCTCCCTTCAAGAAAAAGAAAAAAACGCGCGGCATGCTCGCGCAGGAGAAGGGCCTCGGCCCTCTGGCGGACCTGATGGCCAAGGCGGCTCTCGAGGAGGTCGTGGCCGCGGCGCCTTCGTTCATTCATTCCGATGCGGAACACCCTGAGCTCTCCGTCGCGGACGCGGACGAGGCGCTCGCGGGCGCGCGTGACGTTTTGGCCGAACGGCTCTCGCAGGATACGGAAATTCGCGCCTACGTGAAGCGGGTCGTCCTGCAGAACGGCGCGCTTTCGGTCAAGGGTATCGGGGACGACGAAAAGCGCGGGCAGTCCACGTACCAGATGTACTGGGACTACAAGGAGCCTCTATCGACGCTGAAGCACCACAGGGTGCTGGCGGTAAACCGCGGCGAGCGCGAGGGCGAACTCGATGTGTCGATTGAGATCGACGACCTCCTGGTCGAGGACCGCGTGATCGAGCGGGCGCGACCTGCGAACGCGCAGCACAAAGAAGCGGTGACCGATGGTTTGGCGCGCCTCTTGCTGCCGGCGGTCCGCAGGGAGATCCGTTCCGGCCTCAGCGAGAACGCGGAGTCTCACGCGATCGAGGTGTTCAGCACGAATCTGCGCAACCTTCTCATGCAGCCGCCCCTGCGCGGCACGCGGGTGCTCGGCATCGATCCGGGCATCCGGACGGGCACGAAGTGCGCGGCGCTCGACGAGACGGGCAAATTTCTGGACTACTTCGTGATCAACCAGGAGACGAAGCCCGAGCAGGGAAAGAAGGACATCGCCGCGGCGGTGGCGAAACACAGGCTCTCGGTAGTCGCGGTGGGAAACGGTACGGGCAGCCACGAAGTGCAGAAGCTTGTGGCGGAGACAGTCACGGAGAACAGGCTCGAGTGCCGCTTCGCCGTGGTCGACGAGGACGGGGCCTCGGTGTATTCGGCCAGCGATCTGGCGCGCGAGGAGTTTCCCGAGCTCGACCTGACGATCCGAGGCGCGATTTCCATAGGCCGGCGCCTGCAGGATCCTCTCGCGGAGCTCGTCAAAATCGATCCCAAGAGCATAGGCGTGGGGCTCTATCAGCACGACGTAAACCAGAAACAACTCGCGGGTCAGCTCGACGAGGTGGTCGGCTCGGTCGTCAATCAGGTCGGCGTGAACCTCAACACCGCGAGCTATTCCCTTTTGAGATACGTGTCGGGCATCAACGCGAGCCTGGCCAAGAAAATCGTCAAGTTCCGCGACGCGAGCGGGGTGATCCGCGACCGTTCGCTTTTGATGGAGATTCCGGGGCTGGGCGAGAAGACTTTCGAGCAGTGCGCGGGCTTCCTCAAGATTCCCGAGAGCGGGAATTCGCTCGACAACACGTGGGTGCACCCGGAGAATTACGCACTGGCCGCGGAAATTCAGCCGATCGTGAAGTCCGGCCGCGATCCGTCGCGGGAAGAGCGCGTCTTGCTCAAGGAAAAGTACGGCGTCGGCGACATCACCCTCGACGACATCATCGTCGAGCTCAAAAAACCGAACCGCGATCCGCGCGAGGATTTGCCGCCGCCGCTTCTGCAGCAGGGGGTGCTTTCGTTCGAGGACTTGCAGCCCGGCATGAANNAACGTGGTCGATTTCGGCGCCTTCGTCGATATCGGCATCAAGGAGAGCGCGCTCATCCACGTGTCCGAGATGGGCGACCGCTTCGTGAAGAATCCGATGGAAGTGCTGCGCGTGGGCGATCTCAAGGAATTCACGATCATCAGTATCGATCCGCTGCGGCGGCGCATCGGGCTGTCGCTCAGGGCTCAGGCGAAAGCCCAGGGCGCACAGGCAGCGGAAGGCTCCGGGACGCGGCAGAGTGCCCCGGATGCGGCGCCTTCCGGACGCGCCGGGAATGCACCAAGGGACGGCAATCCCAGACAGGATCGTCCGCTGGCAGGCAGGCCGGCGCCCAGGGGGCATCCTCAGCACGGCGGAGAGGACGACGGCATGACGTACAATCCGTTCGCGGATCTGTTGAAGAAAAGAAAATAGACGACTCTCGAGCCTTGAATCCTCTGTCCCCCTTCGATATACTTGTAAGTGCCTTCATGCGAGTGTTCGGTGTCGGTTTTTGTGCCGCTAATCCCCCCAACCCCGGCGGCCAACCCTACCCCCCGATGCCGACCTTGCATGGGGGTTTTTTATTTGGGCCGGTGTATAGAATTTGAA
>DJVZ01000007.1:17393-41393 GCA_002441395.1 Spirochaetaceae bacterium UBA6243 | reverse complement strand
TCAGGCCCGGGCGTTACGGAGATTGTGCGCCCTGAGCAACAGAATCGACGACATCAGGCCAATTTTATGTATTTTGTCCGATTGGCTTCACTACTCCATTGCCGCGCAAGAGAATAATCCATTATACTTGTCCAGCCGGAAGGATGTCCGCGACTGCGGCCTCATCCTCAATCTATGAATAAGGAATGAATATGGAAATCAAGAAAGACCGTGTCGTCACCATCGATTATTCGCTTCGTGACGATACAGGAAGGCTTATCGACTCATCCGCGGAAGCCGAGCCTCTCGTATATCTCCATGGAAATGAAAACATTATCCCGGGCCTCGAAAAAGAGCTCGAAGGCAAAAACCCCGGCGAGTCGATCGCGTGCAGCATCGCGCCGGAAGATGCCTACGGCGATCGCGATGAGGCTCTTGTATTCAAAGTTCAGAAAAAAGACTTTGGCGAGAACGTGGAAGTCGCGCCCGGCATGCAGTTCGAAGCGCACGGCGAAAACGGCGTGCAGATCGTCACGGTCGTAAAAATCGAGGGCGAGGATGTCACGCTCGACGCGAATCACCCGCTTGCCGGTGAAACCCTCCACTTCGATGTGAAGGTCGTCGATGTCCGCGAAGCGACCTCGGAAGAACTCGAGCATGGCCATGTGCACGGCGATCATGGCGATGGGGAATGTGACGACGACTGCGATTGTGGCTGCGAAGACGATTGCGACTGCGATGAAGGCTGCTGTAACTAATCGAAGCCTCTTTTCGTAATCTTTGCCATATCGACAGGCATGTATGAAATTTTCTTCAAAAGTGCATGTCCGGTTTCTTGATATTGTGATCTTTGGTCTGGCTGCCGCTCTGGTGGTGGGAACCTCGTTGCTGGTTCTGAATCGCCAGAGCGGTACTCGTTATGTCCAGATGACAGGAGAAACCGGCGAATGGATCGCTCCTCTCGACAAGGACGCCGAATACGAGATTCCTGGCCCGCTCGGCATCACCGTCGTACACATCCACGACGGAAAAGCGGCGATAGAGGAATCCCCCTGTAAAAACAAGCTCTGCATTCTCGCGGGCGCGATTTCCGAGCCGAATCAGTGGGTAGCCTGTCTCCCGAATAAGGTGTTCGTGCGCATTACGAGCAGCAGTAGCAAGGATGATGGAGGTGTCGATGCAGGTGCCTACTAGTCCTTCGTGCGGGAATGTGCGCTCGCGCTTCGCGAATCGGGCAGATGTGACGGCACTTCTGGCGGCATTCTGCTTTTTTCTGTCCGCAATCGAATACATGTTGCCAAAGCCTCTGCCCTTCATGCGGCTCGGCATAGCGAATCTGCCGATATTGCTGGCCATCGATCTTCTGCCATTCAAGTGGTTCCTTGTGCTGGCCGCCGCGAAAGTGGTCGGCATGAGCATCGTGTCCGGCACCCTCTTTTCCTATGTAGCGCTGTTCAGCCTGGCGGGGACGATGATCGCGGCGCTTGTGATGCGCGGGGTCCGGCGCGCGGGCAAGGGCGCAATATCGCTCATCGGGGTTTCGATCGCGGGTGCCGTGACTTCAAATGCAACGCAGATGCTGATCGCGCGTTTTGTCATTTTTGGAGAAGTGGCGTGGCTGATCGCGCCGCTCTTTCTGTTGACGGGGCTCATCACCGGCACGTTGATGGGCTTCTTCGCCGAATATTTCGTCGCGCATTCAAACTGGTATTCGTGTGCGATGGGCGAGTCGGATGTTCTGATTGCCGAAGGAGGAACCGGCGCGGATACCGCGGATACTGGCCCGTCGGCCACGATGGCCACAAATCCGGCGGGCAGGGGTAGTGGAGTGGAACCTCAGGACGCAAAAAAAGTCCATCGCTCGCGGACTGAAAAAAACGCGGGCCGATTCGCGCGGCGCCAACGCTACGAATCCCTGATGGAGCCCTGGGTGGCAGCCATTCTGGGTGTGGCGATCGCCCTATTGTTCCTGCTACAGCAAGGGCTGCTTATAAAAACGCTCTATCTTCTTCTGTTTATTCTCTGGACCTGGCTTGCTGGCAAACGATTCTCTCTGGTTTCGACATTGGTCGTGATGGCGGGAATCGTCGCGGCAAACTTGCTCATACCCTCGGGGCGTGTGCTCTTCAAGCTTGGCCCGCTTGTTGTTACCGAATTCGCGCTCACGGAAGGACTCGCCAAAGCGCTCACCTTCGAGGGACTCATGTATCTTTCAAAAGCAGCTATTATGCAGGGGCTTCATTTCCCCGGGAGGTTCGGCACCATCATCGCGCAGGCTTTCCAGTATTACGACCGGATCATCGAGTATCGCGGCAAAGTGCACGCGAAGACAGCGGTGCGCGACATCGATGTTCTGCTGCAGGAAGTATGGTTATACGCATGGCTCGCACCTGGTGTAGACAAAGCCGACGCGGGCGGCGCTCCCGCGAGCGCTACGGCCCCGAGGGCCACCACGGCGGAGAGCAGAAGCCGGATTCTCCGGTCACTCCTGTTCGCCGCAGTCATCACGGCGGTCGCGGCGCTCCTGCCGTTCGCCTCGGCCCTCATCGCAAAATAGCCTCAGACAGAACAGCTTCTGGGAACCCTTCCTGAAAGGGGCGCAACATTCGCGAATCTGCGCGCGGCAAAAGAAAAGGGGATTGCCCAAAATTGTGGACAATCCCCGCCTCCTTGAATTACACGCCCTCCCGGAAAAGTCGGGACATAGAATCTCGGCGCGTTATTCGGTGAAATATTTTAGTACTGAATTTAGCCCTTGGCAAGCATTTTTTTATTAATACAGGCCTTTTAGAGGCTTATCCGGTCGCCCCCGTCGCGCTTCGCCCGATACAGCGCACTATCCGCCTTGCTGATCAAGCCTTCGATCTCGTCAAAGCTGGCAATTCGTGCGGCTGAAATGCCAAGGCTGATATGAATTTGTTTTTCAAGACACTGCGGAGGCCGCATCGAAGCAACCGCCAATCTTAGCCGCTCCCCTGCTTTCTGCGCTTTTGCGATGTCCGCATCAGGCATGAATACGAGGAATTCATCCCCCCCAAAACGGCAGAGGATATCCTGCGTTCCTATGGTGGCCGCCATGGTGCGCGCGCAGAAACGCAGCACCTCATCTCCAAGCGCATGGCCATGGACATCGTTCACGTTCTTGAAATCATCGACATCGATCATAATGAGCCCGACTGCCATGCCATTTCGTATGCTTTTTTCAACCTCCGGACGTATCGCTTTAAAAAAATGACGGCGGTTGTTCAACCCTGTCAGATCATCCAGCGTCGCATATCTCTCCAATTCCGCAATCATCTGATACCGTTCAGTTGTATCTT
This sequence comes from Spirochaetaceae bacterium UBA6243, assembly GCA_002441395.1. GTDB lineage: Bacteria > Spirochaetota > Spirochaetia > Treponematales > Rectinemataceae > Rectinema. The sequence continues at coordinate 38,094 of DJVZ01000007.1, read as the reverse complement.
CGAAAACGATCAGGTATCCGGAATTTTGCTTCGATTCATCTTTTATCAATGATATTTTGGCTATGAGCCGCTCGGGACCGCCTACTGAGGAAGCATCAAATTCAACCACTTTTTCTTCCTGCCGGACAATCGCCCGCGCAAGCGGAGGGAACATGGAAAGAACATCACTGGCAGATCTTCCGATGACAGCAGCATTCAAAATTGGCAGGATTTCTTTCGCGCGCGGATTCATGTCCACGATGCGTCCATTTTCGTCGGCAATGATGCAGCTCTCGCCCATCGACATGAAGACCCTCTCTCGTGCGACAGGGGCAAAGTTGAACATGCCGGTTCCGAATAGGGCAACGGTTGTCATGACACTCACCACGACAAAAGAAAAGGGATTGACATCATAAGGGACCGAAAACACGGATGTGACATAGAGCACAAACACGACAAGAGGAAAACAGAAACCGACAGAGGCCAGCAAAAGCTGCTTTCTCAGAAGACCATCAGCTTTGCTGACCGCGCGTATGAAGAGCGTTGCGGCTGATGCAACCGACATGCCCAGAATTGCTGTCCAGAGAATGTATACGGGGCCTTTCCCGAAGTGGATGACCTGCAGATCGCCGTAGGCCTCGAGATGAGGGTTGATGTATACCAGACCATGACGCAGCGTGGTCCACTGGAACAGCATGACAATAAAGCCAATAATGCCGACCGTGACCACCAGGGGTCTTCTGTGCGGGAATTCCACATCGAGAAATTCAAACGCAAAGGAAAGCATCAGTGCCGGCATGGCGGCAAGCCCGATATACTCCAGGTGAGTGAAGAAGAGAACCTGGTCTATGCCGGTGCTCATGAGCTCAAACGCTGCGAAAAATGAGTACCACGCTATCGCGATATTGAAAAGAGCAAATGTTTTCGAGCCTCTCGTTCCGCTGCGGGACCAACTAATCCATGCATTGAACAACACAACGACCGCACTCACCATCCAGATGACGCTGATTGCATTGAAGTTCAATTTCATTATAAAGACACCTTCCTCTTATTATAATTTCGGAAGCGCCAGTGGTATAATTTCATTACATAGAAAAATTATCTCGCTATTTCAACACAAAACTGACAAGCTTGTCCTGCACGGCGATCACTTTGACAATCTCCTTTCCGGCGAGCCATTCGGCAATTTTCTCCGCGCGCCACGCCATCTCGATGAGGTCTTCTTTGGAAGTGCCCGCGGGCGCGATAAATTTGCTGCGCACCTTACCGTTTACCTGGACAACAATTTCCTTTTCTTCGTCATGGGTGAGCTCTTCGCGGTAGGCAGGCCAGGGAGCTTTCGAAACTGAGCCTTCGTGACCAAGCTTGACCCAGAGTTCCTCGCCGAGGTGCGGCGCATAGGGAGCGACGAGGAGCACAAAGGGCTCCCAGGCCGCTCGGGGCAGGCTTTCGAGTTTCGCGAGTTCGTTCGAGCAGATCATCATCTGCGAAATGGCCGTGTTGAAATTCAGGGTCGCCGTGTCGTTCGTCACCTTCTTGACGGTCTTGTGCAGGAGCTTTTCGAGCTCGGGGCCGAGCGGTTCTTCGACGATGGGGCGTTCGGAAAGCGCCCAAACGCGCTCAAGAAAACGCGAAACGCCGACGAGGCCTGCCGTCGACCAGGGCTTGGAAACTTCGAGCGGGCCCATGAACATCTCGTAGACGCGCATGGCGTCCGCTCCGTAGCTTTCGACGATGTCGTCGGGGTTGATGACGTTGCCGCGACTCTTGGACATCTTCTGGTTGTCCTCGCCCAGGATCATGCCCTGGTTCACGAGGCGCACGAAGGGCTCGTCGGTGTTCACGAGACCGAGGTCGTAGAGCACCTTGTGCCAGAACCGACTGTAGAGAAGATGCAGTACCGCGTGCTCGGCGCCACCAACATAGAGATCGACGGGCATCCAGTAGTCGATTTTGGAACGGTCGGCGAATGCGTTTGGGTTTTTGGGATCGAGGTAGCGCAGGTAGTACCAACAGGAACCGGCCCACTGGGGCATGGTGTTGGTCTCGCGCTTGGCGGGGCCGCCGCAGTGCGGGCAGGTGGTGTTGACCCATTCGGAAATGGCCGCGAGCGGGGATTCGCCCGTGCCGGTCGGGGCGTAGGAATTTACCTCGGGAAGGGTGAGGGGAAGGCTTTCTTCAGGCAGGGGCACGATGCCGCACTTCTCGCAGTGGACGACGGGGATGGGTTCGCCCCAGTAGCGCTGGCGGCTGAAGAGCCAGTCGCGGAGTTTGTAGTTGACGGCCTTCTTGCCGAGGCCTCGCTCCTCGAGCCAGTCGGAGATGCGGGCGATGCACTGGACGGTGGGAAGGCCATCGAACTGGCCCGAATTCACCGCGACGCCCTCCGCATCGGTGCAGGCTTCCGGTTCCTTGTCGAAGGGGCCGGTTTCGTCGGGTCCGGCGACGACCTGGATGATGGGCAGGCCGAATTTCTTGGCGAAGTCCCAGTCGCGCGAGTCGTGGGCGGGGACGGCCATGATCGCGCCTGTCCCGTAGGAGATGAGGACGTAGTCGCTGATCCATATGGGTATGCGCGCCCCGTTGACGGGGTTGATCGCGTAGGCGCCCGTGAAGACGCCCGTCTTGTCCTTGGCGAGATCGGTGCGCTCGAGGTCGCTCTTGGCGGCCGCTTCCTCGATGTAGGCCTCGACGGCCGCCCGCTGTCCCGCGGTGGTGATGTGCGGCACAAAGGGATGCTCCGGCGCCAAGACCATGTAGGTCGCGCCAAAAAGAGTGTCGGGGCGCGTCGTGTAGATCTCCAGTTGATCGCCTTCGGCGCTCGACTTCGCGCAATCGGCACTCGCCGATGCCACGGACTGCGCTATTGCGAATCGCACAGTAGCTCCCTCCGACCTGCCGATCCAGTTCCGCTGCATGAGCTTTATGGGCTCGGGCCAGTCGAGATTGTCGAGGTCGGCGAGCAGGCGCTCGGCGTACTCGGTGATCTTGAGGACCCACTGGCGGATGCGCTTGCGGACGACTTTCGTGCCGCAGCGGTCGCAGTGGCCGTCCCTGACTTCCTCGTTGGCGAGGCCGGTCTTGCAGGAAGGGCACCAGTTGATGGGCATTTCAGCCTCGTAGGCGAGTCCTTTCTTGAAGAGCTGGAGGAATATCCACTGGGTCCACTTGTAATATTCGGGATCGCAGGTCGTCACTTCCCGCGACCAGTCGTACGAAAAGCCGAGCGACTTGATCTGGGTGCGGAACCGGTCGATGTTGGCATAGGTGGTGACCGCGGGGTGAGTCCCGGTCTGGATCGCATAGTTCTCCGCGGGGAGCCCGAACGCGTCGAAGCCCATGGGGTGCAGGACGTTGTAGCCGTTCATCCGCAGGTAGCGGCAGTAGATATCGGTGGCGGTGTAGCCTTCGGGGTGGCCGACGTGCAGTCCCGCCCCGGAAGGATATGGGAACATGTCGAGCACATAGCGGCGCTTCTCTTTCGGAAAACGCTCATCCTCGACGGCGCGGAAAGTCTGCTCATCTTCCCAGCGCTGCTGCCACTTCTTCTCGATGTCCTTGAACGGGTACTTCGCCATGGTCTATCTCCCGATGCGATGGTCAAATCTGTTTATGGTTATCGATACTATCCAAGAGGCTTTCGGATGGCAAGTGCCGCGCCTGCAAGCAGTAGGCCGAGCACGAGCGTCCATGCGGGCTTTTTTCGCCTGTGGAGGATTTCGGAGGGAATAGGAGCTTCAGGATCGCCGTCGACGGGAATCCCGCCCTGCAGCGCCAGGCCTTTTATGTTGAGAAAATGCAGGACGGGCGTGCCCCGCGCAAGGTAGTAGCCAAGAAGGCCACCAGGGGGCTGTATCTCACTTGAGTTGGCGGAACCGCGCGCGCCGCCTGATCCGTCCGGCTCCACACCGCTCTTTCGCGCCGAAGGAAGAATGAGCCCCGGCTTGAGCCTGAGCGAGGCCGGATCACTGCCGAAATTGACGTCCGCACCGCCGATGTTCACAAAAGCCTTGATCGGACCGGCTTTTTCATACACATCAAGGTGGGAGGAGAATGACGCATCGAAGCCGTCACCGCCGACGAATGGCACTTTCAGAGCGCTGGCGGCGCTGCGCGCGTATCGGGCGATATCGTCGCTCGGCTCGAGCCTGTAGAGGGAAGATATGCCCTGGTCGCCGTCCGCTCCCGGGGAAATCGCCGCGGGCATATACGGCAGCACCCCGGCTTCCCTGCACGCCGCCATCATCTCGGCGTTGCTCAAACCTTCGATGTTTGCGCCATACTCCGACGCGCCGATGGAAGTGATGACGACTGGCTCGACCCCCGTCTCGGCGCAGGCCGAAAGCACGGCGAGCAGAATCCCGGGGAAAGAGCCTGAGGACCCAACCGCGATCCTGTCGCCGGGCTTCAGTCCCAGCTCATAAAAATAGCGCACGACAAGGGCCGCGAAGGCGGTGTTCGTCGTCGTCCGCTTGGCGACGATGTCACCGATAGTGGTGGTCAGCATGTTCGTTTCGACGCCGATGAGGCCCGTCCGATAGGGGTCGAGGGCCGGATCGATGGTGATGCCGAGCGACCGCCTTTTCTCCGCGACCGCGTGTTCCGCGCGCGCCATGCGCTGCGCCGCCTTTTGCATCACCCCGGCGGCCGGATGCTCCTCGTCCCGGGCAAGCAGCTCCGTGGCGCCGAGGCCGAGGGCGAGCATGGCGAGGGCGATGAGAACGCGGATGAAAGTATAGCGGTTTTTGCGCTGTGGCGCCGTCCGGCCGGTCCCACTCAGGCCATGAGTTCCAGGATCGCGCAAGTCATGGCCCGGCGCACCCCCATTCGCGGCTTCAAGCTTAAAATCTGCCGGATTCTGCATCTTTCATCCTCAATGCATGAACAGGAGCAGCACCGCGCGCGTCGCCAGCGTGATCACGAGGCTCGCGAGCAGAGTCTTCCACGGCCCCTGCTTCCACGTGTCGTTCGCGATAAGCCCCGGCACCACATAGCCGATGGCCCTCAAGTCCGAACCGGTCGGCGGCAGCCAGCCCACCACGGCGTCCAACAGGGCCCCCATGCAGATTCCCGCGAGAATNNAGGGCGGCCGCCGCGTACGTCATGACGATCCGCAGTGGCTGGTCGACATAGAGCGCGAGGTAGCCCGGCGCCACAAGGCCGCCCGTCAGCCAGCCGGTCAGCTCGCCAAAGAGAAAACCGAGGACTATGGAGACAACGATTGAAGTACCCGCCATCATGCTCTCCCCTGGAACGCTTTTTCGGTCTCCTGCGGCAGCATTGCGGCAAAGGAATCGGTGAGCGCCAGTCCTGGCCCCTTGATATTGCCGGCGCAGAGAATTTCAATGCGCGCCGGCTCACTGGCTGCGTTGAAGCCTTCGATACTTCGTATCGTCTCGAGAATTGCGCCGACATCCGCGTCCCGCATCGATCGGACCACAGGAAAGGGAACTGCTCCCGGCCGCGAACCATTCTGCAAGCCGTTTCTCCGATAATAATCGCGCACTGCCCTTCTGGCGAGTCTCTGGCCCATGCCGTAGGCCAGAATCGCGTCCGCGCTCATACCCGCGGCGATTTCTCCAAGCTGCAGCGCGCGCCACGCCCGGTCCTCCCTGTGGTTGAAGACGAGCGCGCGAAAGCTCTTTCTCCCACCGGCACCGCCATCGGCGCGGTTGTCGGGCCGGTCCGAGCCTCCGCGGGCCTCCCGATCCTGAACGTCGGCCGGGCTGTCGGGCCGGCTGGAGTCGCCACACGCGGCCTGCCACATTGCCAGTGTCGACTGCGCGTCGTTCGCGGCGAACGCGTTGACCACACGAACCGCCATTCCTTGCCACGCAAACCGCAGCGACGGCTTTACGCCAGGGTCCGGCGGCGCATCCTTCATGCCACGCAGCGCGACCTCGCGCGAAACGCCGCATGCGCCACATACCGCCAGCGCAAGAGCCAAATTCTGCGCAAACACCGGATACGAAAATTGTCCACACAGTGACTGTGTCTCACCATCGTAATTGACAAAGTGCAGCTCAGCCCCGCGCCGCGCGGCCTTGCGCGCAAAAACCTCCTTGACGGCCTCGCCCATGCCTTCCGTGCCCACAAAAAGCCGTCCTTTTACAGGCACGGACTCCGCAAGGGCTTCCGCCACCGACGTCAGCTCCGTCCCCATGGTGTCCATATGGTCGAGGCGGACATTGGTGATGACGCCGATCGTAGAATGCGCAAGCCGTGTTTCGAGCGTACGGATGGTCTCGGGCTGAATCGCCATGCACTCCGCGACGAGCGCCTGCGCCCCGTTTTTATGGGCTTCGCGCACAAACCACCTGTGTTCCATGATTGAGGCGCGCCTGTGTGCCGATCCGCGCCGCCGGATTGAAACCTCGCGCAGATCAGGCAAAATGAGCCGCGCGGCCGAACCAGTCGTCTTCGCGTAAGTCCGCAGGCCGCCGGCCGTAAGCCCCGCCGCGACGAGCCGCGAGACCGTAGACTTGCCCCGCGTCCCGTTCACGAGAATGCGGACGGGAATCGCTCTTATGCGGGTAATATGAATTCGATATTCGACAATCGCCGCAGCAGCGAGCGCCGCGCTTATGGCAACCACAAAAAAAATCACGTGTTCAAAATCTCCGATGAATTCTGCTGTGGATAAGGTGCGAAGTGGAGATAATGCCGCAGGTCATTCTCCACTGAGTCAGCTTCATCCACAGTGAGCCGGAACGGCGCGAAGCGTCCGTTCCGGCTCTATCTTACTTTGCTTTGCCCTGATTTGCGACGGCTTCCGCGGCCGCTTTGACGGCATTTTCATCGGCCAGATAATAGTGCCGGACAGGCTTGAGCGCCTCGTCGAGCTCATAGATGAGAGGGATGCCCGTCGGAATATTGAGATCGACAATCGCTTCATCATCCATGGAATCGAGATATTTCACGAGCGCCCGCAGGGAATTTCCGTGCGCGGCGATAATGACGCGTTTCCCGTCTTTCACGTCGGGGGCGATGACATCGTGCCAGAGGGGCATGAATCTCGCAATCGTATCTTTGAGGCTCTCTGCCAGCGGAAGCTCGAATGGCGCGAGCCCCGCGTACCGCCTGTCTTTGCCGGGGAAACGGGGGTCGTCCGGCGTGAGTTCGGGGGGCCGTATGTCGAAGCTTCTCCGCCAGATGTGCACCTGCTCCTCGCCGAACTTCCGCGCCGTCTCGGCCTTATTCAACCCCTGCAGCGCGCCGTAGTGCCGCTCGTTGAGTCGCCAGTCCTTGTGCACGGGAATCCACTGCATGTCCAATTCATCCAGGACGAAATTGAGCGTGCGGACCGCGCGCTTCAGCACCGAAGTATAGGCAATGTCAAATGCAAACCCACCCTTCTTCAGCGCCGCGCCGCTCGAAATGGCTTCTTCGACGCCTTTTGCCGTCAGATCCACATCGGTCCAGCCGGTGAACCGATTCTCCTTGTTCCATTCGCTCTCGCCGTGTCTTACAAGCACCAGTGTATACATTTACAAAATCTCCTTCCACGCGCTGCGGCCGCGACGCAAAAGCACACACCGCCCGCAACACACTTCTGTGCGCTGATTAACTTTCTTAAATATATGAAAAAGAGGAGACTTCTTCAAATCGAGCGTGGGTTCCGAGAGAATACCTGATAGAACATCGGGCAGCTGGTTGCGAATACAGAGACCTGCTCTTCGTGGCCCGATCCGCGCTTCGCTCTTCACGTCTCCCTCTTGCATTTCTTGATTTATTGATTTATCTTTATATAAATATATCTATATAAATCGAACTGATTTATAGAGGAGCATTTGAATGGCACGATACATTATCGTCGGCGGTGTCGCAGGCGGAGCTTCGACCGCCGCCAGACTTCGCAGGCTCGATGAGCACGCGGAGATTATTCTGTTTGAGCGCGGTCCGCACATAAGCTATGCCAACTGTGGCCTGCCCTATTACGCGGGCGAAATCATAAAAGAGCGCGAGCGGCTCTTTGTCATGACGCCCGAAAAATTCAAGGCATGGCTCAACGTCGATGTGCGCGTTCGCTCCGAAGTGATCGCCATAGATCGCGAAGCAAAGAAAATTCAGGCGCGCGAACTGGACAGCGGTCGCGAATATTCGCTTACGTATGACGCACTCGTGCTTTCACCAGGCGCAGATCCCATCAAACCGCCCATTCCCGGCATCGAAGATCCGCGCATTTTCACCCTGCGCTCAGTGAGCGACATCGATCACATAAAGGAATACCTCGACACAAAGCGCCCCGAGCGGACCATTGTCGTGGGTGGCGGGTTCATCGGCCTCGAAATGGCCGAGAATCTGCATGCGCGCGGCTCATTCGTCACCATCGTCGAAGCGCTCGATCAGGTGATGAACCCCATCGATTTTGAAATGGCGGCTCTGGTGCATCAGCACCTGAAACAGAAAAACGTCGAACTCTACCTCAGTTCGGCCGTCTCGAAATTCGAGCAGGCAGGTTCCCGGGTCGTCGCGATTCTGGCCGACGGGACGCGCCTCGATGCCGACATGATCATGCTCTCGATCGGAGTCCGCCCCGAAACAGGCATCGCCAAAGCCGCCGGGCTCGATACCAGCCCGAACGGCGCGATTCTCGTCAACGAAAACTTGCAGACAAGCGACCCCTCGATCTACGCCTTGGGCGATGCCATCGCCTTCCCGCACCCCATCCTCGGTATGGCGATGCCCGTGCCGCTCGCGGGACCCGCGAACAAACAGGCGCGCATCGTCGCGGACAACATCGTTAAAGGGCCTGGAACCCGGAAGTGGCACGGAGCCATCGGCACCTCGATCGCCAAGGTTTTCGACATCACCGCCGCCGCCGCGGGCGTGGCCGAAAAACTCCTCAAGAAGAACAACATTCCCTGCATATCGGTCATCACCCATGGTTCGAGCCACGCGGGGTATTACCCTGGCGCGCAGCCCCTCACCATCAAGACCATTTTCACGCCCGACGGAACGCTTCTCGGCGCGCAGGTCGTCGGCTACGATGGCGTCGACAAGCGAATCGACCTGATCGCCGATTACATACGCCGTAAAGCAAAGGTGACAGAGCTCGGCGAAATCGAGCACGCCTACGCGCCCCCCTTCTCCAGCGCCAAGGACCCCGTCAATATCGCCGGAATGGTGGCTGAAAATGTGCTCGCGGGCTTGAGCCACCAGTTGCAGTGGCATGAAGTGAAAGCATTCCAGGAACGGGGCGGTTTTGTACTCGACGTGCGCACCCCGGAAGAGTTCTCCCTCGGAGTCATTCCCGGCGCGGTGGACATTCCCCTCGACGTGCTGCGCCAGAGGCTCGGCGAAATTCCGCGCGACCGGGAAGTGCTGGTGTACTGCGGCGTCGGCCTCCGCGGCTACCTCGCGGAGCGAATCCTCAGGCAAAACGGATGGACGGCGATTTATAACCTTTCAGGCGGCTACAAGACATGGGAGATCGCGACCGAGCCGCAATCGCACAAGGGTATCTACAAACAGGGTCTTGCGGGTCTCCAGTCCAGCCAGGCCAAAGGCGCCCAGGAACTTCTGCACACGACCTTTGCGGAAGGCTCCGGCATGCCCGAATCGCTCGCCGCGAAGCGCCAGACTATCGTCCAGGTCGACGCGTGCGGTCTGCAGTGCCCCGGCCCCATCATGCGGCTCAAGACCGAAATCGACAAATTGCCGGAAGGCGGCCGCGTGGTCATAAGCGCGACCGATCCAGGCTTTGTCCGCGACGCGGGCGCATGGTGCAAGGTGACGGGCAACCTGCTCATCTCGATGGAAGAATCGAACGGTAAGTACACGGCGATGATCGAAAAGACCGTCAAGCAGAGCGCACTGGCCGCGGCGCAGGCGGCGGCCGCCGCGGGCGGCGCGCCCTTTATCCAGATGACACCCAAGGGCGCGACAATCATCGTGTTCTCGAACGACTTCGACCGGGCCCTGGCGAGCTTCGTGCTCGCGAACGGAGCGGCCTCCGCCGGCAAGGACGTCACCATGTTCTTCACCTTCTGGGGCCTCTCGGTCATCCGCAAGCCCGACGCGCCGCGCGTGGCCAAAGACTTCATGGGCAAGATGTTCGGCATGATGCTTCCCAAGCACGCGGGCGGCCTGTCCCTCTCCCACATGAATTTCGGTGGAATCGGACCGAAGATGATGAAGTCGCGCATGAAGGCCAAGCGGGTCGACGCGCTCGAAACCATGATGGCGCAGGCCCGCCAAGCCGGCGTCCACCTCATCGCGTGCCAGATGTCAATGGACATCATGGGCGTCAAGCGCGAAGAGCTGCTCGACGGCGTCGAAATCGGCGGCGTCGCGACCTATATGGAAGCCGCGAGCAGTGCGGGGGTCAACCTCTTCATCTAAGGGAAAGCGCCCCGGCCACCCGGGGCACTTTCTTGTGCCGCTATTGCGCCAAGCTTAGTCGCCGCACTTTCGTCCACGAAAATTAATAGATTATTGACCGTGGATTCACGGATTTTCCGCATGATTCATCGTATAAGTGCTTGATTCTCAAACTACCGAGGAGGCATAGGATGAATCATGTTTTGTCGCGGGGCGGCCTGCGCAGGGTCTTTGCCGTCTGCGCGCTGGCGCTCTTCGCCGCCGCAGCGCTCTGGGCTCAGACTGTCCAGTTCGTGTTCACGTCCGACGAACACTACGGTATCACAAGAAAAACATTCCGGTCCGGGCAAAATGTCGACGCCGCCGCCGTCAACGCCGCGCTCGTTTCTGCTATGAACGGCATTTCCGATTTGACCTTCGCCGAAGACGGGGGAGTCAGCGAAGGCCAGAAAGTAGGCCCCATCGATTTTATCGCGATCGGCGGAGATATCGGAAACAGGCAGGAGGGAACCCAGGAGAAGGCCATTCAGTGTTCGGCCGTATCCTGGAACCAGTTCAAGAAAGACTACATCGATGGAATTTCCCTGAAGAACGATAAAGGAGCGACCAGCCCAATCTATATAATCCCCGGGAATCACGACGTCACCGACGCCATAGGCTTCTACAAGCCCATGTACCCCGCCACCGACGCCACCGTCATGGCCAACATCTACAACATGATGATGTTTCCCCCCGCTCCGCTGACAAAAGATACCTACAACCTTTCGGCAGACAGGGTCCACTTCTCAAAAGATTTTGACGGCGTTCACTTCGTCTTCATCACCATGTGGCCCGACGCCGGGGAAAGAGCGTGGATAGAAAAAGACCTGTCCTCCGTCCCCGAGACGACGCCCGTCATTCTCTTTACGCACGACGAACCCAATGTCGAAGCCAAGCACTTCATCAATCCCAACGGGTCCCACGACATCAACGCCAAAGATAAATTCGAGAACATTCTTTCCGAACAGTTCTCGGGCAAGAGCGTAAACGATCCCACCACGGACGAGCAGATGGCCTTGGAAAAGTTCCTGGCCAGGCACAGAAATATTTCGGTATACTTCCACGGCAACGACCACTGGAGGCACTATTCCGAGTGGACAGGAGTCGATAACACAATCGTCCTCCACGTCTTCGGCGTCGATTCTCCGATGAAGGGCACGGTTTCCGCCAACGATGAGACAAAGCTCTCCTTCTACCTCGTGACCATCGATTCCGCGCGCAGGCTCATGACAGTAAGAAATTGCCTCTGGAATGCCGATCCTTCTAACTCAAGCCGGGGTGTCACATGGGACGATGCGATCACCGTCGCGCTTGAACCAAGGCCTGTATACTGATATATCAAGAAAATGCTACGCCGTTCGACGCCTTTTCTAGTAAGAACCAATAAAAAACGCTCCGGTTATCCGGGGCGTTTTTTATTGTGTGTCAATTTTCTCAGTGAGTCGCCGGGGCACATCCACACACCCCGCTGAGTTGGGCAATTACGGGCTTTGCTGCGCCTCTTCCATTCCCTCGGGTATCATACTGCCCAAACTCTGGAACGTCGTTTCGCCCGCTGGCGGGGCGGATTCCTGCGCCTCCTGGATCTGTTCCGCCATGGTAAACGGCGCGATCCATGGCTCGATGCCGGCGACCACCTTTGGCACCGAAATGATCATCACGTCGCTCCAGAGGGGGACGGTGAATGATTTTTCGATGGTCTTGTTGTCATCAAAAATGTTCACTTTTATAGTATGCTTCTGTCCCTGGACCATGGCCTTATCGCGGTCTCCCGGATAATACTCGGAAGATTCCTGTTTATCTATCGAGACTTCCATCCCATTGATGGCGCTGTACGAGCCATCGGCCGCGTCCTTGTTGTCGATGAGAATCGTGTGCCGGCGCCCTGAATAAATCATCAGCACCATAATCAGAACATAGACAACCAGCAAAGCTCCCCGGATGAGCAGACGGCGGGTCTTTGTATTCGGAGCGCCTTTTGCATTTGCCGTACCGTTCATGCCTGCCCTCCGTTCCCAACCGCGGGCTTGCCATTCCCTTTCCCCGGGCCATTCTGGGCGCCGCGCAAGCTTAGGCGCGCTTCCGCGGCGGCCTTTCTCGTTCTCCACGCGTAGAGCACAAGCGAAATCGCGATGACACCGTACCCGATGAACTGACGGAAATACTCGCCGATCATTGCCGATCCAAAAAGCTTCTGTCCGGCAAGCGGCGATACCACGAACATGGCGTGCAGCAGCGTAACGCCAAGGAACACATTCGCGATACTGGCGTGCGTGACCGACGCGCCGCCGACAAGAATCGCGGCCACCGCGAAGAATCCAGTCTGATCGTGCGCATTGTAGGTCGCGAGGTTCCCCATGTTCTGGAGGAAAATGATCTGCCCCGCACACGCCAGCACCGTCGAAATGATGATCGCCACAATGCGCGTCTTCTCGACCGGAATGCCAGCCGCTTCCGCCACCGCCATATCCTGTCCCACGGCCCGCATATCCTGCCCGAGCTTCGTCTTCTTGAACCACACCACAAACACGCACAGAAGCGCGATGACGATGAAGGTCACAAGAGGAATCGAGAATCCGCCCACGCGCAGCATGACAATGTTATCGAGCGACTGCCGCACCGATTCGAGGTTGAGCGTGTTGCGGATGCCGTACCCGCGTGAGAGCACGATGGACTTGTTGCCCATCGGGATGACCGAACCCAGCATGTACATCACGAAAAACTGATAAATGCCGTTGATAAAGAATGCCAGAATATAGCCCGTGACCATCTCGCGGCCCTTGGCCCTGTTCATGACGAGGCCGCATACATAGCCCAGCAGCACCGAAATCGGCAGGCCCACCAGCAGCGCGAACACAAGGCCCTGCCAGTTCGAAATACCGTAATTCACCGCGAAGATGAGGCCGACCTGGCCTGCCATCGCGCCCAGCGTCATGCCGAAGTTCAGGCCCATGCCCGCGTAGATCGGCAAGAGGAGCGCCAGCACGAGGAAGGAGTTCCGCCCGAGCCTCGTGATGATTTCCTGCAAAATATACTTGATCGAAAGGCCTGACGGTGGAATCGCGATCAAGGTGATGATGACGAAAATGATGACAACCGCGTATCTCGAGAAAAATGTTGAGAGTTTTTTCCGTGCGCTCATTTTGACACCTTTATCTTGCGCGTGAGCGCGTAGAGAATCATGCCGTTCGATACGATAATCCGTATGACCTCCGACATGTCTGTCTGCAAGAGCGAGTTGATCACCGAAGGCGTCATGGTCAAGAGCCCCTGGAACAGAATGGTTCCGACGAGCACATTCACCATGCTTGCCTTGTTGATACTCGCGCCGCCTATGAGGATCGCGGCGACCGCGGGGAACACCATCGGGCTGGGCGCCGTATAGAGCTGAATGAAACCGAAGCTCTGCTCATAGACAATGATCCCCACCGCGCCAAGGAAGGTCGAAATGATGACCGAGATGGTGCGCATCTTGTCGACATCCACACCGGAAGCGCGCGCAAAGTCGGGATTCGACCCCACCGCCGTCATGGCGGTCCCTGTCTTGCTGCGCAAAAACAGCCACATCAAAAAAGCAAACAGCGCGACGAACAGAAGCAGTCCCGTCGGGAAGACAAAGAACTGGCCGATTTTGATCGCCAGGAAGTTGTTCAATATTTTCAGCCAGTAATTTTCAACCGAAATCGTGGTTCGCAAGCCCTTGCCCGCATAGCCCCAGACCATCGTCGGATTGTTGTACGGCAGGATAAGCCACATGATGCACATGAACATGATGAACGAGAATCCGACGTACATCGCGATGGTCATCTCCTCGCCCTTTACCTTGTTCAGAAGCTTGGCATAGAACCAGCCGAAAATGATCGAAAACGGCGTTGCCAGCACGATCGCGCCCAAAAATCCCAGCATCCCGTGAAGCTCAAGCTGCAGCGACAGCGTCGCGCCCAAAAGCCCCGCCACGAGGCCCAGCGCAAGACCAAAGTTCAAGCCGCAGCCCGACTGAATCATCGGCACCATCGCGAGCACCATGATGGCATTCTGTCCGAACCTGTTCAGCACATCGGAAAACGACGCGTCGAGACGGACACCGACAAAAGGCGCCATGATGAAAAGCGCCACCAAAAAGAAGAATATAATGATGCGCGGCCATCCGAAGTCTTGGATGAATGTCTTGAAATTACGCATTGACGGCTTCCTCCATAGCAGCGCCTGACATGAGCAGGCCGAATTCAGAGATGTCCGCCGTCGGCGGCAGGATACCGGCGATCCTGCCTTCGTCGACAATGGCGATGCGGTCGCAGATCGAGCGCAATTCCTCGAGCTCGCTCGACACCATGACGATGGTCGTCCCGAAATCGCGGTTGTAGTGGTGGAGCGTATCGAGCACGAGCTTCTTCGCGCCTACGTCGATGCCGCGCGTAGGTTCCGACACAAACATCAGTTGCGGCTTGATCGCAAACGCTTTCGCGAGACAGACTTTCTGCTGATTGCCGCCCGAAAGCTCCTTGGCCTTCTGCTTCGTGCTCGTGCACTTGATGTCCAGAAGCTTCACATATTCCGCGCAGAGATCCTCCATCGCCTTTTCGTCGCGTTGAGAAAAAAGCCCGAATATCTTTTTCAGGTATTGCCCGTGCACCTGTATGGCGGTGAAGGCAATATTCCATTCGAGGCTTTCGTCGAGGAGAAGTCCGACCCCGCGCCTGTCCTCCGAAACAAAAGCCATGCCCATCGCGAGCGCTTTCGCGGGATCATTGAGGGGCACGGTCTTCCCGTCGAGGACGACTTCGCCTCCCGCGGGGAAAAGACCCATGATGCCGTTGGGGATACCGAGTTTACCCTGGCCGGCCAGACCGCCAATGCCGAAAATTTCACCTCTGTGCACATCGAAAGAAACATCGCGCACAGTTTCGCCCGGCATATCGACCCAGAGGTGCCGCACCTTGAATAGACTCTCCGCAAAGCCCCGCGCTTCGGACCGCTGGCCGCTTTCGCCGAGGGAACGGCCAACCATCCAGGACGCGATGTCGCGCATGCTTATGTTTTCGTTTGGCGTATCTTTGACGGCATGACCGTCGCGGAGCACGACGATTCGGTTCGCGATGGCCAACACTTCCTGAAGTCGGTGGGAAATAAAAATAATCGCGATACCTTCCGAAGCGAGGCGCTTGAGGGTCTGCAACAACATTTCAGCCTCTGATTCGGTCAGGACCGCGGTGGGTTCGTCAAGGATAAGAATACGCGTCTGTTCCCGGTCGATCTCGCGCGCGATTTCTGTGAACTGCTTGTGACCTACCGGCATTTCCGATACCAGCATGTCCGGATTGAGATCGACACCGAGCTTACCGATCGCCTTCTGGGCGCGTTCGCGCATTCTGTCGCGCTGGAGCACGCTCATGCGGTCGCCAAACACGTCATTCAAGATACTCGCGCGCATGGATTCGCGGTTGAGCACGATATTTTCAGTCGTGGTAAATCCGGGGATCAGGCTGAATTCCTGGTGGACCATGCCGAGCCCGGCATCCAGCGCGTCGAAGGGACTCGAAAAATGAACCTCCGTCCCTCCGATCTTGATGCTGCCCTGGAATCCGCCAGTCTCCATAATGACGGGCATACCGAAGAGAATGTGCATGAGTGTGGTTTTACCCGCTCCATTTTCTCCCACAAGGCCCAGAATCTCGCCTTCGTGGAGATCGAAGCTCACATCATGCAGTACAACGTTTCCATAAAAATCCTTGGAAACGTGTTCGATGGAAAGAAGAGAGCTTCCATTCGCCATAATAATTCCATTGTAGATGGGTTTACGAAAAAAATAGCCCGTATCCCGACAACGCCTGAATACGGGCCGGAATATGCCGCCTTGTTCAGCGGTACATACAAAGAGAAAAAAGGCCGCGCGCTACGCGCGCGGCATGCGAAACTAATTGTGCATCTTGATGGTGTAGTACTTCTCTGGGACCTTCTGCTGTGTCGTGGGCAGGAAACCCTTGCCAAAGACGTAGGTATCCATATAGATGAGGATCTGGTTCTTCGCGCGGACTCCGGTACCCATATCGACATAGTAGGCGCCATTCCACTTGGCTCCCGGGGTATACTTGCCGAGCGCGTCGAATACGTCCTTCATGCTGTCTTTCTTGGCTTTGCCTTCGACGACTCTCTTCGCGAACTCGCCGAGACCGGCAGTGAGGGTATATCCATAGGAATATGCCCATGTCCCGAAGCGGCCAGCGCCACCCTTCGCGACGACGGCGGCTTCAACTTTCTTGAGAATGGCCGGGAAATCGCCCGCTTCTTTGGAAAGGTCAAGCCCGAGCGCGCCGGGATAGCCCATGAGCGGGGACGGAAGGTCGGCTTCCACAAAGATGCCGCCATAGGCGAGCAGTTGTTTGAGAAGCGGCTCGGTATGCGCGTCGTTCGTGCAGAAGAACGCGGTGTCTTTGCCGTATTTCTGGACCCACTGTGGCACTTTCTCGAGGATGAACTGCTGGGCGCCCGCGACGCCGACGTCAGAGGTCGGGTCCGGCGCGGTTTCGAAGTAGAAATTGAGCCCGAGGTCTTTGCACGCCTGTTCCATGATCGCGCGGCGGCGGCCGAGCGACTCATAGCTCATGTGGCGGGGGAAGGAGATGTGCACGAAGTTCTTCGCCCCGAGCTGTTTGGCTGCCCAGATGATGGTATAGCCGCGCGACACGAAGTCGGCGGAGAGCGCGAGATCCGCGGCACCCTGAATGACGAGCGGATCCTCATGCGGCTCGCCAGCGAGAAGGAGAATGTCCGGTCTCTTGGCGCGTACGCGCTTGAAGGCTTCCGCGGTGCCAGGAATCGACTGGTTGATGACGATCGCTTTCATATCCTTGTCGTCAGCGAGCGCGACGACATTGGAAATGAAGGTCTCCTGCTGGGACATGAAGTCGTCAGGATACGTAATGTGCTGGATCATGCCGCCATCTTTGACGTTGCCATATTCCTTGATCAGCTGTTCGGCACCGCGCAGATCGTCTTCAGACTGAGAGACTGTGCCGGTTACCACGCCAATGTGAAATTTGGCCTTGGTCTGGGCGAATACATCGGCGCCAACCACGAGGAAGGCGAGCACGAGCATCACTGCTACGAGCTTTTTCATAGGACCTCCTTTGAGATAGATGATGCGAAATTATTGTACACTCTTCTAAGCTCCCGTCAAGTATTCCTTCATCTTTTGCCGGAACGCCGTCGGGACTTTCCACCGGCCATTGTGGCGGATACAATAGAGCCGATGCAATTTTCCAGAAAACGCTTTGCGAACGAGCTGTATTACTATTCGAACCAGATGGTCCTCTTTTTTGTCATGATCATCTCCCTGACATCAGGGTCATGGAAGAACGCGCTCGTCACGTCGCTCATCGTGCTCACCTTCATGCTCATCCAGACAGGCCTTCTCTCGCTGCAGGGGCATATTCCGATTCTGCGGCTTCTGTACTCCCTCATCACTCCGGCGGCATACTCGATTCTGCGGGCAACGCTCTCGGACATCGCATTTACCGAGACAGTGAATATACTCCTGTGGGGCTCTTCAATTTATATCGCTGTCTTCCAGACGCTGACGCTGGTATTCCGCAAGCCATTTTGGAAGCGGTTCTCTGAAATCGCGCTCTCTCTGGGCTCGGCGCTCATCTTTATTCTTTTCTACGCGTACCTGGATTTGCGCATATCAGTGACCGCTTCTTTCGCAAAAGGCGAAATCGACGCGGAGACGATGGCTCAGGCACTGCGCATCCAATCATTCCTCGCGGTATTCGAGAAATTCATACGCGCACCCCAACACCTCTTCGCGCTGTTCGGCGTCATCTCCTTCGACTTTTTGCTCTTAGTGGCTCGGATGAGGGCGATTACTCTGGAACACCGGCTCACGCGAATCATCGAAATGCCGCAGGAAGCCAAACGCATCATCGATGCTTCCCGACAGGAATCGGAAAATAAAGATTCAGAGGAAAGTCCCGGCGAAAGACAGCCCGAGCCGGCGGACGCCGAACCCCCCGAGAGCCTGCCGGTGCGATCGCCGACTGCCTTCTTCGTGACTGTGGTATCTTCTGACATCATCGGCTTTACTGATCTTTCGGAACAGCTGGGCCGCACAGAGGCGACAGCACTGCTCAATCGCTATTATGGAATTTGGACTCGATGCGCGGGAAGTTTCGGTGGAAGAATCGCATCGCTTTCGGCCGATACCGTCGTCACCATTTTTGGCCTTGTCGATGCTGATCGCAGTGCGGACAGAGCACTCAACGCGGCGTATGCCTTTCTTGAAGAGATGGAAGGGCTAAAAGAGGATATGGTGGTAAAATCGCTTCCGAATGATATAAAAGTATCCTTAGGCATTCATTCGGGGTTTGTGACCGCCGCGCTTCTTGGTCCGCCGGGCCAGCAAAAAATGGGTTTCTATGGCGACACCATCGCGATCGCGGCCCGGCTCGATTCGCTGTGCCGCGAATTTCATCAGAGTCTTCTGGTGAGCCATGCGACATACCGGCGGCTCGCCCTGGAAAGCCAGGTGACGCTCGAGCGGTTCAGCGAAGCCTTGCTCCGCAAGAGCACACGTCCAATGCCGCTGTATGCAAAAAAACCATAACTGGAGGTTCTTTCAAAAGTCGGACGAGTTTTGAAAAAACGACCTTTTATTGCGGCATTTGCGTACGGTTTCAACGAAACCGGAGCAAATGCAAAGCCAATTTCAGAAGCAACAGACTTTTGAAATTGGCTAAACTGGAGTAAAATTGCCCATGAAATCATCGACGAATCAAAAAACTGCCGCCTTTGTGAAATCCATACTGTGGGTGGCGATTTCTGCCGCCGCGTTTATTGTGAGCACCTCATGTTCGGGAAACCTCGATGCCACCTTGAAAACGGATGGTTCGGTTCGTGCCGCGGTGCGGATCGATATTCCCGAAGCGCTGAGCGGGCGGGTGCGGCAGTTTGTGGGAATTGGCTCGCGCGAGCCTCTGTTCAGCACCGACGCGGTGAAAAATCAGTTTCTGGGACGCACGAGCATCAATCTCGTCGACGTATCCTCGCCCACTCCCGACATTCTCACCTCCGTTGTCTGGGTACAGAATCTTGACACGCTCATCGCGGATACAAGCCTTGTTCCTCCTGGCATGATTCTATATCAAAAGATACCCGCACAGGGCTCCGCACCCGCGATGCGTGAGCTCTCGGTCAACCTTTCAAGAGAGAACGCTCCCTATATGATCAAACTATTCCCGGGCGTGGACAAGAGGATCATTGAAAGCCTGAGCCCGCCGGCTCTGGAACCCGATCCGGTGACGGCCGATGAATACCGGCTCAATCTCGAACAGGTCATCATAGGGAAGAAAAACATGCCCGCCTTCGATGCGTGCTCGGTTGATATCGCGATCACCGTGCCGAAAGCGATCTCCTCGGCATCGGGGGGAAACTTTTCGGGGCCCGTCTTTCGCGCAAAGCTGCCTCTTTTCAATCTGCTGACATTGGAAAAACCGATTGCGTTCTCGATGCGCTGGCCAGAGTAGAGAAGCGCATCGGCGCGCTTTCATGCAGCGCGCGCTCAATGGAGAACAGCCCCTGGCTGGCGCGGCCGCCTGTACACGCTCCAGGCATTTCCCGCACGCAGTGACCGCCTGATTTCTTCAAAAAGCGCCTGTGACTCGCGACACGGATACCATTCCTCCAAAAAAGCAAGGAGCGGCGCAAGTCCCGGAATCTCCGAAGAGAGCCCGGCGCCGCACACTTTTTCGCCGGTTTCGGCGGCTGTCTGCGGCGCGACGCACTCCTCAATCCCGGGCCGGGCGCCTTCCCATGCCTGAAGCATCGCGGCAAGTCCCGAACTCACATCATCGACAAGCCGCTCATTCTCAATTTCCAGCGTCGAAGGCCTGCGTCCGATATGTTCGGGCACATGCGCGTCCGATCCGGAAATCACACAGTGTTGCCCGCATAGCCTTTCATCCGGGTCCGCGCCCATGGCCTCCACCGCGTCGTACGCGCCGTCGGGCAGAAACCCGAGCTGGCTGTACACCGAGAACTGTGGCCGGTCCACATGTGCCGGAATCACGAGGGCGCCGGCGTCCGCCGCTTCCTTCGCGAAAAAAGTGAATGACTCCTGCAGCGAGTTCCCGTACCACGCCGAGGGCATGGCGAGTATCCGCTCTTCGGGGTCGACCACGACCTGGTCGCCGAATTGGCCCGGGTCCACCTCCAAACGGGGCAAATACCGGAACACCCGGTCGCTGAAGGCGAGCGCCGACAGGGGATCGGGAAAGATGGCCAGCAGGTGCGCCTCTTCGAACGGATTTATTTCAAGACCAAATAAGGGGATAAGCCTGGCGCGCGCGCAGGCTCGCCTGTGGGC
>DJVZ01000007.1:7249-17368 GCA_002441395.1 Spirochaetaceae bacterium UBA6243 | reverse complement strand
AGGCTCGCACAGGGGCTGAGACACGAATGATTATGAAAATCGAACGTGAAAATCATGGCCATCCGGACTATAGCCGCTCCGCCGGCAAGGTCTGCATGGCCTGCCAGAGTCGGCCCGAGACTTCAAACTGGCTGAGCGATGTTCTGATCACACCAATCCGCGCCTGCGCGGCCGCGTCTATCATATCGTCGATGACCGGCCGGTTGTTGCAGAGGATGATGAGCGAAATATCGACGACCGTCGCCACCGCAACGGTATTCTTGTGAGCCTGAATGGTGATGAGCACACTCGCGTCTCTTCCGTTCGCCAGAACATCGGAGAGCAGATCTGAAGTGTAGACTCCGGTAAGCTCGACATCCTCAAAATCCCCTTGAAGTATTTCAGCGTGAATCAGTTCTGGAATATTCCTGGTCGTCATGCACCATCACTCCTTTTGCCAAATCAGCCATGCCTGAGACATAGGCCTAAGCGATTGCTTGCAGTATAGCGGCCATTTATGTTTCAATAAAGATGGAACGATTAGGCCGCACCATATTACTTTGCACGGCGCTGATGGCGCCACATCGATGCACATGCGGTTCATCCCCTGTAAAGGCGGGCAAATGCATGATCGAACTGCGCAACATCTCCAAAACCTACGCGAAAAGTGGCACAAAAGCCGTCGATACTCTCACCCTTCAAATACCTGACGGCATAATCTACGGATTTCTGGGGCCGAACGGAGCGGGAAAAACGACCACGATCCGCATTCTGACCGGCGCTATCGCCGCGGACACGGGCAGTGTGCTCATTGACGGCATCGATCTCGACAAAAATCCAATCGAAGCCAAACAGCGCTTTGGCCTCGTCCCCGACACTCCCGACCTGTTCAGCAGGCTCAGGGCGTACGAATACCTGAACTTCGTCGCGGATGTCTACAGAGTTCCCGCCGCCGCCAGAACCTCCGTTATCGAGAACCTCGCGGCGCGCTTCGAACTCAGCGATGTGCTCAAATCCCCCATCAGCAGCATGAGCCGCGGCATGCGCATGAAACTCAACCTCATCGCGAGCCTTGTGCACGCGCCGCACAACTGGATCCTCGACGAACCAATCGTCGGGCTCGATCCCCACTCCGCCTTCGCGCTCAAGGAACTCATGCGCGAACACGCGGCCGCTGGCGGCACTGTCTTCTTTTCGACGCACGTCATGGAAGTGGCCGAGCGCATCTGCGACGAGCTCGCCATCATCAACAGGGGAAAACTGATTTTCACAGGCAATCTCGAGGCTTTGCGGGAACTCCGCGAATCGCGCGGGGCTAAGTCGGGCACCGGAGAAGCGGGCACCCCGGTAGCCGCCGAAGCATCTGCCGCGGCAGACGACGAGAGCCTCGAAGCCCTCTTCCTCGCCCTCGTCGAAGACAGCGAGGGACCTAAGCTATGAGTCGGCGACCGGCCTCGCCATTCATGGCACTTCTGACTCTGAACCTCAAATCGCTATTCGCCATCCATCTGCCCGAAAAAAAAGCGCTGGCTTCGCCCAAGGTGCTCCTGAAGACCTTCGGCTGGATTGTGCTCGCGGTCTTTCTCGTCGCCGATTTCGGCTTTATGTTCGCGATGATGGACATCGGCATGTACAATGCGCTGGCGCCGCTCGGCATGCAGTCGTTCATGCTCTTATATGCCACCGTGATGTCATCGGTGATTGTATTTCTTTTCGCGTTCATCACTTCGCTCTCGTTTTTCTCAAGCGCACAGTATGAGGCACTCTTTCTCACCATGCCGCTCAATCCTTCCTCCCTGCTCACCGCACGAATGGCCACGGTCTATGCGATCGAAGCGCCAATCGCCTTTCTCGTGATGGGCATCGCCGCGGGGGTCTATGGCATCAAGAGCCATCCTGGTTTCGATTTTTATCTGTACATGCTTTTCAACGCGCTTGCGATGCCCCTCGTGCCGCTTGCCGTTTCGTACGCGGTGCTTGTGCCGGTCATGAGCGTATCCCGATGGCTCCGCAGAAAAAACACTATTCTTTATGTCGGCGGATTCATCGGGCTTGCACTCGCGCTCGGCTTCAACTTCTACCTGCAGAGAATGATGGCCCGCATTGAAAATCCGGTACTGCTTCAAAACATGCTCACGCAGAATCAACTGAATTTTGCGGACATCGCGGACTGGTGGCCGCCCGCGTGGCTCACGATGCAGGCAATCGCACAGGGGAGAACCGCGCTCGGCTCCATTGCCGCGACTCTTGCGAACCTGGCCCTCGGCGTGGCGCTTACAGCGGCGGTAGCCTTTCTCTTTGGCAAGAGCTATGTAAAAATCCTCGTAAATTTCGGAGAGACGAGCGCGGTAAAAGGCACGCTCAATCAGACTCAGGCCGGATCCATATTCAGAGCGCGGCCGGTTTTCCTCTCCCTTGTCCAGCGCGAATTGCGCCTGATGAATCGCGAACCCATGTATCTCCTGAACGGCCCCTTCGTGATACTCCTGCTCCCGGTCATTTTCGCGATCACGTTCATCGCCCAGGGCGATGAAATGCGTGGCGCTGTGGATCAGATCCGGCCCTACCTGACGGGCCAGGCGGAGTATCTCATTCCGGCAGGGCTGGGCATATTCCTCGCCACCGCGACGAGTATCTCCTGCACCGCGTTCTCGCGCGACGCAAAATCGCTGCACTTCTTGAAATCGCTGCCACTGCGGCCCCGGGACATCATTGCGGCGAAGCTTGTGCACGCGCTCATCTTCGCGGCGCTGGGCATTGTCCTCGGTACAGTCGGCGGAGCCATCATGCTCGGAGTCAGTACCCTGGACGCGATCGTTGCGCTTCTGCTGGCGATATTCGGTTCTGTGGCGCTCAATATGGGAGGCCTCGCGATCGACACCTTCTGGCCAAGGCTTTCATGGGAAAACCCCATGTCCGCGCTCAAGCGCAATCCGAACGCGGTCATCATGATTTTGGGCTCAATGGGGCTCATCGCGGGGCTTGGTGTCCTGGCCGCCACCTTGCCCTTGGCGAAATATACATTCGCGCTTTTGTACGGCACGATATTTGTGGCCGCGTGCTTCGCGCTTGGCTTTGTGCTTTTCCGCGCGGGGGAAAAACGAGTGCGGCAAATGGAGCCTTGAGCCACTATTCAATCCGGTATTCGACCCAGCGTACGTGTCCCTGCACAATCGCATCGCGGACGCTCCGTTCTACCGTACTCAGGGACGAACGCCCGGTTTTCACCTCTATGAACACAATTTCACGTACCATGCCTTCGTCCGCGCCGCAAAACGACACAAAATCCACAGGCTTGCCAATAAATCGCGCATCGGCAGGACTGGTCGGAAAATCAGGCAGCCACGGGGCAATCTGCTCCGAAACCTGTCCAGAAAGCGCGGACCTCGACCGCTCTACCGCATCTTTTCGCGCAAGGTCCATCCGGTCACGCTCGGCAAGCTGCGCTTCAAGAAGCCCCCGCCTTTTCCCCGCCCGATATGCCAGCACCCCCGCAACGCAGATTGCGGCGAAAAACACTGTCATGGCTGCGATGAACCATGACGACAGATACCACGACTGAGACTGGACACCAAAACCATTCATGCATTCAGCATAAACGCTGCTTTCTTTCAAGAAAAGCCATCGCGCCATGTCATCATGCATCAATTTCATATGCACAAAATCAAAAAACAGCTTTATAATGAGACACCTATCGATAATCCCCGGAGAAATTGATGAGTACAATAATGCAGCAACCCTCATATGTGAGAAACGAGCGCCTGTTGGAGTGGGTTTCCGGTATGAAAGCCCTCTGCAAACCCGATTTTGTCTATTGGTGCGATGGTTCGGACGAAGAATATGAGACTGTATGCCGCTCGCTCGTCGCCTCGGGCACCTTCCTGCCCCTCAATTCCGACAAACGACCCAATTCCTATCTCGCGCGATCCGACCCCAGCGATGTAGCCCGCGTTGAAGACCGCACGTTCATCTGCAGCCAGCGCAAAGTTGAGGCCGGCCCCACCAACAACTGGATGGATCCGAAACAGATGAAAGGCATTCTCAACACGCTCTTCGAAGGCTGCATGCGCGGCCGGACAATGTATGTCATCCCCTTTTCGATGGGGCCGATCGGTTCTCCCATGTCATACATCGGTGTAGAACTCACCGATTCCGCGTATGTGGTCGCGAATATGCGAATCATGACGCGCATGGGCCGAAAAGTGATCGAGGCGCTTGGCGAATTCGGTGAATTCGTACCTTGTGTGCATTCGGTCGGGATGCCTCTCGAACATGGACAGAAAGATGTTCCATGGCCCTGTAATCCGGAAACGAAGTACATTGTCCACTTTCCCGAAACACGAGAAATCTGGTCCTATGGCTCTGGCTACGGAGGCAACGCCCTGCTCGGGAAAAAATGCTTCGCCCTGCGCATCGCATCGGTCATCGCTCGCGACCAGGGATGGCTTGCGGAACATATGCTCATCCTCGGCGTCGAATCGCCTGAGCACGAAAAAACGTATGTGGCCGCCGCGTTCCCGAGCGCGTGCGGCAAAACGAATTTCGCGATGCTCATCCCGCCAAAAGCCTTCGAAGGCTGGAAAGTCACTACTGTCGGCGATGACATCGCGTGGATTCGCGCTGGCAAGGACGGCCAGATGCGGGCGATCAACCCCGAGGCCGGCCTCTTTGGTGTCGCGCCCGGAACCTCCGAAAAATCCAATCCCAATGCCATGGCCACCATCCGGACCAATACGATTTTCACGAACTGCGCGCTCACGCCCGACGGCGACATCTGGTGGGAAGGCATGAGCAAAAACCCTCCGGAAGGCCTCATCGACTGGCAAGGCAAGCCATGGGATCCCACTTCCGGCAAACCGGCCGCGCACCCTAACGCCCGATTTACCGCCCCCATCCAGCAATGTCCTTCGGTCGATCCCGATTGGGAAAATCCCGAAGGCGTGCAGATAAAGGCATTTATCTTCGGTGGACGCAGAAGCGCGGTCTATCCGCTTGTCTATCAAGCATTCAACTGGATCTACGGCGTGTATCTCGCCGCGACCCTCGGGTCCGAGACGACCGCGGCCTCGGCGAGCGCGATCGGTCATGTACGCCGCGATCCCTTCGCCATGCTTCCTTTCTGCGGCTACAACATAGCTTCGTATTTCAATTACTGGCTGCGATTCGGTCGCTCGAACGGCAATCCTCCCCGCATTTTCGGCGTGAACTGGTTCCGCAAAGACAAAGACGGCAATTTCCTCTGGCCCGGCTTTGGCGAGAACATCCGCGTCCTCAAGTGGATTGTCGAGCGCGCGAACAACCATGGCAAGGCCATCGAGAGTCCGATCGGCTGGATGCCCCGCTACGAAGACATCAGCTGGCAAGGCCTAGATTTCTCAAAAGAACGATTCAATGAGCTCATGTCGGTGGACCGCGATCTGTGGGCGAATGAAATTCTTTCACACGAAGAGCTATTCATGAGGCTGTATGATCGCCTGCCCAAGGAACTTATCTTCGTGCGGGAACTCATGCTTTCAAGTTTGTGGCGGGCGCCCGAACATTGGGAGTTTGCAACGGTGAGCCCGGACATGTATAATGAATGAAAGTACGACTGAATTAATGCATCCAAAACAAGGAGGAGCAAAAATGCGTATTTTCTATATTGTTCTTTTGATAGCCGTAGGTATCGTCGCGGTAGTGTTCGCAGGACAGAACAGCACACCCATCACCGTCGCGTTTTTTGGGTGGTCTACAAACGCCTCTATGTCCCTTGTGCTTGTAATAACTCTTGCGGCCGGCATATTGCTTGGCGTGCTCCTGCTTCTTCCTTCGGTATGGAAGCGAACGCATGCGCTTTCGGCGCAAAAAAAGAAAACGCGCGAAGCTGAGAATCAGCTGAAAAACACTGGAAGCATTCCCGAGCCAAAGCCTTCATCTCCAACCGAAAGCGCCACAAAAGAGAACGTTTCTCAAGACAAACCATCAGCCGGAGGCGAGGCAAAGTCATAAAGGGACAGCGCTGAAATAATCCGCCGATTATTTCTTTTCTTCTTCCTTGGGCTTTTCTTTCTCTGCCTTCGGGGCGGTTGAAATCCCCAAAACTGTGTAGAGCGGGCAGAAGGAAATCGCGCTCGTCACTGCAAAGAACACAGCAAGAATCCCCAATATCCATGCCCACGCGCCGGTCAAAACGCCGGTTAAAATGAAAATCGCAATTACAATTGCGACGACAAGTCGAACCGTCTTATCAGTCTTTCCCATGTTCTTTGTCATTGCATTCCTCCGCTTAGAATGAAATAATCGCTAACTTATAAATATACTAAAAAAAATCGTTTTTTCAAAAGGAAGCAATGAGCATAAGCGGCATCAATACCCAAAAAGCTATTTCAAAACTAAGGTAAGGGATTCCTTTCGGTTGATCTTCTTAAAAGAAGGGCCTCCAAATTCTTGATCCAATGAATTAATGTAAACAAACCTCCCCCTTCCCAAAGGTTTTATAATATTCCTTTGTTTAAGAGATTCAATAACCCGACTTACGGTAACCCGGTTCATTCCCGTTAATAATGCCAGTTCATCGTGGGTAAAGTTTATAGATACATCTTGCTGTTCAAAGAGTTCGTCTAACTGATACAGCATCTTCTCAATAGAGTCGCCTAAAGTATATCCGAGTTTTATATAAGAGTGCTTCAAACGAACACCTAGCATTTTAATAATACTATCATTAATAGCGGGGCAGCGACTTCGCAACCTGTCAAATTTAATCACCGAAATTGCACATAGCTCAATGTTTGTTTTCGCATAAACTGTAATCTGGTCAGCATTTCCATTCAAAAAATCACACAATCCCAAAATGGATCCCGCATGAAGACAATCTACCCCTATCTCATTGCCGTTGCTGGCCAGGCGATACGGTATTACTGTCCCCAAGGACAAGATATATAGGTACCCATTAGGGCCCACACTTTTAACGAAAAATTCTTTGGCATTGTGTTTACTTTGCACAGCAACCCTACACATTTCTTCCCTAATCTCTGATGGCAAGGATGCGCAGAACGTATTTGTACAGTTTATACATTTCACTTCAGAACCTCTAATTCAAATGTATTTGTTCGTAGGACAACTTTATACTACGTTTCTCTCATTTAAAGTTAACTGGGGCTTGGTTATCAAGCCCCAGATTTTTCATCCTACGTTAGGAACTGAAAATTACATCAATAATGATGCCAGAGGATAAGCGATAAAGGTGAGAACTACCGAGGCAATAGCACACATAAACATTCCCCATGCAAACATGGTACCGGTATCCAGCCAATCCGTGCCAATTGCCATAGCGGCAGGCGCGGTAGACGGAGGAGTAGCCATGGCAACGCATGATCCCATAGCAATCACGGTGGCCATTGCCGGGGCGTTAAGGTTGGGGATGGCGCCGGATATGACAAGTGGCACAACTATGCTGGACACCAATGTCACGGTAACAGCATTGGTTGCAAAGTTAGTGACCAATACCGTGATGCTGACAATCGCCAATACACATATCATGGGGGGAAGCCTGGAAACAGCGGGAGCTATAAAAGTACCCAACCAATTCGTTAATCCCACATCTTTGTTTGTAATGGCGGAACCCAACATAATCGTCGTTGCTACCAGCAACCAGCTAGACCAAGGTACGCCCTTCGACATGACCTCGGCAAAGTTCATAATGGGTTTACCTTCAATTTTGATAATCGACAGGACAATAAGACCAATCAAAGGCGGTATAGCCGGCCCAAGACTATCAAGAAACTTGGCTGTTTGGGGCATAATGCCAGTAATCAGTCCCGGTGCCATCCATATAATCACTATTGCAAGAAACACTGTCAAAACAATTTTCTCTTCTTTGCCCATAGGCTTCATATCCTTGAGCAGAAATTCCGTGTCTACGTTTTGAATCCTTGAAAGATCCGGTTTAAAACAGTATTTTATCATCAACATAATAAGCACAAAAAGGATTAGGGACGATATTACGCCGACAATCGTGAAGGATACGAAATCAATGTGGGCACCACCGGAAAACTGGCTATACAGTGACATGCCAAGAATAGGGAAAGTATGCGCTATCGGAGTTGTCATGGTGGAAACAGAGGAAAAGCATAAGATGCCAAGAGTTATTATTTTGGGGACCCGATCTCCTTTTTGATAACCGAGTTCGATAAATATCTGTTCTATAATGGGAATAAAAATGATGAAGGTCGTAATTGGAGACATAATTGAGCCAATGGCCAAAGGAGCAAGGAATAACAACCCAAGAAACATCCATGGATTTTTCTTGCTAATTGGCCTGGTAATAAACCAGATTGCGCACCTTTTCAAAAAACCGGTCTTCGACAACATATAGCACAAAGCGGAGCTGAAAAGCACAAATGATGGTACCCAGTTGCCCAGTGAAGCGGAAAGAGCTTGATTTACCGTGTACAAAGGGCTTAAGGCAAGGGCAAAAATACACAGCAAACTGGGCCATGTGATCGACACAGTCAGCCAGAGGATTATCGTTCCAAGAAATACACCTGCTATTTCCATGGACAGCGGAGTCAAGCCTTCAGGTGCAGGTATATATTTGAATCCAAAAATGCACAGCACCGCAATAACAGAAAAAACGCGCTTAACGTTTTTCATCTATCACCTCTCTCCTAAATAAAATTTGGAAATTTTCAAAGGTACCAAAGCGGGAGGAAAAGAACCCCAGCTGTATTACACATATACTATTCTTGCCCATATGCAGGTCTCTTCCCCTCTTCGCACCGCGCTGGTTTTTTGTTGATAGTCCGTTGGAATTAATGAGGAATCACAAACACTTCTCTCGGTGTCTTATGTAGTCTGATCGGTACTCCTTGTGTTGTTAAATAGTTATCACAGCAAAAGGTGAAGGATGTCGGCCCCGAAAGCCTTGGATGCACCGCAATATTCATGTTTGGCTGTATAACAATAGGTTCTTCAGGCCTTATAAGAGGTCGCTCCATTACATCGTAACCCTGACCATGTGCAAACACACAGGTGTCCGGCTGGTCGCCACACGAAACCAGAAATTCATTGTTTTGCTCATAGATCGGCTTAAGTTCGGCGCCGGGGATCAGCTTCGCTACCGTACGATCTTGCGCTTTGACATTTAAGTCCCACAAATCCAGCAAATCCCGGGGAGGTTCCTTCATGCAGAACACCCTTGCAACTTCTGTGTAATAACCGCCCGGTCCATTTGTCTCTATCATGATGTTCATATAGTCATCTTCACCAATTACCTTATTTTGCAGATAGGGACTTGAGTGTTTGGCAAGCTCGCCAAAAGGAGCGGTGCCCAGCATCAAGAGGAATTCTTCCGCACCCATGTCGGACAGGATGTGCTGAATAATATTGTGCACTTCAATCACCTTCATACGGGGATGTATCAGTGCCGGCAAGGCAAGCATGACAGCGTCCTGGACAGCCGCTGTTTTTTTGATGTACTCGACTTCTACATCGCTCTTCAAGGCTTTCAATCTATCAATCTCTTCTGTCATGTCAACGAACTCAACGCCAGGCAGGTTTGCGGTTAAATACTTATCAAAGGTCATGGGGATAAAAGCCGGCCCCACATAGCCGACCCTTTTGGCGTTCAGCTTCTTAATAGTTTCTACAGCAGCTTTCGCATCATAAGTATTTGTGTAGTTGACGGACAGATAATACGGACGGGCTAAAACTTCTTTGACACCGTAAGTGGCCCACAGAGGAGGAAAGGCCGGGCGTGGGGCGCCACCAAGACTTATCATTGTCATCTCATCATCCATAGGAAAAATGACAGTTACCGGAAAATTGTTCTCCGTGACGACATCAGTAAACCACCGCACATAACCGCCAAGATATTTGGTACTATTTTGCATAAGTAGGCAATCAATGCCTTTGGTCTTCATAGCTGCTCTTGCTGCTTTATGGCGCCTCTCAAGCTCGGCTTGAGGTATCGGGAAAAACAATTTTTCCCTACGATCTTTTTCGCTCATATACTTTACCTCTCTCTAAAAAATACTCCCGGTTCTGCAGCAACCTGTTTTATGTGGATAGAACAAATCGCAATATTTTTCCGTAGCCTTCGCTACAGTAATCAAAAATTGTTACCATATCTAAATAGATTGAGCCAATTTCAAAAGTCTGTTG
>DJVZ01000007.1:6928-7244 GCA_002441395.1 Spirochaetaceae bacterium UBA6243 | reverse complement strand
GTCCGACTTTTGAAAGAACCTCGATTATGTATATTTATTTGGGTTATCCGACGAAAAACGACAAGCAGCAAAATGTATCTACACAAAAAATACGGGTTGAAATTTTTGTTAAGGCAATCTAAGAGTTGAATGTAATAATAGGTACTTTGGACGAAAACCTAAAGTTTACGTGCAAGAAAGCAGGAATAAAGAAATATTGAATAAGGACAAACTCGGGGTTTCCCACCTTCGGCCCTGCCCCACCACGCTCTCGGATGGCTCCATGGGAAATTATCAACGCCTGAGACAAAAAACCTTCATACCATTATACTGAAGC
>DJVZ01000007.1:3484-6775 GCA_002441395.1 Spirochaetaceae bacterium UBA6243 | reverse complement strand
TCGCGTTTCTCGTCACCGCCGGCGCGCTCGATTCAATGGTATCTTCATATACCGCAAATAAAAAACCACGATCAAAGGATGAATTCGCGCCGGGCGGAGACCGTTCGCTCTGTATGAGAGCGGACGGGACGCTCGGCCTTGGCGTGCGCGGCCGTGCCAACGCGCGGCCGGACAGGGCTACAATAGTGTACGCCAACCTCTGCCGGCAGGCATACAAGGGAGTGCCGGTGATTCTCGGCGGCATCGAAGCCTCGCTGCGCCGGCTCGCCCACTACGACTACTGGTCGGACACCGTGCGCCGCTCGATACTTCTGGACGCGAAGGCGGACCTGCTCGTCTACGGGATGGGGGAGCGGCAAATTCTGGAGACGATGCGGAGGCTCCGTGCCGCCGGCGAAAAGGGGACAGAGGTTGATCTGCGCGGCATCAGAGGCACGGTGTGGACGGTCCACGCCTCGAAGCTGACCGAAGCGCTGGACGACAGGCTGCCCGAGGAACGTGGCGGCCACATACCGGGAGGCGCGGCCCCCGACGCCGCGACACTTCCCGCCTATGACACGATACAGCCCGACACGGAAGAAGGTCGCCGCGCCTTTGCGGCCTCGTTCAAGATTCAGTACCGCAACACGGACCCGTGGTCCGCGAAACTTCTGGTTGAGCCATGCGGCGACCGTTTCGTCATACAAGAACCGCCAGAATTCCCTCTCCCCCGCGGGGAACTCGATGAGGTATACGGGCTTCCTTTCCTGCACGAGTGGCATCCGATGTACAGGGGATTCGGCGGCGTGCCCGCCCTTGCCGAAGTGAAATTCTCGCTCGTATCTTCGCGCGGCTGCTTCGGCGGCTGTTCATTTTGCGCCCTTTCTTTTCATGAGGGCCGCGTGGTCACCTCGCGCAGCGTCGAATCCGTCATCAACGAAGCCAAAAAACTCACTAAATTGCCTGATTTCAAAGGCTATATCCATGACGTCGGCGGCCCCACCGCCAACTTCCGCGGTCCCGCCTGCGCCAAAATGGCCAAACACGGAGCCTGCATCGACCGGCGCTGCCTCGCCCCACAGCCCTGCCCAAACCTCGAAGTCGACCACCGCGAATACCGGGAACTCCTGCAAAGACTTCGGGGCTTGCCCGGTATCAAGCGCGTCTTCATACGCTCGGGAATTCGCTACGACTATCTCATGCTCGACAAAGACCAAAGCTTTTTCAGCGACCTCGTGCGGCACCACATCTCCGGCCAGCTCAAAGTCGCCCCCGAACATGTCTCGAACCACGTCCTCGAACTCATGGGAAAACCGCCCCTCGAGAGCTTCGACCGATTCGCCGAAGAATACGCTCGCCTCAACAGGAAGTTCGGCAAAAAACAGTACCTGATACCCTATTTCATCTCCGGACACCCCGGCGCCACTCTCCAGGACGCCCTCGAACTCGCGCTCTACCTCAAGCGGTTCGGGTTCGTGCCTGACCAGGTCCAGGATTTCTACCCCACCCCAGGCACCCTCTCGACCGCCATGTGGCGCGCCCGGATGAACCCTCTCGACGGGACACCCGTCTACATACCGCGCGGGGCAAAGGAACGGGCCTTCCAGCGCGCCCTTCTTCAGTTCTCCAAACCCGAGAATCGCGCCCTCGTGCGGGAAGCCCTGCGGATACTGGGCCGAACCGATCTGATCGGGAAAGGGAAAGAATGTCTGGTGGGGGCGGAAACAAACAGTTGAGAGGGCCTCTGATTGAGCCCCCGAACCAGGTTTGAGAGGGGTGTCTCCCGCCTTGGCAAAGGACTTCATCCAATAGAGTGGTATGATATAATATTTTTAAACTAGTTCGGAACGTCTCATAAGAACGAAAGCGGAATACAGATTATGGCCATGCCTAAAAACAGTGCGAAACGCAATGAAATTTTGCGTTGTGCCTATCGGCTTTTTACAGAATCCGGCTACACTAAGGTGTTTTTGCGCGATATCGCAAGTGAGGCTGGTATTAGCAAATCCCTACTGCAACATTATTTCCCTAAAAAAAATGATGTCATTCAGAGCATCCTGGAGGAAACGTTAAGTATCTCATTTGAGTATGTGGAGAATCTTATACCTGCCGAGGGTGAGCTTTTTCTGAGTCTATCCGTCTATACCAGGCTTTTTTGGGAAAGTGTCTCAAAAGACAAGAAATGGGATCGCTTCAATATCAATGTCATTTCCCATCGGGAGCTGCTGGAAAGCTGGATCGATATCATCTATCGGTGGTTGCGCTCAATGAAAGACAGTCATTTAGAGCAGATTAAAGACAGGGATCTAAAAATTGCCTTGACTTTTTCGATTACCGGAGGAATGGAGCTTTACCTTTACCGGGATGAACTGCAGGTAGAGGTGATATCCATCTGTGAACAGATTACGACTTCTTTTATGGAAATATTAAATTGCCAGAACGATGAAATACAAGCCACATTGAAGAAGACCCATGAGATGCTGACAAGCAAAAATATCGATGCTTTTACGGTTTTCTGCGAAGACAAGATACAATGGTTGAATTCGCCGTAACGACCGGATGACGGATACATTATCGACGCTCACAGAATGCCTGAATTCCCCCTATAAAGAGCTATAGAAAAATTTCGATATTTTTATATTGACATGCTAACGTAACAATAATAAAATATCAAAATCCTATACTAGTATAGGATACTAGTATCACATTGTGCCATACAGAAAGTCTTTCTGTGGTATGAACGCCATGCATGGGGTTGAGGATCATTTTCAACATAAAAATTTCCTTGGAAAATCAAATCATGGGAGGTATCAAGATGGGGAGCGTAAAGATCCTTTCCGGCGAGGGAAAAGGATTTACGGTTGAAAAAACCGCTGTTGCACACATTAACCCCAGGAACTGCGTAAACTGCGGGACTTGTCGTGAACTGTGCCCGATGGAGGCCATCAGCGAGAGTCAAAGGGTTATCTGCCGGATTTGTCCGGAGTGTACGGAGCAAGACGCGATGACCTTTGACGAGATGTATGAATTTACGACAAAGGCAGCGTGTACCACTGGGTGTCCCCTGGGGATCAGCCCTCAGGGATACATCAACCTGACCCGCGCGGGCAAACTGGAAGAGGCGTATAAACTGGTCTGGGACAAAAACCCGCTTCCGTCTGTCTGCGCGCGGATTTGCCATC
This sequence comes from Spirochaetaceae bacterium UBA6243, assembly GCA_002441395.1. Lineage (GTDB taxonomy): Bacteria > Spirochaetota > Spirochaetia > Treponematales > Rectinemataceae > Rectinema. Next base: position 3,614 of record DJVZ01000007.1, on the reverse strand, counting down.
ATCCCTGCGAGCAAGTCTGCAAGCGCGGCGTCCTAGTCGACGAACCGATTGCCATTCGCAGTATCAAGCGGTATCTCGGAGAAAAAACAACGTTCCGGGCGGAGAAATATCCGCGTCTGTATGAGGAGCG
>DJVZ01000007.1:0-3447 GCA_002441395.1 Spirochaetaceae bacterium UBA6243 | reverse complement strand
AAGAGGTTACCAATCTTGAAAATGCAGGCCTCGCCATACGGCTCAATGAACGTATCAACAAGCACTCTCTGGAAAAGATCCAAAAAGAATACGATGCCGTCATTGTCGCCGCCGGTGCTCCCAATTCCAAGGAACTGAAGATTGAGGGCTGGCGGCTGAGCGGGGTGATGACCGCCATGGACTTTATGGAACAGGTTAACCACAGACAGGAGATACGGCGGCATCCGGGCCAGATCTTCAATCTGGGAGGGGAAGTTGTTGTCATCGGCGGGGGCAGTGTGGCGATCGACACGGCCCGCGCTGCGCTTAGGATGGGTGCCACCAAGGTTACGGCTGTCTGCCTTGAATGTGACGAAGAGATTCCCTGCCATCCCTGGGAGTTGAAAGAGGCCGAGGATGAGGGCATCACGCTGATACAAAGTCATAGCCCCACACGCTTCGTCGGTACCTACCCGAAACTCGAGGGAGTGGAAGTCTGCAAAGTCACTTCGTTCTCCAAGGACGGCAAAGGCAAAATCAGCTGCGAACTCGACGAAAATGACACCATGACTATTAAGGCCGACTGGGCAATCGTCGCCATCGGTCAGGCACCCGATACGATGTGGTCCAGCCTCAAGGGCGACAGGATTTATTTTGCGGGCGATATCAGCAAGAGTGCCTGCTCAGTCATCGATGCGATGGCCTCGGGCAGAAAAGTCGCGCTAAACGTGGATGCGGACCTCCGCGGGCGCACCCTGAAAGACCCCATGGATACGCATGAACTACACAGTGCGCCACTATCGGAAAAAATTTATCCTTATAACCGTCGTAAATCCATCCGTCCCGAAATTCCCATGCTGGCCGCTGAATCGAGAATTCATTCTTTCGATGAGGTCGAGGGAGGCTTTGACGATGAGGCTGCCCAGATGGAGGTCCTCCGCTGTCTTCGCTGTGGCTACCAAGTGGTTGACGAAGAGAGATGCATCGGCTGTGGCATATGCCAGAGGGAGTGTCCAGAGGGTGACGTTATCACCATGGAACCGGTTGCAAAAGGAGGAGAGAAATGAAAAGACAGGTTGTTGTGGTCGGTGCGGGTCCCGGTGGATGTACCGCGGCGTTTTATCTCGCAAAGGCGGGTATAGACGTCCTTCTCATCGATAAAGAAACATGGCCCCGCGATAAAATCTGTGGGGATTCGTATCTTCCGGCGCTCTATCCGTTTTTCGAAGATATGGGCATCATGAACGAAATGAAAGCGGCGGCCGCCTGCAATCCAAAGGCCCTTCGCATCATCGACCCTGATGAGGAGTACGCGGACTTTGATGTGGAACCGTGGCTCATCGCTCCCCGCCGCATCGGCGACGACATTATCCGTCGCGGGGCTCTGACGTCCGGAGCCGACTTTATGGAAAATTTCCAGGCCGAAGAATTGATCATCCGGCGCGGCGTGGTCAGAGGCATCAAAGGCATCTACAACAACAGGGAAATCGAAGTGGAAGCGGATGCGGTCGTCATCGCCGACGGGAGTCATTCGGCGCTGGCAAGACAGCTCGGCATTTATAAAGAGGATCCCGAATATATCCTCTATGCCGGACGGGCCTACTATGACGGTGTGGAAGGCATGGAGGAGGGCAAGTTCGAGGAATTCTATACGCCTTCCACCTTACCCAAGCCGACCTACAGCCCGATCTGTCTGACATGGGTCGCACCGCTGTATCAAGGCAAATATGCGAGCGTAGGCATTACGATTGCCGAAAAGTATCTGCGCGAAACAGGCATGACGCTGGAAGGGCTGTTCCAGTGGTGGTGCGAAAACACGAAATTCGGCCGGGAACGCATGCATAATGCCAGGCCGGTTGAGAAGCTGAAGGGCTGGCGTCTGCCCGGCAGCCGCAAAATTGAAAAGAATTACGCGCCGGGGGCGGTGGTCATTGGCGACGCCGTCAGTTCGGCGGAAGCGGCATTTGAATATGGTATCCCTTCTTCCATGATCGGCGGAAGAGTCGCCGCATCCTTCCTGCCGGAAGTCCTGTCCTCCGGAGATTTTTCCGAAAAGAAATTCTCCGAATTCCAGACGCTGGTCGGCAAGGAGTTGAATCCTGGACTTGAGTATAACGCCAATTTCAGGGACAACATCCTGGCCAACAAAAAAACCATGAAGCAATTCCAGCTTTGGGCCAAGACTCAGCCGGGATACCCACATCTGATTTACGATCAGTCTGTGGTGAAGTTCATCACCGAGGTGCTTCATAAAGAGATCGTACTGTCGGACAAAAAAATCACACAATAATTCTAGTATCGTCGATGTACGTGTATATGGTCTAACGAGATGGGGCTGCCCAGGAAGCTGGATTGGACAGCCCCATCTTGTTTTGATAGGATTATAAAAGATATAAAACCGAAAAGAGACAGCATAAAGCCTCAGAGATTCCGAAGTTGACAAGCAAAAAATCGCGTGACACGCNNCCCCGTCTACATACCGCGCGGATCGAAGAAACGGGCGCTCACAGCGTGCCCTCCCTCAATTCCCAAAATCCGAGAATCGCACCCTCGTTCGAAAAGTCCTGGGATGCTGGGGAGAATGGATCTGATCGGGAAAGGGAAAGAATGTCTGGTGGGGTGAGGAAATAAAAAAGTGATTCCGCGATCAAAATTTCAAAGAAAAATCAACGGCACATCTTGTATTCTGGTCATTTGCACGTAATTATATATTGATATATACTCTTATCAGATTGTCTGATGTGCGAAAATCTATGGAGGAAATCTTTGACTAGAAATATTATAAGAATTGACAGGGTATCAATCTCAGATCAAGTTGCCAAACAGCTTCAATCGCTTATTACCTCAGGTGAATTCAAAGTTGGAGACAGACTCCCAACAGAGAATGAACTATGTGCACAATTTGGGGTAGGCAGATCGACGGTTCGGGAAGCCCTACGGGTTCTTGTTGCGATGGGAATGATTCGGATACAGCCGGGGAAAGGTGCATTTGTCGCAAAAGATGAAGACAATTCATTTGACGCAATTAAATATTGGTTTACAGAAAAACATGCGGAGTTGAGTGAACTGATAGAAGTAAGAATGGCAATAGAACCTCTTGCAGTACGTTTGGCAATTCAGCGGGCATCTCCTGAAAGCATCCGGCAAATCCAGGAAATCCATAATGCTTTCAAGGCCGCGGCCCAACAAAAAGATCATATCGAACTTGCCATCCTTGACGAATCTTTTCACAATGCAATCATTTACGCTTCCGGTAATAGCCTATTAATTAAAATCGGAAAGCTGATAGCAGATGCCATGAAAGAATTTAGAGCCCGCTCCTTTGCTGTATCTGAAAATATCAGTCATGCTACGATACCGCATGAGAAGATTATCGAAGCAATCCTGAAAAAAGATGAAAATGCCGGTGTTGCAGCGATGATGAGTCATCTCGAAATATCCAAAGAGGATATGGAAAAAGTCGTTAAT
>DJVZ01000001.1:13023-23644 GCA_002441395.1 Spirochaetaceae bacterium UBA6243 | reverse complement strand
CCCAGTTCTACTTCCGCACCACCGATATCACGGGTACGGTCAAGCTCCCTGAGGGCAAGGACATGGTCATGCCTGGCGACAATACCGAAATCGAGGTCGAGCTCATCTACCCGATCGCTATGGAGAAAGGGCTCAAGTTTGCTATCCGCGAAGGCGGCCACACGGTCGCTTCCGGCCAGGTAATTGAGGTCATTGCGTAAAAGCTTCAGAGCCGGTCGATTCAGGTTTGTCCTGGGGGGCTGGCTACTGGACAAATATTTTGATGAGTGCTATTATCACGTGCCTCTCATTGGGAGGGGCACGTTTTTGTGTGAATTGGCGACGGAATCGCCATTGACGGATTCCCCAATCCGTCCGCACTTATGGTCGTTGGCGCGCCTGCCTGGGTACGGCCGACGATACGAGTGCAAGAGATCTTTGGAGGAGTGATGAAAGACAGAATCCGAGTCAGGCTTAGAGGCTTTGACGTGCGCCTTGTCGATGACAGCGCCAAGAGCATTATCAGAACCGTGCAGGATGCGGGATCGAAGGTTTCCGGACCGGTACCGCTTCCCACGCGCATCAACAAATTCACGGTCCTGCGGTCACCGCACGTGCACAAGAAAAGCCGGGAACAGTTCGAGATGAGGACGCACAAACGTCTCATTGACATCATTGAACCGACGCCTGAAGTGATGGATGCGCTCATGAAACTCGAACTTCCCTCCGGAATCGATGTCGAAATCAAGCAATAAACCTTTGTCCGTGGCGGCAAAGTCTTTAATGCCGTAACGCCCGGCTTCGTGCCGGAAGCGTTCAACGCAGGAGTACCGAATGATCGGTGTCATTGGAAAGAAAGTTGGGATGACGCAAGTGTTCGACGAATCAGGGCGTGTTGTGCCCGTCACCGTCGTTCAAGTCGTTCCCAATCTGGTGGTTGGCAAGAAAACCGCCGAGAAGGATGGCTACAACGCCGTCTTGGTCGGTGTCTACGAGAAGAAAAAGTCTCGGGTCACGAAGCCATATGCCGGCCAGTTCCCCGAGGGCCTTGCGCCCACCAAAATTTTTCGGGAGTTCAGGGATTTTGAAAAGGAAGTCGAAGTCGGCCAGGCTATCGACGCGTCCGTGCTCGATGGAGTGCGATTTGTCGATGTTGTGGCCCGTTCGAAGGGCAAGGGCTTCCAGGGCGTCGTGAAGCGCTGGGGTTTTGAGGGCGGCCGTGCGACACACGGCTCCAAATTCCATCGCGAACCCGGCTCGACCGGCAACAGCACATATCCGCATCACACCTTCAAGAATGTGAAGATGCCCGGCCATATGGGCAACGAGCGTGTTACCGTGCAGAACCTCAAAGTCATAAGGGTAGATGCCGAAAAAGGCGTGGTGCTTATTCGCGGCGCACTTCCCGGCCCGCGGAACTGCGATGTTGTGATTCGCAAGTCGGTCAAGAAGAGCTGAGGGCGGAGGACTGTATGGAAGGCAAAGTAATTTCCCTGAGCGGGAAAGAGCCCAGAAAAATTGAGCTGTCCGATGCCGTCTTCGGATTGCCCATCAATGAAGATGTCATTTGGTATGCGGTGAACAATGAGCTTGCGAACGCGCGTGTCGGCACTGCATCGACGAAGGATCGCGGCGAAGTACATGGAACCAACCGTAAGCCGTTTGCACAGAAGGGAGGCGGCCGTTCCCGGCATGGCGATTTGAAGTCGAATATCTACGTTGGCGGCGGCGTTTCCTTTGGGCCAAAGCCCAGGGATTATTCCTACTCGATCCCGCGCAAAGAAAAGCAACTTTCGCTCAAGACCATTTTGAGCTTGAAGGTTCAGGATGGCCTTGTCTCGATTATTGAGGATTTCACCGTCGAGTCCGGAAAGACAAAAGATCTTCTGAAAGTGCTCGCAAATGTGGTCGACTTGAAGAATCCCGAGAGGACAGTCCTTATCCTTAAGGATGATGATCCCATGGTGAAGCGCGCGGCCCGAAATATCCCCTGGCTGGGCTACCTCACCTACAACCGTCTGCGCGCGCACGATCTTTTCTATGCCCGCAGGGTTGTCATGCTGGAAGGTGCTTCGGCAAAGCTCAATGAGTTCTATGCCGGTGTGACGAAGGAGAGCTGAGTATGGAATATGATGCGATTCTTATTGAGCCGGTGCTCTCCGAGAAGAGCAACATTATGCGCGAATTTGGGCAGTATATATTCAAGGTGGATTCCAGGGCGACCAAGCCCATGATTATGGAAGCTGTCGCCAAGACCTTCAACGTGCATCCGGTGAGCTGCAAGGTGATCAACGTCACCTCGAAGCCCAAACGGCTGCGCGGCAGGCCGGGGCGCACTGCGGAGTGGAAAAAGGCGATTGTCAGGCTCCAGAAGGGCGAGACGATCAGGGTGTTCGAGGGCGCATGAGGAAGGATGTGAGGAAGAACTATGGCGATTAAAACATTTAGACCTGTAACGCCCGGACTCCGCCATCGTGTGCAGGTAATCAGCGGGGAGCTGACAAGCAATGAGAGCCAGCCGGTCAAATCGCTTACCGTGGGCAAGCGCAGCACGGGCGGCAGGGCTTCGAACGGCCGCATCTCCGTGCGGCACCATGGTGGCGGTCACAAGCGGAAATACAGGATCATAGATTTTAAGCGTGATAAATTTGGTGTTCCCGGCAAAGTGTCCGGCATCGAGTACGATCCGAACCGCAGCGCGAACATCGCCCTCATCACGTATGTGGATGGCGAGAAGCGCTACATTCTCAGCCCGAAGGGACTTCGGGTCGGCCAGACAATTTTGTCCGGCCCCGAAGCCGCGCCGGAAGTTGGCAATGCCCTTCCGCTTGAGAAGATTCCGGTCGGTTTTACCGTGCACAATGTCGAGCTCACGCTTGGGCGGGGTGGCCAGCTCGCACGCTCTGCGGGCGTCAGTGCGCTCATCGCGGCACAGGAAGGCGACTATGTCGTTCTCAAGCTGCCCTCAGGGGAGCAGCGCATGGTTTTCAAGAAATGCATGGCGACCGTCGGTCAGGTTGGCAACGATGAGCACATGAATGAGCGGATTGGAAAGGCGGGGCGTACGCGCTGGCTCGGCATCAGGCCGACCGTGCGCGGCACGGTTATGAATCCTGTCGACCATCCGCATGGTGGTGGAGAAGGAAAAGGCAAGGGATACAAACAGCCTGTATCTCCATGGGGTCAGCCGGCGAAGGGCTATAAGACTCGCGATAAACACAAACCTTCGAGCCGCTTCATCGTAAAACGGCGCAAGTGAGATAGAGGAGTAAACCCGTGTCCAGGTCCGTAAAGAAAGGGCCCTTCATCGAGAAGAGCCTGTACAAAAAGGTAATCGAGATGAGCAGGGCGGGGGAGAAGAAGCTTGTTAAAACTTACTCCCGCACATCGACGATCATTCCTGAAATGGTCGGCCAGACAATCTCTGTATACAACGGCAAAACGTGGGTTCCTGTCTATGTGACGGAAAATCTCGTTGGCCACAAGCTCGGTGAATTCGCCGTTACCCGCATTTTCCGCGGGCATGCCGGCAGCGACAAGAAAGCCGAGAAGAAGTAGGGGTGCTGAAATGGCGAATACAAAAACTGGCTATAGAGCCACATCGAAATGGCTGATCGCTTCGCCGTTCAAGGTGCGCCCGGTCGCCGATCTCGTTCGTGCCAAGCCGTACACCGAGGCAATGGCCATTCTTGAAAATATGCCGCACAAGGGAGCCAAGTTGATCCGCAAGGTAGTCTCCTCCGCGGCTGCGAACGCACTGAATAAAAACCGCAAGCTTGGCGAAGACATGCTCTACATCAAAGAGTTGCGCATCGATGAAGGCCCGAGGCTCAAAAGAATCTGGTTTCGTGCCCGGGGAAGAGCAGACATGCAGCTGAGACGGATGTGCCACATCTCGTGCATCGTCGACGAAATCGGCAAGAAGACGGAGGCGTAAGGTGGGTCAGAAAGTAAATCCGATTGGATTAAGAATCGGTATCAACAAGGACTGGAGTTCGCATTGGTATGTTGAGCCCCGTGAATATGCGAAAACCCTTCATGAAGATCTTGCGATCCGTCGCCGTCTCCTTGATCTGCCGGAAACCAAGGGCGCCGATATTTCCGAAATCGAGATTATCCGACATCCCCAGCGCGTCACCATCGTGATTCACAGCGCACGCCCCGGTGTCCTCATCGGAACCAAGGGTGTAAACATCGACAAGATTGGCGCCGAGATTCAGAAGATTACACAGAGAAAGCTGCAGATCAAGATCAAAGAGATCAAGAAGATCGATACGAACTCGCAGATCGTTGCGCAGAATATCGCCCGCCAGCTTGAAAACAGACAGTCTTTCCGAAGATCGATGAAGTCCGCGATTCAGAATGCACTGAAAGCGGGCGCGCAGGGCTGCAAGGTCAGACTCTCGGGCCGACTCGGCGGTGCCGATATGTCGCGCACTGAAGAGCTCAAGGAAGGACGGATTCCGCTGCATACCCTTCGCGCCGATATCGACTATGGCTTTGCGGAAGCAGACACCACCTTCGGAAAAATCGGTGTGAAGGTTTGGATTTACCAGGGTATGGTGTATGCCCAGGATAAGAACGAAGATGCCGGCCAGCTCGCAAAAAGAGCGCGAAGGGAGCCTGCAGGCGAGGCTCGTGGAGAGCACAGGGAAGGCGGTCAGGAACGACACGAACGCCGCGAGCGCGGAGAGCGCGGCGAACGTCGGGCAACCCCCAGGCCTGAAGCAGACCGAGCGGAAGGTGAGGCAAGGAGCTAATCTATGCTGTTACCGAAGAGAGTAAAACACAGAAAGCAGCAGCGCGGCAGGATCCACGGCGAGGCTCATTCGGGCAATGCCATCGCGTTTGGCGATTATGGCCTTGTGAGCCTGGAGCCACACTGGATTACGAACCGCCAGATTGAGGCTGCCCGTATCGCGCTCAACCGCTATATCAAGCGCGGTGGCAAAATGTGGATTCGCATTTTTCCGGACAAGCCATATTCCAAGAAGCCGGCTGAAACCCGCATGGGTCGTGGAAAGCCGGGTCCTGAGTATTGGGTCGCTGTGGTCAAGCCGGGTACAGTGCTGTTCGAACTTTCCGGCGTGGAGCCGAAAGTGGCAGAAGAGGCGATGCGCCTTGCTGGTTCCAAGCTCCCCGTGAAGACTAAATTCGCGGTGCGCGAGGAAATGGAGTGATCGCCATGAAGAATTCATTTAAAGATATAAAGCTGGACGAGATGCTCGTCAAGCGCGATGAGCTTAGAAAGAAATATTTTGACCTTCGATTCCAGATGGTGGTCGGGCACGTCGAGAATCCGCTCGAGAAGAGAAATCTTCGCCGCCAAATCGCGCGGATCGAAACGAGGATCGCCGAGGCCCAGCGCAGCGGCGCCGCGAAGAAGGCATAATTCTTCAGGAGACGGAACGTGGATACAAATATCCAGAAAATGACTGAGGGCAAGCTTGTTCTTCAAGGCATCGTAGTTTCGGACAAGAATGATAAAACCATCGTTGTCGAAATTATCATGCGCAAGCTCCATCCCCTTTACAGAAAGTATGTGAATAGGACGAAGCGTGTAAAAGCCCACGACGAGCACAACGAAGCACATGTCGGCGATACCGTTTCGGTGGTCGAATGCAGGCCCATGTCGCGGGAGAAGCGATGGCGGCTTGTCGAAATCGTCGAGCGGGCGAAATAACGAACGGGAGTAAGCTATGATTCAGGTAGAAAGCATGCTGAATGTCGCCGACAACTCAGGTGCGAAGACCGTTCAGTGCATCAAGGTGCTTGGCGGTACGCGGCGAAGGTACGCGAGCGTCGGCGACACTATCGTCGTCGCCGTAAAAACCGCGCTGCCCAACTCGGCGATCAGGAAAGGATCGGTCGAAAAGGCTGTCGTCGTACGGACGCACAAGGAATACAAGCGGCCCGATGGCACTTATATCAGGTTCGATGATAACGCATGCGTGATCATCGATGCGAACAAGAACCCGAAAGGCAAGCGCATCTTCGGGCCGGTAGCGCGCGAGCTGCGCGAGAAGGATTACATGAAAATCATTTCTCTCGCTCCTGAGGTCCTGTAAGGAGTTTGAATATGGCGAATGCAAAATACAAACTTCGGAAAGAAGACCTTGTACAGGTTGTCGCTGGCAAGGACCGGGGGAAACAGGGGAAGATCCTCAGGATCGACCATGAAAAGAGCCGCGTTATCGTGTCGGGAATCAACATGGTAAAAAAGGCCATGAAAAAGAAATCCCAGACCGACCGGGGCGGCATTGTCGAAATCGAAGCACCGGTTCACATCTCGAATCTGATGATCGTGTGCAAAAAATGCAATAAACCCGTTCGCGCTGGCTACAAGATCATCGATGGCCAGAAGAAAAGAGTTTGCAGAAAGTGCGGGGAGGTCCTCTGATGGCTCAGACGAAAGTATACATTCCCCGGCTGAAAAAGCTTTATCGCGAAAAAGTATCCCCGGAACTCTTCAGCGAGCTTGGGTATAGTTCCAAGATGCAGGTGCCCCGTCTGGTAAAGGTTATCGTTTCGATGGGCGTCGGCGAAGCGCGCGAGAACAAGAAGATGCTCGACGCCGCGATCACCGACATCGAGACCATCACCGGCCAGCACGCGGTCAAGACGAAGGCGAAGAAATCCATCGCGAATTTCAAGATCCGCAAGGATCAGGAGATCGGCGCCCGCGTGACGCTCAGGGGAGACCAGATGTGGGAGTTCCTCGACAGGCTGATGAATGTCGCGCTCCCGCGTGTCAAGGATTTTCGTGGTGTCAACCCGAATGGATTCGATGGTCATGGCAATTATACTCTTGGTCTTACCGAGCAGATTATTTTCCCGGAGATTGATTTCGACAAGATCGAGAAGGTTATGGGGCTTGGCGTCTCGATTGTAACAACAGCCGAGACTGACATGGAGGCGAAGAGCCTTCTTGCCAAACTGGGCATGCCCTTCAGGAAATAAGGAAGGCGTACATGGCTCGCAAAGCAATGATTTTAAAGGCGTTGAAGACGCCAAAATACTCCACTCGTCTGGTTCGTCGGTGCAAGATTTGCGGAAGATCCCGCGGCTACATGAGAAAATTCGATATGTGCCGTATTTGTTTCCGGAAGCTCGCTTCCGAGGGCAAATTGCCGGGCGTGACAAAGTCGAGCTGGTAGGAGGGTGCAATGAGCGTATCTGATCCCATTGCGGACATGCTGACCAAAATCCGGAACGCAAATGTGGCCCGGCACGAGAAAGTCGACATCCCGACTTCCAAGCTCAAGCTTGAGATCGTGAAGATTCTCAAGACCGAGGGCTATATCAAGAATTTTAAGAAGATTCAGACCGATGGGCAGAATTTTATCCGGATTTTCCTCAAGTATGACGAGGAAAACAGTCCCATCATTCATGGATTGAGCAAGGTTTCCAAGCCAGGGCGGCGCGTCTATACCGGCTATCGCGAAATGCCGCGCATCTTCAATGGCTATGGAATCATGATCATCTCGACTTCCGATGGTGTTATCACCGGCAGAAAAGCCGTGGAAAAGCAGGTCGGCGGCGAGCTTATCTGCACGGTCTGGTAAGACGAGGTACTAGTATGTCGAGAATTGGAACGCGGCCTGTGGCGATCCCGCAAGGCGTGAAAGTGACTGTCGAGCCGACAGTCTTCCATGTCGAGGGACCGAAAGGCAGGCTTTCTCAGGAATACCGCCCCGAAGTTCAAATTGCCGTCAAGGATGGCATTGCAGTCGTGGAGCGCAAGAATGATTCCAAGCAGGCGAAAGCATACCATGGCCTTTATCGCAGCTTGCTCGATAATATGGTCACTGGTGTGAGCCAAGGTTTTAAGCGCGCGCTTGTGGTGAGTGGCGTCGGTTATCGTGTTGAAGTCCAGGGCAATTTGCTGGTGCTCAGCATCGGATATTCTACCGATGTCGTCGCGGTGATTCCTGAAGGTCTCAAGGTTTCCGTCGAGCAGAACGGACAAAAGATTGTCATCGAAGGCATTGATTATGCCAAGGTCGGCAAGTTTGCCAGTGAAGTGCGGTCGCTCCGCGAACCCGAACCCTACAAAGGCAAGGGCATCCGCTACGAAGAAGAGCGAATCCGCAGGAAAGTCGGCAAGACCGGCGTGAAGTGAGGCACAGAGCATGAGCGTAAGAGAACTATCAGATAAAATCCGCAAGCGCGAAAAACGCAGGACCCATATCCGGAAGACCATCACGGGTGCCGCGGAAAAACCGCGCATGAGCGTGTTCCGGTCGAATCTGCACCTCTATGTGCAGGTGATCGATGACATGTCGGGGCATACGCTTGCGAGTGTTTCGACGATGGAACAGCAGTTCCGCAGCCTCAAACCGACCATTCAGACTGGCAGTATGATCGGTGAGGAACTTGGCAAACGGCTCCTGGAAAAAGGCATTACCCAGGTAGTGTTCGACAGAAACGGCTATAAGTACCATGGCATTGTCAAGGCGATTGCCGATGGAGTCAGAAAAGCCGGTATCAAATTCTAGGGGGCGGTTGTGGAAAGAACAAGAAGAGAAAATTCCGGTGTGCAGGAAGGCTACACCGACAAACTTATTCAGTTGAACAGGACCGCCAAAGTCGTGAAGGGCGGCCGCAGGTTTTCTTTCTCTGCTCTGACGGTGGTCGGGGACAAACAGGGTCATGTCGGATTCGGGTTTGGCAAGGCAAACGATGTCACCGAAGCGATCCGCAAAAGCGTTGAGAGGGCAAAACAGGCGATGGTCACGGTACCTGTGAAGAAGGGCACGCTGCCTCACGAAGTGACTGGTAAATATAAAGCGACGACAGTGTATATCAAGCCGGCCTGCCCGGGCTCGGGCGTTATCGCAGGCGGCCCTGTGCGCGCGATTCTGGAGTGCGCCGGCTACGTCGATATCATTTCAAAATGCGTTGGCTCACGAACATCTGTCAACGTAGTAAGAGCCGTATTCTCCGGTCTTGGTCAGCTGCTCGATGCCCAGGAAGTAGCGAAAAACCGGGGCAAGGCGCTCAAAGATATGTGGAGTTGATCATGGCCAGAATTCAGATAACATTGGTTCGCAGCACTATCGGCCAGAAGCCGAAGGCGCGCGCGACAGTCCGCTGTCTGGGACTGCGGAAAATCGGTTCGAGTACCATCCAGGAAGCAAGTCCGCAGATCCTCGGCATGGTGAACAAAGTGCGGCATCTGGTTGAAGCCAAGGAGGTGGAGTAATGGCTGATTTCAATCTCCACGCCCCGGAAGGCGCGAACAGGAAAAAACACATCGTCGGCAGAGGAGACGGTTCAGGCAGCGGTGGCACCGCCGGCCGCGGCAATAAAGGCCAGCAGTCACGCTCAGGCGGGAAAACCTATCCTGGTTTTGAAGGCGGCCAGATGCCTCTGTACAGGCGCCTGCCCAGCCGTGGTTTCTCCAATTATCCATTCCGCAANNGGCTTGTAAGAAAGCCTGAACTGCCGGTCAAGGTTCTCGGTGAAGGTCAGGTCAGCGTCGCGCTCACCGTGAGCGTCGATGCGGTCTCTTCCAGTGCGAAAGCGAAAATCGAAGCCGCTGGCGGCAAGGTAGAAGTGCCAGCTGCGACCGGTTCTTCGGCAGATGCGTGATATAAAGGCAGGAGCGAATGGCTGGTACACTCGTTGATATTTTCAGAGTCAAGGAACTGAAGGATAGGATATTCTTTACTCTGTTCTGGCTCGCGGTTTTCCGCTTGGGCACATTTTTGCCCATTCCCGGGATCAACGCGAGCGCGTTGCAGTCATATTTCGCGAATCAATCCACCGCCAACACCGGCATTACCGATTATCTCGATTTCTTCGCGGGCGGTGCCTTTAAAAATTTCTCGCTTTTCATGATGGGCGTCATGCCTTACATCAGCGCGCAGATCATCATGCAGCTGTTGATCGTCATCTTCCCGAAACTTAAAAGCGTTGCGGAGGAAGAAGGCGGACGGCGCAAGATTTCGCGCTGGACACGAATTGGAACCATTGTGATTGCGGTCATCCAGAGCTTCTCCGTGACCGTATGGGCGGACCGTATCCCAAACGCGATCGCGATGTCCAACCGCACGCTCTATACGTTTGTCGCGATCCTCACCGTCACCACAGGCACGATGTTCCTGGTCTGGATCGGCGAGCAGATCACCAAGCGCGGCATAGGCAACGGCGTTTCGCTCTTGATTTTTGCTGGTATTGTGGCCCGCTTGCCCAACGCGACCTTCGAGCTCATCAAAAAGATTCAGATAGGCGAAATCAACGCCGTGTACGCCATCGTCGTACTCATCATGTTTGTCGCGGTTGTCGCGCTCGTCGTGCTTGAACAACAGGGACAGCGAAAGATACCGGTCAACTACGCCAAACGCATTGTGGGTCGGAGGATGTATGGCGCACAGAACACCTACATTCCTTTCAAGATCAATCCATCGGGCGTTATCCCCGTCATCTTCGCCTCGAGCATTCTGACCTTCCCTTTACAGATAGCGCAGAGTTTCGGCGTTCAGGCGAAGTGGCTGAGAGATTTTTCCTATTGGCTCAGACCGAACGGATTCTGGTACAATTTCCTCTACGTGGTGTTCATCATCTTCTTTGCGTATTTCTACACACAGGTAACCCTGAACCCTCAGGAAATTTCCAAGAATATCCGTGAAAATGGCGG
>DJVZ01000001.1:0-12996 GCA_002441395.1 Spirochaetaceae bacterium UBA6243 | reverse complement strand
ACTTCCCTGCTCATTCTTGTCGGCGTCGATCTCGACACCATGGCACAGGTGGAAGCGATCCTTAAAATGCACCACCATGACGGTCTTGTGCGAAAAGGTCATATCAGGTCGAGGAACCTATAGAAATTTTTGCACGAATGGTATTTAATTGCGTGTTTGCGAATAGGGGGAACCCATGAAGGTTAGAACGAGCGTCAAGAAAATCTGCGATAAATGCAAGGTAATACGGCGCAACGGTGTGGTCAGGATTGTGTGTGATAATCCTAAACACAAACAAAAACAAGGCTGAGAGCAGGAGGAAGCTCATGGCGCGTATTGCGGGAGTCGACCTCCCTAACAAACATGTCGATATCGCCCTCACCTATATCTATGGAATCGGGCGATCCAGCGCACTTCAGATTTGCGAAACGACCGGCATCGATCCGGATAAGAGAATGAACGATCTTACGAACGAAGAGATCAACGAACTTCGCAAAGTAATTGAGAGTGACTATAAAGTCGAAGGCCGCTTGAGAACCGAGATTGCGTTGAACATCAAGCGTCTTATGGATATTGGCTGCTATCGCGGCCTACGCCACCGCAGAGGCCTTCCCGTTCGCGGACAGCGGACGAGAACGAATGCGCGCACGCGCAAGGGTAAGAGAAAGACCGTTGCGAACAAGAAGAAAGCCGTCTAACGGAGGGGAATAAACGTGGCTGCGAGTACGACAAAGACGAAGAAAAGAAAAGAGAAAAAGAGTGTATATGAAGGCAATGTCTACATCCAGGCGACCTTCAACAATACGATTGTGACCGTGACCGACCTCAATGGAAACGCGATTTCATGGTCGAGTTCCGGAAGCCATGAATTCCGCGGCGCAAAAAAATCCACACCATTTGCCGCTCAGACGGTGACTGAGGCCGCGGTGCAGAAAGCGATGCAGGCTGGCCTGCGGGAAGTGCATGTGTACGTGAAAGGGCCCGGCATCGGCCGCGAGTCCGCAATCCGACAGCTCGGTGTAATGGGGCTTAAAGTCAAGTCGATCAACGATGTGACACCGATTCCCCATAATGGCTGCAGGCCCCGGAAGGCCCGCCGCATCTAAGAGGGGGTTACGAGAATGGCTAGATATACTGGACCTGTGTGCAGGCTCTGTCGCGCTGAGGGCAGGAAGCTTTTTTTGAAGGGCGAGCGCTGCCGAAGCGACAAGTGCCCGATCAACAAAAAGCGCCTTCCTCCAGGAAAAGCACCGAAGACCCGCATCGGGAAAAAATCCGAATATGCGGTGCAGCTCCGTGAGAAGCAGACGCTCAAGCGCAACTATGGCCTTATGGAGCGTCAGTTCCGCAATACTTTCGAGAAGGCTCTTGGCCTGCCGGGGAAAACCGGTGACAACCTCATTATTCTTCTTGAGAGAAGGCTGGACAATGTCGTGTATCGGCTGCATTTCGCGACTTCGCGAGCTCAGGCCCGCCAGCTTGTAAACCACGGGCATGTCGCCGTCAATGGAAAGCGCGTGAATATCGCCTCTTTTCTTGTCAAGGCCGGCGATGTCATCTCGGTGATCGGGGCTGCCAAGAAGATGGATTCAATCCGCCAGGCACTCGAAGAAGTGCAGAAATCTGGCGTTATGCCGTGGCTTGAGGTTAATGCAGATGAAATGACCGGCCGTTACGTTACCAATCCGCAGCGTCAGGACGTTACGGATACTTTGGATATCAAGGAACAGCTGGTCGTCGAGTTATACTCGAAATAAGGAGCGGAAATGGCGCGCAAAAGCCTACTTAAAGGTTTCAAGAGACCGAAAGGTATTACCTACGAACAGAGCGAATCGACTGACACCTATGGAAAGTTCGTGGCATATCCTTTTGAGCCGGGCTATGGAACTACTGTCGGGAATACCCTGCGCCGCATTCTGTTGTCCTCCATTCAGGGGTATGCGATCACTGCCGTTCGCATCACTCGATATGATGACGAAGGTGTACCGCACGTAATTACCAGTGAATTCGAGACCATCCCCGGGGTGGTGGAAGACACTATCGAAGTTCTGAATAACCTAAAGAAGCTGCGGCTGCGGCTTCCGAACGACAAAGAAGAGCTCACGCTCGATTATGAGATCAGGGGTATTGAGGAGCTTCGCGGCAGTTTCTTCGCTGAACAGGGATCGCTCGTCGTGCTCAACCCTGACCTCAAGATCGCAAGCTTTGAGCCAAGCGTTCACCTCGGCTTGGAGCTTCAGGTGAATCTGGGACGAGGTTATGTGCCGAGCGAAGTGAACGAGAAATACATCGATGTCGTGGGCACCATCCCGATGGACGCGATTTTCACGCCCGTGACGAGAGTGAAATACTCCATCGAGCCGACGCGGGTTGGTCAGCGTTCAGATTATGACAAACTCATTCTCGAGATTTCGACCGACGGGACGATTCGTCCTGAGGACGCCCTCGGTGAGGCGGGGAAAATAGCGAAGGATCACTTCTCGATCTTTGTGAACTTCGACGAGAATGAGGCCGGCGGCGAGGAGACCAGCGACGAGATTGAAGAGCGCGTTCGCCAGATTCTCAACATGCCCGTCGAAGAGCTCGAGCTCTCCGTGCGTTCATTCAATTGCCTCAAAAATGCGAATATCAGGACCATCGGCGATCTCACCAAGAAGACCGAGGAAGAAATCACCAAGACCCGCAATTTTGGCAAAAAGTCCTTGCAGGAAATCAAGACAAAACTTGCCGAATGGAACCTGACCCTCGGTATGGCGGATTATTCCGCGCTGAGAAATCACATAAAACTCAATATGAAAAAGGAAGAGAGCGATGAAGCATAAGATCGGCTATAATAAACTGAACCGAGTCGCCGCTCACCGCAAGGCCCTTATTCGCAATATGGTTACCGTGCTGCTCAAAGAGGAAAAAATCGTAACCACAAAGGCGAAAGCGATCGAGGCGAGGCGCGCGGCGGAAAAGCTCATCACCAGGGCCAAGGTTGATTCCGTCCATAATCGCAGGATCGCGTCCGCGAGGCTCTACGGTGAGGATGCGGTCGCCAAGCTGTTTACCGAAATCGGTCCTCGCTTCAAGGAGCGCGGCGGCGGATATACCCGCATTCTTAAACTTGGCGATCGTGCGAACGATGCGGCCAGCCTTGTAGTGCTCGAACTGGTCGATCAGAAGGCCGATGAAAAGAGAGCCGAGCGCGAAAAACGTAAGGCTCAGCGCAAGGCGAAGAAACAGGCCTGAAGGTCGCAGGGAGGAAGTTGAAATGTCAAAAGCACATAGAGGCAAAGGTTTAAGAGAAGTTGTCGCAAGTGGCCGCGGGATATGTCCCGTGTGCGGACGCACAGGCGTCAAGGTTGTATACGAGCAGGAGATCGATGGGAAAAAGACCAAGATCTGCAAAATATGCAAAGCCCACCTCGCTAACGCGAGGTGAGACAGCGAGAACGCGAAGTAAAATGAGTGCTGAATAAGCCGAGCCGTCCTGATGGGGGCGGCTTTTTTTAATCAGGATAATGAAAGACCAGCGGNNTTTTTCCATCTCAAGCATATTGCCGTTTTGCCAGGCAGGGGCGCCGCGCTTGAACACGGTGTGCACGAGGTTCATCCCCGCGTGGTAGGCGAGATGCGCCGGCGACGGGGCGTCCAGCAGCAGAAAATCCGCGTCTTTGCCGGGCTCAAGAGTACCGGTGCGCGGCGCGAGTTCGAGCGCCGCGGCCCCGTTCAGGGTGAGGGCGGTGAGCGCCTCTTCGATCGTCATGTCCATATACAGCACCGCCAGGGCGAAAATGAGAGGAATGGACTGACTGTAGCAGGAGCCAGGGTTCAAGTCGCTTGCCAGGGCAACGGCGCAGCCGGCATCGATGAAGCGGCGGCCGCTGGCGCAGGGCTCGCGGAGGTTGAAGGCGGTGAGGGGGAGAAGGCAGGCGATAGTGCCCGAGGCGGCGAGCGCGGCTATGTGGTCGTTGGAGGCTTTGAGAAGATGGTCCGCGCTGATGGCGCCGAGTTCGGCGGCGAGGGCGGTACCGCCGAGAGGGGCGACTTCGTCGGCATGGAGTTTGAGCGCGAAGCCGGCTGCGCGTGCGCGCTCGAGATACCAGCGTGAGTCCTCGATGCCAAAAACACCTTCTTCGCAAAAAATATCGACAAAGTGCGCCAGCTTTTCGCTCTTTACAAGCGGGAGCACTTCTTCTGCCAGGAAGGAAAGGTAGGCGCGGGGCCGGCCTTTAAATTCGGGCGGAACTGAATGTGCCCCTAAGAATGTCGGAATGATATCGGGGGCGCCGGCTCGAGACAGTGCACGCATCGCGAGAAGCTGGCGAATCTCCGTTTCCACATCGAGGCCGTAGCCGGATTTGCCTTCGACCGTGGTTATCCCCAGGGAGAGCATTGTTGCAAGGCGTTTTCGACCGAGAAGAATCAAGTCCTCCAGGGATGCGCCGCGAGTGGCCTGTACGCTATTCTGGATGCCTCCGCCGCGCCGGTGAAGCTCCATGTAAGGCAGTCCTTGGGCGCGCCAGAAAAATTCATCCTCGCGCCAGCCGGCAAAGATAAAATGTGTATGGCTGTCGACGAAACCAGGAACGCAGGAACGCCCCTCGGCGTTATAGAAAGTTGCACTGAGTGCTTCACGGGCGATGACCGCATCGGAGGCGCGCAGCCGCGCTTCTTCTCCGACCCATGCGATGCGGCCGTCTTTGACGTATATGCAGGCGCCGTGTACTTTTTTTATCTTTTGCATCGCAGCACCGGCGGCTGCGCGCTGCCCCTCCGGTGTCCAAAGCTCATTGATATTGTGAATGAAATATGATGTTGTGTTTTTTTCTTGCATGCCTAAGGATGGCACAGACAGGGGCTTCGGCGCAACCGAGGCCCGGGCAGAGAATCGCGTGGTCGCGCCGCCGGCCAAGACCGATCGTTCGGGCTTTGGGGTCCTACAGAATTCCGGCGAGCGTCAAGCCGGCGGCTACTGTTACCGTCAGCATGAGCGCGGTGATTCTTCCCATATGGCGGTGAGTCTTTTTGAGGTTCTGGATGGCCTTTTTGTCTTTCGTCTTGAAAATAGCCGACCCCAGGAACGGCATGACGACGAGCAACACCAGCGTCACGGCGCCGATCACCGCGTGCGGAACGCGGATGTGCGGTCCTCCGGTCGAACTCACCATGAGCAATGCGAACACGAGTCCCGCGACCGCAAAAATGACGGCACCAATATTCAGTACCCTGTGCGCCTTGAGCCACCATTTTTTCGTCTTGAAATACCGCGCTATGACGATCGCGCTGATCATCGAAAGGAAGGCGAGCCCCATGCTCACTACATGGAAAGGCAACAGACTCACTTCTGTCCTTCCATTTGAATCGTAGCGCTGCCAGCTTTTTTGTGTTTTGCAGTCACGTCCAATGACGGGCCATATGCCCAGATGACTTTGAATTTGCCCGAGGTCGGGATCACGTTGTCCAACTGGTCGCCGGTATTCAAAAGACGGGAGAATTCAAATACAACCGTGTCGTCTGTCCGTGTTCCCGCATACGAGAGAATGTCAGACTTGCCGCCTTTATCGACATCGGGTGCGTGAGGTCCGAATATGCCGGAGGACCATTCGTCGACAGCCTGAACATCACTTTGATCTTTGACAAGCCCTAAGACCATGTCGGACTTGGCCATGACCGTCGAAGGATTAAATCCGATCGCAACCCAGCCCGGCGTCTTTGCGACAATCGCCATGAATACTTTGTCGCCTTCGAATTCCCACAGAAGTTTAAAGTTTCCTTTGTCGAAGACTGCCTGTTTTGAATACTCGCCGCTGGCAATTGTGCCATCCACATTGACCGCGAACACTGCCGGCACCGATGCTAAAACCAGAAGCACGAGTGCCGTGGAAAAAGCTTTCATTTTCATAACAAATGAAGATATAGCAATCTAATCTCAGTGTCAACTTGAAGCGCGGGGCGCAGCTCTGGAAGCCGCAAAACCGAAAGATCGCGCCCTCCGCACAGGCCTGAGCTTTCTCTTTATACCTTCGCCTGTCCCTTGTACAGAGGATCGAGCCCGATCGAGCCCCAGATTCGCTTGAGATAATTCGGTGCCATGAGCTGCTCGAGCCGGGCATGGGCGCTTGAGAGCTCGGCCTGCACTCTGCGTTCGGTCAGGCTCTTGGGTTCAGCGCGCTCCGCGAGGAATTTACGCAGATACGAAATCGACGACTCGATGTAGGCGATTTCATGTTCGCGGTAGTGCTCGAGTCGCGCTTTGTACCAGTCCGAGGCGAGCACGTACTCACGGTCGAAAAACTTGCGCACTTCAGGATCCTGGATGCTCTTGCCCTCATAGTTGCCGTACGCCATGACGGAGAGCACCGCTTTGAGCGGCGGTATCGCGGCTTCGTACGATCCGTCTTCAAAGTAGGCTTTGGCGGATTTTTCCATCGCCGCGGCGATATTCTCGATACCATCGACGAATTCCTCAAGAGACTGGAGCTCGGGCCTCAGCATGTCATCGGGGAATACCACGGAAGGCGTGTCAAACAGCCTTCCCAGATATGTCGCGGCAAAAAGAGGAGTTATGCGCCATCCAAGCCTCGATGCGGGAATGAGCTTCCCTTTATATTTGAAATCGTCGACTTTTTCGAGGTAGCCATGGCTTTTGAGGAATTCCGGATCGCGCTCTTCGGGCCCCAGACGCGCCCACAGCTCGGGCATCATGAGAGATATGTCGTGGTCCATTTTATACTTGTGCCCAATATGGCCAGCCGCCGTGGTAAAGCCTGAATATCCCGTCAGTATGAAGCCGAGAAGCGCGTTATTGAGGTCGCTGGTGGGCACAAGGGCATTGAAGGGCCCTTTTGTGAGCGCTCCCTCGCTGCCGGCACCGGTAGTGGAAGGGCTTTTCCCGGTGAGCGAGCACACAAAGTCCATAAAGAGCTCCGGCAGCTCCTGATAGTGAATCGGTCCATAGACGGCGAGTGACCGTATGCCGGCTTTTGGATCGGGTGGATTGTTGCGCCTGCCGGGCAGTACCGCGCCAACGGGCTGCGGGAGCGCCTTGTCCGCGGGAATGCGGCGATAGAGTCGAGGCCCAAGCTCCGCGAGATATCGCGCCTGCGGATTGACATAGGTAGGATCGAGCTGAAGGTAGCGCGGGTTTTTGGAGGGAGCGCCATCGACGAGTCTGAAACAGTTGGAAGCCACGAAATATTCGTAATTGGGATCTTTTTCCGTCTCTTCAATGAATTTGCGCATGGGGTCGGTGTATTCGTAGAAATGAACCGTATTTTCGATGATGTGCGCGGCGTCGGAGCGGGTGAGGGGCTCGAAGTTCGAGATATAATTGTCCTGGCGCGACAGGTCTTTTTCTGTCTGCTTGTCGTAGCCCCTGATGATGGCGTCGTCGGGACGCTGGAAGAAGCGCGCCTCGCAGTTCTTCGCGAATTTGAGGCTCAAATGGTTCGAGGCCCACTCGGGCAGATCTTCGAGCTGGTCTACAGGAACGATGATCGATGCCGAGATGTCGTCTTCCCACTGGAGTTTGAACGCGGGCATGAAATCCTGTCTCAGTTTGAAGAACCGGTTCATGCCATTTTCGCTTTTGCCCACGCGGAGGTAGGAACCCATTATCGGCCGCCCTTCGAACTGAAGGATGTTTCCTGTTGTGCCATTGACCGCGTCGACCGAAAAATGTGATGCCCAGGTGTCCCCCCAGTCCGGCTGGTAGAAGCGCTTTACCAGAAACACGAGGCTTTTGATGCGTTCCGGGATCGAGCGGAGCCATTCGTTGTATTCGTCGTTATAGGCAGGCGATGGCGAAAGGAGCTTGATCACCGATCCAAGCGAACGTTTTGGCGAGAGCACGGGGCGCGCATCTTTTCCGTGATTTTCCGATTCGTCGCGGAAGCGGTTGCCGTAATCGTTTTCGATGATTTCTTTTACAGCCTTCATGTCTTTTTCGAAGTCGGCGATGATGATGGGCATGTAAGTGATCGCGTCGTGGATCGATTTCGCGATTTCGGACTTGCCGCCGCCAGACACGGTACAGGGCTTGTGGCAGAGCAGACCTTCGGCCGAAGCGCCGATGAGTCGCCAGGCTCCCGACGCGGGATGACGTTCCATATGCACGCGATAGCCTGTCGGATGCACATAGATGTTTCCCGGCAAGGTTCGCAGGGATTCTTCTCTGCCATTGCTCACCCAGTGCGCTTTCTGGTCTTCGAGCGATATATAGGCATCATCGGGCAAATAAATGATGTTGGGGAAAGTGAGATCGACCGCGTAGCCTTCATCCTTCATCTCAATGCGGCCGCGCATGATGGTATAGACATCGTGAAGGCTGTGGCCTTTGGATTTGAGGTTTGTGTCGGGCACAAAGCGCGTGCCGAGGTTGTAGGACGGGAAGACCAGGGCGCCTCCCGCATGCTCTTCTTCCCCGAGACCGAGAAGGTTGGCGGAATAGGAGATGTGGGATTTGATCTCTTTTTTTGAGTAGCCGAAATAATTGTCCGCGATGACGGTGATGATGACGCCGGATTCATCGCGCGCGGTGAGCTTGAAAGCCCGTCCGTCGTTGTATTTTTCTGTGGGCTCGCGCCAGCACATGCCGTCGCGGCGCTGGCGCTCGGTCGCCTGGTCCCAGTGCGGCAGCCCGACTTCCTTTTTGGTGATCTCGGTGAGGTGGGTCGCCAAGATGATGCAGCCGGTGGTACCTGTCCAGTGCACAGGGTCGATCGAGGCGTCGTTTTCGGGAATGAATGGGTCGCCGGAATTCCCGAAGATGCTCTCGACAAAGTCGACATTCGCGACAAGCGAACCAGGCGCGAAAAAGCGCACTTCCATGGAGCGCTCTTCACAGTAGCCCGGGATTTCCGGACGCACGATGGGGCGCAGCAATACCGAGACAAATGTGTGCGCCTTATCATTCTCTCCCGCCGTAAAGGGAACCTCGAGCAATTCTGCCGGAGGATTCAGCGCTACTTCAAGAATTTTTGCAAAAGTCAGCTTTGGAACCACCTTTTTGTCCGGAGGGATGGGAAGTCCACCCTCGACAATGTGAAATACGCCTTCGGTAGTCCGGCGGTCGTTCTTGGGGTTGTGCAATACACCATTTCGCACGCGGTACGAAGTGAGTGTGGGAGAGACGTGCTTGTGTCCGTCAGGTGGCAGGGAAAGTTCGCGTGCCATGCCGTATCGGTCGAGCACGAGGGTGTTTGCGGGCATCTGCGGCACTCGCGCAAGGCCAAGGTCCGCCAGATACCTGTCGATAAAATTCTGAATCCGCTGGTCTGCCGGAGGAAGGATTCTGGGAAGAAGCCTGTCCTTCTGTCTGAAACTTTCGAGCATATCAGCCGCGAGCTGCACAAAGCCCGTGCCCTCTTTTGAATATACCGGCAAGCCGAGGCTTTGCAATTTGATATTGATATATGAAATGAGCCTTGATCGCTCCTGCTGGGAAGTCCTGTCAAGATGTATGCCATGATCGCGCTTTGTTACCATATGCGATGCTCCTGATAAAGGTTGGTTCAATTTTAGACTTAATCTTCACAAGGGGCAACGGGTTCGGGATTCCAGCTCCAGCGATCCATGCCTTGGGCCAGGGTCTTATCATTCAGGAGAGACACTACTGCATCGATATCGGGGTACATGGTGCGATCCTGGTCGGTGAAGCGGACCGCTGCCCTCACTGTTCGGTATATCGGGATTGTCGCGGGCGACAGTGAATTTTCGATCGTCGGGAGACCGAGCTGGATCGCGCGCAGGTCGAGGGCCTGGCAGGCCGCGAGCGTTTCCATCGCGGCCACCCGTCCGGCATTGTCGATGATCTGTCTGGCTTTGCGCGCGGCGATGGTTCCCATCGACACGTGGTCTTCCTGATTTGCGCTCGACGGGATGGAGTCCACGCTGGCAGGGTGGGAGAGCACTTTGTTCTCCGAGACCAGGCTTGCGGCGCTGTACTGGACGATCATGAAGCCGGAATTGAGCCCGCCGTTGATGGTGAGGAAGGCAGGCAGGCCTTCGGACAGGGCCGGGTTGACCATTCTTTCAAGCCGGCGCTCCGAGATATCCGCCAGTTCCGATGCCGCGATTCCCAGATAATCGAGTGCGAGCGCCAGAGGCTCGCCGTGAAAGTTCCCGCCCGAAAGAATATCGCCGCCTTCACGAAGCACGTGCGGAAAAATGAGCGGATTGTCGGTAACCGCATTCAGTTCCGCGGCGATCACATCCCACACGTGCTGGATTGCGGCGAGGCAGGCGCCATGGACCTGGGGAGTACAGCGGAGGGCATACGCATCCTGCACCCGCGTTCCCGAAGGTTTGGTAGTGAGAAGGGAATCTTCGAGCAGGCGGCGCAGGTCTTTCGCCGCTTCGATCTGGGCCTTCTGCCTTCTGAGCTCGTGAATGCGCGGGTCGAGAGCCTCGGTAATTCCCCGGAGCGCCTGAAACGTCATGGCGGACGCGATGGTCGCGCTCCGGTACAGCATGAGGGCATCGTAGACTGCCAGCGCGCCGATCGCCGTCATGGCCTGTGTCCCGTTGATGAGCGCGAGCCCCTCTTTCGGTTCGAGTACAAGCGGCGGAATGTGCGCTTCCGCGAGGGCGAGTGCGCCGGCCATGCGGTTTCCCTTATATACTGCTTCGCCCATCCCGATCAGCACCAATGCGATGTGCGCGAGCGGCGCCAAGTCTCCCGAGGCGCCGAGCGACCCCTTTTCCGGCACCACCGGCACCACATCCGCGTTGACGAGCCGCAAAATGTGCTGCACCACGAGCGGCCGCACGCCGCTATTCCCTACCGCCAGAGCGTTCGCTCTCAAGACCATCATTGCCCGGACAATTTCCGCCGCGAACGGCTCGCCCTGGCCACACGCGTGGCTCATTATCAGGTTTTTCTGAAGCAACGCATTGTCTTCTTCCGAGATGATGACATTGCAGAATTTCCCGAATCCGGTCGTAATACCGTATTTTATCTGTTTTTTTTTGACCGCGAGCTCGACGACCTTCCTCGAAGCGAGCATGCGCTCTTCAGCATCGGGGTCGAGCCGGACCAGGATTCTGCGGCGGGCCACCGCGACAAGCTCCGCGATTGAAAGAGAACAACCGTCGATGACCACTTCATTCATGCCTTCGAGTATACCTCATAAGAAGGGCCTCTGGACAGGCGGAAAATCTCCAATTAGCATGGGGGCATCATGAAACAACGGCAACCTGCCGCAACGCTGTTCGGTGTCATTGTCGCGGTCATTTGGGGCATGACATTTCTCTCGATCAAGGTGGCGCTGCGCGAATTCGGGCCCATGAGCCTGTCGCTCTTTCGCTTTATTATTGCGTCGGTACTGATTGCGCTTGTGATGCTGATCACGCGGGTCGATTTTCGAGTCGCGTGGCGCGATGTTCCCCTGCTTTCGCTGAGCAGCCTCGTAGGCGTCACTCTCTATTTCTACTTTGAAAATAACGGCATTTTGCGTCTCACCGCGTCGGAATCATCGATCATTGTCGGCGCGATTCCCGTGGTGACCCTTCTTGGCGAAATAGTGCTGTATCGGGTGCGGCCGCACAGGTTGGTGATTCTGGGCATCGTGCTCTCTTTTTTAGGAGTTGCCTTGATTGTCGTGCGGTCGGAAAGCGCAACGGGTTCGCCCCTCGGCTATCTCTTTATGGGGGGAGCGGTGCTCTCGTGGGCGGCGTATGGCTTTATCACAAAGCCGCTCTCGGGGCGCTATCCGATGCTGACCATTACTTTTTGGCAGATGGTAATCGGCGCCATAGGATGCATTCCTTTTGCGATTGTGGAACGGCAAGTGTGGACCGGACTCTCCGCGACCGCGCTTTTGAATGCCGCGTACCTCGGCATTTTCGGCTCTGCCATCGGCTACTGGCTTTATGTCATCGTGCTCGAGCATCTCGGGCCGGGGAGATCGAGTGTGTTCATCAACCTGATTCCTGTTGTGTCGGTGGCAGCCTCGTATGTGGTTTTAGGTGAACGGCTCAACCCACTGCAAATCATAGGCGCCATCATTGCCATCACCGGCGTATATCTGGCGAGCAGCGGAATTTAGTGCTGGTACCTGTCGCTGGTCGTTCTAGTTGCGGCTTTTTTGGCCGGCATTGATGAGCGCGAGCAGACAGGCGCCGTTCGCCGCGTCTGCCTCTGGCAAGACTATCCGGTGACGCGGCAATACAGCGAGGATTCGTGCTTCGGTATCGTGCCACAATCGCTCATTGTTGGCGAGAAAGCCGCCTGCAAATGCGATGCGCCCGCCGGCCTGCGCTTCGCCGAGCCGAGTCGCGACGGAGATGACAAGCAGCGCAAGCTCCTCAGAGGCGTCCTTGAAAATCTGCTCCGCGACCTCATCGCCCCGATCGCGCTCTTCCGCCACAATGCGCGCAAACGCCGCTATTTTTGACTTGTCAAAAGGCTCATAGACCGCAGGAATGAGCGAAAAAGGCTCTTTTTCGCCAAAATAGGCCAGCGCTCTCCCCAGCAAATCGGTCTGCGGACTCCGCCTGTCGTGAAAACGGGTCGCTGCATTGAGTGCCCGCAATCCCACCCAGTATGCCGACCCCTCATCGCCGAGAATGTGTCCCCAGCCTCCGGAGCGGATGATGCGGCCGGCGCCGTCGGCCCCGACCGCGATGGAACCCGTTCCCGCGATGAGCAGAATGCCGCGCAGTTCGCCGAACGCGCCCGCCAGAGCCGGGATCGAATCATTCCGCACTTCCACATTGGTATCCGGCCCGAGCTCGGCCGCATCGCGAATGATACTGCGCATGGTTCCTGTATCTTCGCTCCTGTCGATGCCAGCCACACCGGCAAAGCCTGACACACAGTTGTCAGTATCCAGACCAGTCTTTTCATACATCGCTGAAAAAAGCCCTTCAAGCGTCTTCCGGGAACCATTCCAGCCTACCGAGCGCGGGTTGAGGCTCGGTCCCTCCGCCTGATACAAAAGTTCTCTTGCAAGACCTTCAACTCTCAGCCGAGTCGACGTTCCACCGCCATCGATGCCAAAAATCCATTGCTGGTTCATAACGGCTCCT
>DJVZ01000064.1 GCA_002441395.1 Spirochaetaceae bacterium UBA6243 | reverse complement strand
GTTCCTTCCATGGTTGAAGCGCGGCAGCTTTCTCTGCCCGTGTAGCGGTCGAATACTTCTCCCCAAGCGTGAGGCGTGCCAGAGCTTTCATGAAGCCTCGGGCGACAGCGCGACAATCAAGCGGAGCATCAGAGAGCAAGCCGTACATAAGAAAGCCGTCTCGTCCGTGAGGATTCATGTCGGCAAGCTTGAGAAGTTCGGCGTGGATGATTTCCGGGAGTGGTACGACGCGCTCTTTGCCGGTCTTAGTGCTTTTACAACCCTCGAACCTGCTCCATGAATGAGCAACGCGAAGCGTGTTGCCTTCAATATTTTCGAGTTTGAGCGCCTGCACTTCTCCGAGCCTCAGCCCACACGCCGCGCCGAGCAGAAT
This sequence comes from Spirochaetaceae bacterium UBA6243, assembly GCA_002441395.1. Taxonomy (GTDB): domain Bacteria; phylum Spirochaetota; class Spirochaetia; order Treponematales; family Rectinemataceae; genus Rectinema. The sequence goes on along the minus strand of DJVZ01000064.1, from coordinate 34,886 downwards.
CGCGCACCTGATACGCGGGTCAAGATTGAGCGAGAGAAGCCCGGAAAGCTCTTTCTCTGTGGGGATTCCTTTTATCTTGCGGTCATCGCCGAGCTTCTGCAATGAAGCCGAGGGATCAACCGCGATAATGCCAAGCCGTACCGCTTCCTTGAGAGGCGTTTTTATCGCGTCGATAATCGCGTTGATTGAACGGTTCCGAAGCCTTGAATTCTTTTTGAGTCCAAGGATGAACGTTTCAAGCATATAAGGACGAAGAGCGCACAACTTGAGAGCGGGAAAAGCAGGGTGAACATAGTTTTCAATGAAGCGTTTGGAATGGAGCGCATGGCCTCGTCCTATGCGGAGCCCCCGGGCGATACGGCCTTGAATGTAGGGCGACGTATCCCAGTCCCACATTGAAGCGCAATAGTCAGCAAAGAGAGGGTCATTTTTTTTTGAGAGTGCCCCGCCGCGCTTGAGGAGTTCCTGCCCTATGAGGAGCGCCCCTGTCCTCGATGTTGGAGGATATTCCTTTTCATTGAGTCCAAGTTCCTGGACAATGGATAGAACAGAGCGAGCGTTCGAATACTTTCCGGTATTCTCGTTCCAGAACCGAACGTAATATCGAAGCTCTCCCTTTTTGAGCGTGGGGCGCTTTGAAATAGAAACCGGATTCCGTGCCATTTCGTACTCCTTTCCCTAATTCGTACCACTTTTGTACCACAGTAAGGGAATTGAATCGAAATCCGGTTTTCCGGTCTTTCTTTAAGTTACTATATTATAGTAACTTATCTCGTGGAGGTGGAGGGAATTGAACCCTCGACCTTATGAATGCCATTCATACGCTCTAGCCAACTGAGCTACACCCCCGAACGCTCGGGCATACTAGCGCGGAAAGGGGAAAATTGTCAAGGCACAGCACGCCGCCACACGGGTGTAGATATGGCCCGCGCCGCTTGTAATTCAGGGGCACGCCATGCATACTTCACGTGTGGCAAATGTGATGCGCGCGATTGCGGTGTGTGCGATCGGGCTTGAAAAAGTGCTGGCGCGCGACTTGGCGCATCTCGGTTTCAGGGATGTGGGGCGAAGTGCAGGCAGGGTGTTTTTCAATGTAGGGGCTGACTCGCTTGCGGAGGACCTCACAAAGGCGAATATCGGGCTCCGGACCGCGGACAGAGTGCTCCTCATGGTTGGAGAATTCAAGGCCTTCGATTTTGATGGCTTCTATCAAGGCGTCGCATCGGTTCCCTGGGAACGTTATTGTTCGAAGGAAACGAAAGTGCTCATTGAGCGGGCACGCGCGAATCGCTGCAAGCTTCATGCGCAGGCGACGCTGCAATCGATGACGCAGAAGGCGATCTATTCCGAGTTGATGCAGCAGTTTCGGGTGAGGAAGATGCCGGAGACTGGCAATACGCTCGAGGTCCGCATCTATGGCGACAATGACTGGTGGCAAATCGTCATTGACACTTCGGGCGAAGCGCTTTCACGTCGTGGATACAGGCGGTTCACTCATGCGGCGCCACTCAAGGAAACGATTGCGGCCTCCATGCTTTTCCTCTCGGGATGGAGCCGGGCACGGCCTCTCGTCGATCCGTTCTGCGGTTCGGGGACAATCCCTGTCGAGGCGGCGCTGTATGCATGCAATATGGCGCCTGGTCTGAAACGGCATTTTGCGTTTGAACTTTTTCCTGAGATGGATGGCAATAAAATCGAAGATACGCGCGTATTTTTCAGACAGCAGATGCGCAAGGACATTCGCACGGATATTCAGGCTTCCGATATCGATGGCCAGGCGCTCGAGCTGGCGCGCAATAACGCGAAGCTCGCCGGAATAAGCGAATTTGTCCGTTTTTCAAGTGTCGATGCGCGCGAACTTGTTCCATCCGGGAATAGGGGAGTTTTGCTCGGCAATCCTCCCTATGGTCAACGGCTTGCAAGCCAGGAAGAGGCCCACGCTCTCTATCGCGAATTGAGCCCAATGCTGGAGCGCTTTCTCAATGCAGACTGGGAGTGTGGTTTTCTGTCCGCGGACAAAGAATTTGCCAGTACAGTTGGTTTTGAGCCGGCTTCCGTGCGGGAGATTGTATCAGGCCAGGAGACAATATATTTCAATTGGTTTTCAGGCAAAGGCGGGAGAAAAAATGAGACCGACTCCGGATCGGGCGATGCATAGGTGCCTTCACCGAACTTGGTCCCGGCTTTTGCCGACAGAGGCGCGCGTAGCTGTTCCATGCTCGCCAGAACAGGTCCTGTTTCTGTATATTATGAGTTATGAATATAGCCGATGATTCACCGTACTGCCGGCTTGATACGACCCGCTTCTCGCCGGAACCGGCGCTGTTCTTCGTGTTCGGCGCTTCCGGCGACTTGGCGAGTCGCAAGATTTTCCCGGCCCTCTATGACCTTTATCTCGAAAAGCAGCTTCCTGTAGGCCTCTTGATGATTGGCGCTGCCCGCCGCGAATACAGTACCGAGCAATTCCGGGAAATAATGCGCACGTCATGCATGGCCCACAGCCGTCATAAAGCCGAAGCCTTGCACGACGAAGCGTGGCACGATTTCTCCCAGCGTATTTTTTACCTTCGGAATGATGTGGAAGATACAGGCAGCTATGCGACAATCCGAAAACTCGTCGTTGAACGCGACCGGAGCGTACTTGCGGGCTTGGGTCCGGGTGCGGAGCTTCCTGAAAATACGCTGTATTATCTGGCGGTGACGCCGGAGTTTTTCCCTGTCATAGCGGAGAATCTTGGACGATCAGGATGCGGAAGCGATGCCTCATCGCAAGGCTGGCGCAGGCTTGTGGTCGAAAAACCCTACGGCAAGGATCAGCAGTCGGCGGCGCGGCTCACCGAATCGCTTCATCGGTGGTTCGAAGAGCGGGATATCTACCGCATAGACCACTATCTTGGCAAGGAAGCGGTGCAGAATCTTCTCCATTTTCGTTTCGCGAACACCATTTTCGAACCTGTCTGGAACCGCAATTACATTGATAGAATCGAAATCACCGTGGTGGAGCAGGAGGGAATCGGCACGCGCGGCGGGTATTACGATGGATTTGGCGCGGCGCGCGATATGCTTCAGAACCACCTCACTCAGCTTTTGTGTCTTACCGTGATGGAACCTCCGGCCTCGCTTTCGCCCGAACACATTCGCGATGAAAAGGTCAAAGTGCTGAGGGCCATTCCAGAATATTCGAAAGAGCAGATCTTGGCGCGTGCGCGGCGAGGTCAATATATGGCGGGAACGGATGCCCAGGGACGGGCTGTGCCTGATTATCGGGCGGAACATAAGGTCCGGCCGGACTCGGCGACGGAGACCTATGCCTCACTTACGCTTTCGGTGGAGAATTGGCGTTTTTCAGACGTGCCAATCACTCTGCGTACAGGCAAAGCGCTCGCCGAAAAGTATAGTGAAATTGTCTTGTATTTTAAGCGCCCCCCGTCGGCGCTCTTCGCAGCGCTCTGCGGTGATCGTTTGGCGACAAACAGCCTCACTGTGCGCATTCAGCCAGATGAGGGAATTTGGTTGTCGTTCAACGCAAAAGTACCAGGAGAGCCTGCGATTCGCTCCAACAGCCTGCGGTTCTCCTATCGCGAGGTCACCGATTATTTCCCCGAAGCATACGAACGGCTCATCCTCGACGCGCTCTCGGGCGATTCGACCCTGTTCATTCGCGCCGATGAATCCGAGCTTGCGTGGAAAGTCATCGATAGGCTTGAGGCCGCCTGGGCTTCTGTGGAATCGGGTTCGAATCCAGAGGAAGGCGGGCTTCTCAGATATTCTGCGGGAACATCGCTCAAAGCCCTGCGGCATCAGATTGAAGAGTCACCAAGACTTGAGGGTATCTCATGATTTTGCAAATATATACCTCAAATGACGAGTGGCTGCGCGCCGCCCTGGATCTTATTCTGTCCGCTCAGGACGGCGGCGAACGTCGGAGCAGTCTTCACCTCTGCCTGTCCGGCGGCACTACGCCGAAGCCAGTCTATGAGAGTCTTGCGCGCAGTGAAACCTTCAAGGCTATTGCGGCATCAAAAGCTGTGCACCTCTGGGTGGGCGATGAACGCGAGGCGCCGGTGCACAGTGGCCTCAGAAATTCCGAGATGATTGCGGGAATTTTTGTGGCTGCCGGCTTCAAAAATTTTGCATTTCGCGAACCGAAAAATCCAGCCCTTAAAATACAAACCCCGGCCCCCCCAATAATAAAAAACCTGGATAGTGCAGCCCCAGGCCTCATCCTCCACGCATGGCCCACGGGCCCCCGCGAGAATGCGGCCGCCGCTTACGACAGGGAGCTCGCGGTGTTTGCCGGGGAAACAATTCGCGCGGATCGTCCTTTTTTTGATCTTACTATTCTTGGCATGGGTGAGGACGGACATACGGCCGGCCTTTTTTCCATGGAAGACGTGCGCCGAGGCGCGGGCAGGCTTGTGATTCTCACCGAAGCTCCACAGGAACCGAAAAAGCGCATGACGATGGCGCCCCAGATACTTCTCGCTTCGAGAAAGATTCTCGTGTTGCTGCGGGGGCTCCCCAAAGCGCGCTTTCTTATGGCGAATCTGTTTGGCGAGCGCACTGACCCCATCAAATATTTTCTGCTTGACCGGTGTGAGGTCGTCGCGCAGATATGAGGTATCGAAACATTTTACTCTATATGGCGCTTTTTCTTGCTTTGCATGGAACCATATCCGCGCAGATCAGGGAGCGAATCAAATTTTCCGGTTTCGACTGGTATGTGCGCAAGACCACAGAGCCCGAAGGGCCGATGAATAACCTTTTTGGCGGTCTTGGAACGAGCGTTGATACGCTCCCCGACGGCGCTTTGCGTCTTTCAGTTGTGTACCGGAATGGCACATGGTATTCGGCGGAAGTGTGGACAACGAGGTCGCTCGGCTACGGAACCTATACGTTCCGCGTTCGGACGCCGCTCGGCCAGTTGCATCCGGATCTGATTTTGGGCTTGTTCACCTACAGTCGTACGCTCTGGTACCACAATCGCGAGATCGACATTGAATTTTCAGCCTGGGGTACGGACACAGAGAGACTCAACGGGCAGTATGTTGTCCAGCCCCACGATAAGGCTGGACATTTGTATGCATTTCCCGCAGCCGCTTTTGCAGGACCTTCAACGCAGCAGTTCACATGGCTGTCCGATCGCATCGAATTTTCCTCGTGGTCGGGCTATGGAGGAAAACCGCCACCTGGTGATCCGAGGCTCATCAATTCCTGGATATTTTCCGATGCCAAGAGCATTCCTCGCCCGAGCGCGCCCATCCACATGAACTTGTATCTGTTTGAAAGCCCGCCCTCGGATAAAAAAGAGGGAAGTTTGGTCGTAATACTGGATGGTTTTGAATTTGCGCCGGCGAAGAAATAAAAAATCGATATTCGCCACTGTATTGTACGGGAATAAAAAAGCGCCTCATCCCCGAGGAGGCGCTTTTTTCGTTGATGGGCTGCGGAAATTTTGGAAAATTGATCACGTCTCGGCGATCAGAAGTGTACGCGGATCGAGCATAAGGTTCATATCGCTCGGATTGCGCCGCTCGTGATCCTTGACGACCCGCAGATGAATGAAATCTTTCTTGGGTTCAAGCACGACAATGACCGAGATGAGCGGCTCAATGCTGCGCAGCACAATGGGAATGCCCTGCGTGTCGAGCACAGGTTCGGTCTCCGCCAGCGTACACGTGTACCAGGCCTCGAGCTGCATCTCGGCTAGGAATGTTTTTACCTTCTCGAAGCGCTCGGCGGGGGCCCGCGTAAAGTCGAAGCCGTCGACAATGATAGTCTTCGCGTTGAATCCGCCATCGACAATGAGCGCATTGATCGTCCGTGTAATCTGGTCGACGGTGACGCCTTCCTGGGTGAAGTTCATGATCATGCGATTGCGGACAAGCTGCTCTTTGACGTCGTCGATGTTCTCGAGATTCTTCCGGCGGGCGATCTCGTTGAAAATATTTTCATACCAAGAAATGACATAGCTCGTATGGGCGTTGAAGGAGACGTGGATAACTTTTTCGCCCTGCATGAGCTTATCCAAGGCAATCTGGACGAGCACGGAGGTTTTGCCAATGCCCTTCTTGCTCGCAAGCACGCCGATGTTGCCCGCGTGCAAACCGCCCTCGATCGACTTTTCAAAAATTCGCACCGGGCTTTTCTGAATAAATTCTTCTTTCAGCATGTGCGCTCCTTTCTGTTAATTATACCCCAGTTTTGGGCGCTGGGCGATTTCACTTTTGTTCCTTTTTGCGCTTCTCGAGATAGTCCTTGCGCAGTTGTTCCGCCAAAGAAGCGGGCACGCGCGCGTACTTCTCGAATTCCATGGAGAATTCCGCCTTTCCTTGTGTAAGCGAGCGAAGCACCGTTGAATAACCAAACATTTCGGAGAGCGGCACTTCGGCCTCGACGCGGGAGAATGTGCCGTCTTCGGTGTTTGCCATGATGACGCCGCGGCGCTGGTTGAGCGAGGCGAACACATTGCCCTGGAATTCATTCGGCGTTTCGACGACGACCTTCATGATCGGCTCAAGGATGGTCGGTTTGGCTTTTTCATACGCTTCGCGGAAGGCGCCGATGGCCGCGAACTGGAAGGCGATATCGGAAGAGTCGACGGGGTGGCTCTGGCCATCGTTGATGAGACAGCGCACGTTCGTGACAGGGAAGCCGATGAGCGTCCCTTTTTCCATTGCGGCGCGGAATCCCTTGTCGCACGAAGGAATGAATTCGTTCGGAATTGCGCCGCCCTTTATCATATCGACAAATTCATAGGTTTCATCTTTGAGCGGCTCGATGTAGCCGGCGATGCGGCCATACTGGCCAGAACCACCGGTCTGTTTCTTGTGCGTGTAGTTGAAATCGGCGCGCTGGGTGACGGTTTCACGATAGGCTACCTGTGGCATGCCGGTGGTAACCTCGCATTTGTATTCGCGTCGCATTCGCTCGATGTAGACCTCGAGATGAAGCTCGCCCATTCCCTGAATGATGGTCTGGTTGGATTCCGGATCGACATAGGTGCGGAATGTCGGATCCTCTTTGGTGAAGCGGTTGAGCGCCTTGCTCATCTGATCCGAGCTCTTTGTATCTTTGGGATTGATCGCGAGGGAGATGACCGGCTCGGGCACGAACATGCTCGTCATGGCATAGTTGAGGTCAGGGTTGCAGAAGGTATCACCGGAGGCGCATTCGATGCCGAACAGCGCAACGATGTCGCCGCAGTTGCCTTCCTGGATGTCTTCCATCGAAGATGCGTGCATCCGGACGAGCCGGCCCACTTTGAACCGCTTTCGCGCGCGCGTGTTGTAGAGCTCGTCGCCTTTGCGGATCATGCCCTGATAGATGCGCACATAGGTGAGCTGGCCGTACTGTCCGTCCTCGAGCTTGAACGCGAGAGCGACAGTCTTTGCCTGATCGTCGGCCACAAGCACCGTCTCTGTTTCATTGTTGTCGAGATCCAGGGCTATATTCCGGCGTTCGGAGGGGTCGGGGAGAAAATTGACTACGCCGTCGAGCAGAAGCTGGACGCCCTTGTTTTTATAGGCCGAGCCGACGAAAATCGGCACGAACTTTTCTTCGATGGTGCCCTTACGGATAGCCTCGAGCACTAGATCCCTGGTCACTTCGCCTTCAAGGTATGCTTCCGCGAGCTCGTCGGAGAACATCGAAGCCGCTTCGAGCAGTTCTTCGCGGTATCGATCCGCGTCTTTCTGAAGATGTGCGGGAATTTCTGCAAGGCGGAGCTCTTCGCCATTCGGTCCGTCAAAGTACACTGCCCTCATGTCGATGAGATCGATGACACCTTCGAATTTATCTTCGAGGCCGATGGGGATGGTCACGAACGCGGGGTTGAGTCCGAGTTTTTCGGCGAGCTGCGTTTTTACCTTGAAGGGGTTTGCGCCTGTCCGGTCGCATTTGTTGATAAAGGCGAGGCGGGGGACATGATAGCGTTTTAGCTGGCGGTCGACGGTAATCGATTGGGATTGCACGCCTGCGACTGAACAGAGGACCAGGATTGCGCCGTCGAGCACGCGGAGAGAGCGCTCGACCTCAATGGTGAAATCGACATGTCCAGGCGTATCGATGAGATTTACAAAATAATCCTTCCACTGTACATTCGTCGCCGCCGACTGAATCGTAATGCCACGTTCGCGCTCCAGGTCCATCGAATCCATCGTAGCGCCAGCGCCATCTTTGCCCCTTACTTCGTGAATTGCATGTATTTTTCGGCAATAAAATAGAATACGCTCGGAAAGTGTCGTCTTGCCCGAGTCGATATGCGCGGAAATGCCGATATTCCGCATTTTGTGAATGTCGAATGTCATCTCGCTGCGAACCTCTTACAACGCAATAGTGAAAAGACACCTCTCCAGGGAGGTGTCTTTTTTGTGGCAGCAGGACTGTATTGTTGAAAATAACGCGAAAACTCACAGATACAGGAAAATAAGCTACCTTTCCGCAAGTATAGCAAAAACGCGTAAAAAGAGCAAGGTATGGAACTAAATGTATTCGATTTCCCATGCGACATCATGGGCATCTCTCAGCGTGGCGCTGACTCCGCAATATTTGTTCTGGGAAAGCTCGACAGCCTTCTGCACATTTTGCGGATTTAGGCCGTCGCTCTTTTTGAACTGATAGATGACCTTGAAGTCTGTAAATTTTTTAGGGTGCTCTTCGGTGAGATTGCCGCTCACCTTTAGATTGAACCAGCCCACGGGCTCGCGCATTTTTTTCAGAATCGAAATGACGTCCATCGCGGTGCAGCCGGCAAGAGAAACAAGAAGGAGCCCTTTGGGGCGAGGTCCTCGATTTTTGCCTCCGACGCTGTCATCAGCGTCGACTACAAGCCGATGCCCGTCGAGATCGGTCTGGAATGCCATGTCTTCCAACCAATTCATCTGAATTTCTTTAGTCATATCGTCTCCCCCAGATGCAAATTGTAAGAATGTACATTAACAATAATAATAAAGATACTGCAAAAAGGCGGCAATTCAAAATCGCATCGACTTGTCGTGCCTGCCCCATCTCGCTAGGATAGCGCGATAGGGCATTTCAGATATGGAACAATGGCGAAAATCTTTTTCGACGCTGATGATCGCGGAATTTCTTGCTATTGCAGGATTCTCGACCTCGAATCCAATCATACCGCTTTATTTGCGTGACTTGGGAGTGACAGATACTGCCGCTCTGAATGCATGGACTGGAGCGATTAACGGCCTGGCCGCGTTCGTGATGGCTCTCGCGGCGCCAATCTGGGGAGCGTTGGCGGATAATTACGGGCGCAAGCTCATGCTCTTGAGGGCCATGGGCGGAGGAGCGATCCTCATGGGGCTCCTGGCCATTACGACATCGCCGTGGCAAGTTCTCGTGCTGAAGGGCATTCAGGGAGCAATTACCGGGACCGTTGCCGCCGCCACTGTCCTCACGGCTTCGCTTGTTCCCGCAAACCAGATCGGCTATTACATGGGGCTGCTGCAGATGGCGGTTTTTGCGGGTAATTCCGCGGGACCTCTTATTGGCGGCGTTGTGACTGATATCGCGGGCGCCCGCGTTAATTTCCTCGTGACAAGTGCATTACTGGCCATAGCAGCAATTATGGTCCATCGCAGAGTTGTTGAGATTGACATACCCAAGCCCAAACAGCGCTCGGTCATACGGAACGCCATACCGGATTTTTCAGTGTTGAAGGGCCCTTCCGTGCTCAAACAGATTTTTATCGTCATTTTCTTTGTCCAGATGGGCAACGCGATAACCGGCCCCATCATTCCTCTTGTGGTACTGGCATTGCAGAAGAGCGACGTTTTTGCCGGGTCCATTTCTGGTGTGCTCATTGGAGTTACTTCAGTTGCGGCCGCCCTCGGCTCGGTGGTGACGGGAAAGGTATCCCAGCGCTTTGGATATGGCAGAGCGCTTCTTGTCTGTGTTACAGGAGCGTTTTTGTTCTATATTCCCCAGGGAATCGTAATGAATGTATGGCAGCTTCTGGTGCTTCGTTTTATTTCGGGATTTTTTATCGGCGGGACAATGCCAACCGCGAATGCGCTCATCGCCTTGCATGTGACCAAAGAAAAGCAGGGCTCGGTCTATGGGCTTTCATCCGCAGTTTCAAACATGGGCGGCTCATTCGGGCCGGTACTGGGAGCTGCCGCGGCCACTCTTGCTGGTTACCAATCTGTTTTCTTTCTTTCAGCCCTTATGTTTTTTGGGGTGAGCATTGGTGTGTGGAGGTTAGTGCGCAAGCCAAAAGAATTAGTTGGCCATAATGTTGAATAGAAGGTTATCGGCATAGAGGCCGGAAGAAGCATTAGGGGGGATATTTCCAAGCGCAATGCTCACTGGTAATTCTATACCATCTCGCGGTGTTTTAATTGAAGAGACAACCCTGAACGCGTCTCCATAGCGGGCTGCGGGAATACCGCCAATGAGAAGGTCATAGGCTATTTCGCTGCCGGAATCCTGATTTTTCAATGTGCCGCTGTTCATCGATTGGATGATGATTGAATAGCTTGACGTGAGATTTGAAACGATCCGTGCTGCCCCGAGGGTGAAGATTGAATTTGGCCTGAGTTCAAAACCATTGTTGTATGTGCCGGGAGTATTGCCAATATGTCCGGTGATTTGAGTGACGCCACCGGATGCAAAATTGACAGAAAGCGTAAGGATGGGAGGAACGTAGACTGCGAGCTGGATCGTCGCGCTTGTTTTATTTGAGGTCTGGGCAAAGACAGAAGAGAGTGCTCCTGTTACGAGGACCAGCACAAGGAGTGTCTTTGCAATCGATCTCAAAATTCCTCTCATCTTCTTCATCCCCTGTTAAAATGATAGTGAGAAAGGGGAAAAGAATAAGATTAAAAGAGAGGGATAAATGCATATTTAATGAGAAATTGCCCTTAATATTAGAGATATTTCATGACACGAATCTCTAAAATCTCCAACAGTGTTGAATCTTGGGAATGAATCTCTAAAATCTCCAAACATGACAATCTGACAATTTATGGCTGCAGGGCCTATTGTTCGATCGACACGAGCTCGATTTCGAATACAAGGAAAGAGTTCGGCGGAATGACATCCCCGATACTCTGCGATCCGTATGCAAGTTCAGGTGGAAGGATAACGAGGCGCTTCTCACCTTTTTGCATGGTGCTCACCACGATGTCCCAGCCGTCGATTACCTCGCCTTTTCCGATTGTAAAGCTGAAAGGGCCGCCTGAGAGCGCGGACTGATCGAATACGGTACCATCCAGAAGCATGCCTTTATAGATGACAGACACTTTGCTGCCGGGATTGGGGACGGCACCAAAGCCTTTGCGGATGACTTTCTGGAAAATGCCTTTATCATCAGGCTTGATGTCGGGCCATTTCTGGGCAATGAGGGCCATGTCTGCATCGCGCTTTTGCCTGCTGAGCGCATTGAGTGTGGCGTAGGCTGCGCTGAGGCGCTGATCCCATGCTTTCTGCGAACTGTCGAAAGCCTTGGCTTTGGCCCCATATCTTTGAATCGTGATCGATTCGATGCGATCGCCCTGCTGGATTTGCTTGACCGCGTCCATGCCCTCGATGACTTTGCCAAAGACTGAGTGTTTGCCATTGAGCCAGGGGGCCGCACCGAGCGTAATGAAGAACTGGCTGCCGTTTGTGTTCGGGCCGGCATTGGCCATCGAAACGATACCGGCACCGTCGTGCTTGAGATCGGGGACGATTTCGTCAGGGAAACGGTAACCCGGGCCTCCAGTTCCGTCGCCCGCAGGGTCGCCACCTTGAATGACGAAGTCGGCGACAACGCGGTGGAAAGTAAGTCCATTATAGAAAGGCTTGCCTTTCGTTACGTCGAGAGTCCCTTCCGCAAGGCCGACGAAGTTGCCGACAGTCATAGGCGCTTTTTCGAACTCGAGCGATATGACGATGTCGCCTTTATTTGTTTTTATGGTGGCATACATGCCGTCGGGACGTGATACTTGCGCATTGCAAGAAATAAAATGAATTGAAAACAATGGCAGGAGGAGGGCGAACAAAATGTTGCGGTGCTTCATCTGAAAAACTCCTCGACGGTTCGTGTGTCTACGGCGGTTTGCCTGGGGAAATGCCAAGGCTTCCGGCCACAATCAGTCATTATTATGTGGTATGATGGCGTATGGCGGCAAGGGTGGGCGTGTCTTTTGCCCTATGCTAAAATTGGTACTATTCTGAACGGGGAAAAGGAGCAATGGATGCCAGAGTATCGCCGTCCGACATGGGATGAATATTTTATGGAAGTCGCCAACGCCATCGCGAAAAGAGCAACATGCGACCGGGGACGTTCGGGCTGTGTGATCGCGAAGGACAATCAGATCCTCGCGACCGGCTATGTGGGAGCGCCAGCCGGTCTGCCGCACTGCGATGATGTGGGACATCAGATGCGAAAAATGCTGCACGAGGATGGGACTATCACGGAGCACTGCGTTCGCACGGTTCACGCGGAGCAAAATGCCATATGTCAGGCGGCGAAGAGGGGAGTGGCCATCAATGGAGCGACGCTGTACTGCCGTATGACGCCATGCCGAACCTGCACAATGCTCATCATAAATTGTGGCATTGTGCGCGTGGTCTCGGAATATCGCTACCACGACGCGGACGAAAGCGAATCGATGTTCAAAATGGCAGGCATACAGCTTGAGTACGTGCACAATGAGGTGCTGAAATACAATAGACAGTGAGGTGTGTCCGGCCGGGCCATAGTCGGCGCCTGGCCGGTTGTATAAAAGGCACTTTCCCGTATAGCATAGTGAATTGTGGCTATAACGATAGTATTTTTGGGTGAGATTGTCGGGAAGACCGGCGTATTTACGATAAAAAGCACAATGCCCGAGATCCGGCGGCGTTTTAACCCCGATTTTGTATGTGCAAATGCGGATTCCGCGACTGGCGGCGCGGGGCTCGGTGTACAGCACGCGGTGTATCTTCGAAAATTGGGCATCGATTGCATCACCATGGGAGAAGCATCGTACTATAAGCCAGATATGACGGAGTTCTATCCAAAAGCAGGGTGGGTCTTGCGACCGGCCAACCTCCCCGAGGGCGATCCGGGCCGCGGCTGGAAAGTATTTCAAAAGGATGACAAAAAAATTGCCGTAGTCGCACTTCTCGGTCAGTCGGGCTTTGCGAGGGTTCACGCCGACAACCCGTTTTTGGCGGTGGATCAGCTCAGTCATTTTCTGCATCGCGATACATCCTGCATCATTGTCGATTTTCATGCCGCGACGACGGCGGAGAAGCTCTCGCTTGCGCGCCATGCCGACGGCAAAGTGTCTGCCATCCTCGGAACAGGTGGCAAGGTGCTCACCGCGGATGCCCGGATTCTGCAAAAAAAGACCGCCGCCATTACCGATTTGGGGCGAACCGGCAGTATATTATCTGTGGGCGGTCTCGACCCTGAAGTAAAGGTGAGAGAATTTCTTACCGGTGTGCCGGCGTGGAGCAGAGATGCGCGCGCTCAGCCGGAAGCACAGGGAGTGTGCGTGCGATTCGATGAGGATGGCCTTGCGCTCTCGATCGAATCATTCCACATAGGGGGCAAGGAGATTCCAGATGAAGGAAGTAGCGACAGTAAAAGAGATTAAAGGCGATATGGTGACCGTTGCGATCCAGATGCAGGAAGGCTGTGGTGTCTGCGGCAACAACGGCGCGTGTAAAATACGCAGGAGCAACCTGCTTGTCTACAATAAAAGCCGAATCGATGTCAAAGAAGGTGAAGAGGTTGTCATCGAAGTGCCCGGAATCGAACAGGCAAAGAGCGCATTTTGGGTGCTGGGCCTGCCACTCATCATGCTCTTTGTGGGATATGGTTTTGGAGCTCTTGTGTTCCATGCGGCCACAGAGGGGCCTTCGGTCGCAAGCGCGGGGATAGGCTTTGTAGTGGCGCTCCTCGTCGGCATGCTGGTGCAGCGCCGCAACAGGCTTGAATCTTTCCCCTATATCTTGGCCAAAGAAGGCGAAGGCGTTTATTGAATCTGCACAACATTTTGTCGATTATCTCTTGACACGACTGCGGCGAGTACTTTATTGTACCGCCTTAAAGGAACACATATGAATCAGATACGTAATTCTGTATGTTTCATGCAGAGCGGCCAGAGGAGGCCGCAGACCAGGCGCTAATCGCGCAACCATCCTACAATGCCCCGTCACGCGGGGATCTGTTCGCGCCCTCACGGGCAGCTTTCCAAGCCATTTCAGTTCCAACACAAGCTCCCCCACCCAATGTGATGCGCGTCGATGGCATCTCCAAAGCCTTTGGCAGCCACGTCGTCCTCAGCAATGTCTCACTCGGCGTGCCGAAGGGGAGCATTCACGGCATCATCGGTAAGAGCGGGGCGGGCAAGACCACCCTGATTCGTATCGCCGGCCTCCTGGAGAAGCCCGATTCGGGTTCGGTCCGGTATGAGGGGATCGAGACCCCCGTTCATCTTCTCCGTGGCCGTGCATTGCTCGAAGCACGGAGAAAGACCGGTTTCGTCTTTCAGAGCTTCAATCTCTTTGCGTCGCGGACGGCAGGAGAGAACATCGCCTTTCCGCTCGAAGCCGCGGGCTGGCCCCATGCAAAAGCCCATGCGCGGGTAGCAGAGCTGCTTGCGCTCGTGGGACTGTCGGATAAGGCTGACAGTCCCTCGATGCATCTTTCCGGCGGCGAAAAACAGCGAATCGCCATTGCCCGCGCGCTTGCGAATCATCCTTCGATCCTCTTCAGCGACGAGGCGACCAGCGCGCTGGACCCCGAGACCACGAGGTCCATACTCGAGCTCATTCGTTCCTTGCGCGAGATGCTCGGCCTGACGGTGATCATGGTCACACATCAAATGGAAGTCGTCCGCCGAATCTGCGATACCGTGTCGGTCATTGAAGGCGGGAAAATCGTAGAGCAAGGTCTTGTCGCGGATGTATTCACCAATCCCCGCTCCGATGCCGCCAAGGCGTTTCTCAAGGAGGATCGCAATGACTGATGCGCTCAATCTGCTGATCCAGCCTCTGGGACAGACGCTTTTGATGATTTTGGTTTCGACGCTGATCGCGACCATCTTTGGGGGGGCGCTGGGTATTTTGTTGTTTGCGCTGTCGAATGACCGTTTCGCGGGCAAGCATAAAGGTGCTCGCTTTGCCAAGCATGTCGCAGACCGGGCAATCAATGTGCTCCGCTCCTTCCCCTATATCATCCTGATGGTGCTCGTGCTGCCGCTTTCACGCCTCATCGTGGGCACAAGCCTCGGCACGCGGGCCGCCATCGTTCCCTTGTCGATCGCCGCCATACCGTTTCTGGCGCGCATTGTGGAATCCTCGCTCTCCGAAGTCGATGCGGGAGTGATCGATGCCGCGATCTCCTGCGCCGCTTCGAAACGGCGCATCGTTTTTGCGATACTCATACCCGAGGCGCTGCCGTCGCTCGTCTCCGGTCTGACGCTGACCATGATAAGCCTGCTCGGTTATTCGGCCATGGCGGGCGTCATCGGCGGAGGAGGACTGGGAGATCTGGCGATCAGGTATGGCTATCAGCGGTTTCGCGGTGATGTCATGGCGGTGGCGGTGATCACGATCATCATTTTAGTGGAACTCATTCAGTTTGCGGGCACCGCCCTCGCAAATCGGATTCGGGCCACGCGGTGAGCCGAGCTCTGGGACGTCGAGCTGCGCCCGGAAGCACTCGATTATCCTGAACCGCAGCTCCGCCGCCGAATCCGCAATCTCTCAGTGTAAATCCTTCGCACACAATGCCTTCGGTATGAAGGCTGGGAATATTGTATTCATTGGAGGTTCGTATGAAGAATTCGATGATCCACGGTGCATCGAAAACCACAAGCCCGAAGAGAGCTCCGCGGGCAGCGTTCAGGGAGGGACTCGTTCTGTTTTTCCTCGTGGCCATGGTGGCGGGCGGCGTCTTCGCCCAGACCGGCGGCAAACTCGTGACACTGAAGGTCGGCGCGACGCCCATTCCTCACGGAGACCTGCTTCAGCTCATCAAACCCGATCTCGAGGCTCAGGGCATAAAGCTCGAGATTGTCGAGCTTACGGACTATGTGACGCCGAACATCCTGCTGGCGGACAAGCAGCTCGACGCGAATTTTTTCCAGCATTTGCCGTACCTGAATGACTTCTGCGCGGACCGCAAGCTCCAGCTGGAATCGGCGGGGCAGGTCTTCGTCGCGCCACTGGGACTCTATTCCCGGAAATACAAAAAGCTCGAGGATATCCCGGCCGGCTCGGTCATCACTCTGCCCAACGACCCGACGAACGAGGCGCGTGCGCTCATTCTCCTTGAGAACAAAGGGCTCATAAAGCTCAATCCGAAGGCCGGGCTCAAGGCGACAATTCGGGACATCGTGGAGAACCCCAAGCGCATGACCTTCAGGGAAATCGAGGCTCCCCAGCTTCCGAGGACGCTGGATGACGCGGCGGCGGCGATCATCAACGGCACCTGGGCGATGCAGACGGGCTTTGTGCCGTCGCGCGACAGCCTTGTTCTTGAAGGCGCCGAGTCGCCCTACGCGAATATCGTGGCGGTGCGCAAAGGCGACGCGAATGACCCGCGCGTTGTGGCGCTCGTGAAGGCTCTGCAGACGCAGAAAGTAAAAGATTATCTGCTCAATAAATACAATGGGAGTTTTGTGCCCGCGTTCTGAGAGAGGAATACCGGGGACGGCGCGGCACGCTTTTGGAACGGCGGCGCGCCGGAAGCAGGCCCTCGGCACATATTTCGGGACGCTGCACACTGAGCAGGCGCCGCCTGCGGGGCCTGCCGCCGCGGGCTCTTTTCGTTACTCGAGGAAAGAGGCGAGCTGCGGAAAGCGGGCGCTGAACTGCCGTTCGAGAATGTACCGGGCGAGATCGAACACATGCGCCTTTGTGCGTGCGATAATAGCCGAATCGGCGGTGGCGATGAGCTCGCCTTCCCAGTACGCCAGAAAATGATCGACGCCGTTTTCCAGGCGCACCTCGGCATTGATCCCTCGCCGCGCAAAGGCTTCCCTGATAAAACCAGCCTGGCGTCCGCTCGATGAGACTGGCGCGTCGAGGAAAAAAGTGATTTGATCGAGATTGAGGGTCGCCAGAATATCGACCGTGAGCCCTGCCATGCGTTCGAAGCCCCGATGATCCGCAATGCGGCCGTGCGCACCGCCGACATCCCTCAAGAAACCGTCGGTGGCGATGAACATCGGGTGGCCGTGCATATAATTTGTGAGCGTAAAAAGAATATTGTAGCCATCGATGCCAAGCGTCGCGCCTTCCCAAGGATTGCGCACAAGTTTTGCAAGATCAATCTGGGAAGCGCTCCGCGATAATATGCCGCGATAGAGCATCATGCGTCCATTGTGGGAAAGACGATAGCGGTCGCCGACCAGTTTCAGGCTCGCATCGACGGGGTACTCTTTGTCCAGGAGCATGCGGTAGTCCCGCGCTGCTCCAATGAAGGCTTCATCGAAGTGATTGGATGCACCTTCTGCCGGAGGACTCTCCGGGCCTTCTTCGGCGGCTACCGTCGGCGCGGAATCTGCGTCTTCAGCCCTGGAAGATTCCTTGAAATCACCCGGTTTTTCCATAATTGCTCACTTTTTGAGGGGCGGTACCACCTGCCACTCATAATTGAAAAATAGCAAAAGTATTGTGTGCGGGAAAGGGAGTGTTTTTTGCTGCGTTCAAAGTCAGTACAGCATCAGGCTTCACGTTGGACTTTCGGTAGGGCGCTTTATATCGATTGTCCGTTCGAGTGGGGTTTGATATGCTGGAAATACCTCTCCGGCGCATTGTTGAAGAGAAAGGGAGCGATCCATGATTCCGGAAACCGATGCGATCTATCAAATATATCCGCGAAATTTTACCAAAGAGGGCACCTTGCGCGCCGCCATCCCGCAACTCGGGCGCATAGCGGCCATGGGCTTCGACTGGGTGTACCTCACGCCAATTCACCCGATCGGGAAAGCGGCGCGCAAGGGTTCGCTCGGAAGTCCTTATGCCATATATGATTACAGAGCAATAAATCCCGAGCTTGGCTCTGAGGCTGACTTTGCCGCCTTTATCGACGCTGCGCACGCGCACAGACTCAAGGTGATGATCGATGTCGTGTACAACCACACTTCGCCTGACTCGGTGCTGGCCCGGGAGCATCCCGACTGGTTCTTGCGGGGACCCGACGGACGCCCCGGGCGCAAGTGCGGCGACTGGAGCGATGTGGTCGATTTCGACTACCAGGCCTCGCCGCACTTGTGGGTCGAGCTGATCGATACGCTTTCGATGTGGCGGGACAGAGGGGTGGACGGTTTTCGCTGCGATGTCGCTTCGCTGGTGCCCGCCGATTTCTGGAAGCAGGCGCGGGTGCGTGTGAATCAGTATGATCCCGGCGCGCGAAAAGAGCGCGCGCCGCTGGTGTGGCTGGCCGAGAGCGTGCACCCTGCTTTTTTGAGGCGCATGAGGCAGGATGGGCATGGGGCGTGGAGCGAGCCGGAGCTGCATGCGGCGGCATTCGATCTCACCTACGACTACGATGGCTGGGAGCGCCTTGAAAAAGTCTGGCAGCATGAGCTGCCCGTCGAGCGCTACCTCGAATATCTCTATGTGCAGGAGACGCTCTATCCCAAGGACGCAAAAAAGCTGCGATATCTGGAAAACCACGATCAGGAGCGGGCCGCGCATCGGCTTGCAGCGGATGGACCTCTTCGCGCCTGGACCGCGCTCTATCAGTTTCTGCCGGGCGTGTCGATGACCTATATGGGGCAGGAGCGGGCGCTCGATCACAGGCCCGATTTATTTGAACGCGACCCGATTGAGCCTGAGCGAGGAGATATGGAATTCGAGCGGTATTTCAGAGAGAGTCTGAGGGCGGCGAAGGAGGCGAAGCAGCGCGCTCCTTTCTTCTCCTGGTCTGTGGCTGAAGATGGCACAGTGTATTGCCTCCGGAGTACCGAGGCGGCACTCAATCCTCATCCGGTCGACCAGACGCTGCTCAAAAAGGGCAATTACCTTCTTGTGGCACAGCCCGAAGGCGAAGCAACACGGGGAAACGCCACAGCATCCGCCGCTCCATTCAGTTTTGGCGGGACCGATCTTCTTTCGGGAGAAAAAGTTCGCGTTTCTGGCGGCGCCACGCCGGCGTATGCGCCGGCCATGCTGATTCGGCTGGGCGACTAAGCGTTCTTTTTAGGTTCTTTGTCTGGTATTTCAAAAACGCCTTCGAGCACATGAGAAGGTGCATAGGCAAAGCGCGGCAGATCAGACTCCGCAGTCACGCCCGTCAGCACGAGCACCGTTTCGATCTGCGACTCTATGCCGGCGATGGTGTCGGTGTCCATGCGATCCCCGATTATGACTGTCTCTTCCCGTGTGGCACCGAGCGTCCGGAGCGCGTGGCGCATCATGAGGGGATTGGGCTTGCCGACAAAATACGCTTTTCGGCCGGTCGCGAGTTCGATCGGCGCGACCAGCGCTCCACAGGCCGGCACGAGTCCGCCTTCGCCAGGCCCCGTGAGGTCGGGATTCGTGCCGATCAGTTTGGCGCCACCCATGACCAGCCGCACCGCCTTTATGAGAGTGTCGAGGTTGTAACTGCTCGCTTCGCCGACGACGACGTAATCAGGATTGACATTGTTCATGGTATAGCCGACGCGGTACAGTGCGTGGATGAGACCTGGCTCGCCAATGACGTACGATGAACCGTTGGGTTTCTGGCTGGCAAGGAATGCGGCCGTCGCCAGTGCGCTGGAATAGAAGTGTTCGGGAGCGACTTCAATGCCAAGCCGTGCCATTTTCTGTGAAAGTTCTTCGGGCGACCGCTCACTCGAATTGGTCAGAAACAGAAAACGCTTGCCTTCGCGCTTGAGCCAATCGACGAATTGGGCGGCCCCCGGCAAGAGGACGTTTCCGTGATAGATCACTCCATCCATGTCGATGATAAAAGCCTGCTTTTTCCGGATATGCTTCAATGTCTTTTCCGTTGCTTTCATACTTGCTTTATCCTTTTACGAATCAATCCTCATGAAATAGTCCCCGGCGCAAAAAATTTCCCTTTTGATCGTCTGACCTGCAGAATCTCCTGCCTGTCTTCTTCATTACGCACCGCTTTTCTGGCCATTTTGAAGAGCTTCTCCTGGACACAGATGGCGGGCTCTTCGGGTCGCCTCGTCAGGGAAAGGTTAGTCCAGTCGCCATTCTGTTCGAGCTTGTAGGAATGTGTATTGTCGCTGAAATATGCGCTCAGGATATCCTTGCAACGAGCTTTTATCTCGGAATCGAGCACGGGGAACAAGAGCTCTATCCGCTTTTTCATGTTCCGGTTGAGCCAATCCGCGCTGGAAAGATACAGCTCTTCCGAGCCGCCGTTTCTGAAATAGAGCATGCGTCCGTGCTCCAGATTGCGGCCGAGCACCGAGCGCACCTCAATAGTCTCCGAGACGCCCGGCAGGCCGGCAATCAGCGTACAGACGCCCCGCACATTGAGTTTTATCTGGACGCCTTTGGCAGAGGCGCGGTAGAGCGCGCCGATGATGTCCGGGTCAGACAGAGAGTTGAGTTTTGCGATGATGGAGCCCGGTGACTCTGGCGTGGACTGTGCCGCCTCCCTGTCGATGAGGGCGATGATGCGCTCTTTGAGATCGAAGGGACTGACCGCGATGAGCGAGAGAGACTGGATGCTCGAATAGCCTGTCAGAATGTTGAAAAAGAGGGCGATATCGGTGCAGAGGCTCGGATTAGCGGTAAAGAGACTGAAGTCCACATAGCTGCGCGCCGTTTTTTCATTGTAATTTCCTGTCGAGAGATGGAGATAGCGTGCGATGCTTCCATCCTGCCGTCTGCGGATGACGAGGGCCGCCTTCGCGTGCACTTTCAGGCGGGCCACCCCAAAGGTCACGATCGTTCCCGCCTGTTCGAGTTCCGCAGCCCAGGAAATGTTTTTCTCCTCGTCGAACCGCGCTTTCAGTTCAAGTACGACGACGACCTGCTTCCCGCTCCGCGCGGCTCTTGCGAGGGCGTGCACAATGGGCGAATTCATGCCGCTCGTCCGGTACAGCGTGATTTTGATGCCCAGCACCGAAGGATCGCTCGCCGATTCTTCGACAAAACGCCGCACGACATCGAATGATTCATATGGCAGATTTACGAACCGATCGTGTTCATCGATCCAGTCAAAAATGCTGCCCTTTTCGTCAAATGTCCTGGCTGGCTTCCACGGGGGGAAAAAGAGCGAAGGATCGGGAGTAATGCCGTGCACCCTATAGAATTCGGGATCGCAGAGCTCCATGGCCCGCCCCAGATCGATGAGCCACTCGACATGGTACACGTCCAGGGGCTCAAGCGAAAGGCTCTGCATCAAGGCGCCGAGCAGGATCTGGTCTTCTCCGGAGTAGACCATGCGTACCGGAGTTGAGTTCTGCCGTCCCGCGAGCACTTCTTCCATTGCCGTCAGAAAATCGTCGTCCCTGTCTTCGTCGACGCTGAAATCCGCATCCCGATTCACCTTGAAGATAATTCCGTGCAGCACCTTGAGCCCCGCGAAGAGCTTGCTGCCGAATGCCAGAATGACATCTTCAAGCAGGGCGAGGCGAAGTACATTCTCCTGCGGCTGGCTTGTTGCAGGCTCCGGCTCAATTGACAGACGCTGCGGCAGGACGATGAAGCGGTCGAGATTCTTCGGCACCTGCACCACGGCAATCGAGCCGTCTTCTTCGAGCCTGAACGCCACATGGACTTGAAGGCTGCCCGTCGACGGGAAATAATCCTGTTCCCGCCGAAGCTCCACCCGAGGCTCCAGGCGAAGCGGAGTCAAGAGAGGGTAAACATTTTCCATAAAAAAACGTTCGAGATATCGCCATTCCCGGGACGTCCAGTCTTTTTCAGAGATGAGCTGAATGCCGTGCCCCGCCAGCCCCGGCAGGACGGTGGCATGCAAATGTTTGTAAAGCATATCATAATGAGCTTGAACTTTCTGGTTGATTGCCTTAAGGAGCGTCTGTGGATCCATCCCGGCCCATTCTTCGTTTGTCTGGCCGTTCTGTGCCGCGGCCTTGACGGCGGCGACGCGCACCATGAAAAATTCGTCCAGATTTGAAGCAAAAATGCGCATAAAACCGAGCTTTTCCAGAAGAGGCGTGGAGGGC
Source organism: Spirochaetaceae bacterium UBA6243 (assembly GCA_002441395.1). Taxonomy (GTDB): domain Bacteria; phylum Spirochaetota; class Spirochaetia; order Treponematales; family Rectinemataceae; genus Rectinema. Next base: position 12,792 of record DJVZ01000064.1, on the reverse strand, counting down.
TTGAGCCCTTCCGCGAGGACGCGCGCGTTGTAATCAAGCCATGAAAGCTCACGGTTCATCGTAGGAAGCTTGTTCATGCACGTACCCCTTTCAGACTCACATTAAAACAGGCAGAAGCCCGAAGACATCTTCGAACATATCGCCCTTTTCCGCAAGCGAAAGCTTTTCGAGCGAAAAATCGAGCGACTGCGATGGACGAATGATAAACCTGTCTTCGGTGCGTTCGAAAGAGAGCTCCCGCACACGTCCCGAATGGCTCCGGTCAAGGGCATCGGCGACGCGGAGAATCGCTGCGAGCTTGAGTACGATAATGCGCGCCTCGCGCGGAAGCGCGATGTAATTGACGTGCGTAGAAAGAGGCGGAGTCTTGCGGTGATAGCGCGCGACATTCGAAACGATGTTGATGTCCTCTCTGTTGAGCCCGAAAATCTCCGAATTGGCGATAATGTATTCGCTGTGCCTGTGATGCCCGCTCGTGCGCAGATACGTCCCTATATCGTGGAGAATTGCCGCGACTTCAAGCAACATTCTCTCGTGTTTGCCAAGACCATGTTCTTTTTTGAGCGCGTCGAAAATTTCAAGGCTCAGGTTTTTGACATGCGCAGCGTGCGCCTCGTCATAGCGGAAGCGCTTTGCGAGAGAGCGTGCGGACGCGACGACCTGGCGACGAAGTTCCTGCTCGATTTTTTGATCCATGCCCTGGACTTGCGCAAGGAGGATGCCTTCCCGAATTGACACGTTTGGCACAATGATGATATCCGCGCCTGTTTTTTCGAGGAACATGCGTTCGATGGTGAGCCCCGCGGCGTAGCTCTCGGTCTCATTCCATGAAAGGTGATACTGCGCCATGCATTCCTCAGGAGACAGCCCCGCTACGGAATCGGCGAATTCAATAAATTGCGCCCGGTCGAGGACCGCGTAGTGGCTGAAATTTTTTCCCGAGAGACAGTACGCCGCGAATCGCGCGTCTGAGCCTATGAGCACAAAGGTGCGCACAGAATCGAGCGGCAAATCCTCCGCGAGCACATCGCAGGCGGTCTTGATGTTGCTTTCAAGGTACATTTCGATAAACTGCCGCGGCTGACGCGCGGATTCGCGGATTTGTTCATCCATGCGGAGGGTGCCGATGCTCAAGGAATGACTGGAGACCATTTGGCCTTTTTTGAGGAGCATGACTTCCGTCGTGCCGCCCCCCACTTCCAGAATCATCGCATTCGAGCGCGTAAGAAAAGATCGTTCATCCTCAAGTGTTTTCTGCACCGCGAGATACATGAGGTGATTTTCCTCGATATCCTCAACGATCCGGACATGGAAGCCGGTCTGGAGATTGATGCGGTCGATGAAGGTGTCCCTGTTTGACGCTTCCCTCAGCGCACTTGTACCGATCACCTGAATATCGGAAGGCTGTAAGCCATAACCTTGCAAAAGCTCGCTGAAGGAGCTCAGAATGGCAATTGTTTCGCGGAGCCCGTCTCGCGAAATACTTCCCATAGTGAAGACATCGCGCCCCAGGCGGGATTGTTTGGAGGCCCTGTCGATGATTTTCAGGCCTCCCTTGGAGTCGATTTCCGCGACAATGAGCCGTATGCCGGTGGATCCTATTTCTATCGCGGCATGGAGCCCCTGTATCGAGCTTGATGAGCTTGGGATGCTCTCTTTGGATTGCGGTGATTTTTGAGGTTGTGCATCTGACATACAACGTATTATAGCACTTTTTCCAATACAGTGCTTCGTGACATACCGTGGCCGCAAGATTTACTAATACCTACATAAGTATGATGACATTGAAAAAGTCGAAGTAATCAGTATTTTCAGCACTATTATTATCCTTTATTGTTACACTACTAACGCAGGTATTAGTAACACCAACTTGTGAAAAACCTGAAAATCACTAGCCAGAAAGAGGCTTGCATTGTACACTGGCCGTGTATGGACTCAACGACAGGAAGAAAGAAAGGGGCCGCGGCAAAGCTTTTTCTCGTTGCGGGCCTTATTGTGATACTGTTTTCTGTGTTGCTTTCTGGCTGCGCGAGACGGGAGGGCTGGGGCATGGTGCTTTGGTCCGTCAAGGGCACTGCGGTGAAGGGGGGGGCTGTCGTTCCGATTTACCTGAAGTCGAATATCAGTAAAAGCTATGTGATTGGCCTGCCCGATGACAACAAGACGAAGATCGAAGTTCCTTTCCCTTCACTCGAGTTCTTCTCATCCAAGAGTGCCGCCGAAACGCGGGCCCGGGAATTTGCACCCTATGCCGCGCTGTATCTTTCAGCGGGGCGCGATGGTCTTCCCATCCGGGAGAAACCGAGCGTAAATGCGCGGCGCGTGTACCGCCTGAGGCTCGGCGAATCAGTGAAGGTTTTAAGCGTGGCCGACGGCGAAGCGGTGTTCACCGGCGGAAAAGCACTCCCGGGGGAGTGGTACTTTGTGCAGGCCATCGATGGCACGCGCGGCTATGTCTTCAGCAACACGATGGTCCTCTATGAGGAAAAAGAAGGCACGGCGGCGCCCGTCATCGCCTCTTCGCCCGCGCCAAGCGCTTCTCTGCTCGACATCATCTATGCAAAGCCCTGGCGCCCGGCGTATTACCAGATCATGGTCGATGACAGCACCATAGATCCCGACCTCTTCATCCTTCGATATGGCCTCTTCGCCGATGCCAAGAATTCGCAGGTCCGCATCGAATTGCCTGGATATTCAGGTGCTTTCAGTTTTACTTCAGTGAGTCAGTCGGGCGATTGGCTTGTCTTCGAAAAGTCCAAACTGCGCATCCGGTTCGAAAATGAATCGACAATTGTCGCCGACTGGAGCGGTACCGATCAGGTTCTGGCCGATGAAGGCTGGTCACAGGGGGGGCAGGCGGCACGGTTTGTGCAGCTCGACGCGTCGATACCTGTTCTGCTCGCAGGGGAAAACTCGAGGCGCGAATCGGAATTGAAGGCCTTTTTCCAGCGAAGCTCGCAGTTGCAGTCGAATGGGGAATCGACCATCAGCTTCCTTTCGGATACCGCGGGTATCCTCAGCGTCGATCTCAAGGGCACCTTCGAGTGGAGTCATACCGACCAGCTCCCGGCGGGCTTTGCCCCGGAAATTCCCGCCGAAGCGCGAGACAATGTCATCAAAGGCGAAATCCGGTTCGGGCTTCATTTAGGCACCGCGATTTCCTCCGCGTGGATGGGCGGATTTTCCCTGCTCGTGGGAGACAATCCCGACAGGCAGGACTTTGTCTATCGGTTTGAGAACGGTCAGCTTGTGATCGCAAAAGCCGACTCGGTGACATTGCGCGGAACTACTGAGAGCCTCGATACACGATTCTCCTCTGTAAATTATTATCTTGTGGTGAAATAGAATGTCATTTATTCAGCTTGGCGGGATTTCGCTTTCATTTGGGGCCCGCGATCTCATCCGTAATGCGACGCTCAATCTGCAGGACGGCTCCCGCGCGGCCCTGGCCGGGCCGAATGGCGCCGGCAAATCGACGCTCATGAAGATTGCTGCGGGGATCGTCAAGCAAGACTCCGGAGAGGTGATCACCACCAAGGGCGCCCGCGTCGTCTACCTTCCCCAGACTGGCATCCGGTTCGAGGAGGGCAGGGTCCACGACATCGCGGAGCAGGCCTTTTCTTATTACCTCGGGCTGCTGGACGAGCAGGAAAAAATAGGCCGCGCCCTCGAATCGGAACATTTGAGCGAAAAGGAGACAGCGCGGCTCCTCGAGCAGCACCATGAGATAGGCGAGACCCTCGAAGATGCAAACTATTGGCGGCGTGAGGAAAGAATTGCCGAGGTGCTCAGGGGCCTCGATTTCAAGACAGGCGACTTTGAGCGCCCCGCCTCGGAACTCTCGGGTGGATGGCAGATGCGACTGGCGCTCGCGAAGGTTTTGCTTGAGGACCCCGACATCATGCTGCTCGACGAGCCGACCAACTATCTCGACCTGGAAGCGCGAACCTGGCTTGAAAATTTCTTAAGGGATTACCGCGGCGCCGTCCTCGTTGTCTCGCACGACCGGTATTTCCTCGACGTCACGGTGCGGGAAGTCTATGAGCTTTTCAATGGCACCCTCACGCGCTATGCAGGCACCTACAGTCAGTACGAGGTCCGCCGCTCGCAGGAGCTCGCGGCGCTCTTCGAAGCATGGGAGCGCCAGCAGGAAGAGATTCAGCGGATAGAGGAATTCATCCGCCGATTCCGGTACAAGGAGTCGAAAGCGCCGCAGGTCCAGAGCCGCATAAAAATGCTCGAAAAGATTACACCTATCGAAATTCCCGAAGGCATGAAGCGCATCCACTTCGCCTTTCCGCCCGCGCCCAGGTCCGGCCAGATTGCGGTGCGGATACGCGACCTCACAAAAGCCTATGGTTCCATGCAGGTCATCGGGAGATTCTCGCTTGAGGTGGAGCGGGGACAAAAGCTGGCGTTCGTGGGGCCCAACGGCGCGGGAAAGTCGACCCTCATGCGCATCATTGCGGGGGCCGAATCGTCGTTCGAGGGCGAGATGACCCTCGGCGCCAATATGCTCATAGGCTATTTTTCCCAGGAATCCGCCGAGCTCATGGAGTCGGGTTCGACCGTCGAGGAAGAGGCGGAGTCCGTGTGTCCCTTTGAGATGCTTCCCAAACTGCGCAATCTGTTGGGAGCCTTTCTCTTCCGTGACGACGATATCGAGAAACCAATCTCGGTGCTTTCAGGAGGAGAGCGTTCGCGCCTCGCCCTGCTGAAGCTGCTCTTAAAACCCTCGAACCTGCTTGTGCTCGACGAGCCGACGAACCACCTGGACCTGACGAGCAAGGATATTCTGCTCGAGGCGCTGAGGAAGTACGAAGGTACGGTGATTTTCGTCTCGCACGACCGCCAGTTTCTCGATGAGCTCGCGGACCGGGTGCTTGAACTGTCGTGTGGTCTTCCTCCGCGCCTCTATCACGGAAATTATGCTTATTATCTCGAAAAAAAAGTCCAGGAGAGCAGTGCCGAGACACAGCCGGAGCATCCAGACCCAAATAAAAATCGCGAGAGCGGAGCGCCCGCGACCGCCGCCGTCCAGAACTCCGACCAGCCCTCAGTGACTCGAGACTGGGGACAAGAAAAAGCGCGTAAAGCCCAGGTGCGCAGGCTTAAACGCCGCGAAGAAGAAATATCCGCGCGCATCGAGGCAATAGCTGTGGGAAAAGCCAGACTCCAGGAAGAACTGGCGCACCCGAACACCTACATCAACGGAGAAAAAACCCGGCGCATCCTCGCTGACCTGGAAACGCTCGATCAGGAGGCCGAGTGTCTCAATCAGGAATGGCTTGAAATCGCGGAATCGTTGGCAGGAGAGGTGACATAGACTAGGAGTATAGCTACTTTTTTGCGGCGCGCGCCGTCGTGCATGGCGCATGCGAGTCGCTTGGGCGCAGTTTACTTTGTTCCTGTCAGCTCGGCGATCATTTTCTCGGAGAGCACCTTCCACGTTGGGGACAGACTCGAAGCGTCCGGCGCATCGTAGCGCGCGACAATCTCTTTGAATGCGGCGACCGCCTGGTCTTTGTGGCCTTTCTTATACTCGATGAAAGCCATTTCGTATTTGGCATTCAGCATGTAATTCGGATCGCTGCCATAGCGGTCGAGCAACACCTGATAATAATAACTTGCGCCGTTAAGATCATATGCGTCGTATCGCTCCTGCGCGAGCTGTATGATCTTCTGCGCGCTTGCGTCCTGGGGAACCGGTGCCGGCGATGAGGCGCATGAAAAGAACAACACAGAGACAAATATGAACATCAGCAATGCAACAACACGAATAAGGCTTCTACGCATATGATTTCCTCACGAGAAAGGATTATGCTATACTCGCCCAACGAGGTCAAGACGAACCATGATCGCAACAGTCATCAACGCGGCAGCCATCATCCTTGGCTCACTTATCGGGCTTCTTATCCGCAAGGGCATCAAAGACGAATATCGCAAGGTAGTGTTCACGGCGGCAGGGATGACGTCGCTTACTATCGGCATTCAAATGGCGCTTAAGACGACACACATTCTCGCGTTCGCGCTTGCCCTGATGATAGGCGGGCTTGTGGGAACCATGCTCGATATTGAAGGCGGCATCGAACGCCTGGGAGAGCGGCTCAAAGCGCGTTTCGCGAGCAAATCCGAAGGCGCCTTCGCGGCCGGTTTCCTGAATGGTTCGATTTTATTCTGTACGGGCGCAATGGCGATCTTAGGTTCGTTCAAGGCTGGAACCGAGGGCGATTATTCGCTCATTTTCACAAAAACTGTTCTCGACGGATTTGTATCGATTATCTTTGCAAGCGCGATGGGCATCGGCGTGGCATTTTCGGCGCTTTCGGTGTTTGTGTATCAGGGGGCTCTTACTCTGCTCTCTGTGTACATCAAACCCTATGTGAGCGACCTTATGCTGGCCGAACTCACCGCGATTGGCGGCGCGCTCATCATTATGATCGCCTTGGGGCTTCTGGAGATAAAGAACTTTAAAACCGGAAATTTCCTGCCGTCGATTCTCGTCATTGTCGTGCTTGTCCTTGTAATGCCGTTTCTTTCGTTCTTATAATAAGGCATGCGCCAAGATCACCGGGAAGCTCACGAACAGCGATTTGTCCATACCCGAAGGGAAGATGAAGCAGGTGAATGGTATGCCCTCGACAATGCCGCGAGCATAATGCCTGCCGTCGCGAATGGAATTATGACAAGCCTTTTCAGGTTTGAGGCAGAGCTCGATGGTCCCATCGATCTTGAGGCGATAAAAGGCGCGCTCGATCTGACTGTGCAGCGCATGCCGTACTTCAACGTAACCCTCCGGAGAGGATTTTTCTGGTATTACTTCGAGCCTTGCAATACACTGCCTCCTATCTATTCGGATTCGCCAAGCCCCTGCCAGAACTGGAATATAAACAGGCGCGGCACGCCCATGTTTCGCGTTCGCTGTGAACAAAACCGCATCGCGGCGGAATTTTCGCACGCCATGACCGATGGCACAGGCGGCCTGTCCTTTTTCAGGACGCTTCTCGCCAATTACTTTTTGCTGAAAGGGGTAGACCCCGAAGCACGGCTTAAGGAAGGCGAATGGAGCGGTATTCTCGCTTCAGAGAGCACAGTTCAGGAAGAATTCGAAGATGCCTATCAGCGCTATTTCCCTGAAGGATTGCCATTTCCTGAAAGAGGGCTCAAGGCCTTCCATCTCCATTCAAAAGCCCTGCCCAGGGGCCAATATCGAGTGATATGCGGGACTTTGTCGACTGCTGAAGTGCTTGCAGAGGCCAAGCGGCGCAATGTCAGTCTTACCGAACTGATGGTCGCTGTCTATCTCGATGCGCTCCAGCAGATTTGGCACGAGACAAAACCGCATCCACGCGCTCCACTTGTCGCGGTGGAAGTCCCGATCAATCTGCGCGTGCTGTTTCCCTCGCGCACCTTCCGCAATTTTTCGCTTTTTATACTCATAAGTGAAGATATGCGGCTTGGCATGCGCGGCTTTGAAGAGCTCGTCAGGCGCACACACCATCAGATGAAACTCGAATACGACCGTATGAGCATCGAGAAACATTTGAGCCGCAACGCAGGGAGCGCCAGGAGACTTGTGGTACGCATCGTGCCTTTATGGATCAAAGATGTTTTTGCGCGGATATTTTTTGCCAGATTCGGTGAATCGATGCTTTCGGGCTTTATCTCGAATTTAGGCCCGGTGAAGATGCCTCCGGGATTTGTCCCTCATATTCATACGTTTGGATTTATTCCTGCTCCCAGCCTGACGACTATGACCAATGCTTCGATGGTGAGCTGGGGAGACAAACTGGTTATCGATTTTGGAAGCCTGGCACAGTCGCGCGATCTTGAGCGCCTTTTCTTCCGGCGTCTGCGGAATCTGGGGCTGCATGTCAGCGTCTCATGCCGACTCGATCATGCCAAGGAGGGAACTCATGTCATACTGCCCTGATTGCGGTGCCGAAATAGGCGATGCACCACAATGTCCGCTTTGCGGTGCCCGAAATCCTAGAGCGGGCACCGGTCCGGACTCAGAAAAGTCATGCGCAGAACCAACTTCAGAGAAGTTTTCCGATCTGCGTTTCATGTTGAAAGATGCCGAAGAAGAGTTCAGCGGCGCTGAAAAGCGAACCATTGTGTGGGAAGTGCTTTCGGTTGCATTTTGCATAGCGATTCTTGTGCTGGGCGCGGTCAATCTCTTTGAATCGAGGCAATTTTCATGGTCGCTCTATCCCATTGTTTCAATTTTGCTTGTATGGGTTGAGGCCACCTCTTTTCTTGTACTGAGAAAAATGCCTGTGTTCAGGGTGCTGCTGAGTGTCCTTGCACCTCCGGTTTTCCTCATGGTGCTTGGATTTATTTCAAAAAGCCCCCGGTGGGCGCTCGGTCTTGCCGTACCCATCGCCGTGCTCGTCGAATCGCTCACAGGAGCGGTTTCCCTCGTAATTGGCAAAAGCCGACAAAAAGGGTTGAACCTGATTGCCTGCGTGCTTGTCGCGATAGTTGCCCTCTGCATCGGACTGGAGGTATTTATCGACTTGTTTTCGAGGGGTGCCGTGGTTTTAGAGTGGGCACCCGTCTGCGCAATTGCGCTTTTGCCTATCGCGGCGTTTTTGCTCTATTTGCATTATCGTGTTATTAAGATAACTAATTTGAGAAGGCTTTTTCATTTGTAGAATTTGAAAGCGGGGCTTGAGCGCGAGCCCCATTGAATAAAAAGATTATTTTCGCATACACTATGAAAAATTCGTCGATCTGCGCTACATGAATCGGCTCATCCAGTCGAGCGCCATCGTTCCGAACCTCTATGCGGTCATTGTGAATGACCTCTGACTTTGATTGATCAGGATTCATGCTTTTCAACAAATAATATAAAGGAATTCTCTTGAATTTTTCCTCATTTTCATTTGATAGCTCTCTCATGAATGCTATCGAACGCGCCGGCTATACCGAGCCGACTCCAATCCAGGCTCAGGCAATTGGTCCGATTCTCGAAGGAAAAGATTTGCTTGGCCTCGCGCAGACGGGGACCGGGAAGACGGCGGCATTTGCGTTGCCAATCCTCCAGCATCTCTTGTCTGGCGAGCGCTGTACCGCTCGGGCACTTATTTTGTCTCCTACCCGGGAGCTCGCCGAACAAACGCGCAAGGCCTTCGAAACCCTTGGCAAGGAGACAGGCCTTTTTGCGCTTTCGATTTATGGGGGTGTTTCTGTTTCTGCGCAACTCCGTTCCTTGAAACGCGATATGCCGGAAATTATTGTCGCATGCCCGGGCCGGCTCCTCGATCTTATGGGCCAGCATGCGATCAGCCTCAAGGACATAGAGATACTCGTGCTCGACGAAGCGGATCAGATGTTCGATATGGGCTTTCTCCCTTCGATCAGGAAAATTATCGGATCGCTTCCTGAAAAGCATCAAACGCTCATGTTCTCTGCAACCCTTCCGACGGAGATACGTGGTCTTGCCCGCGAATTCCAGAAAGAACCAGTGCGAATCGAAATCAGCAACTCCCAGCCGGTCGAAACCGTCAACCACATCGTCTACCCCGTCATGCAGGCCGACAAGTATGCCGTTCTCTCCGTCATCCTGAAAGATAGCGCGACCGGCCAGGCGCTCATTTTTGCGCGGACCAAACATCGCGCCCAAAAGCTCGCCACCCGGCTATCCGAAGAAGGTCACCTCGCGGCCTCGCTCCATGGCAACCTTTCGCAGGCACAGCGCGACAAAGCCATGCAGAAATTCCGCAGCGGCAAGGTGCGCATAATGGTCGCTACCGATATCGCGGCAAGAGGCCTCGATATCAGAGGCATTTCCCACGTCATCAACTTCGACATGCCGGATACCCCCGAGGCATATACGCACCGCATAGGTCGCACCGGCCGCATGATGCACAGCGGAATCGCCCTGACCCTGACAACCCCCGAGGACCGCTCAATGCTCAAAATTATCGAGCGCTTGGTGGGCAAGCCGATTGAACGAAAGATAGTTTCTTTAGGAGACAAGGAAATACTGAATTCGATGGATGATCGGGCAGATACGATGCAGGAACCGGCCGCGGCGTCGAATGGAATGCGCGACCAGCGGTCCACAATGCACAATAGAACACACGAGAAGACCTCGCACCGGCCCCCGGCCACACATGCCACCAACAGTTTTGCACACCGGGCCAAACCTGACTCAACCCGCAGATCAGTCCATGGCAGTCCCCAAAAGTCTGTGAGGCACACTTCTGGCAGGCATCCAAAAGAATATGCTTCCATACCTTGACATATTCTGCGATATTTTGTAAATTTATTCTCGCGCCGCAGGGTAGAGCAGTTGGCAGCTCGTCGGGCTCATAACCCGGAGGTCGCAGGTTCNNACCCCGGTTCCTGAAACACCGGTGGCGTCTTTGATACGCAATAGGATGAACCTGCGCATCCGGCAGATAGTTGAGTTTTGGTTAACTTTTTTAGTCAAAGGTTTTCCTTTCCTGGTTCTTTCTCTTGGTTTTCGAACAAGCACTTTGTTGTTGGTCAGATCCAAAAGCTTTCCATTTTCAAAAGTCAGGCGTTGACCCGTCAGCTTGTGTACAAACACAATCCCATCTGGCCAGGTCGATTTTTCATCCCGGTCTAACCGCAAATCGACCATGCGAAATAAACCGCCGTAAAACAGACCAGGGTCATCCTCTGATCGAGTCGGATCGACAATAACTTTCCAGTCATATCCATTTATGTCTCGCCCGATCTTGATTTCACCCTGGAAGAAATGTCCAGTCATTTTTTTGCAATAATCCAAACAACCTCCTTATGAAGGTTTCTTCCTCGTCTGCTGGCAAATAGGCGTGTGAATAGATGGGCAGGGGACTTGTTCTATTCCTTGCCTTTTAGTCAAAATAAATAAGATGCATTTAAACTGGATGTAACCGCAGTACCGTTAGACCAGTTGATTTTGTGATTAACAGATCAACTCAGGTACTACCTCTACAGAGTGGTAGATACGATTTTAGGGATTGAATTGCAAATGAAAATGCCGAAAAATAACAAAAAAGTACTTGACTTCCCCCGCTAAAAGACTTACTATACGAAGACTTATTACCAACCGCAGATTGTTTTGGTAGACGGAACCGGAGTACGTATAACTGGCTGATTTGCGTGGTTATGCGGTCAAAGTTCCCGAAATCAGGTTTCTCCCTCATAACCCGGAGGTCGCAGGTTCGAGTCCTGCCCCTGCTAGAGAAAATGAAGGCTCCCAGAAAGGGAGCCTTCATTGTTGGATAATCCCTCGAGAAAAAGGAACTGAAACGGTATATCGTGGTGTGTGAACGGCTGACTCCGGAGGAATGGAACGACTCCATCAAGAACCCCGATAAATGGATTCAGGGTATGCCGGATGAAGAGCCCGAAGGGTACATTCTTAGGCTCAAGAATGTGCGACTGCCATAGAATAGGGCTGGGCTATTTGCTAGCCCAGCCCATAAAACGCGAAGCTGAGAGGGATCACTTTACTGGGATCTTGCGAGGTTTTGCAGTCTCCTTGACTTTTAGGCGCAATGTGAGGATTCCATCGGTTAAATCGGCGGAGACCCCCTCGCGATCAATACTTTCATCGATCGTGAAAGCCTTGTGATAGTCGTAATGCCGGCGCTCGCGGATGAGATATTTCCCGCTGGGGATATCGTCTGAACGCTTCCCGTCTATCGTGAGCGTATGCCCATCGATTTTGATATCAAGTCCTTCCTTAGTCACACCGGGCATCTCGAGCTGCGCGATCACCTCGCTCTCATCCTCCCTGATTTGGGCGGGGGGAACTATCATCTTGTTTCCACTGCGCGTGATCGAAGTTTCCATATCGCACCTCCTCACTTCACTGAGATTTGAACAGCTCGACGTTTCGCTTCCTCACGCTTCGCAATGCGGATACGGAGTACGCCATCGCGGAGTTCTGCCTCGACTTTCTCTGGATTGACCGAATCGGGGAGATTGATAGTCCGGCTGAAACTGCCAACCCAGGTTTCAGTTCTGACAACCTTGTGAGACTGCGTTGGCTCTTCACGCTTCTTCTCACCTTTGATGGTGAGGAGATTCCCTTGGATACTCAACTCAAGATCGCCCTTCCTCACACCGGGGAGATCAGCGAGCACCAGTATCTCATCATCGCCTTCGACCAGATCGATGTCGGGACCAGCCGGCCAATCGAGGAGCCCCGAGACGCTGGGGAATTCGAGATCGCCGAATGTACGCTCGAACTCACGCCGAAGATCGTCAAAGGCATCCCACAGATCGAGCGTGGTTGGAGCTTGCCTTTTTCGAGTTACCAGGTTCGCATGATCCATGATATACCTCCTCAAAATAAGATCTGGCATTCTCTGCCACATATTTTATTAGCAAAGAATGTGCCAAATATGTATTGTGTAAAAATAAAGTACTATATATATGTATTATAATAAATTAATTTGTATTTCAAGAATTTGTTGTGCTTTCAAATCTGAACATAGTACATAACCAATGTTTCAAAATGAAACAGAAGCATAAAAAATGTTAATCAGCTCTGTGGTTATTGGAAACAATTTTACTGCGTTAGCGACTGATTATGTGTTAACGCCTTTAATAACGATACAGGACTTAAGAATCAATAATTACGGTACTCATGTATACTAAAAAAGAAGGTGCTCAAAAGAGCACCTTCTTAGTTTTTTCCTCTTAGTAATTCATCCCTGGATTCGGCGCTGCCGGTTTTTCTTTTTCGGGTAGATCAGTTATAGCACACTCGGTGGTGAGGAGGAGGGCCGCGACCGAAGCCGCGTTCTGGAGCGCGCTGCGGGTCAC
>DJVZ01000061.1:29749-34104 GCA_002441395.1 Spirochaetaceae bacterium UBA6243 | reverse complement strand
CGGTCGAAAGCTGGCAGGCGCTCAGCACCAATGCACCCATCGCAAGTACGATGAACAATTTCCTCGACTTTGATTTCATATCTCTACCTCCGCGCACCAGCCCAGGCAGAACGAGCAGCAAAGAAGCCCATACTTTTTCTGCTTTAAAAGCCTATCTTTATTTTATAATTATCATGAATGTTATTTTATTTGTCAAGTGGAAAATGGAGATATTTAATTTTTTGTAGCTAAAAGAGATTTTTAAAGAAACTGTACAAGGAATTTCTAAAAGACGTACCCTGCAAAAATCCGGCCCTTTCCCTTGCGGCTTTTTCTTCATGCGCAGAGCTTCCTCTCCTATGCTCTTTTGTTCATAATGCATGTATCCGGATTCGATGGAGCGCACAATATTATGGAACAAAGCTATCGGGTCTTTGCGTACCGCTGGGCCGTTCTTGCCGCGACAATGCTGGTGAATCTGACGATCCAGGTGCTGTGGATCGCATATTCGCCCATCACGAGCGCCGCAGCTTCGTATTATGGTGTTTCGGAGATGGCGGTAGGTTTCTTTGCGATGTCATTCATGATTGCGTTCATTCCGCTTTCGATCCCTGCTTCGTGGCTGATCGACCGCTTTGGGTTTGTGCGCACGGTCGGTGCGGCTTCGATTGCGGTCGGCATTCTTGGTGTGGCGCGCGGCGCCGCCGGACAACATTATGCGCCGGCGTTTGCGGTGACGTGCGGGATTGCGGCGGCACAGCCGTTTTTGCTGAATTCGTGGACGAAGATTCCGGCGGCGTGGTTTCCGGCGCGCGAGCGGGCAACGGCGGTGGGTTTAATCACGATCGCGAGCATTCTGGGTACAGCGGTGGGGCTGGTGTTGACCCCGATACTGGCCGTGAGCATGAGCATTGCGCGGGTGCAGATAATGTATGGGGCAGCGGCGAGTGTTGCCGCGGTGGTCTTTGTGTTCGTCGCAAGGGAGAAGCCGAAGCTGCCGCCCGACGAGTCGGCATGCCGCGAGCGCGCCTTCATGATTGAAGGGCTCAAACACGCACTGAAAACACCTTCGTTTTTGCGCTTTTTAGTGATCGCTTTCATCGGAATGGGCATTTTCAACGGAGTGACAACCTGGATTGAAGGGATCGTGCGGCCGCGCGGCATCGGCTCGGACCAGGCGGGAATCCTGGGTGCGATCATGTTGATCGGCGGCGTCGTCGGTGCCATCGTAATTCCGCTTTTTTCCGACCGTGCTGCAAAACGTACACCGTTTATTATTCTCGGGCTTTCGGGGGCCATTCCTGGCCTCGTCGGCCTTGCACTCGCGCCCGGATTCGGGCTGATCGCGGCTTCGTCTTTTGTGCTTGGTTTTTTCCTGATCGCAGTGAATCCCGTGGGCATGCAGTACGCCGCGGAAGCAGCGCGCCCCACGCCCGAGGGAACCTCAAACGGCCTTGTCACCCTTGCCGGACAGATATCGGTCCTCCTGGTCTATGCCATGGAAGCGATCAACAATATCACCGGCACCTTCACCGCCTCGCTCATCGCGGCCGCGGTGCTTCTCGGTTTTTCGGTGTTGCTGGCGACGAAATTGACAGAGAAGGGAGAACCTGATCAACAGAGATTGGCAAAAGCCTGATTCTGTTTCCCCTGTAGGCACTTGCGCATCGACTCATCACCCTAAGGGCTGCATGAGATACAATCTAAATTGAGCATCATTTTTGAAGACTTGCGATGCCCAACAGCAAGAGTATATACTTTTTGGCACTTGAGCATGCCCGGGACAACGACTTTTGCAGAAGCATCACGACCTCGTTTGCCTTTTTGCATACTACCGGAAGAGCTTTTATCCATTTTGATGTCGCCATTGCATACTTCTGCGTCGATGTTTAATTAAACATTTTATTGTAAATGAGGGCAATATGCCAATCAAAAAAGTCAACCGTTTTTTCTCAAGTGAATTTACTGCAACGAATAGAGCTCTCGCCGCGGCCGCTTTTTCGGTGTTGGCCCTGCTCCTTGCGGGCTGCCAAACCCCTCCCGTTCAATCAAATCAGTCAAACATAGTGCAGCAGGCCATCCCTCCCTCACCGACAGATCAGGAAAATGATTCGTCCATGGTAGAAGAACCTTCGTCTCTCGATCCCGTCCGTTGGTGGGATCAGGGTAAACAGAGCCCCATACGCGAACTGGTCATTGAAACGCCGGAACAGCTCGCGGCGCGCGTCCCCAAACGCGCCGATCCCAAAATCGTGATCCTCATGTATCACAATATTGTCTTTGGCCGGACAGGCGGCGAATACAATCGCGATCTCTATAATTTCGAACACGATCTCGTATTTCTCAGAAACCGCTCACAGATCATCGGAATCGACGATCTGCCGTACATCAAGTCAGGTGAGAAAAAGCTCGATACCGACGCATCGATCCTCACGTTCGACGACGGAGACCTTTCGATATACGCGATCGTATTTCCTCTCTTGAAAAAATACGACATTAAGGCGACGTTCTTCATCATCACCGATTTCGTGGGAACTGTCGGATATGTGAACTGGGAACAGCTGAAAGAGATATCCGACTATCGCAATGCCAGAGGAGAAAAACTTTTCTCGATTGGCTCACACTCATTGGATCACAAGCGATTCGACGGAATTCCTGCCGAACAGATTCCGCATGAATTGACTGAATCCAAATTCATCATCGAAAAAAAAATTGGCGCGCCTGTCTGGTATTTTGCCCTTCCCTTCGGTGCCGGTGCGGGCCGCAAAGAAATCATCGACACTGCCAGAAATGCTGGCTATAGAGGAATCCGCTCCTCCAGAAAGGGCGTGGTGCATCCAGGCTCCATCGATCTCTATAATCTTCCCGCATTCTATATGTCAAATGAGCGTGCGGACATTCTCGCGCAGCAGATTTACTCTCTGCTTGGAAGATAGGCGAGAGACAGAAGTTCATACATCAAAATCCCGCCGGCCACCGCGACGTTGAGCGAATCGACGCCGCGCGACATGGGAATGCGGACTTCGTCGGTACAAAGATCAAGTACTTCGTCCGGCAGACCGTAGCCTTCGTTGCCCAGGATGAGGATGATCGGACTCCGGCGGTTTTCTGGTCTGCCGAAAGAATCGGGCGCCAAACCGAGGGAATGGAGGCCCAATTCTTCAGGAGGTACTGCTTTTGCAGTGAGTGCCGCGGCAAGTATCCTCGCACCATTTCGATTGAGGAATTCCAGCGTCCCCAGGCTCGCGCTCCGGATTGGTATGCTGAAGACGTTTCCCATGGATGCGCGGATGGTTTTCCGGTAATAAGGGCTCGCGCAGCCCGGCCCCAAAAGAACCCCTGTCAGGCCAAGTCCGGCGGCGGTTCTCACGAGCGCGCCGAGGTTGGAAGGGTCGGTGACGTCCCAGAGGCAGAGAAAAACTTCGCGAGGCGCCGCGTATGCGGCCTCAGCCTCAAACGGAACGATCCGGGGCATATCCGCAACCGCGATCGCCCCGCGGTGAAATTTGAAATCGACGAGGTCACAGAGCGCTTCGTGGCTCATGACCCGCACGGGAAAGGCGGGCGGGAAGGCCGACGGCACAGCGGCCTGCGGCGCGATAACCTGCGGCGCGGCATCCTCTCGCGGCGCTGCGGCGCCATCCGGGTCAGCTGCGCTATCTGGTGTCACGGCGGCTTTCCTGGCCCGGGCCTGCCAGTATTCCTCTTCTGCTTCCGTACACACAAGGAAGCGCGGAGCAATGCCCGCGTCAAGCGCTCTTTCAATGGCGATGCGCCCCTCCAGCACCATGAGTCCCTGAGCGGCCAGGTTTTTTTCTTTCAGTTTTGCGAGAAGGTCGAGATTGGGCTCACTGTGGGTGGTCTGACACGCAGGGACGGCCTGACACGCAGGGGCGGCACCATGGATGGCTTCGCCAGGCTGCCCGGGCGCGTTCATGCCATCCTGCCGTACCCTGTCTCGCGATTCACTCAATCGTCTCCACCCGTATCATATTGGTCGTCCCCTGGTGCGCGAGCGGCAGGCCCGCGACGATGACGACGCGGTCGCCTTTCTTTAAAAGCGCCTTGTGCTTGCAGATCGATATCGCCTCGTTGACCACGGCGTCGAGGCGCGTTCCTTTCCCCGAATGAATAAGCGGCACGACACCCCAATTGATCGCCATCTGGTGATACAGGCGCTCATTCGTCAGAAAGGCGTAGATGGGCATGCGGGGGCGCAGCCGCGACAGAAGCCGGGCCGCGTGCCCGGTCTCGGTCAGCACGATGAGAGCCTTCGCGTCGCAGCGATAGGCTACGGAAACCGCGTTATACGACATTATGGCGGGGATGTCGCCGTTCTGGACTTCCGGCGGAACGTCGTGGTGGAAATCGAGGTA
>DJVZ01000061.1:0-29715 GCA_002441395.1 Spirochaetaceae bacterium UBA6243 | reverse complement strand
CGGGTCGGCATGGGATTCTCCATCATCGACTCCATCATCTGCGTCGCGGTAATCACGGGCTTGGCCGCCAGATAGCATTTGCGGATGATCTGCTTCTGCGCTATGGGCACGTTTTCGATGGGCATTTCCACGCCCATGTCGCCGCGCGCCACCATGATGCCGTCAGCCGTCTGTATGATCTCATCGATATTTTCGAGCCCGCGCGCAGACTCAATCTTGGCTATCAGTTTGATGAAGGTATTCTTGCCCTGCGAAAGGGCGGTGCGCTGGACAAGGCGCCTGACTTCTTCGACATCGGTTGCACATCGGACAAAGGAGAGCGCTATATAATCGATATCCTGCTCGACTGCCCAGCCGATATCGGCGATGTCCTTGTCGGAGAGGAAAGGAATGGGGTAATCGACGCCGGGCAGTGTGAGGTGCGCCTTCGGCCTTAAATTTCCCTCGTTGTCCACTACCACAACGATACCTTTGGAAACTTTCCGGATGACTTTCCCCGTGAAGTATCCGTCCATCAGAATGGCTTTTTGGCCAATTGCGCAGATGCGGTCGATGTCCGGCAGATTGGTGTAGACCTGCATGGGCTTCTTTGAGCTGAGTTTTTCGATGATGGCCGAATCGGCGCTCTCAATGGTGAGCTCGGCTCCTGGCTTGAGCGCGATTTGTTCGGTGTATCCATAGAGGCGTACGGCGGGACCTTTGATGTCCGCCATAATCGCCGCGGGCCGATCGAGCGCCTTGCGCGCCTCTCGGATCATCGTCACGTCCTGATTGGCTTCGTCATAGGTCTTGTGGGAAAAATTGAGCCTGAAGACATCGACTCCTTCGCGAATGAGCTCTTTGATTGTCGCGGGATTAGAACAGGCAGGGCCTGTGGTCGCGACAATTTTCGTTCTTTTTTCCATCGGGACGCTCCTTGAGGCTTTCCGAGAACTATCCTCGAACACGCCTATCATACTTCAAAGAGGAGCATCGTTTCGAGACCCGGCAGTAGAGGCCTTCCGTAGACGCTTCGTCGCACATAGGTGCCCGGCGCCGTCGGTATACCTGTCAGCCTTAGAACAGCAGCCTCTTTATCAGCGCGGGCTCGAGTCTGAACGGCGAGCCCCGCCCCTGGCAAAAATGGTGCACCCTCAGCATATGCACCGAAAGCTCGCTGTAAATCAGCATATCTTCGCCCTCGACGCAGGATTCGATGGGAACATCGGCGGGTCGCACCGACACCGCGTTCTTGTGGAAAAAACCATCGCTCCAGGGACAGGGCAGCATACCCCGCGCATCGCCGGACTGCACCAGGAGCTTGCCAACCGTGATCGGTTCGCCGAGGCCCGCTTCGCCTCTGTGCTGCAGTTCCTCCAGCTTGTCCGAGACCGCGTCGAAATCGAGCCTAAGCTCATCAAAGAAAATCCCGTCCTCCTCGATGATGCGTTCGGGGCTTCGGTCATCATCGCCCAAAAATCCCGCGGCGGTGATGACACCGGGTATCATTTTCTGAAATGCCTGTTTGTCGGCGGGTGACTGTTTCATCCATTCCTCCTTGGCTCAGGCGAATTTGTCATAGTAAATCTTGTCCTCGGTGATGCCGTTTTTCTTCATCACGTTGACGCAGGCGTTGATCATGCCGGGGGAACCGCAGAGGTAACCCTCCCAGCCTTTGTCATTCTTCGGCACCGTAGTCTGAAGATACCGGTCGAGGACATCGGTGATGAGGCCAGTGTCGCCCTGCCAGTTCTCCTCCGGACTCGGTTCGGAGAGCGCGGCGACAAGGTGGAAGCGTGGCCACTTCGCCTGGAGCTCGCGCAGCTCGTCGAGGTAGAACATATCCTTGCTCGTGCGGGCGCCAAAAAAGTACCATATATCTTTTTCGGGGAAGGCGCCCGTCTCATGAAGACTGTGGAAGATGCTCTTGAAGGGGGCCATGCCCGAGCCGCCCGCCACGCAGATCATCGCCGCGGGAGTGTCGTGCACGCGGAATTCGCCGAAAGGTCCCACGAGTTCGATCGCTTGGCCCTCTTTCAGGAACTTGTGGACATAGGTCGTCGCGATGCCGCCGGGAACAAGGCGGATGAGGAGCTCGACATGTTTTCTTTCGGAGGGCTTCGATGACATCGAATAGGCGCGCTGGACACTCTCCTTGATTTCGCCGTAAGGCGGGACGACGAGCTGCACATATTGTCCGGAGACAAATTCGATTTCCCCGTCGTCGAGAGAAAAGAGAACTTCTTTGATGTCGTGCGTGACATCGCGGATTTTTTCCACGTGGGATTTGTATTTTTTTATGCTGAAGAGCTCGCGCGGCAGTTCGATCTCGAGATTCTTGCGCACCTTGACCTGACAGGCGAGGTGGATATTGCTCTCGATCTCTTTCTGGGACATGAAAGGCGTTTCCGTGGGGAGGTGAGGTCCGACATCGGAGACGATTTTGCACTTGCACGCGCCACAGGTACCGCGCCCGCCGCAGGCCGAAGGCACGAAGATGTTTTCCGCCGCGAGCGTGCCGAGCAGCGGCGAACCACCCTTTACCTGAAGTTTCTTCTCTCCGCCGTTGATGGAGATTTCGACCTCCCCATAGTTGTTGAGAAATTTATCGAGCACCGCGATGATGAGCGCGAGCACCGTGGAGATGCCGGCGACCGTCAGGGGCCCGACCAGAATTGGGTTCATCGCCGCCTCCTCACTGCACCGCGATCATGCCGGAGAATCCGACAAAGGCCATCGCCATAAAACCGATGGTTATAAGGGTGATGCCCGTGCCTTTCAGCCCCGCCGGTATCGCGTTGTTCGAATCGAGTTTCCTGCGGATCGAAGCCAGCAGCATGATGGCCAGCCACCAGCCCGCTCCCGAACCGAAGCCGAATATCACCGCCTGCGGAAAGTTGTACTTGCGTATCTGCATAAAGAGAATCACGCCGAGCACCGCGCAGTTCACCGTGATGAGCGGCAGGAAAATGCCGAGCGCCATATACAGCGCCGGCGAAAAGCGCTCGATGATCATCTCGAGCATCTGCACCACTCCCGCGATTACGATGATGAAAATGATGAACGAAAGGTACTCGATCCCGAGCGGTTCTATGATGTAGCGCAGCACCACCCAGCACACCGCCGACGTGATGCCGATCACGAGCGTCACCGCGATCCCGAGGCCCATCGAACTCTTGAAGTCCTTCGATATGGAGATGAACGAGCATGTGCCGAGAAAATTCGCGAGGAGGATATTGCTCGTCAGGATGCTCGCCAAAAAGAGAGAGAGTAAACCAACATTCGGTGCGTCAATCATGCCCTGCCTCCTTCCTCAACTCTTCTGCGGCGCGGGGGCGCCTGAAGCGCCCGCCGGGGCACCGGGTGCCGCCGTCTTCTTGGCGGCCTCCGCCTTCGCCTTGTGGTTGTTCGCGATCCACAGCGCGATCGCGAGCAGGAAAAACGCGCTCGGGGCCATCACCATGATCGTCCACGGCGTGAACCCGTCGCCGACAATCTTGAACCCGAGCAGACTCCCGAATCCCAGGAATTCTCGGATCGCCGCGATCACCAGCAGCACCCAGCCATAGCCGAGTCCGTTCGCAAGCCCGTCCAGAAACGCGAGGCCCGGGGGGTTCGACGCGGCGAAGGCCTCGGCGCGGCCCATGAGGATGCAGTTCGTGATGATGAGGCCGACATAGGGTCCGAGCTGTTTGGAAATCGCCGGCTGATACGCCCTCAGCACGATATCGATGATGATGACGTAGAACGACAGCACCAGGACCTGCACGATCATGCGCACCTTGCGCGGGATGAGTTCGCGCAGCGCGCTTAAGGTCAGGCTCCCCATGGAGGTGGCAAAGGTCACCCCGAGCACCATGATGAGCGTGTTGCGGAGATTGTTCGTGACGGCGAGGGTCGAACAGATGCCCAGCACCTGCACGAAAATAGGATTATTGTACCAGAGACCATCCTTGAAAACTTTGCTTGGGGCACTCACAGCGTTCCTCCTATCTGGCGGGCGAGCGCCAATTCCCGATTGACGAGGGCCTTTACGAAATCGCTGGTCCGGCTCGCGCCGGTAATGGCATCGACGGTGCCGTTGCCCGGGTCCAAATTGCCTTTTCCGGAGCCCTGGGCAAACGCGATCGTCCCATCGGGAAGTGTCTGCTTTCCCTTGAACTGGGCCGAAAACCATGGTTCGGAGATGCGGCCGCCGAGGCCAGGTGTTTCCTGCTGATCGACAACTTCAAAACCGCGGATCACCGTTCCCTTTGGGTCGGTCACGAGCACCGCGGTGATCGGTCCCCACAGGCCCGGCATGGTGAGTTTGATCCCAATGTAAGGTTGGCCATCGATGGTGGCGATGTACGCGGTCGCTTTGTCCACGGTTTTTTCAGTGATGAACTGGGTATATTTCGAATCGATTTCGCTTGCCGGCGTCGAGCCGTCCGCAAGGCCGAAGGCTTTCAAAATGGCCGTTTGTGATTCGATCTTTTTATTGGCGTTCACCCTGGAGATCGTCACCTGATTGGCGATTGCCAGGATCACCACGAACACGATGCAGACCACGAAAGTAAATACGGCTGCGTAGATGATCGAGTTTCTGTTCAGTTTCATCATGCGCCTCCTTTCGTCCGCGGCGCGGCGGGTTGGGCGGGCGGGTTGGACGCGTCGGAACCGGCCGGTTTTTGGTCAGGCGCCGGAGCCTTCTTTTTAAAGGAATCGACCGCGATGTCGATGAGGTTCGCGAAGGTGTTCCCGAACAGGATCGCGAAGCTGGTGCCCTCCGGAAAGGCGGAGAAAGTGCGGATAATCACCGCGGTCGCGCCGATGAGCGCTCCATAAATCAGATGGGATGGCTGCCGCTTCGGCGCCGAAACCGGGTCCGTCGCCATAAAGACCGACATGTACAGGAACGAGCCGGCCAAAAGACTCTCCATCGGCAGGGCCTTCTGCGCGCCAGTCGCGAGAATGATGAGGTTTGTCACCGCGCCGCCAGCCAGCGTCGCGAGAATGATCCGCCAGCTCGCGGTCTTCGTCAGGACGAGGTACACCGCCGCCAGCACGATGAGCAGCGTCATGCTTTCACCCATGGCGCCCGTCCGCAGACCAAACAGAAGGTCCGTGATCGGCACTGGGGTATGCGCCCTCATCTGCGCGAGCGGAGTAGCCGAAGACAGCACATCGACCGCCCCTATTCCAAAATTGCCGAAACTGGTATAGGCCCGCGAAAGCACGATCGCGAAGCTGATGTACACAAAGGCGCGCCCCGCGATGGCCGGATTGAAAATATTGCGTCCGAATCCGCCGTAGACGCCTTTGGCCATCGCCACCGCAAAGATGATGCCGACCGCCAGAATCCAGAGCGGCGTCGCGGGCGGCCAGGCCAGCGTGTACAGCGCGCAGGTCACCAGGACTGCCTCGCTCACTTTGCCCTGGCGCTTGCGCTCGAACAGCCATTCGGTGCCGATGCCGCAGACAAAAACCACCAATGCCGCGGCGAGGACACGGAGGCCATACATCCANNTCCTTCCTTCGTGCTAATCCTAATACAACAAAAGGAATTTTTGTAGAGGCAATATTAAAAGATTTGAATAAATAAATGCTATATTTTCTGGCGGCACTCCGGGCAGATACCGGTCGCGTAAAATGTGTGAGAGGTTATCGCGAGGCCTTTTTCCGCGCTCATCTGCGCGACGAGATCATCGAAGCGACAGAGCCCGAGGTCCGTAAAGCGGTGACAGCGCTCGCAGTGAAACCAGTGCCGGTGTTCATTCGAACGCAGCACATAGTAGCGCTCAGTCCCGTGTTCGCTGCAATGCAATATGAAAGAGTCGAGGCGGTCTTTTCCCTCAAGATAATGCAGAGCTCTGTAAATCGTGGCGGGGTCGTAATCGCTCTGAAATTTTTCACAGAGCTGGCGCGCCGAAACCGGCTCCTTCGCCTGAGTGATAGCCTCCAGCACATGCGTGCGCGCTTTGGTCATGGTCGGCTCCTTGTCACGATTTCGCGAGGCGGCGGCCCGCGAGCATCTTCCCCGCGGAAAACGCGATGAACACCGCGCCCGACAAAAGCACGATCACCGCGCCCGCCGGCAAATCGAAGTGCCACGACACCACGAGGCCTCCGACCGAAAAAATGAGCGACAGGATCGTCGCGTTCACCATCATGCCCGCCAGATTGCGCGAAAAATATCCCGCGGTACCCGCCGGCAGGGTGAGCATCGCGATGACCATCACGATTCCGACGAATGTCTGAAGCAGTACGATCGCAACCGCGATGACGATGAGCAGCACGAGATAGACCTTCGTCACCGGCACGCCTTTTGTCGCGGCAAATTCCTCATCAAACGATGCGGCTTCGATATGCCGGTAATAGCGAACCACGAGCAGGAGCACGATGACATCGAGCGCCGCGAGCAAGTATAGATCCTGTTCCGTCACCAGCAGAATGTTGCCGAAGAGATAGCTCATCGGGTCGGCATAGCCGGGAGTTTTCGCCAAAAACACCACTCCGAGGCTCATGCCGATCGCCCACAGCGCATTGATCACCGTATCCTCGCGCTGCTTCGCCTTGAGCGACACAAGACTGATGAGCAGCGCCGCAAGAACCGCGAACACGAGTGCCCCGAGCATCGGGCTGACCCACTTCGGCGCGCCCCGCGAAGCCAGAAAAAGCGCGAGCCCGATGCCGCCCAACACCGTGTGCGAAATCGCGCCGGCAAGCCCCGCGATCCGCCGCACCGTCACCAGCGAGCCCAGAACCCCGAACAAAAACGCCGCAAGCATGCTGCCGATCAGCGCGTTCCGCACGAAAGGAACCGAAGGATTCGTCAAAGCCTGCAAAAATCCGTTCATCACTCTTTCCCCTCACAGCATGCGTCGTCCGGAAGCTCGATGTCGTGCCGGACACGAACGACCTTGCCGCCGTAGATGTCCTCGGGCACATTCACCGCCTGCTCGATCGCGTGGCGGTGCACCGAGTGCGGGTGATCGATATCCTGCCCAACACAGAGCACTGTCTCCGCCAATGCCGACACAAAATCCGAATCATGGGTCGCGATGAGCACCGTCGTGTTTCCCTTGACACGCGCCAGCACGTCATAGAATTTTTTCTCGCTTTCAGCATCCATGTTCGTGGTCGGCTCATCGAGCACAAGGAGTTTCGGGTGTCCCACAAGCGCGCGCGCGACGAGTACCCTTCGCCTCTGTCCTCCCGAGAGCGCGGAAAAAGGCCGCTCGCGCAGATCGCACACTTCCGCCTGGCGCAGCGCCCACTCGATTTCCTGCTGTTTTTGATGCTTCGCGACAGGAGAAAGCCCTGAAAGCCTCCCCATGCCGACGACTTCTTCAACGCGAATGGGGAAAGCCGCGTCGAACCCCGTGTGCTGGGGCACATAGCCGATCGACTCGATACGCCCACGCGGCGGGGCGCCAAAAACGAGCACCTGCCCCCGCGTGGGCTCCAANNGTCAGCGCGACGAATTCTCCTCGGTGAACATGAAACGATACATTGTTGAACACTTCCGCTTCCCGATAGTGAAAGGCCAGGTTCTGGCACCAGATGGCCACATTCTCCGGTGGATGCGGCATGTGCACCTCATTCACTCCCTGGGCCTGCTGCGCGTTTTGAATAATGTCGCTCACTTCATTTTCCTCCGGGGACAGCCTGAAGCAGCGCCTGTCCCATGCGGGAAAGATTTTCGAGCCAGTCCGCGGCCAGAGGATCGATCGGCACGACTGCGGCCCCGATCGCGCCCGCCACCGCCTTCGCCGCGCTCTCCGAAAACTGGGCCTGTGTGAAAATGGCCNNCCGCCAAGCTCAACCGCGACCTGTGTAATATTGAACATATCGAGGAAATAGCCGAATGCCGGGTGATAGACGAACACCTGCGAACCCGAGAGCGGCGCAAGCTTGGCCTTGAGCGAAACGTACACGGCATCGATCTCCTTCATGTAGTTCTCATAGTTCGCCTTATACACCTCTGCCCCCGCCGGGTCGCGGGCAATCAGGGTATCCAGAATGAACGCGATTTCCGTCCTGGCCTGCTCATAGCCAAGCCATGTGTGCTGATCGCGGTTGGTGAGGGCGGGGTCGATGTGCCCGTCAGTCGATTCGTGCTCGGTCTCCTGCTCGCCTGGGCGCAGCGTACGAAATTTGACGTTTTTGGTCACATCGACAATCGCGAGCCTGGGATACATCGCGCTCACTTTGGGTCTGAGCGAATATTCGAAATCGACGCCGACGGAGAACCATACTTGCGCATTCCCAAGTTCGACGAGTTGGCGCGGGGATGGCTCGAATGCATGCGGGCTCGATCCGGGAGGCATGATGAGCGTGACGGCGACCCTGTCTCCAGCGATGCGGTTTACCCATTCCTGCATCGGCGGGATGCTCACCGCGACAGTGAGCGCCGGCTTTTTCGGCTGTGCGAAAGACGTTCCAGCCGCCGCAAGCACAAAAAACAGTACAAAAAAGACTTTTGAAAATCTGCGCACATCCGCACTGCGATGTATATATTTCATACAATACTCCTCAATCTTGTCGGAAAATTTGCAAACGACTCGCAAAATATATCGAAAAAACCCGTAATTTGCAAGTGATTCGCAAGTTAAAAAAGACTCTCCCGTAAAGGGGTGTTTTATAGTATGATATATAAGAATCTTTTAAGGAGGCTTCCATGGACGAACTCATGCAGGCATTGAAAAATGCCATGAAGAGCGAAATCGATAGCGTGACCATCTATTCAGAAGCCGCGCTCCGCGCCGAAAGCGATGTTGCACAATTCTTTGCAAGCCGTGCAGAAGAGGAAAAGCGTCATTACAATTGGCTATTGAGTTATTATAAAGAACTGCTGGGCGGCCAGATGCCCACCATAAATCTCGCCGCGGAAATTCAGGCAAGCCAGCACAAAAGCCCCATTTTCAGCCAGGATTTCCTCACTCGGGTTGCTTCGGACCGCCATGTCAGCGCCGCGGTTTCAAGCGCCGTCCTCCTCGAACTGAACGCCACTCAGCATTATCAGAAGATGGCTGACCTTGCAGAGGAGCCGCACCTCAAAGCTTTCTTTCGGTCCCTGTCTGAATGGGAGATGCGACACTACGAAGAATTGCTGAAGATTCAGGAGGATTCGCGGCACTATTGGTTCGAGGAGCAGAATTTCGAGCCGTTTTAATGCAGGGTGCGCACCGACTCACGTTCGACGATCGTCGTTGTGAAGGATTCGACCTTCTCCTGAATATGGTCCCGCGCGATCCATTCGCAGACTAAATCCGCGCTTTTCTTGCCCATCTCGAAAATCGGCTGTCGCACCGTCGTAAGCCCCGGCGTCGTAAACGCGGAGATATCGATATCATCAAGGCCTATCACGCTCACATCCTCAGGGACCTTAAGGCCTGACTCACAGAGCGCCTTTATCGCGCCGATCGCGAGTTCGTCGGTCGCCGCGAATACCGCGCTTAGTGGTTGTTTTTGCCTTATCAGAGAGAGCATACCCGTGCGGCCCGCCTCGGGGTTGTAGGAGGGCACACGCACCGTAAGCTCGGGACTGTATGAAATGCCGTGCGCCGCGAGCGCCCTTTTGTAGCCATCCTCGCGCTGGCGGCCGAAGCTGAAATGTTCGCCAGTGATACATCCGATACTGTGATGTCCCCGTTGAATGAGATAATCGACCGCAAGCTCTGCCGATGCCTCTTCATCAATATGGACAGCAGGAAAACCGAACTCCCGCTTTTCGAAGGTGCAGAGTGCGACCGGCAGGCTTCTCTCCTGAATATATTGGTAAATTTCGGGATTATCGAGTTCGTGAATAAAAATGATGCCATCGAGGGTCTCGCCTTTCAGGCGGCGGAGAAACGCCTGCTCACTCGAATCCGACCACCGCAGGAAAAAGAATTGTGTCTTGTAGCCATGCTGCTCGAGGAAAAATTCCATCGACGCAAAGAGCTGCCTCTGAAACATATTGAATAGATAGGGAATGACCACGCCTATCGTAAAACTCCGCCGGAGTACCATCGACCGAGCGACGTGATTCTGCACATAGCCTTTCTCTTTGACAATGTCGAGCACACGCTGACGCACTTCGGCACGCACATATTCGCGTTCGTTGAGCACGCGCGACACGGTCGATGGCGAGACACCAGCAAGCCGCGCGATATCCTTAATGCTTGTCATATATCGCCATCATAGCTTCTGAAAAGGTTTTCATCTAGGGATTACAATGCCCATCTGAGGGGGAAAAAGTGCATTGGGGCAAAGCGCTCCTCTCATTGACGCAGACAAGGTGCATGTCGCACAATATGCAATCATGCTTGTGGAAAAACGCTTTCTTCCTCTCTATAGCGGATTATTTGGCATATTCGCGTTGTTCGGCATTTCCATGACTGTCATTGGCGCTACTCTGCCCAAAATTTTCGCGGATTTCGGATGGTCCTACACGACTGCCGGCGCAGTGATTGCGGCTGGCTCGATCGGTTATTTCCTTTCAAGCTATATGGCGGGCATTTTTCTTTCGACTGTGGGTCTGCGTCTCACCATAAGCGTGGCGCTCCTGCTCATTTTTGTCGGGCTCGAATTTTTTGCCGCGACCTCGATCCCATGGCTCAACATGCTGCTCTATTTCATTGTCGGCATCGGACAGGGAGGCATCGAACTGTCGGTCGACTGGGCCACGCTCCGCATGGAAGGCCCCGGCGGCGGCCGGGCAATGAGTCTCATGCACGGCGCATTTTCGATCGGTGCCTTTGTGGGGCCGCTCATCATCGCGATTCTGATCAGCGCCCATCTGCAGTGGACGCTGATCTACAGAGGAATCGGCGTATTGTTCCTCGCCATTGCCATATTTATGCAATTTATGCCCCTCGCGGCGCTCGGGAAGGACAAGGGACACGCCCCGGGTGGCTCGAGGCGGGACCTCTTCCGCCATCCGGCATACTGGCTCGGCTTTTTTGCGCTTTTTGTCTATGTCGGCGTCGAGATGGGTATCTCGAACTGGGTCGCGGAATATTTTGTGAGTGTCTTCAAGGCGCCGATACCGACTGGTTCATTCATGGTGTCACTGTTCTGGGCAGGCCTCCTCGTGGGGCGTTTTGGCGCTCCATTCTTTCAAGCTGTCATAAAAAGGGAAAAAATCCTGGTGGCGCTTTCCGCGCTCATGGCGTTTTCGGTGATTGCCCTCGCGGTAATCGGCTTCGTGGGCACTGGCAGGATTGCCAGTGCAATCGCAGCTATGCTGGTTATTTTTGCAGGGCTCGGTTGTTCCATAATTTATCCGAATGTCATGAGCATCATTGGAGATTTCTTCCCTCACACTCAGAGCGAAGCCGTTGGTTTTGCCGCCATGGGAGGGGGCATGGGCGGATTTGTCTTCCCCTATCTGATGTCGGCCATCTCCGCGGCCTGGGGCATTCGGATGGGCTTTATGACGTATGCGCTGTTTTCACTCGTCATTGTTGTGCTGAACGTATCGCTGGTGCGCGCTGAAAACCGGGGAGGTCTTGCAAAAGACGCATGAAATATACGAAATATGGGGCTTTTCTGCTTGTATTGTGCATAGGGGCCGTTCCTGACCTTTTTGCCGACAAGGGACAGATGTGGCCTGTTCCCGTCAATCTCTCCGAGCCATCCCAGAACGCGATCATCTTTCACAATAGAAAAGAAGAAATTCTCGTCCTTGGAACCGAGCTTCAGGCCGACCACCAGGTTGATATTCTCGAATTCATCCCTTTCCCGTCCGAACCAAAGGTGAGCATTGCCCAAGGCAATCCTTTTGAAGCAGCTGAAATGCTCATCAAAAATAAAGGGTTGGAATTTGTCGAGTACTCGAAAGGTCTGGCGGGACCATCGCCCGTATCGATTGTGTTTGAAGGAAGGCTCGGTCCTCACGATGTCACGATTGTGCAGATACGCGATATTTCAGGTTTTGCGGATTGGACTCATGCATTTTTCATGAATAAGGGAATCGTGGTCGCCGCAAGTCTCGATGCGGCGACGGCGAACGCCGCTGACTACATGAGGCGCGGATTTACCTATTTTGTATTTGACTATGTGCACCTAAGCGCGAACTCCGGAGCCATCGCTCCTCTTGTGTATCAATTCAAGTCGAAGCAGCTCTATTATCCATTTAAGACTTCCAACATCACCGGAAATGAAGGCACCGCAAATCTCATCCTGATCCTGCCGGGATCGCTCGGATTATTGCAGGACCATTCTGACATCAAGGCGCTGCAGCGCGTTTCCAGCTCATTGTTCAACTGGGATTTGAGTTCCTCGGCCAAACTGTATCCGCGGGAGATTGCTGATATTGTGCCGGGAGCCCATGATTTTTTCGGGGACCAGAAAATTTACCTGCAAGTGCTGCGGTATTCAGGTCCATACTATTTCGAAGACGATCTTCTGTTCGATATGACGGATATCGCGCCTTTTGCCTACAAGCATGTTCTTTATACACCGGATTACGGAAATCCTTTGGGCGGGAATTATTCGCTCGTCGGAAATCTGAGCAAAGATGAACTTGCGGATATTGCCGAAGCGTATAAGCTCGGGGCAAACACATGGTTCTTCGATCCGGACATCCTTTCGCTCATCCAATAAACGGAGGCACGTTATGCGAAATCATATTTTAAACGGGGCGTTCTCTCGAATTGGCACTATGCGCAGAATGGCAATAGCCACAACGATGCTTACGCTTTTGCTCTGCGGCCAGCCCTTGACGGCCCAAAATCAAATACCATCACCTGGCGATCCAAATCCCGGGGGGGACAGGCTCAAATCCGCACTGATGAATGCGACCATGCGCGCGATCGGGTTTGAGATTCAGATGTATGAGATCAGGCTGAACGCGGCGAAAAACGGGCCGGGGGATCCTGCGAATATCCCCGTCTTTGAAGCGGAAATTGCCACACTGAAGGACGAGCTTGCGCACACCTCGCAGATGGCGCCGTCTGACTTTGCGTTGCCGCCCAAAGAAATCGTGCATATCACCGTGACGCAACCCTACACCTATGGTTCGATGCTCGAAGTCGACAATATGACGCGCTCCGGACCTTTTTATCATGTCACGGGGATCACGAACGATGATTTTTCGCTTCTGGAGCCAGGCAAAAAATATGCTCTGGCAATCTATGTCGTGCGCCCGCGCGACTACGTGCTGCCCTTTGCAGAGAATGCATACGTGTATGTGCAGATTGGAGATCAGCGTACCGGACCATCTGAAGCGACCGCCGATCAGCAACTCATTCCGGAAAGCCCAACGCCCAGCCCGCCGCCGGCCATACCGCCCACACCTTCGTTTGGCATCCTTTCCTTAAGCCCCCGCCAGACTGGCCAGGAAATTCTCCTCGCAATCAATCTCGGCGCAAACTCTTTCACGATTCGAACCGCAAGCAATGGCTGCACCTTCAAAAGCTCATTCAGGGTCGATATCCACAAAGCAGAAGGCATCTCCCCAAAACTGCCGCACTACGACCTCACCATTTACCGCATACAGCCGGATGAATGCAAAATGATTTTATATGACGGTGTTGAAATAACCTTCGATCTTGCGGAAGATTTGAGCATTGCGGGTCCGTGTACATATTCGGTGACGAACTGGGTGTACAGGAGCGCCGAACGGCCCCAGTGACGCATCCAACGGATTCCAGCCCCTTTTCAAAAAATATTTGACAAATTAAAAAAACCGTTGAATAATACTCATATTGGTTGCAAACGTTTTCAGAAAACGTTTGCATAGAGTATGTTGTCTGTTATTTTTGGCCAGACTTCATTATTGTATTTTTTTGAAAATTTGATTCTTATAAGAAAAGGTCGCCGTCAATATTTCTCAATAAAATAGACAGAGAGGAAATAGGCTGGAGTGGGAATAGCGGCGCCAAAAAGCACTAAAGCAAGACGAGGAAGCAAGTGAGTGCAGTGCTGTTATGGAAAGCAAGCCACTAAGAGGAGGAAATAATGATAGAGTCAAAGCGATTCGCGCTAAACCGCATCGCGGCGCCGGCCCTGGGGCTGGCAGAATTCTTCGAAGCGGCAACGGGGCTGGGAATGAGCTCGGTTGAGCTTCGAAACGACATCCGGGATGGTTCGGTCACCGACGGCCTCAAGGGGACGGAGGTTCTCCGTCTTGCGAAGGCGGCCGGCGCGCGGATCATCACGATCAATGCCCTGCAGCAGTTCAACCTGCCGGGCGCGCGGGCAAAAGCGTTGAGCGAACTCGAAAAACTGCTCGCGCTCTGCGTGGAGATCGAATGCCCCGCGCTCGTGCTTTGCCCGAACAACAGGCCGGACGATGTCCGAACTCCTGAACAGAAATATCGCGACACCGTGGAGGCCCTGAACACCTACGCGCCGATGTTTTCCACACATGGAATACTAGGTTATGTCGAGCCGCTGGGGTTTGGCATTTCTTCGCTTTCTTCGGCGGAAACAGCGCTCAAGGCTATCGGCGAGAGCGGAGCTTCGTGCTATCGTGTACTCATCGATACTTTCCATAGTTACCTCGGCCCCGACAAGCCCGAATTTTTCAGCGATGCGGCCGTCATTGGCAAGATAGGACTCGTCCATATTTCCGGCGTGGAAGCAGGGATAGCGAAATCCGAATTTGCCGACGCGCACCGGGTACTCCCCGGCCCCGCAGACCTGATGCAGAGCGCGGCACTCATGGGCCGGCTCGAAAAAGAGGGTTACCGTGGGCTATACTCTTTCGAGCCTTTCTCGTCGGAAGTTCAGTCTCTGGGAAAAAAAGAGCTTGTGGAAGCGCTGCGTGCGAGCATGAATTTTCTCGCCAAAGCGTAAGAAAAGCACGACACTTTGTCTGGCGTGGCGCGCCAAGGCGCTTCGCCGGCATGTGGCAATTTTTTTGCAGAAAGGAGATACACATCATGGCAAATAAAATCACTGTCGGAGTCATCGGCGCGGGACGGATCGGCAAGCTTCACATTTCGAACATCGTCTACTACATGCCGGAGGCCCGGGTAAAGACCGTCGCGGACGCAAACCTCACACCGGAAATCGAAAGCTGGGTAAAAAGCATGGGCATTCCCAATGTCAGCAAAAACGCCGAAGACATTCTGAGCGATCCGGAAATCTCCGTGGTGATGATCTGCTCTTCGACCGACACGCACGCCGATTACATCATCAAGGCGGCGCAGGCGGGCAAGAACATATTCTGCGAAAAACCCGTGGATCTCACCATCGAGAAGGTCAAGGCCGCCCTCGCCGCGGTCAAGAAGGCCGGAGTCCGGCTGCAGATCGGCTTCAACCGCCGCTTCGACCACAACTTCGCGCACGTCCGGGAACTGGCGAAATCGGGCTCGGTAGGTCAGGTCCAGCTTGTAAAAATCACTTCCCGCGATCCGGCGCCCCCTCCCCCCGCGTATGTCAAGGTTTCGGGCGGCATCTTCCTCGACATGACCATCCATGACTTCGACATGGCCAGATTCCAGGCGGGCAGCGAAGTGGAGGAAGTGTACGCGGCGGGAGCGGTGCTCGTCGATCCGGAAATCGGGGCGGCCGGCGATGTCGACACCGCAATCATCACGCTCAAATTCGCGAACGGCGCGCTCGGCGTCATCGACAATTCTCGCAAGGCCGTCTACGGCTACGATCAGCGGGTTGAAGTGTTCGGCTCTGCCGGGGCCGCGGCGGCCGAAAACGATACCCCGTCGCAAGTCCGCCTAAGCGACGCGAATGGCGTCCACGGCGACAAGCCGCTCTATTTCTTCCTCGAACGCTACAGGGAAGCTTTTGTCGCCGAGATGAAAGCATTCTTCGAAGCAATCAGAACAGGAACCGAGACGCCGGTTACGGGCAATGACGGACTCATGGATCTCGCCATCGGACTCGCGGCGAAAAAATCGCTCGCGGAGCATCGTCCTGTCAAAGTATCCGAAGTGATGTGAGCGGCATATGGTACTACATCATTCAGGAGATTACGCAGATGGCTACGAGCTCCTTGTGCTGAGGGACAGTGAAAAAGCGAACATGATGATGGACTTCGCCTCCTTGAGCCTGAAAGAGGGGGCCATCTGGCGCTCGAATTCGAAGGATGAACGGGCGCTGCTCCTCGCGGAAGGCTCTGTCGAGATAATGGTCGGCGAAAAGGTCGAATGGATCGGCGCAGGCGAAGGCAGGACCCCGGACCGCTCCCCGGTCTCGGTCGAGTCGCTTGCGGAAAAAGGAACGCGAATCCGCGCCTCGCGCGTCAGCCTTCTAGAAGAGAACCCCGCCGTTCTGCACCTGCCCGCGGGAACAGATGTCGCGGTCAAGGCACTCTCGGAACGGGCCTTGCTCTATATCACCGCCACGGTCAACGGGACACGCTTCGCGCCCCGGCTCTACCTTCCATATGAGTGCCAGGTCGAGTATCGCAATGAAGGCACGATGCAGGGAACGGGCACACGCATTGTCCGCACCGTATTCAACAAGAACAATGCCCCCTGGTCCAACCTCGTCCTTGGCGAAGACATCAACCTGCCGGGCCGCTGGTCGAGCTACCCCTCGCACCATCATCCTCAGCCTGAAATTTACCACTATCGGTTCTTCCCTTCTCAGGGCTTCGGCATGACGGCGCTGGGGACGGAGGCGTATCAGCTGCACGATCGGGACACGCTCCTCATTACGGACAATAAGGACCATCCTCAGGTCGCCGCCCCAGGGTACACGATGTGGTACCTCTGGGTTATTCGCCATATCGAGGGGAATCCCTACATTTCGCCGGAATTCAATCCGGATCATGTATGGGTCGATCAGCCGGGGGCGAAAATTTGGGACATGAAGCGAACGGGACGCTAAAACAGCGCCGCCCGCCCAATCCACTCTTCTTGTACACTACTTTAAGGAAAAAATTCGGCGCGCCCCAGCGGGCGCACCGGAAAAGAGGTTGCTATGGAAACAGTTCGATTGACCGTTGGCCAGGCCATTGTAAAATTCCTTGACAATCAGTTTGTGGAATTCGACGGAAAAGTCGAGAAATTTGTCGGCGGCGTTATTGGCATCTTCGGGCATGGCGTCGTAGTCGGACTTGGAGAAGCGCTCGCCGCTCCCGGCCATGGCCTTACCTTCATTCAGGCAAAAAACGAACAGGGCGCCGGCCATGTCGCCATCGGCTACGCGAAGCAGAACAATCGCCGAAAAATCATGGCGGTCACGAGCTCCATCGGCCCCGGCGCGCTCAACATGGTGACGGCAGCCGGAACCGCGACCGTCAATCATATACCCGTACTTTTTCTTCCAGGCGACGTATTCGCCGACCGCCAGCCCGACCCGGTCCTTCAGCAGCTCGAAGTGCCGCACGACTACACGATCAGTGCCAATGACGCCTTCCGTCCCGTAAGCCGGTACTTCGACCGGATCACGAGGCCGGAGCAGGTCATGACGGCCTTTCTTCACGCAATGAGCGTGCTCACGGACCCGGCGCAGGGCGGCGCGGTGACCATCGCGCTCCCGCAGGACGTTCAGGGCGAAGCATACGATTATCCTGTCGAGTTCTTCGACCAGCGGATACACCACATTGAGCGGCGCCCGCCGACCAGCGCGCAGACTTCCCGCGTGGCGGACCTCATCAAAGCATCTAAAAAACCTTACATCATCTGCGGCGGCGGGGTTCGCTATTCCGAGGCCGGTCGCGCGCTCGCCGATTTCTGCAAAAAATTCGGTGTTCCCTTCGGTGAGACGCAGGCGGGCAAAGGCTCTGTGCCCTGGGACCACCCCTGCAACCTGTCCGGCATCGGCGTGACGGGCAGCCTCGCCGCGAACCGCCTCGCGAAAGAGGCCGATCTCGTGATCGGCGTCGGCACAAGGTTCGGCGACTTCACCACCTGCTCGAAATGGCTCTTCCAGAACCCCAGGGTTAAATTCATTGCGATAAATATCGCGACTTTCGATGCCTATAAGATGAACGCCGAACCCATCATCGCCGACGCGAAGCTCACGCTCGCGGCGGTCGGCCGCGCGCTCGGAGCCGCCGGCTACCACGCAAACTGGGGCGAAGCCATCGCAAGGGCTCGCGAAGAATGGTCGCGCGAAGTCGATTCGCTCTATACCCAGGAAGATCCGGCTGGCTTGAGTCAGATTCGCGTCATCGGCGAGCTCAATGATGTGCTTCTGCCGAAAAACGCGGTCGTCGTCTCGGGCTCAGGCTCCATCCCGAGCGATATGCAGAGGACGTGGCGCACGCGCGTCGCGGGCACGTATCACATGGAATATGGCTTCTCGTGCATGGGCTACGAGATTGCCGCCACGCTCGGCTGCAAACTGGCGATGCCTGAACGCGAGTGCGTCGCCATCGTGGGGGACGGGGCCTATACCATGCTCCACACCGAACTGCTCACCGCGGTCCAGGAAGGCAAAAAGATCATCGTGGTGGTCTGCGACAACTCGGGCTTCCAGTGCATCGACAACCTTCAGCACAGCCAGGGCATCGCGCACTTCGCGAACGAGTGGCGCGCCCGGGATCCCGAGACCGGCCTCCTTGCGGGAGACCAGGTGCCCGTCGACTTCGCCAAGAACGCGGAGAGCTGGGGGGCGCTCGGCCTCAGAGCACGTACGGTTGAAGAATTCAGAAAGGCCGTCCGTCGCGCCCTGCGCGCGAAAAGACCGGTCGTCATCCACGCGCGGGTTTCGCCCAAGTCTATGACGCAAGGGTACGAGTCCTGGTGGCGCGTCGGAACCGCGGAAGTGTCGGCCAACCCACAGGTGGTCCGGGCCGCACGAGAAATGAAGGATGAACTGAAAAAGGCTCGCAAATTCTGAGGAGGTTCTATGGAAAAGACAATTCGGCTGGCCATCGCCCCGATTGGCTGGACCAACGACGACATGCCGGAACTCGGCGGAGAGATTCCTTTCGAACAATGTGTGTCGGAGATGGCCCTCGCGGGGTTTGAGGGCAGTGAGGTCGGCAATAAATACCCGCACGATCCTGAGAAGCTCAACAAGGCACTGAAACTGCGCGGGCTTACGATATGCAATGCGTGGTTTTCCTCATTTTTGACGACAAAGCCGCTCAAAGAAGTCGAGCACGAGTTTGTGCAACAATGCGATTTTCTGTATGCGGTGGGGGCGCGGGTGATCGGCGCGGCCGAGCAGGGCAATTCCATACAGGGAAAGCCTCTGCCTGTCTTCGACGCGAAGCCCCGTTTCACCGACGATGAATGGAAGCGCCTCACCGACGGGCTCAACCACCTCGGCGCCATCGCAAAGCAGAAGGGCATGCAGCTCACCTACCATCATCACATGGGCACAGGTGTCCAGACCACCGAAGAGATCGATCGCTTCATGGAAATGACCGATCCCGAGCTTGTCGGGCTCCTGTACGACACGGGGCACCTCGTGTTTTCCGGAGAGGACCATCTGGCGATCCTGAAAAAATACGTAAAGCGCATCAAACACGTGCACCTCAAGAACATCCGCTTCGATATGCTCGAAAAGGCCAAGCGCGAAAAATGGAGTTTTCTGC
The DNA here is from genome assembly GCA_002441395.1 of Spirochaetaceae bacterium UBA6243. Lineage (GTDB taxonomy): Bacteria > Spirochaetota > Spirochaetia > Treponematales > Rectinemataceae > Rectinema. The sequence goes on along the minus strand of DJVZ01000061.1, from coordinate 10,307 downwards.
AGGCGGTTCGCAATGGCGCGTTCACGGTACCCGGGGACGGCGGTCTGGATTTCACCCCCGTGTTTGAAACGCTGAAAAGCGCGGGCTATGCGGGATGGTGGGTCGTCGAGGCCGAGCAGGACCCCGCGGTGGCCAATCCGCTGGAATATGCGCTGATCGCGCGCCGCTACATTAGGGGAAAAGCGGGAATTTAAGGCGCGCTGTCGGAACTGCCACGGGACGCCCTGACACATCACAGAGAGAGTATTGAGGAGGCTTCTATGGCGAAAGCAAAAGTAGGAGTCGCGGGATATGGAGTTATTGGTCAGCGTCTCGGCAACCGGCTTTGGCGTCTGATGCCGGCGGCCGACACGCCCTAAAGCGAGGAAGAGCGGGGCAGGGTATTCGCATGATGCTAAACCAGAAAACACTTTACGTTTTCCGTTAATATCGATATACTGATTTTCGCTAATATTTTGTTCGTAACTTGAATTTTTCGATAACGATCATGATCATTTCTACGATCATGGGGAGGGTTACCGATATCAAGAACTACCTTCGACAGCAGGAAATTGTTCGAATGCTCCAGACTGAGCAAATCATTCGGGTTTCGGAACTCATCAACCGGTTTTCTGTCACCCCTGCCACGATCCGCAGGGATCTCTCGGTCCTTGAAAGGGCGGGAAAAATCCAGCGTACCAGGGGGGAAGCACGGATTGTACAGAGCCAGTCGATCGTCCTTCCGTTTTTTCAGAGAAGCGAATTGCAAACCTCCGAGAAGATCGCCATCGCCAAGACCGCAAGAGATCTGATCGCTGACAATCAGGCGATCATCCTCGATTCGGGAACCACGACGCTCGCCATCGCGCAGCAGTTGTTCAATAAGAAGCAGCTGACGGTGATCACCAACTCGATTCCCATCTCCTACGTTTTTGCGAACCAGGATATCGAGGTACGGCTCTCCGGCGGCATCGTGCTGCCCGCGCACATGGCGCTGATCGGCCCCGACGCGGAGGCATATTTCCGTGGAATCCAGGTGGACATCTGCTTTATCGGGGCCAGTGGCGTCCGGAGCGGTTCGGGCTTCACCACCTCTTCGCCTTTCGAGTGCAGCATCAAACAGCAGATGATGAGGGCGGCACGTCAGGTCGTCGCGGTTGTCGACTCAAGCAAATTCTCTATCTCGCGGATCATCGAGTTCGCCCGATTCGAAGAGATCAACAAGCTCATAACCACCTATCCCATAAACGATAAAGAGTCTTTGTCCCGGCTGGAGAAGCTGGGAGTCGAAATCATCTACGCCCAGGTCTAACGCCTCATTTTTTCCGTTTCCGTCATCCGTTAGTGGGCTCTTCCATTTTTCGCCCTCTTTCCATGCATAGGAGGATGGCGAAAATAATAGTAAATATTTGATTGACAATAGAACAAAATATGCCTTATAATCGCTCTATAATGCACTCTACGATTAAAAATATATCGAAATATTATCCAAATAAGTTCATTTTGAGAGCGAAAGGGTAAACGCTAATGAAAAGCGTCAAAATCGGTACGTTATATCTCGATCCGGTGAGAAACCCGGCGATCCTGGACACCGCGACCTGGGATATTCCTGCCGCGATACGCCTCTTCAAACAGATGGATGCCACAGAATGGGCATCGCTCCGCGCATCGCTTGCCGATGGCAGACCCGGAGGGATCGTCCAGAAGCGAGGGGCGGCGTTCTATCTTTCCTCTACGATGTCCTTCGAAGGCGGAATATGTCTCCTGGCCACCCTCCCCGACTCGCAGCGTGCTATCCTGCATATCTATGCTCCGGGAGCAGGCGAGGCGCTCGACGGGAGCCATTCGGTCTTTCGTGATGATTCCATGTCGGTGAGCTTATACGCGGCAGAGTATGAAACCCTCCACACGCTGATTCGCCGGTTGAATCCGTTAAAGGGGCCTCGGGCGCTCGGCAGCGTTCCCCGAATCGGGATCGGCAGTAGGAACTCCACCCTGGCATGGCCCGCTGTCTATCGATCCATGAAGAGCGGCGGGTTTGCCGCCAACTCTATCCAGAATTCGATGCGCGAAATCGGCACGCTGCAGGAAGTCTCGACCAACGAGGCTGTCGACAGGAGTTATCTGTACGGATTCGGCGAGGTTCCTCCTGCGTATACAGGGGCAACTTTCGAGGGAGTCTGGACCTACGGCGTGCTCGAGGCACTCTCCTCCGACTTCCTTCCAATATTCGGCGCGGACGCGGACCATCTCCAGCTCAAATCGGATGTCCGGTCGGTCGAACGGATGAAAAAGATTCTCAATGCGGCCCGCCACTATTCTTTTTTCACGATGGATATCTCTCAGATCGCCGATTACCAGGCGATGTTCCGGACCTCTCTCTCCGGCGCAGCCGAACTGCTCGATCGCCATATTCCGCAGGACGCCCTCCGGAAAGACGTGCTCATGTGGCACCGGCAGAGATATTGGTTCAATGGCCGCGAGTATCGTTTCGATGAGGCCCTGCTCGGGCGGCTGGTAGGAAAATATTGGGAAGCTTTGTCGCTCCTCGAGAAGTATTTCCACCTCATACGGGATATGAAGCAGGGAGAGCCGTTCGATTTTGAACTAACGATCGATGAAGTTCCTCCCGGAATCCATACACACGAGATCATAACGGGTGAAGAGGAGCTGCTGTTTCTACTGAACGAGGCCGAACGACGCGGATTGTCGCTTACCCACGTCGCGCCCAATTTCGGGATCGAAAAAACGACCGATTACTGCGGGCCGGACGGGCTGGAGGGGCTCTTCAGACGCGTCAGAAACCTTCACGCGATCGCCGAGCAGTATGGGCTCATGCTCGATTGTCACTCGGGAGATGATCTGTCCGATGAAACCCGACATGTATTTGGGCGCGCAACCGGTGGAAGGATTCACTACAAGATATCTCCCAGTATCGGAGATGTGTTTGCCGAAACCTTATTCGACTACGACCGTGAGCGGTTCATGGTGTGGTGGAACGATACCATGGAGTTTGCCCGGAAATGTGCCGCAGAAGGATCGGGACTTGCGACGGCACTGCTCGCGTCGCGCGACCGCAGGGGAAACGGGACTCCTAACCCGAAGGATTTCCTCTTTAAGGAGTTCAAGTTCACTATGCCGGGACGAAAAGACAGCACGGGACAGATGGACGGCAGAGAATTCTTCTATGACCTTCCCGAGGATTTCAAGAACGAGTACTCAGCGAGAGTCGAAAAATGGATCCTACAGGTTTCTCGAAGCCTGTTCGATTATCAATAAATCTCAAGAGGAGAGAGTGTATGAAGCGAATCGCATTGGTGCTAGTGTGTGTCCTTCTGGCAGGGGGCGTAGTATTCGCGGACAGCGATACAACCAAGGCAGGGGTCATCAAGCTTAAGTGTGGAATCATGGTCTCAAAGGATTATTCCCAGGCGAAAGCCGCAAAATATTTCGCCGAAGAGATCGCCAAGGAGACGGATGGGCGCGTGGTTATCGATGTCTTCACCGACGGCGTCCTGGGTTCCGAGCCAGAAATGTGGGAAGCTATCAACGCCGGTGCCCTCGACATGGCAGTGGTCAGCCCCGCGTACATCGGCAACTTTGTCCCTGAATACCAGCTCTACGATCTCCCATTCCTGTTCAAGAGCAGGGCCCATCGGGACGCCGTGGTCGACGGGCCGATCGGCGCACAGCTCGACAAATTGCTCGAGAAGAAGGGCAACATGGTCGTGCTCGGGCAGTTCGGCGGTACCGGACGGATCATGATCAGCAGGAACAAAAAGATAGAGACGATCGACGATCTGAAGGGATTGAAGATGCGCGTATATGCGTCTCCGGTCGTCGTTTCCACGTGGAAAGCCCTCGGCACGCTTCCGGTCACCGTTGCGTACGCCGAAGCCTACACCGCGCTTCAGACGGGCGTTATCGATGCGGCGGAGAACGAGACTTCTACGCTGATCACCCAGCGTTGGTACGAGCCGTGTAAGTACATCTCCATGACCGAGCACAACATCAACACACGCCCCTTCCTTATCGGCGCCAAGCAATTCGCGAAGCTGCCCCCCGATATTCAGGCGATTTTCAGGAAGGTTGGAAAAGACGCTGCGCAATACGCCGTGAAAGTTGAACGAGAGGACGACGCCAGATACATCGAACAGCTCAAAAGCTTCGGGCTTCAGATTCTCGAACTCAAAGACAAGGACAAGTGGATCGCGGCAACTCGTGATCTTAGAATGAACTTCGTCAAAAAGTACAATCTTGAGCAGACGCTGAAGGATATCGAGACCACAGCGCAGTAATTACGGTGCATGTGGATCGGCACGCCGGGGGATTTCTTGCCCATAGCGTGCCGATCCCCGCACGATGATATTCTGCTCGTCGACGCCAACTCCTGCGGAATGGTCGTGCTTTGGGTCGTTGGAAATGCATGCATATTTGGTAAGGAAGGTTTGAATGAACAAGATATCCACTGTCCTTGAGAAGATCATACGGTTCGCCGTAGGAGTCCTTCTCATCGTCTTGTCGGCTAACGTACTTTTGCAGATACTGAGCCGCGAAATACTCCATATCCAGACCGTCTGGACCGACGAGGTAGCCCGATTCTCGTTCATTTGGATGACCATGCTCGGGGCGAGCCTGCAGGTGAAGAAGAAATCCCACTTTGCAGTTTCTCTGTTTTCATTGAAGGGCACGGTCAGACTTCTGCACAGCTTGCTAGTCTACGCATTGATGGCCGTGCTGATGGTCGTGTTCATCTGGTTCGGCTACAAGTATACGATACAGGGTTGGTCTCGGTATTCCACGTCTTCCGGTATCCGAATGGCATGGATTTTCGCCGCTATCCCGGTCGGAGGCCTGCTCATGCTGTTCTTCATCGTCGAGCTGGCGATAGCGGATATCCGCGAGGCGCGAAAACCATCGATTTCGGCAAAGGGCGGTGACTGAAATGGCAGTAGCTTTGCTTGGCATTTTGCTTCTTCTTATTCTGATGTCGGTGCCGATCGCGTTTTCCATCGGTATCTCCTCGCTTTTCGTCATTCTCATGGAAGGGAACCTCACGCCGTGGATCATGATCCAGCGCACATTCGGTGGGCTCGATAGTTTCGTGATCCTCGCGATTCCGTTATTTCTCCTCACCGGCGAGGTGATGAACAGAGCTGGAATTACCGACGAACTGATCGACTTCAGCTCGACCGTCGTGGGGCATATCCGAGGCGGGCTCGCGCACATAAACGTGTTCGTGAGTATGATCTTCGCAGGCATCTCTGGCTCCTCGACCGCCGATACCGCCGGTATCGGGAAGCTTCTGATCCCCGCGATGATAAAACGCGGCTATTCAAAGGAATTCACTGTGGCGGTCACAGCGGCCTCGTCCACACTGGGTCAGATCATTCCACCCAGCATCATCGCGGTCATCTATGCGGCCACAGTCGGCATTTCGGTCGGCGCGCTGTTCCTCGGAGGAGCGGTCCCGGGAATCCTTATCGGCCTTGCGCAAATGGTGGTATCCTATATCTTCGCCAGGAAATACAACTATCCGGCCGAAGAACGGAGTTCGTTCCGAAAAATTCTTCATGCGTTCAAGAAAGCCATCCTGCCCATGCTCTCTCCGGTGCTGCTGATCGGCGGCATCATAGGCGGAATCTTCACCGCCACCGAAGCTGCGGTCGTCTCTGCGGTCTACTCCATACTGATCGCCATCTTCGTCTATCGCTCGATCAAACTGAAGGAGCTCTGGGACATCTTTGTCACTACTGCTCTCAACGCCTCAGTGACTATTTTCTGCATCGCCATCGCGGCTGTCTTCGGTTACCTCTTGGCGTATTTCCATGTTCCCGAAATGCTGGGAAGCGTCATTACACAGATCGCGAGCGGTCCGGTTTCTTTTCTGCTCATCGTCATCCTCCTCTTCCTCATCGTAGGAACATTCATGGACGCGACGCCCGCGATTATCATCCTCGCCCCTATGCTCGCCCCCATAGCGTGTACATTCGGAGTCAATCCCATCCATCTCGGTGTGATCATCGTGCTCACGCTTGCGCTCGGGCTCATCACGCCGCCCTATGGCCTCTGCCTCCTGGTTGCGGCACAGATTGCGAATATACCCGTGAATTTCAAGCTGATGCGAACAATGTCCATTTTCATCCTGGTCAGCCTCTTGATCATCATACTGATCGCCCTGTTTCCGGATATCGCGCTGTTCATTCCGAAGATATTCGCTCCAAAAATGATGGGAGTAACGCTATGAACCCGACAATCGGCGAATATCCGAACCCGTCGAGCCGCATAGTGGCTCTTAAACAGAAATTTCTCGATTACGAATCGTTCATGTGTTGTCAACGTGCACGTATCTATACCGAAGTGTATCGCGAGACCGAGCACCAGCCAATGATCATCAGGCGGGCACTCGCATTGTGCGAGACACTCAGGCAGATCGACCTTTTCATAGAGGACGGCGAATTGATAGTGGGACACCCCGCGTCGAGACCCCGATCGGCCGAAGTGTTCCCCGAAGTGAGTTTTCACTGGATGAAGGAAATAGACGAGTTCGAGACCAGGGAGTACAACCGTCTCAAGGTGACTTCCGAAGTAAAAGCAATGCTCGCCGAGATCCACCCATATTGGGAGGGGAAAAACCCAACCGACAAGTTCCGTGCGCGCCGCCCGGAGGAAACGAAACGCGCATTTGCCGCAGGGCTGCTCTCGAATCCGCACGAATGGAGCACGTTCGCCCATGTCGGGCTCGATTACCGAAAGATTCTCACAAAGGGCATCAATGGGCTGCTCGAGGACATCAAGAAACAAAAAGCCTCGATGCGGATCACCGACCCCGACTACCATGGCCGATCGGTATTCTACGATGCCTGCGAGATAATCTGCGAGGGCGTGGTCGACTACGCGCATCGGTACGGTGAACTCGTCGACTCATTTATCGCTCGCACGCGCGATCCGGTGCGCGCCTCCGAGCTTCAGGGGATGCGTGAGGTGCTTTCGCGGGTTCCCTTGTATCCAGCGCGGACCTTCCATGAGGCGCTTCAATCGTTCTGGTTCGTCCAGCTCATCACCCAGATCGAGGGAAACGGATTCTCCATCTCCCCCGGAAGATTCGACCACTACATGAATCCCTACCTTGAAAAAGACCTCGAGGAAGGGAGGCTCAGTGTCGAACGGGCGATCGAACTGCTCGACTGTACTTGGCTGAAGTTCGCGGAGATCATGCGCGTGGACGACAAGAAGGCGGCCGAGGTGAACGCGGGGTACGCATCGGGACAGAACCTGGTAATCGGGGGCATCGACTCCAAAGGAAAGGACTCGACCACCCCGCTCTCCTATCTCTGTCTCATCGCCAACTACCACGTGCGTCTGCATCAGCCGAATTTCACGGTGAGGCTCCACCGCGGGACTCCTGAAGAATTTCTCGAGCAGGTCGTGCTTTCGATCTCCTCCGGAAACGGTATGCCACAGGTTTTGAACGATGAGATCATCGTACCGTCCCTCACGGGCCGCGGACTTCCGCTTGCCGAGGCGCGCGAGTATATACCTGTCGGATGCGACGAGATCACCGTTCCGCGCATGTGGGGAAGATGCAACGGCGGATACCTGAATTTCGCCAAAGTGCTTGAGATGACGCTCAACGAAGGCGTTGACATGAAATATGGCATCGCATTTGGCGAGCCCCCATCACTTAGAATGATTGGAAGCTGGGATGAGTTCCATCAGGCTGTATTAGAAAAGATTGATTACGCTGTCGAACGCCAGGTTTCAGAGGCAAATCTCACTGACCGCATTCACGAGGAGATACTTCCCCTCCCGTTCCTCAGCATGTTCCTGGATGATTGCATCGAAACGGGAAAGGATGTCACCGCCGGGGGAGGGCATTACAACACCACGGGACTCGTTGGAGTGGGCTCCGCAAACATCGGCGACTCGCTGTTTGCGATCAAGCGGTTAGTATTTGACGAAGGCCGGCTTACCCTCGCCGAGCTTCGCTCGGTCTTGCTCGCCGATTTTGAAGGGAACGAGCCGCTCCGCCAGTATATACTCAACAAAATTCCGAAGTTCGGGAACGATGAGGACGAAGTCGACCAATATGTGGTCGGTGTGACTAACCGATTCTTCGACGCGGTCGACCGATACAGAAACAACAGGGGGGGGCCGTTCTACCCCGCGCTCTATTCGGTAACCGCCCAAGTGGGGCTCGGGGGAGCGACCGCCGCGTCGGCCGATGGACGGAAGAGCGGTCTCCCTCTCGCGGACGGCCTCACCCCCATGTACGGGCAGGACGTCCACGGCCCGACCGCCGCGCTGAAATCCGTGGTCAAAGTCGATTTAGTGCGGTCGCCAAATGGCGTGATCGTCAATCAGCGACTGACCTCAGGCATACTCGGAACGCCAAAAGGACGGGAAAAGATGGAACTGCTCTTACGCAGCTTCGTCGATATCGGCGGGTTTCATTGGCAGTTCAACATCGTCGACAACAAAGAACTCCTTGAAGCGCAGGTGCATCCGGAGCAGTACAAGGGACTCGTAGTGCGGGTCGCGGGGTACAGTGCCATCTTCATCGAACTTTCGAAGAAGGCACAGGATTCCGTGATCGCGCGAAACGCCGCGTCGCTGTAACAGGGAATCACATGAGTTCCGGCATTGTTTTCGACATACAGCGCTTTTCAATCCATGACGGTCCGGGAATCAGGACCATCGTCTTTCTCAAAGGTTGTCCGCTCCGCTGTCTGTGGTGTGCAAACCCCGAATCGCAGCGGCTCGAACCCGAATTGTTCTATATCCCGGGGCGTTGTATCCGATGCGACGCCTGTTTCGAAGCCTGCCCCGCGCAGGCCGTCCGCCGCGACGATTATACTGAGGGAAGGATCGATCGCGGCGCCTGTATCTTGTGTGGTGCCTGCGTCGAGGTCTGCCCCACTGGTGCGCTCTCGATGAAAGGGAAACGGATGGGTGTCGATGAGGTGTACGGCGAAGTGCTGAAGGATCGCCAGTTTTACGCCTCCTCCGGGGGGGGAGTAACTTTTTCGGGCGGGGAACCATTTCTCCAGGTCGATTTCCTTCAAGCGCTGCTTGAGCGGATGAAGGCGGGAGGCATCGATACCGTAGTCGAGACTGCCGGAGACGTCCCTTGGTGCGCGATCGAACGCTGCCTGCCGTTTCTCGATCATATCCTTTTCGACCTCAAGGCCTTCGATCCCGAACGGCATCGAAGAATCGTTGGGACCGGAAACAAGAGGATACTCGAAAACCTCGAGAAGCTCTCGAGCGCCGACGTGGATATGGCCGTACGGATTCCCGTCGTCCCCGGAGTGAATGACGATGAGGAAGACATGAAAGGGCTCGCACGGCTGATCGCGTCGCTTTCGATTAGGAGCGTGGAATTCCTCGCATATCACGAGTTGGGGGTGACTAAATACGGCTATCTCGATCGCGTCTACCCTCTCGAGGAAAAGGCGGACGGTGATCCGGAGAAGTCGATCCGCAGGCTCGCCAAGTTATTCGGAGACTATGGCGTGAAAGCTTCTGGCGGATCCGGAGGATAACGGATGTGCCCATTCGATTCAAAACTAAAACCAATACTGGAAGGGAGTAAACGTGCATGAAATTTTTCCTTGACACAGCAAATCTGAAAGAGATTCGGGAGATCGCCGAGATAGGTCTCATCGAAGGAGTTACCACTAATCCAACCATCCTCTCCAAAGAGGGGAGCGGATGGGAGAAGGGAATCAAAGAAATACTCACCATAGTGAAAGGTCCGGTTTTCGCGGAAGTGTTCAGCACGCAGGCTCCCGACATGATCAGGGAAGCGGAAACGATCTCATCGTGGAACGATCGTCTCGTGATCAAGCTTCCGATGATACCCGAGGGGGTTAAAGCGATAAATGCCCTTTCCAAAAAGGGCATCACCACCTGTGCCACGCTTATCTACTCTCCCGGACAGGCGGTTGTCGCAGCGCTGGCCGGAGCTTCGTACGTTGCTCCGTTCGTAGCCCGGTCGTTCGAGATTGCCATGGACGGGATACAACTGATCGAGGATATTTCGAATATCTTCAGCATGCAGGAAGTCGAGACGGAGATTCTTGCAGCTAGTATCCGCACTCCGCATGACGCGGTGCGTGCGCTTCTCGCGGGAGCGGATATCCTGACCCTTCCGTACGGAGTGCTGAAACAGCTCATGGGACATCCGCTCACGGATGTAACACTCAAAAAATTCATGGACGATTGGAGCGCGGTCAACCGGTGAATCTGGAGGGGTCACTTTGAACAGCAATACACGATAAAGGGGATCAACATGAGCAAGGTAAAAGTCGGTGTCGCGGGCTATG
>DJVZ01000012.1 GCA_002441395.1 Spirochaetaceae bacterium UBA6243 | reverse complement strand
TTTCGATTCTATCTTTTCTGTTCCTCTGAGCCTCGCAGGGCAAGCGTGGGGCAGGTAATCCTCTGTAGCTCCTTCGTATTGATTTTTTTGTTGACAACTCTTTATATTTCGTTTATACTATTTTTTGAGCAAATGTTCAATTAGTGAGCATAAATTATTATACAGAACAAGGTGATGAACATAAAAGCTTTTTAGATTTTTTTCTGACAAGGTGTAGAAAAGTTATGGGATTAGTCGGTAAATCAAATTCAGAGGAGGTTTTCTAATGCGGATGCAAGATAAAATTGTAATTGTAACGGGTGGTTCACAGGGAATTGGCAAGGAATATTCACTTGGGCTTGCACGCGAAGGGGCGACCGTCATTATTGCGGATGTAGATGAGAAAAAAGGACAAGAAGTTGCAAAGTTAATTAATGAGGCCAAGGGAAAAGCTATTTTTATCAAAACAGATGTGAGCAAAAAAAGCGATGCATTTGACATGGTACAAAAAACGGCTAATACTTTTGGTAGATTAGATGTCCTCGTGAATAACGCGGCTATTCTCGAGTCAGAGCCTGTTTGCGAGATTAGTGAAACGATGTGGGACAAGCAAATGGCAGTTAACACAAAGGGAACCCTTTTCTGCTCTCAAGCAGCAGCTGCCGTTATGAAGAAGCAAAACAGAGGGAAGATTATCAATATTTCATCAATCGGCGCTCTCGCCGCCCAGCCAGGATTATGTGCATACCATTCCACAAAAGCGGCCGTTTTAACTATAACACGATCTTTAGCTCTTGAACTTGTGAAGTGGAACATACAGGTAAATGCAGTTGTGCCGGGCACTACCGACACGGGAATGGCTGCGCGTGCAATGCTCGACGAGTCTTTTAAAAAACAAGTCGTGGACCCAATCCCGATGGGAAGGCTCGGAAAACCAGAAGAATTATTAGGAGCTGTGCTTTATTTTGCAACAGACGATTCTAACTATTGTACGGGGCAGACATTAGTAGTAGATGGTGGTGTTCTTGCTGCGTGCTGAGGCACATCGCATAAATAGATATTGCTTGACATCTGGGTATAATATCCATATTGTGCGAATGCATAGTTGCCTACTACTAAATATCATTGAGATAAATGCTGAAATTGTATATTAATGAATATCCTACTGAATTGAATAAGTGGAGGATTTTTGAACTATGACAAAAGATGAAAACAACAAAATCACACCACACTTGGATAATTCTGAAGAGGATATCATCACACGAATTGCGTGGTTGTATTATAAAGAGAAACTGACACAAGCAGAGATTGCCGAAAAAATATTCCTTTCTCGTCAAAAGGTGCAGCGCTATTTGGAGAAAGCCAGAGATCTAGAAATAATCCAGTTTACCCTTAAGCATCCTCTTGTAAATTTACTTGGGATCGAGGAAAAGCTAAAAAAAAAATTTGGGCTCAAGGATGCAGTTGTCGTACCTTCTCCATATACAGATACAGACGGATTGCGGAGATCTTTTGCCATGGCAGGTGCCAACTATCTTGAGCGCAGATTAAGTGTAGCCGGCGATTGTACGCTTGGTGTAGGGTGGGGCAATACAACCGCCTATTTAGCTGATTATTTTGAACCACAGAATGTTGAAGGGAAAGTTAACGTCGTCTCGCTCATCGGTAATTTGATGGTGAACGTATCAATGAACCCGTTTTTGATGGGCCAGAAAATTGCAGAAAAATTGGATGCACCATTCTACAACATCTGGGCTCCGGCAATTGCTCAAACAAAAGAAAGAGCGGGTGTCTTCAAGTCTGAACCGTGGATCCATGATGTACTTGATATCGCAGGCAAGGCCGATATCAACCTCATTTCCATAGGAGAAGTATCACGTTCAGCGAGTCTGTTTCAAATGGGTTACCTTTCAGGCGAAGACCTGAAAAGACTCATCAGCAAGGGTGCAGTAGGTGATATTCTTAGCCGATTCTTTGATTCAAAAGGCAATATCATCGAGGATGAAATACACGACCGAGTTATCGGGATACCGTTGGATGCTCTTTGTGATGAACACAAGGTATGTATTGGCGTTGCGGGGGGAGCCTCCAAAACCAAAGCAATTGCTGCGGCAATACGGCAAAAATATATAAATGTAATAATTACTAACGAGAATACTGCAATGGAATTATTGGATTACTAATGTTCTTTTGGACTGATCCGACGATTTCATGCCTGCTACAAAGTCATAAAAGGCGGTATAGAGACAAAACTATGAAGTACTGCAAAATCGATGAGGAGGGATGGCAATGATCGGGCCCAGGTTTGGTGGAAAGGTAGCAATTGTAACAGGCGCAGGCCAAGGCATCGGACGGCAGATCGCCAGTGATCTGGCAGATGAAGGCGCAACAGTCATCATCTGTGATATCAACCCCACCTACATTGAGGAGGCGATCGCCGAAATCATTGCAAGAGGAGGGAAAGCTTCTCCTGGTCTCTGTGATGTATCAGACAGAGCTCAAATCGACAAACTCATCGCTGCGGTCACCGCTGCTCACTCACACCTCGACATACTTGTAAACAATGCGGGGATACTTATACCCGCCACTATAGAGGAGACTACCGACCAGATCATCGATAGGACTATTGACATCAATCTTAAGGCCGTACTCTGGATGATACGGGCTGTCACTCCTATCATGAAGAAGGCTAGATATGGGCGTATCGTCAATATCTCCTCCATAACAGGAAAAAACGGTGACAACACATCTACCTTCGCGTATGGCGCCACCAAAGGAGCGGTGATGTCTCTCACACGCTCCGTCGCCCGCCAACTTGGCCCCTTCGGTGTGACCTGCAATGCAGTCGCCCCTCACGCGATAATGACTAAAATGATGATGTACTGGGATGAAGCCAAGAAGAAAGTTGCTTCAGATAAAATCCCCGTGCGCAGGTTGGGTACTCCCAGCGATGTAGCACGCGCGGTCCTTTACTTGGCGTCGGATGAAGCTTCGTTCGTGAATGGTGAAGTGCTCAACATCAATGGCGGATATTACATGGACTGACGAGCCCGGGCGCGACGCGAAAGTTACAGGCTGCCTCTTCTAATGAGCCCAGCCGAACGTCCGCTCAACAGCCCGCTTCCAGTTGCTGTAAAGATCATCACCCCTGCTTTTTTCCATTGTCGGTTCAAATACTTGTTGGAGCTTCCACTTTTTCTCTACTTCCTCAGTATCTTCCCAAAATCCCACTCCTAGTCCAGCCAAGTAACAGGCCCCTAACGATGCCATCTCAGTGATAGCTGGTTTTTCAACCGCAATTCCGAGGATATCCGCCTGAAACTGCAAGAGGAAATCACTCTTTGTAGCGCCTCCATCCACTCTCAGAGAAGACGGTATTACGGCGCTGTCCTGCTTCATGGCTTCCAGCATATCTTTGGTTTGATACGCGATGGACTCGATGGCGCTTCTGGCGATATGTTCAGTGGTAGTACCTCTTGTGATACCGATAATGAGGCCGCGGGCATACATATCCCAATAGGGAGCACAGAGACCTGTAAATGCAGGAACTAGGTAAACTCCCCCTGTGTCAGGTACTTTCTCGGCGAGAGAACTGCATTCTGCCACATCCTTTATCAAGTGGAGGCCTACCTGCAACCATTCTATAGCTGCTCCTCCGATAAAACTCACTCCTTCTAAAGTATATTCTACTTTATCCCCGATCTTCCACCCGAGGTCTGTCGTCAAACCATTTTTGGATAAGAAAGGGCTCTCTCCGGTATTCATCATCACAGCGATGGATGTACCGTAGGTATTCTTCACCATCCCTTCATGAAAGCAACCCTGACCAAAGGTTGCAGCCTGTTGATCCCCCGCGTCGCCAGCGATTGGAATGCGTTGCCCATGAAATACAGATGCATGCGTGTAGCCTACAATTCCACTACTGGGGAAGAGTTCAGGCAGGATACCGGGCGGTATGTTTAACCATCCCATAATATCCCGGTCCCATTCAAGGGTATGTATATTTAACAACATCGTTCTCGATGCGTTTGAATAATCTGTAGCGTGGACCTCTCCTTTGGTCAAATTCCAGATCAACCAGGAGTCGATAGTACCCATGCAAATATTCTTTTTTTCTACTTGCTCGCGCACGCCTTCCACATTATCCAATATCCATTTTATCTTGGTCGCGGAAAAATATGCGTCAATAACCAGCCCCGTCTTTTCGCTGATTGCTTTTTCGTGACCCTCCGCCTTGAGTTCATCGCAGATATAAGCCGATCTCCGGCACTGCCAACAAATAGAATTGTAAACCGGCTTTCCTGTATCTCGTTCCCAGAGAATGGTGCTCTCTCTTTGATTGGTGATTCCGATACCGAGAATTTCCTTTGGTGTTACCCCTCCCGTCATCAGGGCTTCATCCATACATTCTCGCACCGAATTCCATATTTCCATGGGATCGTGCTCAACCCAGCCAGGTTTGGGATAAATCTGTCTAAGGCCGCGATACGCCATAGAATGAATTTCACCATCGTGATTAAAAAGAATGACTCGGCTCCCAGTCGTCCCTTGATCAATCGACATGATATATCCTGGCTTTCTCATCTTCCCTCCCACAAGTATGCCACTCAATTCACGGTGTTATTAAAACTTTAACCATCTTTTCGCTTTTAAGCGACTCAAAAGCGTCCTCGATTTTCTCGAGAGGGAAACTTGCTGACACATACTTATGCAAATCTATCTTTCCACTGGAAATCCATGACAAAACCTGCTTATTTTGGGCTACTGTCGAAGCATGCGATCCAAATAATGACAACTCTTTATAATGAATAGTATTACTGTTTAAAAATCCGGCACCTTCTCCTGGAAGTCCTCCAAACAAACTAATTCGAGCTCGAGTTGCCGCTATCGCAAGAGCTGAAGTTTGTGCGGCCCCGGAAGGGGCTGCCGTTATAATAACGTCGGCCCCCCTTCCTGATGTGAATTCTTGTATAAACTGCATTACATCAGTTTTCATTGTATTAATAGTAGTTACTTGTGGTAAAACCCTTTTTACAATTTCGAGTCTGGCATCGGAAATATCGGAGAGAATTATTCTTTTTGCTCCCTTGATCATCGCAAACTCCGCGTGAATACATCCGATAAAGCCCGCACCGAATATAAAAACGATATCTTCAGGACCGATATTCAGAAAGCTCTGACCGTTCAAACAACATGCAGCCGGTTCTACAATGACTGCCTGTTCCGTGGGAATCGAATCATCGATATGCAACAGATTCCCCATGGAAATAGCTTGTTCCGGCACCTCCATATACTCTGCAAAAGTACCATCGTAATCGAATCCGACCGTTTTCAGGTTTTCGCACATATTGGTCGCGCCCTGTTTGCACCATCGACAATGACCACATCCTATCGCCGGGACAGTCATTACCCTGTCGCCAGGCTCGAATCCGCGGACATTTTTGCCTACTTCCTGGATTTCCCCACAGGCTTCATGTCCTATGGTTCTCGGGGCAACGATGCGGTCGCTCCCAAACCTGTACGTGCGCAGGTCCGTTCCACAGATAGCCGCCGACAATATCTTGACAACAACAGAATCATCCTTTGCCCTGGGCCTTTCTCTGTCAAGCAAAGTCAGTTTTTTATCTTTAAGATATGAAAAGGCTTTCATAGCGATCCTCCTATCTATTTCCGCGACAAACCATTCTTTACAAATTTCAGTCCGTCCAAATCTCAAGACAAAGAGTCATTTCACTATCGAGCGCATGAGTTTATTCCGATCTGTCGTAGCGATGCTCATCGCGATCGCGATGATTCCCAGGACAACCATCTGAGTATCCAATCCCGTACCCAGCATGCGCAAACCCGATTGGATCCACGTAATGATAATGACGCCCAACAGAGTGTTCTGCGGTCCTCCACTCCCTCCTCGCAGTGAAGTGCCGCCGGCTACGACGCTGGCAAAGAGGGGGATCATCATCTGCCCGCCGATTTCTACCGATCCACCACCAAGTTGCGACATGTAGAACACGCCAGCCGCACCTGCCAAAGTTCCGCTAAGCGTAAAAACAAGAATCCTTTGCCTGTCGATATTGATGCCTGAAAGCGCCGCCGCTCTCGAATTTGCCCCTATCGCGTAGGTTCGCCTTCCGAATGGCGTCAGTACGGCGAGCCCCGTGCATAAAAGCCATATGGCAATGGACCAATAGAAGACCGAAGGTATACCTGCGATGAACGTCGTCGAAATGCTTCTGAATCCTTCGTCATTCATCAAATGGAGAAAGCCTTTAGATGTGAGGAGAGCAATTCCGTCCACTACGATCGAGATACCCAGCGTGGCCATAAAAGACGGCACGCTCAGCTTGGCAACAAGGATGCCGTTGATGAAGCCGATTGCCGCGCATACGAGCAGGGCAATGGGTATTACCCAAAGGCCAAAATTCTCAATGTACAACACGCAGATAAGAGCCGAAAGCTTCATGATACTAATGCCGGAAAAATCGAACGAACCCATCATTACAACGAAGGTCAGTCCACAAGCGACAATCAAAAAGTACGACATCGCATATACGAGAGTGACAATCCCTTGATAGCTCAGAAAAGTGGGATTTACCATCTGAAAAATACAAATCACCACCACGACAACCAGAAGTGGTATTCGAGTGGAAGTGAAAATTCTCTCCGAAAACATCTTATTCATGGAGCCTTTAGTATTATTATTGTTGATCATGCAATTTCCACTCCCCTCAGTTCTCCACCCCTTGAACTTATTACAATAGAGACGATGAGTATTAAACCTACAATAAGGTCAATAACTTCGGCATCGAGAGCAGAGAGATATAGCCCCCTGTAGATCACTGAAAAGGTAAGGGCCCCGAGGATTGTGCGCTGAGGTCCACCCCTCCCTCCCGAGAGTGGCGTTCCGCCCAATATTATGGCGATCAGGGGACGAACCACATTGTTCATGCTGAAGGAGACAGGGACGGTTCCACCAAGGTGTTGGAATAGAACTATAGAGCCGATTCCCGAAAAAAATCCACTCAGAGTGAAAGCGACGATTTTATATTTACCGACATCGATTCCCGCCAATCGGGCGCCTTCTTCGTTCGACCCTATGGCATAGAAATAGGTGCCTAACTTTGTGCGCTTCACGATGAAGACAGCCAACAATATGATCACAATTGAATACAAAAATGGCGTCGGAATGAATGGAATGAAGTCTGCCGTAAGAAATTCGTAGCCAGGGACAATCCTCGGATTCCCCTGGACGATGATGACAGTCAATCCCCAATATACTATCAACACACTCAGTGTAAGGATAAAAGATGGTACTCTCAATTTTACATGGATAAGGCCGATTAATAATCCGGAAGCTATGCCAAACAGCGGGAAAACAAGCAATGAGATCGGCCCTAGAATCGGTGTGAGAATCCACAACAAGGCGCTCCCAAGCATCCAGATTCCAATGAAAGACTGATCCATCGAACCAAGGAGCATAACGAATGTAGGACCAATGGAAAACAGTATCAGCGTCACAAATTGTCGGAGTGTTGCGGTTAAATTGGCGGGAGAAAGGAATCGTTCGTGATAAAGAATTGAGAATAAAATAACTAACACGATAAAAATCACGACCACTGGATAATTTTTCGCGATGTTATAGAAAAAATTCGGTTTTCTTTCTCGGCTTGCCGTACTCATGCCTGTATCACCTCATTAAGCTGTTCCTTTAATATGGTCCTCTCCGCCTTCCCCTGCTGCATGAGGACTATCCTATCGCACAACGTCGAGTATTCCTTGGGATCGTCGCTCACCAATATCATCGATATCCCCTGACTTTTCATGTCGAGGATTGTTTTATAGATATCATCTCTCGCCCCAACATCGATCCCTATCGTTGGGTCCTCAAGCAGGAGGATGTCCGGCTTTCTCTCGAGCCATTTCCCCACGGTGACCTTCTGCTTGTTGCCACCGCTCAACGAGCTTATGGCCGTGACGGTGTTCGGAGTGCGTATCCGAAGCTGTTCCACGATTCCGGCCGCCATCGCCTTCTCGGCCTTGAACTTGAGCAGATGAATAAATCTCGTGACAATCTTTTCGATATTGAGAATCGAAATATTCTTGGTAATCGGCCAATCATAAAACAATTCGTTGACCGTTTCGCCCGAGAAATAACCGATACCCTTTCTCAATCGAGTGTGGGGGAGTTCCCTGTTTTTTGTTTTCTTGCCTTGGATCATAAGACAACCGTCATCATATCCTTTGATACCGGCGATGGTCTTTATAAGTTCGCTTTTCCCCGAGCCGGCTGAACCCCAAAATCCCAAACACTCGGCCTTATAGAGATTAAACGATACATCGTAATAGCTTCCGTTCTTAGAAAGATTTATCGCCGACAGTGCATTCCCCGACTGCTCGATATAGTTCTTCGGCCGGCTGGACTGATACTGTTCTTCAACGTCTTTCCCGACGATCATCCGGACAAGCTCCTTCTCCGTCACCTTGTTGGTCGCCATGTCGTACTCGGCTACTTGCCGCCCGTCACGGAGAACGATGACTCTGTCCATGTACTCTATCACTTCCTGCATGATGTGCGTCACGAAGACAAAGGAACTATGCTTTTTAAGTCTTACTATTTCATCGAGAAGCTCGTTGCGTTCTTCGATGTTCAGAGGAGCCGTCGGTTCGTCGAGTATAATCACTGAATCCGCATTTTCCTTGTTCTGCTCCAGCCTGATATTCAAGACAGCCTTCGCGATTTCTATCATTTTCTGAGTGGAAAGAGGCAGATCAAACATAAAATCTTCTATATTACATTTTATGTGAAACTCGTCCAATATTTCTTTCGCGGCATTTTTCATTTTCGGTATCTGCAAGCCGAACTTACCGATATACTTTTCTTCATTTCCCAAAAACAAGAATTGATATACCTGAAGGCTGGGGACAACCCCCCTTTCCTGATAGACAATCGAGATCCCTTTCCTGGCGGCATCTTTCGGGTCTTTAGGAAAAGGAACCCGGATGCCATTATGATACCATTCCCCTTTGTCAGGAGAATGGACGCCCACTAACGTTTTCATCAGGGTTGTTTTGCCAGCACCATTTTCTCCGACGACACCGACAATTTCATGAGGATAGACCCTCAGACTGGTATCTTCGAGAGCATATACTTTCCCAAAAGACTTATATACATTTCGTACATCTAAAATCGGTTCATTTGCCATAGCTATGCTCTTTCTCCGCAAATTATATATTCATACCATTTCTCTTCCAATTTTGAAACTAAAACACGTCTGATATTCTTGCCCGGAGATATAAATACGGATCGGATACCACAAGTTGGAGAGGTCGGCTCAAAACAAAAGCACAACCTCTCCTTTGACCTTAGTTATACACCTTCAAAGATAGGCTTCGCCCTAGAACTTCTTGTTCTTTACTGCCATATAGGCTCAACCTTTAGCTCTGGAGGAAAATTTCTTGCCATTTCCTGGGCAGCTTTCTGGTCAGTCATCCAGCTGATATCCAAGAAATACTTGTAGAGGGCGGACACATGTTTCTTCAAAGCATCCATGCTTCCAAATTTCTTTATCTTGGCGACGTAGTAATAATCGTGAGCGCCGAGCGCCGTGCCGGCACCCGCAGTCCTGTCATATTTTAGCCCAAGCTCTTTAGTCTTGGAAATCGACATTAACCTAAAGTCATATGGATAGTTAGGACTTTTATCCTTTATATGCATTAGGATCTGCTTTAAATTCTCCTCTGTCGGGCCCGTCGTAAAGCTTGGATGGTTAGCTATGCCTGCCGCTGCGGCTAGTTTTTCTAGTTCACCTGGTTTTCCATATACCGTCAACTTACCTGTCTGAAGCATCTCATCGGGTCCTGGATACCAAGCTCCAACGCACATATCGTAAAGCATCGGTACAAGTCTGCCTCCATAGTAAGGAATAGCAAAACCGGAAGTGACCAGGAATCTGCCCTTCAAGATGTCTTGAGCAGTCGTCATCTCCATATCGCGTGAAGCCGTGTAGGCGCCTATTTCCACTCCCCGATCGCGCATAGCCTTAAGCGCCCCTGTGGCCATCGAATCAGCTGCTGACCACATCCCTTCATAATCCGTTCTAACCGCAAGAGCTGATTCTGCTCCGACGCGTCCCCCTTCATATCCATACTCTCCATACTGGAATCCCATCAATTTCATCTGTGGATAGTTTTGAAGAGCCTCATAAACACCGAGATTGATTAAAACGGTCGAGATTGTCGCTGTGGACTTGCTTCCCTGCTGAATGTAGATCTTTGTCTTTCCCGCCTCCTTCATTTTTTCCATCAATAAGGTCACGGGTATATATGTTTGTTCGTCAGAAAGCGGAGTATTGTCGATTACCCATCTGGGGCCATAATCACCTGGCCAAATATCGCCCGTATAGCCGAAGTATGTCGCGATGAATACATTGTTCTTGTTCGCAATCTCGGCTATCTGTGGCATAACTTCAGCAGGAGGACAGTTGTAAATAATGGCCTTGGCACCTGCCGCAATCATACTTTCCGTCAGCTCTATCCAATCTGCCTGTGTGTTCGCCACCGCACCCTTAAACTTCAATCCCATTTGATTACAGGCCTGCTCGATCGATTGATATACCATCACAGCATATTCTTGTCCCAGATGGAAGGTAATATGGCCTATGAGGAATTTTTCTCCAGGCTCAGCGTTTTTATATTTTTGAGCAAGGTTTTGGCTTGTCCCTTGCGCAAAAACTGATCCCATACCGGTGATCAAAAGAAGACCGATTAACAAGACACTCAGCAACCTTTTTCTCATTCTCAAACCTCCTTGAAAAATAAAAACCACTGCTTAAGCCTTTTGCTTTGGCAGAATCAGTAACATCCGGTTTATACACTAGTGTCATTTACTGATCTTAGAGACTTTGGCCGCCCTAAATTCCTCCTTGCTTGACCTTGCCAGACTTCTCCTTAGGCGTTTCAGGACTCAAACTGCCAAGGCTGCTTAATCTGTAATCCTTGAAAGATTTTATGCTCGATGTTTGAGCAAATGTTCAAATGTTGAGTATAAATGCAATATACCAAATTGTCAAGGAAAATTTATTAAGACTAACTAAGGATTCTGTCTGGAATTATGAGGAGCCTACGTGTCAGGATGGAATTTCCAAGGGAATAAAGAGAGCCTCACTCGGCAACTTTTCATGGGGCTCCTCTGCATAACCTCAGCCCCAAAATTTGCCAAGCCGCTCATGATTTTTTATTTTTAACGGCCAGCACCTCCGCAAGAGTTGCAATGGCTATCTCCTCCGGAGATTGCGCCCCGATATCAAATCCAATCGGTGCATGGACAGCCTTGAGCCGGGCTTCTGGGGCACCATCTCTTCTCAGTTTTTCCCACACCGCGCCAATCCTGTTTTTTGAACCAAGCATTCCACAATATGCCCAGGGCTTATTCAAGCAATACCGAACGGCACGGTCATCATTCGCCTGAAAGACTATGACGACATAACAGGATTCATCGAACGAAATGAGGGACAGCGCTTTCAGTAGGTCCGATTCACAGACAATCGAATCGGCCATGGGAAATCTCTGCTTGTTCGCAAGATCGGCTCGTTCATCAACAATGATGATTCTAAAATCGAGATTGGCGGCAAGTTTGGCAATTGCCAGCCCTGTTTCGCTCGCCCCAATAATCACCAGCGCTGGGGCAGGCTCGACTCGCTCGATGAAAATTTTCAAAGATTGGGTTATTGAAATGGAATTATCTTCTCTATTATGGAGACATTCGCGCAATTTTCTCATTACTTCTTCATCAAGGGTATCATTGCCTGTAGTGCCGAAAACTTGGCCATCAGCGGTTAAGATAATTTTGCTGCCAATCTGAGGTACCGGGAAAGCTCCATTTATTAAAGAGGAAGATTCAGCCGCGATGGTTGCGACGGCAAACCTCTGTCCCTCCGCGATTAGTTTCTGTTTAATCTTAAAAAGATTGAGACTCATACTAATTTCCTTTTGGGCATCATTCAAAGATTCTATTCATTTAAGCGCATGTAGGCTATAATAGAGGTGACGGTTTTTATTTTTCTTTCAATTTTAGTTAACTGAGGTTCTTTCAAAAGTCGGACGAGTTTTGAAAGAACGACCTTTTATCGCGGCATTTGCGTACGGTTTCAACGAAACCGGAGCAAATGCAAAGCCAATTTCAGAAGCAACAGACTTTTGAAATTGGCTCAACTTCATTGAACTAATTCTATCGAGGGAAGGCTTCGCATGAGCTATTCAGATCCGACCCATTTGGGGATTATCGCTTGCCCTGGCGCTGAAGTATTCGCGAATCAAGTCATTCGGAAACTCTCTGGAATCTATAAACATCGCTTTGCCAGAAAGGCTCAGGCAATCGCCGGACGTTATCATATCACGCCTGAACTTGTCATAAGAAAAATAAATTTCGCAAACGATTGCAATACAGGCATGCTTTTCCTGGCAGGCGATACCGACCATTATCGCCCGCCTCAATTTAAAATAAACGTAAGGCACACTTTTTTTGCAAATGGTGAAATAAAAACCGAAATTCTCGAATCCATCAGAGGCAGAAATATCTATATTTTTCAGGATATCGAGAATCATCAGCCCGTCGCTTTCAATGATGGCACTGTCCACAAGGTGCTTTCTGTGAATGATCACATTTTTAACCTCTTTGTTGCCATCGATGCCGCGATGCAGGCTGGTGCGGCTGAAATCAACCTGGTGCTGCCAATTTATCCCTATTCCAGACAACACAAGAAGAAGGGCAGAGAAGGGCTGACGGCCGCACGTATAGGTAAAATGCTGGAGAGCCTTGGCGTCAATCGAATTATCACGCTTGATATCCACTCAAAAGAAATTGAGAACGCTTTCGACCGCCTGAGAATGGAAAATCTTCATGCTTCTTTTCAAATTATCGATAAGCTTATGTCCATCGTCGATCTTGCAAAAGAAGATATGGTCGTGCTCGCGCCCGATACGGGGGCGATCGATCGCAGTAAATTCTATGCGAATGCGCTTCAGAAGCCTCTGGCATTGCTTTATAAAGAAAGAGATTACTCGAAAGTCAGCCGAAATGCTGCTGAAACAAATATTAGCGAAATGCGTCTGCTCGGCAATGTCACGAATAAAATCGTATTCATGGCGGATGACATGATTGGGACAGGAGGAACTCTCATTAAAGCAATGAGATATCTCAAAGATCTCGGCGCGACAAAAGTAATCTGCGCAGTCAGTCTGCCGCTTTTCTCCGGGAATGCGATTGAGGACTTTGAAGCAGCCTACCAAGAAGGACTCTTTTATAGGATCATAGGAACAAATGCTATTTACCACAATGAATTACTCAAAAAGGAATGGTATATCCAAAGCGATGTAACTGGGCTTTTTGCACAAGTAATCAGCTTGCTTCATCATAACAGGTCCGTGAGCTCTCTTTTGGATAACCGAAATGTTGTCGCTCGGCTTATTAAGAGAAAACTAGATATCACGACAAACCCAAAACCCCAGGCGAATGCACCTCAATACCCGCAGGGGGAAGGAAGTCCGAGCAACGATGATGATATTGTCCCCTATGGTGCGGCTGATAAGCAATGAGGCCATTCCTCTTTGAATGAAGGAATGAACGGCATACAGATCGATAATGTGAAAGAAATTTATCTCCTGCCAAAAATTCTGCTCCCTCAAACTTGAGGGCATTCAGCGTTGCACCCTTCCTGAAGAATCTCCGCCAAGGAGCTTTTCAACTTCTCCTCTCTCAATGAGGGCAAAATCTCCCGAGATAGAATGTTTGAGACATGAAAGCGCGACCGCATATTCCAGCGCTGCACCAGGATCTTTTAATGTGAACAAACCATATATCAGACCGGCCGAAAAACTGTCCCCCGCGCCGACTCTATCGACGATATTCGCGATATGATATTTACGCGACACAAACCTTTGATCCCGAGTGACAAGCATTCCGGACCAATCATTGCNNGCTCTTTCGCACATTGTCCGGTACGCATCAATATCTATTTTCCCATTGCCCATTGCTGACGGCCCCTCGATCCCCAGGGACTTTTGATAATCTTCTTCATTCCCTATAAGGATGTCCGCGTATTGGGCGATTTCTGACATGATGATCCGGGCTTCTACACCATAGTTCCAAAGCTTGGCCCTGTAGTTCAAATCGAACGAAACAGTAAGCCCTTTTTCTTTTGCAGTACGAACGGCTCTCATCGTCTCGTCTGCGCAATTTTTTGACAGTGCGGGTGTAATGCCTGAGACATGGAACCATTTTAGCCCCTCAAAAGCTGCGGCCCAATTAATATCTTCAGAGCTAATTGCCGATAATGCAGAATTTTCTCTATCATAAATTACATTGCTTGGACGCTGATTCGCTCCATTCTCAAAGAAATAGATGCCTATTCTTCCCTTCTTTAATTTTATGCCAGAAACGTCAACGCCATGCGAGCGGAGTTCCCTCATACACTCCTTCCCAATCTGGTTCTCTGGCAAAATACTGATAAAGCGAGCAGGAATGCCTAACCTTGAGAGTGCAACAGCGACATTCGCTTCGCTTCCGCCAAATGTCGCTTCCAGTAATGGCGACTGAAACAGTCTCTCCTGACCAGGTGATTTCAGTCTGAGCATTATCTCGCCAAATGTCGCTATGCTCATTTCTGTTCTCCTTTCTACTCAATAAGATGAATGTGAGTCTCTATCCCAGGAATATCGATGCTTGCCCCTATCAAGCTCTGTCCCTTCATGATTTCTGAACCGGGAATTACAGAAGCCCCTAAGGGTGAAAGCATGGCCAGCGTCCTTTTCAGTGAAGGTGTACGTACCTCAATGAAACCACGGTCTCTCTTTACTTCGCCAGACGACCCAGAAGAAGCTCTTGAACCTTCGTCTCCCCGGGCTATCGGCAAAAATCCCATCATCGTCCGTCGCGCTGACTTGATGAGCCTTTCAATCTCATCAAATTTCCCTGCTTCAATAAGCTCGGTCGAAACGATCCAGGACCCTCCACAAGCCAGTACATTTTTTAAAGTGAGGTATTCTTGAATATTGTCTTCCTGAATGCCGCCCGTCGGAATGAACGAAACTTGCTGATAGACCGATTTGAGTGCATTAAGCGCCTTTACTCCACCGGATACTTCGGCGGGAAAAAATTTCAGAGTGGTAAGTCCCATCGACATGGCTTGCTCGATAAGTGAGGGATTATTGACACCAGGAAACACCGGTACTCCTCTTTCCAAACAATATTCACATATTGATGGATTAAAGCCAGGCGAAACAATGAACTGTGCTCCTGCCGAGAGGGCGGCATTTACCTCTTCTTTTGTGGTTACCGTCCCGGCTCCAACGGTAATGTCTTTACGGAACGATGCGATTTTCTCGATGACTTGAGGCGCTGCTTTCGTCCTAAAGGTAATCTCTGCAACAGACAACCCTCCGGCACAAAGCGCATTCGCAAGGCCATCGGCCATTTTCACCGATTCGATTTTTATTACAGGAACAAGTCCGGCTTCATAGAAAAGTTCTTTTAAATCTTTCATTTAAACAGGCTCCTTCAGTGCGTAGAGACCGTTCGTTGATCTCTTGATTGCTCTAAACCGCAACCTTCACCACTATTTTTTTTACCGATTCGGCAGAATCGCCGACTTTCATGCATGGCCGATGCGCATCCTCGGGGAAAAAAATCGCAATCTGCCCGGGATTCATCGATAGAGCATGGGCCTTCTTGTCTTCCGGCAAGGCAAAAAATTCTATGTCAGATTTGTATGGCTCGACGACTTTGAGCGAATCCAGGGACAGCGCTTCGATTATTTCCTCTCCTGAAATGAGCATCTGAATATCTATATATTTTCGATGAGATTCAAACCTGCACGCTGAATGTTCTTTGGTGACATACTCTTGCACGAGTGCAAAAACATCGTCATCCTGAATTGGATACTTTCCTGCTGAAAGCTGACGCCACGCCCCCTCATTAAGCCAATCAAAGGCGACATCCAGGTTTCTGCTCAGCCCGCGATATCTCGACAATTCTGAAAGCATGCTTACAATCATATCTTCTCTCCTTCATTATCTAGCGAGCCAGCCGCCATCGACCGCGATCGTAAATCCATTCACATAACTGCTCGCATCTGAAGCAAGAAAAACCGCGGCCCCCTGCAAGTCCTCCGGCATGCCCCAGCGCCCTGCGGGTATTCTTGCAAGAAGCTCTTCGGACCTGACCGGATCGGCGCGAAGCGGCGCTGTATTGCTTGTTACCATGTATCCCGGGGCTATCGCGTTTACATTGATGTTGAATTTGGCCCACTCATTGGCCATCAATTTTGTCAGGCCAATCACCGCGCTCTTCGACGCCGTATATGAAGGAACCCGGATGCCACCTTGATACGACAGAAGCGACGCGATATTGATAATTTTCCCTCCAGTTCCCTGCGCGATGAACCGCCGCGCCACGGCCTGGCTCAGGAAGAAGAGTGTCTTTGCATTGACATTCATCACGTCATCCCAATCTTTTTCGGTAAAATTGATCGAATCCTCCCGCCTGATGATGCCCGCGTTATTTACAAGAATATCAATATGCCCAAACATCTCGACAGCCTTGCTGACTATTGGCTGGATCGACTCCATTTGGGCTAAATCCGCGGTGATGGAAAGAAAGCGCCGTCCTCGCTTTTCAATCTCTTCCCGAGTTGTTTCGTTCGACCTTGCATGGCTTATCCCCGCAATGTCAGCGCCAGCCTCTGCCAACGCAATGCACATCGCTTGCCCCAGGCCCGCCGAACTCCCCGTCACGATCGCAACCTTTCCATTGAGCTTGAATTTATCGAATATCATTGTGCAAGTCCTCCCATCACGACTACATACTCAATGTATCAAAGCAAATCAGCCATCGCGACATTATCCATATCGCCGAATGTCTGATTCTCTCCCGCCATTCCCCAAATAAAAGTATATTTGCCTGTCCCGACCCCCGCATGAATCGACCAGCTCGGACTGATAACGGCTTGTTCGTTACGCACCACGATATGCCGCGTTTCTTGAGGCTTGCCCATAAAATGAAACACAATTCTGTCTTGGGGCATATCGAAGTACAGATATATCTCCATCCGCCGCTCGTGCGTGTGCGCAGGCATGGTATTCCATACGCTCCCTTCGGAAAACGTCGTCATGCCCATCACAAGCTGACAGGTTTCAAGCACGGCCGGGTGAATGTATTGATTGATCACCCGCTTGTTGCACTCTGTATCGCTGCCCATCGCCACATGCTTCGCCTGTTCGAACGTCACAAGTCTCGTCGGACATGCCCGATGCGCCGGCGCGCTGTTGAAATAGAATTTCGCCGGCTCTCCGGGATCTTTGCTCGAAAACTTCACCTCTTTCGAACCCATCGAGATATAAAAACCATCCCGAGGGCCGATGTCATAGCGGATACCATCCACCTCGATCGTCCCCGCTCCCCCGATATTGATAATCCCCATCTCTCGTCGTTCGAGAAAGTACTCTGTCCCCAGTTCCTTGCTGACCGGCAGCGCAAGGGGCTCCTTGGTCGGCACAATCCCTCCGACGATCATCCGGTCCACGTGTGAATAGACCATGATCGACTCCCCGGGAACGAAAAGCTTTTCGATTAAAAAGGCCTCCCGCAGTTCTTGGGTCCCCATCATTTTTGCATAATCAGAATTCACATACTCCCGCGCTTCCATAGTGTTCCCTTGCATATATCCTGTTCGGAAATTTTTCACATTGTGGAATCAATCTCACCGCAGGTCTGCATCCCTCACGGAGGATTCCACAATGTAAAATCTCATTCCATATGATAGCTTGCATTTATGGAAAGTCAATAGTAAAATTGCATTCCCAGATCATATACAGCCCAGGAGGGCCCCATGGCCGATATCAGAGTACAATCGCTCGACCGGACTTTCGACATACTCGAAATTCTTGCCCGCGAGCCAAGCGGACTGACGCTTGCCGAAATCTCCGCCAAAGCAGATTTGCCCCGAAGCACGGCCTTTCGCCTGCTTGCCGTGCTTCTTCAGCGCGATTACGCGCGCAAGGCCTCCGAGACAAATCGCTATCGCCTTGGGCCAGGATTCATCGAACTTTCGGGCAACTATCTCAACAGCCTCGAACTTAAAACGGAATCGGCTCCCTTCATGCGCGAACTCGCGTCGACATTGGGGACAATCGTGTTCCTTGCACGGCGACAAGGCAACATGATGGTTTACATCGACAAGCAGGACCAATTCACAAGCCTTCGGAAATACGCCATCATTGGCGAACAACGGCCTCTCTATTGTACCGCTCTGGGCAAAGCACTCATATTGGACATGGGCGATGAAGAAATCCGCACGCTTCTTTCAAATACGGCATTTCAGAAATTTGGTCCGCACGCGCATGCCGATATCGATTCGCTCATCGAAGACATTCACCATTGTAAGGCGAGAGGATGGACTCACGATAACGAGGAAGCCGAGCCCGGAGTGAACTGCGTGGCGGCTCCAATCCGCGATTATCGGAGTCAAATCATCTCTTCGATCAGCACGTCATGGTTTTTGGAATCCCGGCCGGAGCTTGAGCCGGAGAAAGCAGCGATTCACGTGACGAAGGCCGCGCGGGCAATCTCTGCAGCAATGGGATTTTCCGGAAAAGAATAAAAAACCGCCCGGGCCCTTCACACAAAGCGCGGACGGTTATCTGCACGCCGCAACGCAACAAAACTTGCAGAGCGTCAGTCTTGCTGAACCTCTTTCACCTGAGGTACTGCTTTCTTGAGATATGCTTCAATGCCCTGTTTGAGGGTCATGATGGAATAAGGGCATGAACCGCATGCTCCGGTAAGTCTGACTTTGACCACACCATCATCGCTCACGGACACAAGCTCTATATCTCCCCCATCCGCCATCAAGGACGGACGCACATTCTCTATCGCGGATTTCACTTCTTCAAAAAGCATAACTATCTCCTGTATGGGATTAAATTATCGATTCGCGGCGCGAGGGTCAAGAAGGTCGCAACGCCTGTATAGCTGAACCTCTCTCAATATGGTAAAATCAGCAAAGTACGTCGGGAAGGCAAAATGGCTCGAATTATCGTATTTGTCAATCAAAAGGGCGGTGTAGGAAAGACTACCAGTGCTATCAACATCGGCACATCTCTCGCCCTTCTGCATAAAAAGACACTACTCATCGACTTCGATCCGCAAGGGAACCTCACCTCAGGAATCGGCGGCAAGCTTACCCATTCCAACATTTATCACGTGATTTCCGGCTTGACGGAGATTAAGAATATCATCCAGCCACTCGCTATCCCTCGACTGTTCCTTGCGCCTTCATCGGTAGACCTCAGCGGAGCGACCATTGAACTGGTCGATCGCCCCGACAGAAACGACTACCTTAGGCGCGCAATAGCTCCCATCGTGGACGACTACGATTTCGTTCTCATCGATTGTCCTCCATCCCTTGGTGTGCTCACCTTGAATGGGCTGGCCGCGGCTACCGAAGTCGTCATTCCTCTGCAATGTGAATATTTTGCCCTCGAAGGACTCTCGCTCATCATCCAAACCATCGGCCTCGTGCAAAAGAGCATCAACCCAAACTTAAAGATCGGCGGCATCTTGCTCACCATGTTCGATGCGCGAACAAGGCTTTCCCAGGAAGTTGTCCGCCAAGTGACCGAATACTTCAAAGACAAAGTGTTCAAAACCATCATCCCGCGCAATGTCCGGCTCTCCGAAGCACCCTCGCACGGGCTTCCGGCAATCATGTACGATCCTACATGCATCGGCGCGAAGAGTTACGAGGCCGTGACAAAGGAGATTATGAACCGTGGCTAAATTCGGTCTTGGGAAGGGCCTTGGGGCCCTCATCCCTGAACATCAGCAATTTTTCGAGCAATCGTCGCAGGAAATTCCCGAATCGATCGTGCGGCTCGTCTCTATCGAAACGTTGATTCCAAATCCCGACCAGCCTAGAAAAACTTTCTCCCAGGAATCATTGGATGAACTTGCCGAGTCCATTCGCCGCCATGGGCTTTTGCAGCCGCTTCTCGTGCATGAGCAAGAGGCAGGCAAATACACAATCATCGCGGGCGAGCGAAGATATCGCGCGGCACAGATAGCGGGCCTGGAACAATTGCCCGTCATCGTGCGGGCTCAAAACGACAGCGACCGACACCTCGAGCTCTCGCTCGTCGAAAACATCCAGCGCGAAGATCTGGATCCCATTGAAGAAGCGCAAGCCTACGTCAAGCTTATGGAGATATCAGGAGCAACACAGGAACGTGTCGCCGAGATGGTGGGCAAAAACCGCGTAACCGTCGCGAATACCATTCGCCTTCTAAGGCTTCCTGAAGATATTCAAGCCGCAATTAAACAGGGCACCATCAGCTCCGGCCACGCGCGGGCGCTTCTCTCAATTGAAGACCAGGAGGAGCGCAAGAAACTCTTCGATCGTATCCGCGAAGACAACCTTTCAGTGCGCCAAACCGAACAGGAAACACAAAAACTGCAGAGCGAACTCCAGGCAAGAAAGGCAAAATCGCGAAAACCGCACCTCGCGGCACACGAAGGCGTTGAAGCATCGCTCGACCCTCTTCTCAAGGAACTCAAAGAGAAGCTTATTGAACGGCTTGGCACAAAAGTCGAGATCCAGGGCAGCCTCGATGGCGGCACGATAAAAATCCTGTACTATTCACAGGAAGACCTGCAGCGCATGTATGATGTGCTTAAACTTGAATAGATTTTTGTCCAAAAAATAATTACAGCGATCTCTGTCTTCGCTGTTCTCGGCATGCCGACCCGCAAGCCCCGAATCCCATATAAATAAGGAAAAAACAATGAAATTTTGGGTACAGAGGTTGAAAAAGTTTCTCCTTCCTGCCTTTATCGCCACAGCTCTCATCGGGACAGCAACATTCCCCCTTTTTGCCCAGCAAGCTTCAGGCTCTCCAGCCTCAATCCCCATATCAAAAATAAGTTCTCAGCTGCCTGCGGCTTTTCAGGCGGCACTCCCCCAGGGAGTCAGCTTCCAGCCGGGCTCTCCTATCCTCCGCACCGCGGAGCACATCGGCGGCGGTCTTATGCTGGCTCCATCCCTCGACGGAGCCTCCACTGTTGTCGACCACATCAACTCCGCAGGCACCGCCAGCAACCTGATCATTGAGGCGCTTGTCTTCCTGCCGGCCCCGACCGCCGCGAATCCCTATAGCGCCGGCACACAGCTCGATTCGCTCGGACTGCTGTTCAACCAATTCAGTTCGCTTCAAGGCATACAGTACTGGTCCGCGAGCCGGAAAATAATGCGCACTTTCTACACAGATGTACATCGACTCGACAATCCCAAAGATAGGAATAAAATCGAAGATCCTACATCCGCGGCCGAACTCCACACCCTTCTCTCCCGGCCGGCCTACATATACCAAAAGGATCAGACATTTGACGGCACTGTGACCGAAGTTCGGTGTTTCATGTCGCAGACAAGCTTTCTCATGACGAACACCAACGCCACGCCGCTTCGGCTGATCGGAATACCCGTGCTCCCCGTGGATGGGCTGCGGACAGGCTTTCTTGTCGCTCCGTCCCCCGAAGGAGTCCTGCTCTATTTTGTCACTTCGATGAAATCACCCTCGATTGGACGAGATCGGGTGTTCGAATCAGCGTCGAACAAGGCCCTCGCGCTCCTGCATTGGTTCGTGGAAGCCGCTTCCGCCCGGCAGATAATCGTGCCAACGAACTTGCCCTGGAACTTCGACGATCTCCCGCCGGAGGCACGGCTCGCGAGACCGTAGCACCAGTTTCCAGACGGCTGTTCGCGCGCGTATCGCGGGCCCTTCCTCTGACCTCCGCGTTCCCGCCGCGCCCTTCCCCCGCAGCTTCCAAAAACCACCCAAGTCTTGACTTATTCAGTTCATATCAGTATCGTTCATCACATATCCAATTCATAAGGAGATATCCATGAGCATCATTGAATATGTCGAAGCTCGTGAAATACTTGACTCCCGCGGTAACCCGACCATCGAAGTCGACGTCGTCCTCGAAGACGGAACCCTTGGCCGCGCCGCGGTCCCCTCCGGCGCCTCCACTGGCGAATATGAAGCCGTCGAACTCCGCGATGGCGACAAGAAACGCTACCAGGGCAAAGGCGTTCTCACCGCCATCGAAAACGTCAACACCACGATCGCCGGCGAAATCTGCGGCCTCGATTCCCTCGAACAGGTCGACGTCGACCGCACGCTCATCGAACTCGACGGCACAGAAAACAAGGGCAAGCTCGGCGCCAACGCCATCCTCGGTGTCTCCATGGCGACCGCCCGGGCCGCGGCCGAATATCTGGGCCTCCCTCTCTATAAATACCTCGGCGGAGTCCACACCACACTCCTGCCCGTCCCCATGTCCAACATCATCAACGGCGGCAAGCACGCCGACAACAAAATCGACTTCCAGGAATTCATGATCATGCCCCTCGGCGCAGAATCCATCCGCGAGGCCGTCCGCATGAACGCCGAAGTCTTCCACACCCTCAAAGGCATCCTCAAAGCCGAAGGCCACAACACCGCCGTCGGCGACGAAGGTGGATTCGCGCCGAACATCGGCAACGAGGACGCCCTCGACTACATCGTGCGCGCCATCGAAAAAGCCGGCTACAAGCCCGGCGAGCAGATCGCCATCGCCCTCGATCCCGCCGCGAGCGAGCTCTTCGAGGAAGGCGGCGGCAAGGGCTACCGCTTCTGGAAGTCCAACCCCGACAAGACATTCTCCGCGGACGAGATGATCGAGCTCTACACCACGTGGGTGAACAAATACCCCATCGTGTCCATCGAGGACGGCCTCGACCAGAACGACTGGGACGGCTATGTCAAATTCACCAAGGCGCTCGGCAAAAAGATTCAGATCGTCGGCGACGACTTCTTCGTCACCAACACCAAGCGCCTCGCCAAAGGCATCGAAATGGGCGCCTGCAACTCCATCCTCATCAAGCTCAACCAGATCGGCACCGTCACCGAGACCATCGAGACCATCAACATGGCGAAGCGCGCGGGCTACACCGCCGTCGTATCCCACCGCTCGGGCGAAACCGAAGATACCTTCATCGCCGACCTCGTCGTCGGCCTCGAAACAGGCCAGATCAAGACCGGCTCCATGTCGCGCACCGACCGCATCGCGAAGTACAACCAGCTCATGCGCATCGAGGACGAAATGGAGGGCATCGCCGAGTATTGGGGCAGAAAAGCATTCTACAACGTCCACGGCTGATCCACGCCGCAGGAACATCATGGCCGCCTCTTTCGGGGCGGCCTTTTCTTTGGGTGGGGGAGCGCTTCTCCGGCCAGCGCGCCAGCCGAGCCGCCAGACTTCTTCACGCGTCGCCCCCGCCGCTCCCCCTCGCTCCGAAGTCCTCGCCGCGTACGCGGCTCCGGTCTTCTCCGCTACCCCCACTCGGCCATCCAGATAAAGCCCGCCAGAACCCTCTGGACCCTTTAAATACCCCCTTCTTCTGCGCTAAACTGTACGCATGAAAGTTGCAAAGGAGGTCTCATGCTCACCCGCAGACTCGATGAAGCGAAAGAAGCGTGGAAACGCCGCGACCCCGAGGCCGCGCGCCGCGCCCACCTTCCCCCCGCCGGCATCCAGGCCGAAGAAAAGCACACTACCAAGGGTAAATATTTAAAGAGCATCATATATGGGGGTCTCGACGGGACCATCACCACGTTCGCCGCCGCCGCAGGCGTCGCGGGCGCGGCGCTTTCTCCCGGCGTGGTCCTCATCGTTGGCCTCGCAAACCTTCTTGCCGACGGTCTCTCAATGTCGATAGGCGATTATCTCTCCTCAAAAAGCGAGGCCGAGTACGAGGCCGCCGAGCGGGAGCGGGAAGCGTGGGAAGTCGAGAACTATCCCGAAGGCGAAAAGGTAGAACTCGAAGAAATCTATACGGCCAGAGGCATGTCGAAAGAAGACGCCCACGCCGCCGTCGAGATCATCGCGAAAGACAAAAAAGCCTGGGTCGACACCATGATGGTTGAAGAGCTGGGCATCATGCAGTCGGACGAGTCGCCCACGGCCAATGCGATTGCGACTTTTATTTCCTTTGGATTGTTCGGATTCTTGCCTATTTCGGCGTATGTGTTGGCGCTCTTTATTCCTTCGCTCGATGCGATTCGCTTTCCGCTCGCCTGCGTGCTGACGGGCGTGACTTTGTTCAGTCTCGGCGCGCTGAAAACCATCATAACGGGCAAAAAGTGGCTGAAGAGTGGCCTTGAGATGCTGCTTGTCGGCGGTATCGCCGCATCGGCGGCATATCTCGTTGGCATGCTTTTGGGCGGATTGGCATAAAAATACAGGAGGAATACATGAAAACCGCATGTCTGCTTCTCGCTGAAGGTTTTGAGGAAGTCGAGGCGCTTACGCCGGCTGATTATCTGCGCCGCGCGGACATCAATGTCACGATCGCGGGCATTGCCGGCAGGAAAGTCAAGGGCGCCCACGGCATCGTCGTCGAGACCGACGCGGGCCCAGAAGCCCTCGAGCGCGATTACGACGCGATTGTCCTCCCTGGCGGTATGCCGGGCGCGCGCAATCTTGCGGAGAGTTCCACGGTACGAAACCTCATAAGTCGCCATTATGCACAGGGCAAGCTCATCGCGGCCATCTGCGCGGCGCCCGCCGTGGTCCTCCACGGCGCCTGCAATTTGCTTCAGGGGAAAAGATTCACAGGCTATCCGGGGACAGAGGATTCGGTCCAGGGCGCGCATTTTGTTCCCGAGCGCGTCGTCGTGGACGGCAATATCATTACTTCGCGAGGCCCCGGCACCGCGGGCGAGTTCGCGGTGGCAATCATCGCGGCTCTCGAAAATCGCCAAAAGGCAGACGAAGTCGCCCAGCATGCGCTCTTGAAATAAGCTGGCGCACTTGTCAGATACATCTGGTTGGCGGCTGTTTGCCCCGGCCCGCATAAACGCCATCATGGTCGATGGTATATAATTATATATATTACAAGGAGTAATCATGAATAAACAGTGCATCGGCGCGTCGAACGCGCCCGCGGCGATCGGTCCCTACAGCCACGCGAACAGGGCCGGCAATTTCGTATTCTGTTCCGGCCAGCTCGGCATCGATCCCAAGACAGGCGGCCTCGCCGAAGGCATCGAAGCGCAAGCCGCCCAGGCTCTGCATAATCTCGCCTCGGTGCTCGAAGCGGGCGGCTGTTCCCCCGCCGATGTGGTCAAGACAACCGTATTCCTCAAAGACATCCGCGATTTCAGCGCGGTCAATGCAATCTATGGTGACTTCTTCAGGAAAGATTTTCCGGCCAGAAGCGCGTTCCAGGTCGCGGCGCTTCCGAAGGATGCCCTCGTCGAAATCGAAGCAATAGCCTACAAAGCATAAGGATGATATCGTGCCCTACAATTTTGATTCTCTGATCGACCGAACAAAGACTCACAGCATAAAATGGGATACAGGGCTTCTTCCCGAGGACTGCCGTGACGCGATTCCTCTCTGGGTGGCCGACATGGACTTTGCGAGTCCTCCCGAAGTGGTCGAGGCCATTCAGGATCGCGCCGCGCATCCCATTTATGGCTACACCAACTGTTCCGAAGAATACTATCGCTCCTTCATCGAATGGATGAAGCGCCGCGATTCCTGGGACATCAAGAAAGAGTGGATAGTCTTTTCGCCGGGCGTGGTCCCCGCCCTCAATCTCGCCGTGCTCGCGTACACGCAGCCTGGCGATAAAATCATCGTGCAGCCGCCCGTGTATTATCCATTCGAGTCCGCCGTGCGGAACAATGGACGCCAGTTGGTGGAAAACCCGCTCGTGATTCAAGATGGCCGGTATACGATGGCTTTTGACGATCTCGAAAAAAAGATCGACGAGCGCACAAAGCTTCTCATCCTCTGCAGCCCGCACAATCCGGTCGGGCGGGTGTGGACCACCGGCGAGCTCTCCCGGCTCGTCGATATCTGCGCCGGGCGAGGCATTGTGATAGTCTCCGACGAGATCCACTCCGACATCATCCTGGGAACGGAGGTTCATCATTGCACGGCGACTGTTTCGGACAAGGCGGCAGCCATAACGATCACCCTCACCGCGCCGAACAAAACCTTCAACCTCGCGGGGCTTCAGACCGCGAACATAGTCATCCCCAACGCACGCCTGCGCAATGCCTTTGTGCAGCAGGTGACAAATATAGGTCTTGGTCTGTCCAATATCTTCGGCATGGTCGCCCAGGGCGCGGCATATGACAAGGGTGAGCCATGGCTTGAAGAGCTATTGATTTATTTAAGAGAGAATTACGATACAGTGCGGCACTTCCTTGCCCAGCGCGTTCCCGTCATCAAAGTGTTCCCTCTCGAAGGCACCTATCTTCCCTGGCTCGATTGCCGCGGCCTCGGGCTCAGCGACGCCCAGCTTCACGCCTTGTTCCTGAAAGACGCCAAGCTCTGGCTCGACGATGGGACCATGTTCGGAACAGGCGGGTCGGGTTTTATGCGCCTCAACATCGCATGTCCCCGGAGTATCCTTGTAAAAGCGCTCGAACAGCTCGAAAAGGCGGTTTACACAATTTCCTAGCGCTCTTGTTCGCTTCATGCTAGACTGAGGATTCTTGGCCATGCTGACTTATATTCTTGTAGGCTTTGCCCTTGCCGCCGATGCTTTTGCGGTCTCCGCCTCCGCGGCGGCCTGTACCGACGCCCTTCCTCTCCTGATCGGCCTGCGCGCCGCGTTCATGTTCGGCCTGTTTCAATTCTTCATGCCGATTGTCGGATGGCTGCTCGGCTCGGCCTTCAGCAAGTTTATTCAGGGATTTGATCACTGGATCGCGTTCGCGCTGCTCGCCGTGGTCGGCGGCAAAATGCTCTACGAGGCCATTCGGGCGCGAAAAAAAGCCGATTGTCCCGATCCCGACGAGAGCCCAAAGGTGAACGGCATCATGAAATGGGACACGCTTCTTGTGCTCGCGTTTGCCACGAGCATCGATGCCTTGGCCGTCGGCCTCTCGTACAGTATTCTGGGCGAGTCCATATTCATCCCCAGCCTCATCATCGGCGTGACGACCTTTGGGGTGTGTCTTCTTGGCATCGAATTTGGCAAACGCCTCAAAAACGTTCTCAAAGAGTGGACAGAAATAGCCGGAGGTAGCATTCTGATCCTCATTGGCCTTAAAATACTGATTGAGCATCTTGCCAGAGGACAATAAATGCTCCATGAGTGCGCCTCTCCATAGGCGCAAATAATCCTCATCGAAGCATCAAAGGAGGGTTTATGGCCACATCTTCCATTCCGGAAAAATATAAAGAAATTCCCGCGGGAAAGGCATACAGCCTTCAGAATCCCGGCGGGCTGATCTTGCTCTGCACGCGAGGCTCGACACCCAAAAGTTCCGCTCTGCGCTACGACTTCGCGCCGCTCGCATGGTGTACGCCGTATGAATACGATCCGGTCAGCAAATTGCTCCTCGTCTGTGATACTTCGCATAAGACCTTCCGCGATATTCAGGAGAATGGCCAATTCGTCGTCGCGCTCCCTTCCTTCGAAATGCGCGCGCTGATTGAGCGCGCCGGGGCGGTCAGTGGCTTCGATGTCGACAAATTCGAGCTTCTTGAAGTGCCATATTTCACCGCACAATCCATCGACATCCGTATCCCTGAAGGAGTCGCGGCGTGGATGGAGTGTTCGCTCGAGCGGATAATCGTCGAAGGAACCTCGGGGATTGTGCTCGGCGCCATCCACAAAGCCTTCGGAGTGCCCGAAAGCTGGAAGCTCCGACTGCATTACCTCGATGACACAACCTGGTATACACCGGGGAAGCGGCTCTAATGCCGAAGAAATTCTAAGGAGGGACCCGCGCTATGTCAAAGCGAACACTTTTCGCTCTGTCGTTACTTCTTTTCTATGGATCGATGTACGTCTCCGCTTCGCCGGGCATTTCTTTTTCGCTCAACAGTATCAAGACGAACAGCGACATCATCGCCGGACTGCCTCTGCCGGCAGGCGCCGACCTCGCCCTCGAAATTCCCTTGGGAAGCATGACATCGCTCACGCTGCGGGGAGCCGCCGGCTATGAGTCGAGAATGATCTTGCGCGACACAACGACATCTGTCCCCATTGCCGAACCAGCGACCATCGATGGCACAAACCGCTTTTACTGGACAAATGCGCTCGCGGAAATAGGCCTGAGACAGTATTTAATCAGAGACGACGACGCGGCCGCCTGGCTTTTCGGCCTCGTGCGCGGGCGGTATGAGTCGAACGCAACGAGCTTCCCCACAACGCTTTTCACAGACGCGCAAAACATCGAATCGGTCTCGGGCACCGCGGGCATAGCCTTCGATTCAAGCCGGTGGAGAGAAATCAACCGAAAAACAGGAACCTATGCCGAGCTTTCGGTGGAGTACAGTCCGCAATTCGCCAGCTTCACAAGTACGCCGACGAATTATGGACGGGCAAATCTGACCGCCGAAGCGTTCATCCCGCTTTCAGCAGAGTGCAACACACTGAGAAATCCGTCCTTAATCGCTCCTTACCTTGTCCTTTACGGCGCTGGAGACTACGCGGCGGGCTCCGCTATTCCCCAGGAAGTGCTCACCTCGTTCGGCGGACTTGTCGGAACAGAGGGTATCGGAGACATGGTGCGCGGGGCACAGTCCTGGGGATATGAATCGCCGGCCAAAGCCTACGCCAGCGCGGAACTGCGAGTCGCGGGACCTTCGCTTTTCAAAAATCTCGTAGTCTATCCTGTAGGCTATATATTCGCAGACGCCGCGGGATATGCCGGGCTCTACGGTTCCCCCAACGGATCATCTCTCGCGGACAATTCCGGCGTTTTTGCCTCAACCGGCGCAGGCGTTTCACTCTCGGTGCTGAATTTCCTCTGGCTGGGCGCATACGCGGGATGGCGCTGGCCGATTCATGATCCTCTGGCTCCGATATACTATTCCAGCCCGCAGGGCTTCTTCTGGAATTTTACGTTTGTTGCACACTATTGAGCACAGAGGGCTCAAACTTAGAATTTCCCGGGGCATAAAAAAGGCTGCCTTGTCATGGTCACACCATGGGGCAGCCCTTTTCCATTCAAACCGACACGCGGAGACTTCGGGCGCATTCTGAAGCTCCGCCGGCCGGTCTTTCTGAAATTGAATTACTTTATGAGTTTTCCCGCGTCGATCACATAAATCTTGAAGCAGGCGAGCACCGCTTTCAGTTCGCCGAAATATTTGTACGCGGAGAACGTCGAGCCGGAGACCGCATCGGTCGCTTCATTCCAGTCGCGCTTGGAATCCATGCCGATGAATTTCTGGATCGCCGCGCCCTGAGACTTCTTGGCGAAATCGGTATAGAAATCCGCGTGGCGACTGTTGGCGCCGACCCACAGGTTCTGCAGAGTGCCATCAGGATTGATGATCGCGAGAATATCCTCATAGTGGGAAGCGATGCGGACATTCTTTGCCCACCACACATACCCGGTGACCTGTTTGTCTTTATTCAGGACCGGATAGAAGAAGTAGTAGTCCCACATTCTCTCTGCGAGCACCGGACGGACCGTGTCGACAGTTCCCCATCCCATGTCGGTGACGATCTTGGTGAAATCGGCTTCCATGCGCGTTGACATCGCCGAGCTGATTCCTCCCGGCGTCTGTGCCCATACCGCGCCTGCCATTACCAGCACCAGCGCGGCAATAAGAAATTTTTTCATATTAGGTGACCCCCTAATAGCATTAAAAGAGGCTGCAACGAGCCTATCGAGTAATTATTATATATAATTCTTTAAATTTTGGAAGAGCAAAAAAGACAAAAAAATCAAAAAGAGGTTGCCGGCAGTGGGACTTGAACAACACAGCTCACGGGAAGCTATGGTATACTAAGATGTACCGTGCATAGAAATCGTTGCGCGCCGGCCAGGCGGGAGAAAACGCATGCAAATTCTTGACAACGTAAATAATACGCTCAAGGACGATTTGGCGGCGACGATATCGAAGGGAGACAAGCTCTCGATCGCCGCGGCCTGTTTTTCGATATACGCCTACGAGGCGCTGAAGAAGCAGCTCGAAGGGATAGACGAGCTGCGCTTCCTGTTCACCTCGCCGACCTTTTTGCGCGAGAAAGCCCCGAAAGAAAAGCGGGAATTCTATATCCCGCGCCTTAACCGCGAACGCTCGCTTTACGGCACGGAGTTCGAGGTTAAGCTCCGCAATGAATTGACCCAAAAGGCGATTGCCCGCGAATGCGCGGAATGGATACGGAAAAAGGCGCACTTCCGTTCCAACGTAACCGGCGGCCAGATGAGCGGATTCCTGAGCGTCGTCAAGCCATCGGAGACAATAGCGTATTCCCCGATCAATTCCTTTACCACCTCGGACTTGGGCTGCGAACGCGGCAATACCATAATGAACCTTGTCAACCGGATCGACGCGCCGCTTGCCGGTCAGTACGTCAAGAAATTCGAGCAGATCTGGAACGACAAAAGCCTCCTTCAGGACGTGACCGACCAGGTCGTCGATGGCATCACCGCGGCCTACAACGAAAATTCGCCGGAGTTCGTCTACTTCGTCGCCATCTACAACATTTTCAATGAGTTCCTGGAGGACATAAGCGAGGATCTAGTGCCGAACGAGGCGACGGGCTTTAAGCAAACAGCCATCTGGAATAAGTTGTACGATTTCCAGAAGGACGCCGCCCTCGCGGTCATCAATAAGCTGGAAAAATTCGACGGCTGCATCCTTGCCGATTCAGTCGGCTTGGGGAAAACTTTCACCGCTCTCGCCGTCATAAAATATTATGAACTTCGCAACCGCAACGTGCTTGTGCTTACGCCGAAGAAACTCAGCGAAAACTGGAACACGTTCCGCCAGAACTACCTGAACAACCCGATAGCCCGCGACCGCCTGCGCT
Source organism: Spirochaetaceae bacterium UBA6243 (assembly GCA_002441395.1). GTDB lineage: Bacteria > Spirochaetota > Spirochaetia > Treponematales > Rectinemataceae > Rectinema. The sequence goes on along the minus strand of DJVZ01000012.1, from coordinate 851 downwards.
ACGACGTGCTGTACCATACCGATTTGTCGCGCGACGCGGGAATGACCGGGCATATCGATCTCGCGAAGCTGAATTGGAGCAACTACGACCTCCTCGTCATCGACGAGAGCCACAACTTCCGCAATGGCGGCGATTATTCGGGGCGCGGCGATGACAGGCGAGAGAACCGCTACCTGCGGCTTATGAACAAAGTTATCCGCGAGGGCATCAAGACGAAGGTGCTGATGCTCTCGGCGACCCCCGTCAACAACAATTTTTCCGACCTTCGGCATCAGCTTGAACTGGCCTATGAAGGCAAACCTGCGCTGATTAACGACAAACTCGGCACATCGAAGCCGATCGATCTTATCTTCCGCGATGCGCAGACCGCATTCACCAGGTGGAGCAAGCTCGATCCCAGGGAACGCACAACCGAAAACCTCCTGCACGCTTTGGATTTCGATTTCTTCACGGTGCTCGACAGCGTGACGATCGCGCGCTCGCGCAGGCATATTGAGAAATACTACGACATCGCGAAGATCGGAAAATTTCCCGAAAGGATGAAGCCGCTCGCCCTGCGCCCGAAGCTGACCGACCTGCCTTCGGCAATCGACTACGACGAAATTTACGAAGAGTTGATGCTGCTCAACCTTGCCGTGTATGTACCGACCGATTTCCTGCTGGACAGCAAGCGGGCGAAATATATAGATCCCAGTGCCAACATCGACCGCGCCGGCCGCGAAATCGGTATCCGCCGCCTCATGTGCATCAACCTCCTGAAGCGGCTGGAAAGCTCCGTCTATTCCTTCCGCATCACCCTTGCGCGAGTGAGAGCGCTGATCGATGGCGCAATCGCCGACATCGACAATTAC
>DJVZ01000010.1 GCA_002441395.1 Spirochaetaceae bacterium UBA6243 | reverse complement strand
TAGGTCTTTCCGTCGATACCGGTAAAGAAGACATCGGTCTTCCCCTCCGCGGTATCCTTGATGGCGATGGTCTGATCCATCCTCACATCATAGATGACCTTGTCCGCATAGGGACCATACTTTGCCTGAGCTGTCGCGCTGAACAACAGCGCCACGGCAAGAACCGATACGAATAGAATCTTTTTCATGCATACCTCCTTTGTTCTGGTTTGCGTACTTTTATTGTAGAACGCACAACATAACCTGTAAAGAGAGAATTTACAGTATGCTTCTTGCTCTATGACAAGCACTTGTATATGCTGACATATAGAAACATAGAGAGCATTAAATTGCGAGGGGAGGAGCCAATGATGATCGCAGGCACCGCCTGCGGACATTTCACCGATGAGTCCGGACGCTGGCTCATGCTGCGCGGAGTAAATCTCGGCGGGAGCAGTAAAGTGCCAACCGTGCCGGACGGGCGGAGCCATGCACGGGAAGGCTTCTACGATGGAGCGCATGTGTCGTTCGTGGGGCGGCCCTTCCCGCCCGAAGAAGCGGACGAGCATTTTTCGAGGCTGGCGAGATGGGGGCAGAATTTTGTGCGCCTCGTGGTACCATGGGAAGCACTCGAGCATGCCGGCCCGGGCCTGTACGACTCCGTGTACCTCGAATATCTCGAAGGGATCGTCGAAGCGGCGGCGCGCCACGGCATATCGCTCTACATCGATCCGCATCAGGATGTGTGGTCGCGGTGGACGGGTGGAGACGGGGCTCCCCTGTGGACGCTCGAGGCCGTTGGGTTTGAGCCGCGCAATCTCCACGCGAGCGGCGCGGCGATGCTTCACCAGGAGATGGGCGAGCGTTATCCCCAGATGCAGTGGTTCTCGAACCACTTGAGGCTGGCGTGCGCGACGATGTTCACGCTGTTTTTCGCGGGCAACGATTTCACGCCCGGCATCGAAGTCGCCGGAGAGCCTATTCAGGATTTTCTGCAGGGACGCTATATCGAAGCTTTCGGCATGCTGGCAGAGCGTCTGGCCGCATATCCGAATGTAGCAGGTTTCGGGTCGATGAACGAACCTGGCGAAGGGTTTATCGGTATCGGAGACATTCGGGCTCCGAGAAACGATTTATTGCTTCCAGGCCTGGCGCCGACGCCATGGGAGGCGATGTGCGCGGGAGAGGGGGTTGCCACTACCGCGGAGCATATTGAGGTAAAAGGCGGCAGGATGCGCTCCGTGGGACGGGTTTCTCTCGGCACGCCTGGCACGAGGGCGTGGAAAGATGGAGAAGCCTGTATCTGGCGCAGGGTCGGGATATGGGAGATCGAGCATGGCGAGGCGGTGCTCAAAAAACCCCAGTGGTTCGCGCGGGCCGGAATAGGCTCAAATGAGGCCTCCAGCTCACAAAATCCAAGGTTCCATCGCATATTCAACCAGCGCTANNATGATATTCGTGGAGAGTTCGCCTTTGGGAGAAATGCCTGCTTTTACAGACGCTTCTCTGGAAACCCCACCACAGGAGACCGGCAATGCGCCGGAGGTTTCCACCCTTGTCAACGAAACGCACTGGTACGATTCGCTGACGCTCACTTTGAAGCGATGGACGGGGTTCCTGGCCTACGATTCTACACTGCAGAAAGTGATCATCGGGCCTCGCGCGGTGAGGCGCAATTTTCGGGAAGCCCTGGCGCGCATTGTGCGGTATTCCCGGGATTTTATGGGAAACGCGCCGACGCTGCTCGGCGAATTCGGTCTCCCCTTCGACCTCAACGGCCGGAAGGCGTTTCGCAGCGGCGACTTCGGGGTGCACCAGCGCGCGCTCTCGGCATACTACGAAGCGCTCGACGCAAATCTTTTAAGCGCAACGCTCTGGAACTACACCGCAGACAACACGCATGCGCACGGCGACGGCTGGAACGGAGAAGACCTTTCTGTGTTCTGCGTGGAAGATGGCGGCGGGCGGGCGCTTGCGGGATTCGTCCGGCCCTACGCGATGGCCGTCGCGGGGAATATTCTGCGCATGCAGTTCGATCAAGGACACGGCAGGTTCATCCTCGAATATGCGCCGGATACCTCAATCTCGGCGCCCTCGGAAGTGTTCGTGCCAATGCTGCAGTTCCCCCGCGGCGCTTCCATCAGCGTTTCAGGCGCCACTGTCGCGGAGCCGTCGCTCAAGATCGAGGGAAAAACTCACTGTGCGCTCGCGCCGACAGAGCCCGAGCGATATTTCATGCTGAGACTCGATGCGAAGCCGGACGCGCAACGCTGTCGCCTGACAATCTTGCGTCTCTAAAGACGCCACGCCTCAGCGCGCACCCACGCTCAGAATCCAGTCGCCAATCTGTTTCAGAGCTTCCGGAGCGAAGGTCTCCTCTATCTCGCCGTATTCGGAAGGAAGGCCGCTGTTCGCGTGCTGGAAAAGATGATTGAGCCCCTCAAGCTCGGTCATTGTCGCCGAGTGATTGCCCGCAGCATTCAGGGCCGCGCTAATCGCCGCCAGGTTCTCCTTCGCCGGCACCTGCAGGTCTTTCGAGCCATCGAGGGCGAGTACGGGCACCTGGACTCTTCTCAGATATTCCGAAGGATCGAGCGACAGAAACGTTCGTATCCAGGGCGAAAGCAGTTGATCCGCCTGGGCTTCTACCTGTGCCTTCTGGGCCTCCTTCTGCTGTGCCGTCAGACTTGGAGTCGACTCGATCACGCCATTCATGGTGTCAACTATTTTTTTTCGGAGCGTCGACACATCTCCCTCGCTCATGGCGATCGAATAGAGTTCGCGGTTGATTTTGTTCGCCTGGGCAATCTGTGACTCGCTCAGGCCCGAGGCCCGACCCAGCGCCGCGTTCTGCATGAGGAGCAGTTCGTCGCCCCGCACTCCTGGCCCTCCCAAAAGCACGATGAACGCCACTTTCGCGTCCTGAGTGTCCTCCGCGCCGCGGGCCGCCAGGATCGAAGCGACAATCGCCCCTTCGCTGTGGCCGATTACGCCGATGTGGTGCGCGTCGATCCCTGTCTGCCTTGCAAGAAAATCGACCGCGGCCTGGGCGTCGTCGGCGAAATCGAAGGTAGTGGCCGACTGGAAACTGCCTTTTGAGCCCCCCGCGCCGCGGTCATCGTAGCGAAGCACCGCAATGCCGCGCCGCGTCAGATAATCCGCCAGCACGAGAAAAGGCTTATGGCCGAGAATTTCTTCATCGCGATTCTGCAGCCCCGAGCCTGAAACAAGCACAACCCCCGGGAAAGGGCCCTTCCCTTTCGGGTACGTGAGAGTGCCCGCCAGCTGAATGCCTGCTTTTTCATCGCTGAATTCGACATTCTTTACAATATATGGAAACGGAGGCGATGGCTCCCCGCTCGCTGCAGCAGGCTTTTGTGGCGTCTGAGCGGACTGTCTCTCCAAATTGAGGGGGAGCGACTGGCCCGATTGCTTCCATGTGCCTTCAAGCGCGCCGGTCTCATTAAGCGTTCCGCTGTACTTGCCGCCAATCGCCGCGACCTCGAAGGCCACGTTCCTGCCATCAATGCGAACCGCTGAAACCGGAATGCCCCTCGCACCCTGGTCCGGGCTGTCCATCGTCGCGGAATATTGCGTCCCGGCGGCGGTGACATGGAACACGATTCGCAGGCTTGTCGCTCCGACTCTGAGCAAGCCCGACCAGTCTCCCTCCAATGTCATAGGGCTTTCCTGCGATGGCCCGTTCTGCTGGGCCCCTACGGGAGCAAAGCCGCACACCCCGAAAATCCCCAACAAAAACACTGAAAAAAACGCGCGCCGCCCCATCGGTCGCCTATTCTTCGATATGCCGCGCATCACATTGTTCGTCTCTCTCATACCTGCTCCCTCGTTTCCAATTCCTTCCGCCACGGCACCGAATCCGCAGCGCCTTTTCGCGTGACGCAGATCGAGGCCGCGTGCGCCGCCAGATCCAGTGCCGCCGCGATATCCATCCCCTCGACGAGCCCCGCGAGGAAATACCCCGAGAAAGTGTCCCCCGCGGCAGTGGTATCCACCGCCCGCACTCTGTAGGCTTTCTGCCGCACGATCTCTCCCTTGTGCGCGCACATCGAACCGGCCTCACCAAGCGTTATCACGATCCTGGCCTGCGGGAAACTGCGCATCAGCAGGTTCGCCGCCCTTTCGGGAGCACTTTCTCCCGAAAGATATGCCGCCTCGATTTCGTTCATGATGAAAACATCCACAAGCTCAAGCGGATAGCTCGGCACCAGATTCGAGTATGGCGAGGGGTTGAGCACGATGGTCATGCCCTTTGTCTTTGCCTTGGCAATGATGCTCGGCATCGAAGATATCTCATTCTGGAGCACCAACATCTCGTCAGGGCCAAAGCCTGCGAGGGCCCGGTCGATATATGCTTCGTTGATGTCCTGATTCGCGCCGCCAAACAAAAGAATGCAGTTTCTTCCTTTATCATCGACCTGGATGATCGCGTGCCCCGTGGCGACTTTTGCTATCTCGATGCGGCTTGTGTCGACGCCGCCATCGTTCAGTGTCTTCACCAGGAACTCGCCTTCCGCGCCGATTTTTCCCGCATGGACGACGTTCAGCCCCGCCCTCGCCATCGCCAGGGACTGATTGAGCCCCTTGCCTCCCGCAAATACAGAAAGCGTCTGCGCCGCCTTCGTCTCCCCCGGTTTTACGAATTCATCGACGCGATACACATAATCGATATTCAGCGAACCAAAATTGAGAATTCTCATCTTCGTGCTCCTCCGCACCATCCGTTTCATCATACCATAAGATTTCGAATACTGCATTGACAGCCGG
>DJVZ01000034.1:20145-22157 GCA_002441395.1 Spirochaetaceae bacterium UBA6243 | reverse complement strand
GTTGGCGCGATGCGTGCTGGTTGAGCGGCAGCTTCACTTTTTAGTTAACCTTTTCCTTTTCTCGGTGCGTGTTCTCTTTTGGACACTGAAGCACCGCAAGCATCGTGACAAAGCGCAAGACTGGTTCAAGCGGTTGTTAGGCATCCAAAATTTCTTTGAACATCTTTATTGAAAAATAACCAACTTCAATTATATGTGAACTGGTGTGTACAATTATTTCCTCTCTTGTCTCAAAAAAATCATATTTATATTCAAATTTTTCATTTACAGTAAAATATGGCCTAATATTCTCTATATTGGGGTGCGCTCCTTTATCAATAGCTTCATTATATAGTTTTTCAAATTTATTACATAATTCAATATTATTTCCTCTAATATATTTACATATTTTTTTGATAGTAAATTCTTTTTTGGTATCATTTTCCCTTTCTTTATTTAAATTTCTACTGATATAAATATTTTTACGTTTTTTGTCATGATCAATATAATAGGCATATGCAGAGCTTTCTAGAATACTTCTTGTTAATGTATAGCAGGATGATAATTGAAGTGATTGTAGTAATGTTATACATGCAATAAAAGATTTATGTGTCGTTAAAAGTAAAAATATTGGAACAACTATTTCTGTTTTTTTGTTTTTGCTTTCAAGCATAAAGTATTGATCATTAATTTTATCTAAATCTTCTATAATACTTTTTTCATGTGCATAGAAGGTTTTAATATTTGACATAATATCTTTGTTGTTCTGTAAAATATCATGCATTGTTTTCTCGCTACTCTAGCTAATTTGCGCGATAGCGTCTGCCTAACATGCGTTTGATTGTGAAGTGTAAATGGCTCACAGCTTGCGGTGTGGGCTCAAGTGAGCTGCATAAATCGTGTGACAATAGCGTTAAAGGTTGAAACGGTTGTTAAGCAGATATTTTTAATATATCTTGTATATACTTTATTATTTTTTCAAGTTCATTAGCTTTAAAAGGAATAATTGCTATTCTTTGCCCAATAGAGTTTCTTCTAGAGTCAATTTTTTTTAATTGATTGATAACATAATCAATCTTAATATTTTTCTGCCCATCCACATCTGATAATCCAAAAACAGCATATTGAGTTCGATCATTCAAATAATATTCAGTCCCATCAATATAGCAGCTCTTAGCAAGAATGAATGGTATAATATCTCCAAACATTTTCTTAGGTACAATTTCATTTTTTTCTTCAATTTCAAATATTGCTAATATTATCTTTTCATATACAATACTAATATCACAATCAGATATAGTAGTCGAATGGCTTTTGGTTTCTGCTAAACATAGTCTTGTTTTATGAATTTTCATATTTTTGGGTATATTTCTATCTTTCTGATTATGAGCACAAAATACATTATATTTGGGACATTTTTTTGCTATTTCCTTTGCAATTTCAAATGTTTTTTCTCCCGACATATGGTTATTCTCCCTGCGCGTAGCGCCTGCCTAACATATTCTACATTAGAAAACCTGTGAAGAAAATAAAAACAGAAACGGTGCGGAAGAGCGCCGAGATAAGATTGCGCTCCGAAGTGTTAGACAGTTTTGAAGCGCCAATAAGTATTTTTGCGTCATATTAGATAGAGACAGTATAAGCATAGCCCTAGAGGTTACGCTCATCCTTTTCTCCGCTTTATCTCCCTTTGATAAGGAAGGATTGTATGGGATCGCCGTATGAAAAAACTGTTTTTAAGCGTTATCTGCTGGAAACGTGCAGGTTTCGCCCGAAGGGCGCTGAGTGGGCGTGCATTTGGGTCGAACAATTTGTGCGACTGTACCCGGCATGGCGGGAGAATCGGGAACATTCGATCGAAGGTTTTGGATATATATTATCGAAGCGAAAACCTGAGAATATTGTGAACCTGGCGCTTCAGTCGGTTCGTTTGTTCATGGGTTTTATGGATATGAATGCAGGGGACAATAAGGCAGTGAATGCGCAGGATGCTGAATCTAAAAACGTAATCCCGCGCAATGATGTGAAAAAGT
>DJVZ01000034.1:18925-20084 GCA_002441395.1 Spirochaetaceae bacterium UBA6243 | reverse complement strand
TGGACGCGCCGCTTTCTCGATTTCATATGGAAAAGAGGGCTTGTAAGACAAAAGGAAGGAAAGTTTTGCATTGTTGCTGATCATTTACGGGCCTTTTTAAGTTATTTGGCAATCGAGGTCCGTGTGAGCGCTTCAACGCAGGAGCAGGCGCTGAATGCCCTGCTTGTGTTGTTCAGAATGGTGCTGCACATTGAAATCGATGGTCTTTCAAGTGTGTTGCGGGCGAAGAAGCGAAAGCGGCTGCCGGTGGTTTTGAGTCGCGATGAGGTCGCCGCGCTGCTCGCGCATTTGCAGCAGCCGTATCGCCTCATGGCTTCGCTGATGTATGGCTGTGGGCTCAGGCTTGAGGAATGCCTTTCGCTCAGGGTGAAGGACCTCAATTTTGAGAATGAGACTATCGAGGTTCGTTCAGGGAAGGGAGGGAAGGATAGGCTCACCGTGCTTCCTGGTGTGCTCAAGAAAGATTTGCAGGCGTATTTGCTTGAGCTGAAGGTCGGTTGGGATAAGGCGCGGCGGCGTGATCTGCCGGGGGTTTTTCTGCCTGAGGCTCTGAATAAGAAATATACTTCGCTTTCGAAGGAATGGGGCTGGTACTGGTTGTTTCCTGCGAAGAGCCCTTGTACGAACACTCGGACAGGCGAGGTTGCGTTCTGGCACGTACATCCTTCGGTGATCCAGAAAAGGATTCATGAAGGGATACAAGGTGCGGGTATCTCGAAGATGGCGTCTGCGCATACGCTGCGGCACAGTTTTGCGACGCATCTGCTTGAGGATGGCTATGACATTCGCACGATTCAGGAGCTTTTGGGGCATTCGAATGTGCAGACGACGATGATTTACACGCATGTTGCGGTGCGGAACAAGCGGGGCGTTCGCAGTCCTTTAGAGAATTTGTGAGCAAGGCCGTGAGTCGTATAGCGTGCACACGCCATGAGGCATTGTGCTGACAGCGATGGTGAACGCGGCCGCCGCAACAGGCTCGCGCATCATGGGATCGCGTTTTTATAAAATTTTACCAAAGAATATTTTAGGATGCTCTGAAACCGCCGTCAATCTTGTTTTATAGAAAAAATGCTTTGTAGGGGGAAAAGTGGAGTTGTGGGGAGAGTAAGCTGGGCATCTCCATGATGCCGGCGATGGGGCCGAGGATGCTGAACAC
>DJVZ01000034.1:0-18902 GCA_002441395.1 Spirochaetaceae bacterium UBA6243 | reverse complement strand
AATGAGGCGCTTTGGTTCGCTCAAGGAGCATCTCTATGTCGCAGAAGGGGAAAATCAGAGATCAAAATGAGGCCAGAAGGTCCATGGCTGTCAGCGCGCGTCTGTGCCGCAAGTCTTTGATGCTTGGCCTCTTATCGTGGATAATCGTGAGTTGTGCACCTCCAGGCATCGAAAGTGCGGTGCTTGGCGATATACGCCCGCCGATCGTGAAAAGTGCACAGCTCGAGAATGCCCGTGAATTCGTGCTCGAGTTCGATGAACCTGTTCAGGTCAGGGAAGGCAGCTTCTCAGCAGAGCCCAAAAACTTTATTGTGTCCGCTGAAAGTGCCGAGGGCATTGTAAATATCAGTTTTGAGCCTCAGCCAACGCCCGGAGAGGCGGTGATACTTGCAGGCAACGTGCAGGATTTGTGCGGCAACAGCACGCACGTGCAGGTTCAGTTTAAAGGATATAACGATCGGCCCGCCGCCCTGTTGCTCACCGAAGTGCAGACTGCCAAAAACACATCGAAAAAATCGCCGCACCGAGATTATGTCGAATTGTATGTCAAAGAAGCGGGGAATCTGGGCGGGATGTTTGTGCAGTGGGCAAGCTCGGCCAAGACAATGAGATATGATTTCCCCGGGTGTGAGGTGAGTGCGGGTGAGGTCATCGTGCTGCACCTGGCACCGGAAGGCATCGCCGATGAGAGAAATGAGTCGGGGAATGATCTGGGGCTGTCGGGCGGCATCGATGCGACGCCGGCCGGGCGGGATTTTTGGTCTGATGCGGGGGGACTGCCGGATGCGAGCGGGGCTGTTTCAGTGTACGGACGGGAAGGAGCCGCGCCGGTCGATGGCCTTTTCTATGCGGAGAGTTCGAAAACCGGCACAGTGGAATCCTCAAGGCTTGTCGCTCTTGTGCAGGAGCTCGCCGATGCAGGGCGCTGGCACTTCGATTCGCCGCCAAAATGGGAGAACGCACTGCTGTGGAAGCCTTCGACTACAAGGCCTTTGCTCAGGACCACAACATCAGCCTATGGAGCGAGTGCCTGGGGTGTAGGCGAAAGCGGCAGTCAGAGTCCCGGATTTGTCGCTAGATGAGGTCCTTGAACAGCTTTTCAATTTCGTGGCGGGGTATCGCACCAACTTTCTGACGGGCTACCTGACCCTCGGTGAACACAATGAGTGTCGGAATGGAAATAATGCCGTATTGCGAGGCGATGTCGCCTTGATCATCGACATTGAGTTTTCCCACCTTGATTTTGTCTTTGTATGTTTCTGCAATTTGAGTGACGCTGGGACCGATCATTTTACAGGGCATGCACCACTCAGCCCAAAAATCTACGAGGACGGGAATTTTCGACTCCAATACTTCCTGCTTGAAATTTTCAGTAGTTAGGATAACTTCAGTGCTCATGTTTATTCAGACTCCTTTGCGAAACCCAGCCTTCTTCTTATCAATTTCTGTCATATAACCCAAAGCGGTCAGCAAGTAAAGTATACTGCCCACACCATTGGGCGTCAAATAGAGCAAAATGGACCCCGTCGCTCGGCTAGCAAAGAATCGAATTCTATGCAATGATGTCAGCACCAATAGTCACTGAAAAGAATATGCTGAATAAATCCATCCATGCCCTTGCTCGTCCTCTGAGATTTTTTGGCCCCGGGCCTTTTTATCGTGAGGCGCTCGCGCTCGCCGTTCCTGTCATGCTGCAAAGCCTTATTACAGGACTTGTTTCGCTTGTGGACAATTTCATGGTGGCCGGGCTCGGCGATGCGAAGATGGCAGGCGTCAACATTGCCAATCAGGTGAATTTTATCTTCATGGTGATCATCAATGTCGTGTCGATGGCGGGAGGGATTTTCCTTTCGCAGCACCGGGGTGCGCAGAATCGCGAAGGCATGATGCAGTCCTTCCGGTTCAAGCTTGTGATGGGAACGGGCATCTCTATACTGTATTTTGCCGCATGCCAGCTTGTTCCCGAGGCACTTCTTTCGCTTATGGTGTCGAACAATGCCGAGGGAGCGGTGATTGTCGCCGAGGGTGCCCGGTACATGAGGGCGGTCTCGTTTTCGTTCATCCCGCTTGCGCTTTCGGGGGCGATCGGCAGTTCGTTCCGCGACATTGGAGAGCCGAAGGTGCCGCTCATCGTTTCCACAGGGGCGGCGATCGCGAATACGATAGGCAACTGGTTTCTGATTTACGGAAATCTTGGGGCGCCCCGGTTGGAGGTGGTCGGCGCGGCCATTGCCACGGTGATGGCGCGCGGCCTTGAGATTGCTGCCTTCTTATTTGTGCTCCAGAAAAGAAAGCCTGCCTTCTCGTTCAAGGTCAAGGCCATTTTCAAGATTGACGGCAAGTTCCTGGGCGGAGTGCTGTCGCGCTCGGCGATGATGTTCTTTTCCGAGACGGCATGGGTTGTGTCCGAAACAATCATCACTGCGCTCTACAATCGGCGGGGCGGGCCCGAGACGGTCGCGGGGATGGCGGCGGGCTGGTCCGTGGCCAATCTGTTCTTTTTAGTGTTTCCGGCGATACATACGGCGACAAATGTCATTGTAGGATCGACACTCGGCGCGGGGAAGCTCGATGAAGGCCGCGCGAAGGCCCGCTGGATCATGGCGGGCTCAATCGTCTTCGGTGTTGGTGCCGGGCTTGCAGCCATGCTTTCGACTGCGGCGGTTCCTCTTGTATTCGGCAATCTCTCTGATGCGGCACAGCACATCACTCGCAGTATCATAATTGTGATCGGCATTTATCTGCCGCTCTGGTGCCTGCTCAACGCGCAGTTCGGGGTTTCGAGGGCAGGGGGTGATACTCTGATGGGCTTGCTGGTCGATGTAGGTGTCACCTATGCAGTTTTTATCCCTGTCGCGTTCGTGATTGCGCGGTACACGGCCTGGGGCCCTGTCGCGCTCTTTGGCATTGCGAAGCTTTCGGACATACCCAAGGCGATCGTCGCAGGGTGGTGGCTTAAAAAAGAACGCTGGGTGCGCAACCTTACGGTCTCGTCAGTGTTCAAAGCTATTCTGTAAATGATAGACGCGAAGGCCTGAGTGCGTTTGGGTTTTTGTGCTGGGCTGAGCGCGAATTTCTGACGGTTGTCGTGCCGCGGGAATGAATCGAATTGTCCTGTGGTCGCCTTTTGCACAATAAAAACCAGCGTCCTCGAATTGTCCGGCAGCGTCTTCGAGTTCAGGCGACACGTAGAACGCGGGGGCCGCTGTTGCGCAAATTTTTGCCTCGAGAGCACCTTCATCGTTGGACTCGAGCGCCACTTCAAGTCCGGGGTCTTCGAGGGCACAGCGCTTTGGCTCGGTAAGAAAAAGCACAGAGGCGGTCTTGAAGTCGAGGTCAGGCACCTCGAGCGTCGCTTCAAGAAATACCTCTTCGGTCTTGCAGGGCAGGACATCGAGCGGCATTGCCCAGACATGCTGGACGCTGTTCTCCGAAATGATGAGGCTTCGCTCCACGGCGGAGCTCCGGCTGGCCTGAGCGCCCTCCTCGACAACCCCCTTTTCTCCACCAACTCCGGCGGGAATGGTGAACGGCTCGCCATGAAAATCGAGGAGGCGGAGCGTCACTTTTGCGCGGTGTTCTCCGGAAGCTTCGCTGACAAGGTGCGCCTGCACCGTGCCATTTTTAATGAAGAGGGCGAGCAATACGGGATCATAGAAACGCTTTGCCTCGTACTGCAGTATCTTCCACGAACCATCGTGGTTGAGACTCGACCAGCTCACAACGGGCCACACGTCGTTGAGCTGCCAGAAGAGCGTTCCCATGCAGCGCGGCATCGTGCTTCGCCAGAATTCGACCGCCGTGCGGATCGCCATTGCCTGCTGTACCTGCGAGAGGTACGCAAGCTCGCGGAAGCTTTTGGGCATCCGGAAATACCGCAGCATGGTTTCAAGGATGAGGCTGTTGCCACGGGGATGTTTCTGATGCGCTTCCAGAACGGGCGAGCTGATGTTCCACTCACTCTGTGGGGCGAAGCTCGCGATGGTCCGCATCGAGGGCAAGGACTGAAAGCCGAATTCGGAGCAAAATCGCGGCTGCACTGTCAGATACTCGGAAAAAGGCTTGCCTTCATGCCACACCGACCAGAAGTGCATGTCGCCCCGTTCATCCGAGTGCCAGTTGTCCGAAAAATCGTTCGGGCCCGCCGAGGGGCTCGACGGCCAGAAACAGCGGTCGGGATCGAGGCTCCGGATGACTCGCCCCAACACCCCCTCGGTGAGCCTGTCATAATCGATGATATAGCGTGCGGGGTTTTTCTTCGATTCATCGTACCAGGTGATCGCGCCGAGGGCTTCGTTGTTGCCGCACCACAGGGCAATGCAGGGATGATCCGAGAGCCTTTTGACTTGATAGGTTATTTCGGCTTCCACGTTTAAGAGGAACTCGGTGCTCGAAGGATACAGAGCACACGAGAACATGCAGTCCTGCCACAGCATGATGCCGCGCTCGTCGCAGAGTTCGTAGAAGTCGTCGCTCTCGTAGCGCCCGCCGCCCCAGACCCGCAGGCAGTTCATGTTCGCTTCGACTGTCGAGTCGAGGAGGCCGGCGATGCGCGCGCGGGTCCAGCGCGAAGGAAGGGCGTCGGCGGGTATCCAGTTCGCGCCTTTTGCGAAGATATCTTTGCCGTTCACCACGAACTTGAAGCTGCGGCCGACGCTGTCCTCCTCGGTGACGACCTTGAGCTCGCGGAAACCGATTTTTTTGTGGACGATGTGGGGGCGCAGGCATGTGGCGCTCGCGTGGCCCGTCTGAGGGTCGGTGCGATGGATGTAAGTGGAAGTGACGCGCTCTGCCGCCACGTGCAGATCATGGAGCGCGGGCTCGCCGTGGCCGTGCGGCCACCACAGTTTCGGTTCTTTTGCTTCCATGTCAATCCGTATGGTGGTGGTGCCTGCCTGGCAAAAGCGCCCTGCGTCGGCGCGCTTTCCGTCGAGAAAGCATGAAATTTTCACTTCCATGGGCGCGGGCACTTCGATTTCTGCAGAGACTTCCACTGAAAAATCGGGTCCCCGGCTTGAGGCGCCGTCGAAGCTTCCGAGCGGTTCTGTGCGTGTCTGTACAGAGCGGATGAGGGGGCCATCGGTGGCAATGAGCCGTATGTCATCGTAGATACCGCCAGTCATGAGACAGGGGCCCCAGTCCCACCCGGACATACATTGGGCTTTGCGGACAAGGTTGCGGTGAGGCGAGGAGACGGGGTAGGGGGAGGCGGGTATGGGGTAGGGCAGGCGCCCTGCTTCGCGGATGGCCGCCTGTTCCGGGGAGCGGATGATGACGGCAATAGTGTTTTCACCGGAATGCAGATACGGTTTGGGGTCGGCTTCAAAACGCCTGAACATGTTGTTGCTTTTGCCAACCAGGATTCCGTTGAGATATACCTCGCCTATGGTATCGACGACCTCTGCAAGAAGCCGCATGGTTCCCAATTTGAGAAATTGGTCTGGCACCCAAAACCTGTGTTCGATTCTCCAGTCTTCTCTGCCCGGCCACTGGGCTTTGAGTTCATTTTCGCCGAAGTAGGGATCGGGAAGTTCTCCAGCCTGGATAAGCGCCGAATAGATGTCGCCCGGGACTTGCATGGGGCGTACCGTCCCATCGGCGANNAATCAGCAAAGACAGGAGTTGCGATGCCACCGCGTGGGGATCAGTGGACGCGCACAGCGACGCGCATTTTTCGCACTATCTGGCGCAATCCGAACATAAGCCGCATCGATCTCGCCGACACTCTCGGACTCGATAAGTCAACGGTCACAAAACAAGTGGCGTATCTCATCGACAACGGTCTTATCATTGAAAAAGAAGAAGGCGAAGCATCATCGCGCGGCGGGCGAAGGCCGATTTATCTGGCGGTCAACAAGGAATACGGGCGATTTATCGGAATCGAGCTTCAGTTGGGCTTTTATGAAGCGGTGGTTGTCGACTTGGCGGGCAATATTCGTGCGACAGATCGCGGCGATACCCATGTCACGCGCGAGAATTTCGCAGAAACTGCCGCCGAAATCGTCGATAAGATGCAGAACCAATCTTGTGGAGATTCGCTGCTGTTGGGGGTCGGCATCGGCACTGCGGGTCTCGTTGACTCCAAAAAAGGGCGCGTCAAGTACTCAGTGCCGCTGGGCATCGACAAATCGCTGGACTTTGCAAAGGCCATGACGGGCAAGCTGCAGGTTCCTTCCTTTATAGAGAATGACGCGAATTGCTGCGCCTGGGGCGAGCTTGCGTTCAACAGAGATGAAGAGCTCAAAGACTTCCTCTTTACGTTGGTCGAGTACAGGAGGGACGAGACTTCTCTGCTGAAATACGGAGGAATCGGCGTGGGCTTCGGGATTGTGCTCGGAGGAAGAGTGCATACGGGGGCCCACGGCTACACGGGTGAATTCAGAAGCGCATTCTGCGAGGGACCGGGCGAATTACAGTTTTCGCTGAGCAGGGACGAGCTCATGCAACTGCGGTGCGACAAGACACTGCTGGGCAGAACAGTCGATGAACTTGCGCGCAATATGGCCATGCTCATCAATACGATGGATTTTCAGCATGTGTATATCGGCGGCGATATCGAAGGGCTCGATATCGATCTTCCGGCCATTCTGAGGCACCGGCTGGAAGAGAACTGGATGTACCCCTCGCCCAAGGATGTTGAGATTCGATATTCAAGCCTGGGTGACAAGGCGGTCGCTTTTGGCGCGGCGGGGATGGTCTTTGAGCGCCTCATGGCGGAGCGGAACATGCCGGGGCTTGCGGGGGGGACCACTTCAGACAAGATCAGGCGTGTCTCTTAAAGAAGGCAAAAAGGCAGGAATGCCTTGCACATAGAGTTTTTGAAGAAGGGCGGAGCTGCCCTTTCAAGGAGGTTCTACATGAAAAAGGGATTTCTCGTAGTCCTGGTGCTAGCCATTGCGTTCGGCAGTGTCGTGGCGCAGGAAAAGGTCACCCTGAATGTGCTCAACTACCAGCAGGCTGACCAGGCGGGATATCAGGAAGATGTCGCGATCTGGCAAAAATTCCAGCAGCAGAATTCCGATATCACCCTCAACATGGAGGTTCTTTTCAACGAACCATATCACCAGAAACTACAGGCATACGCCGCAGCGGGGACTTTGCCCGACGTGTTCTATGTCTGGCCGACCGCCCGCAGCGCAGTCATTCATGAGAAAAAGCTCGCAAAAGACCTCTCGAAGCTGCTTGGCCCGGACTTCCTGAAGGATTTCTCGGGCGCCGCGACCAATCCGAACAACCAGCTCGGAAAATACATGGCCATGCTCCCGCAGTCCTTCACCTACACCTCGGTGATGTACGTGAACAAGAAACTCCTCGCCGACAACGGCTTTGATCTGCCGAAGACCTACGACGACCTCAAGAAAATGGTGCCGAAGCTCAAAGCCAAGGGCATCAATGTCGTCATGCTGCCGGATAAGGACGGATGGCCGATGCAGTCCTGCCTCTTCTCGACGGTGCTCGGGCGCATGGCAGGCGATTCCTTCGTCGACGCGATCCTGGCGGGCAAGGCCAAATTTACTGACAAGCCCTTCATCGATTCCCTCAAAGTGATCGACAACCTGTACAAAGATGGCATCATCGCCCGCGAGGACAATCAGGTCGGCTACGGCGAGGCCCCCGGACTCTTCGTGTCCGAAAAGGCAGCGATCTATATCGACGGCGACTGGAGAGCTGGGGCCTACATCACCGACAAGGCTTCCGGCAAAGCGCTCATTCCGCCGGCCGCCCAACAGACTGATTTCGCGCTCCTTCCGTTCCCGGCCATCGCCGGCGAAGTGAACCCCGGCGTACTTTCGGCGATCGCCGGAACCGGCTGGGCCGTTTCCGGATCCATCCCCGCAGGCTCCGCAAAGGAGAAAGCCGCGGTCAGACTCATCAAGTATCTGTACTCGGATGAAGTGCAGGCGATCCGCTACAGCACCGGCGCATATGTGCCGACGCGCAAGAACGTCAAGGCGAACGTCGAACCGCTCGTCGCGAAGGTGCCGGTGTTCTATGCCGACAATCCCAAGACCTGCTATGTCTTTGACGGCATGTTCGACCCTGCGGTGTACAATGTACTGAATGACGGGCTCATCGCGATCGGCCTCGGCACCTCGACACCTGAAAAGGTGGCGGCCGATATCCAGAAAGCGTACGAAACCTGGAAATCTTCCCAGAAATAATTGAAAATGTAGTAGGGATTGTACAGAGGTCCATGGCGCTGAAGCGACCCAAGGGGCTTCTGTACATCCCTTTCACGCGGAGCTGATATGGCATATACAAACCGGGCACATCTTGAAGAAAAACGGGCGTATTGGGCAATGGTGACGCCTGCGTTCGCGCTCTATCTCCTCGTGATGGCTTTCCCGATCATTCTGTCTTTCGTGCTCTCGGTATCGAATTATTCTGGCGGCAAGATGTTCGGCGGTGAAAAGTGGGGATTCGCAGGATTCGGTGCCTATGCGCGCGTCTTCACCGACCCCTGGTTCTGGAACGCGCTCAAGAACAATCTCTACATTGTGCTGATCTCGGTCTTCGGCCAGCTTCCGCTGGGATTTATCTTTGCGTACTTCATCTATGCCAAGATTGTGAAGGCGCCGAATTTCTGGCAAGGCGTACTCTATGTGCCGAATATAATCTCGGTGATTGTCGTAGGGCTCTTATGGCAGACGATCTTTTCGCCGCATGGTCCCATCGGAGAAATTATAAACTACTTTCGCGTTAGCGATTTTCAAGCTCAGCTCAAAGGCATTTTCAACGCGGCGGGAGGCTTTTCGCTCTCGGACGATGTCATCCATAAGATTCTGGATTTGGCCGGGCCTGCCGGCCAGTCGATGTTCTCGAACCCCGTGCCCGAACTGAGAGACCTCTTGTCGTCGTATCAGGGCCAGCCCATGAGCGAAGTCTACACGGCGCTCTCGAACCTCTTTGTGCAGAAGTGGAGCCCGGCATTTCTCACAAAACCGGATATCGCAATGGTCCCTGTGCTTTTTGTCATCCTGTGGATGTACACGGGCATGTACCTCATTCTTTTTCTGGCGAACATGCAGAAGATCGATGCGCAGATCATCGAGTCGGCGCGCATCGACGGAGCGAACGAAGGGCAGGTCATGCGCTTCATCATACTGCCGGCGCTGTCGGGCACAATCGTCAACTCGGCGATCCTCGCGATTTCCGGCTCGCTGTCGAGTTTTGCGCTCATCTTCGCGATGACGGGAGGAGGACCATCGCGGGTCACGGAAATTCTCTCCATTTATATGTATAACAATGCGTTTTTGGGCAGACCCAATTTCCCGCTCGCCAACGCGATTTCGCTCATCATGGTCATCATCAGCTTTGTTTTGATCGCCCTGACGAAGGCGGTCGAGAAGCGTTACGGCGGGAAGGAGGACTGAAGCATGTCCGAAGCGATTCGTGAATCAAAATTGAAAAAAGCGCTCTCCGCCATAGGGCGGGTGGCTGTCTATATGGTGATGGGCATCTTCGCGTTCATGACGCTGTACCCGATTTTCTGGCTCATCATGAACTCGTTCAAGACGACGAGGGAGTTTCAGGTGAGCCAGCTCGCGCTGCCGCACGCGCCGACGCTGCAGAATTATGTCGAGGCATGGAAGATGGGCGATTTTAGCCTTCTGTTTCCGAACTCGATCATCTATACGCTCGGCGCGACGGCGGGTATCATTTTCCTCTCGCTCCTGGCGGGCTTCGCCTTCGCCAAACTGAAGTCGAGGGCTACGAAGCCGATCTACAACAGTTTTGTCATTGGCATTCTCCTCACGACGCAGACGCTGATGATTCCGCTTTTCCTCGAAGTGAACCTGCTCGGCATCTACAATACGCGGCTTGCGGTGCTCTTGGTCTACATAGGGGCGGGCCTGCCCATCGGCATTTATCTTTCTACGGAGTATATCAAGGCGATTCCCAGCGCGGTGGTAGAGTCGGCGCGCATCGACGGGGCGGGGTTTTTCAAGATATTCCTCAAGATCATCATACCGATGAGCGTGCCCGTGGCCACGACGCTCGCGATGCTGAACATTACGAGCATCTGGAACGAATTCGCGCTTATCAATATTCTTGTGTCCAAGACCGAGCTTAAATCGTTGCCGCTGGGCATCTACAAGTTTTCGGGTTCGCTTTCCACTGATTATGGCAAACAGTTCGCGGCGCTGACCATCGGGATGGTGCCCATGCTTGTGTTCTACATGATTTTCCGCAAGCAGATCACGAAGGGCGTGGCGGCGGGCGCGATGAAGGGATAAGGAGCACGGCATGAAGCGACAGGATGACTTCCCCGACGATTTTATCTGGGGTTGTTCGACATCGAGTTATCAGATCGAAGGTGCAGTGAAAGAAGATGGGCGGGGTCCTTCGATATGGGATACATTTGCGCATACGCCGGGCAAGGTGACGGGAGGGCACACCGGAGACATCGCCTGCGATTCCTATCACAGATGGAAGGACGATATTTCGCTCTTGAGGGAGCTGAACGCGGGGGCCTATCGCTTTTCGGTGTCGTGGCCACGCATTCAGCCCAGGGGCAAGGGCGCGCCGAATCAGGTGGGTCTGGATTACTATTCGCGTCTGGTCGATGCGCTTATCGGTGCGGGTATCGAACCATGGCTCGAGCTTTTTCACTGGGATCTGCCTCAGCCCCTTGAGGAGGAGGGTGGATGGCGCGTCCGCGACACGGCGATGCGCTTCGAGGAGTACGCCGCGATCATGTACGAGCATATCGGAGACCGGGTGTGCCACTGGACGAGCATGAACGAGCCATGGTGCGCGGCATTTTTGGGACATTTGACGGGCGAACATGCGCCGGGTCTGCGGGACCGGCAGGCGGCGAGCCGTGCCGTGCACCATCTTCTTTTGGCACATGGACTTGCGGTGCGCGCATACCGGCAGAGCGGTCTTGCGGGCGAGTACGGCCTCGTCATAAACCCGAACAGGCCGAGACCCGCGACCCTGCGCCCCGAGGATGTCGACGCTTCGGAACGGGCATCGGTCGAGCGCACTTCCCTGTGGCTCGACCCGGTGTTCGGGCGGGGCTATCCGGCGGACTTTGTGGAGCGATTCGGGGACGATCTGCCGATCGAGGCGGGCGACATGGACATCATCGCTTCTCCGCTCGATTTTATCGGCGTGAATTACTACAACGAAGAGGCCGTGCGCGCCGCGGCGCCGAGCGCCGACAACCCGTATGGTTTCGAGTTTGTGCCCACCTATCAGAAGAGGACCGGGATGGACTGGGAAATCGAACCGCAAGGTTTGCGCCGCATTCTTGAATATATCGCCGCAACATGGCCGTGCAGGTCGCTGTTTGTGACTGAAAACGGGGCCGCTTTCCCCGACATCCCGGGACCGGACGGGATAATCCGAGACTACGACCGCATCGAATACATGCGGGGCCACATCGCGGCCTGCGGGGAGGCGCTCGCGCACGGCGTGCCGCTCAAAGGATACTTTGTATGGAGCCTCATGGACAATTTCGAGTGGTCCTTCGGCTACACGAAGAAGTTCGGGCTCGCGAGCGTCGACCCCTCCGACCGGAAGCGGCGGCCCAAGCTCAGTTTCTATTATTACCGCGACAGGATCGCGGGCTTCGGACTGTAGGCGGGGCGATGATGGCCTGCGATCTTGTTCCTGTCCCCGTGTCCTTTGAAGAGAAGGAGTCGATTTTTGCGCTCGGTCCGGGTGCGGGTGTCGCGGCGCCTTTGGCATTGCAGAAGGAAGCTGGCCTGCTTGCCCAGTGGCTTTCGCGTATTGGGGAGGTGGGGCATGTCGGCGTTTCGGTGGCGGCCGGACCGGCTGAGCGACGCCACGGGAGCGCGGTTGGGGGGATGGGCTCTACAATCAGCCTCTTCCTCGATCCGGGCATGAAACGCGCCGAAGAATATGAGCTCGACATAGGCCCGGAAGGGATATGTATTGCCGCGAGAGATGCGGCCGGCATTGTCCGAGGCGCGGCGAGCCTCTTTCAGCTTGCACTTTCGCAAGGGCGGATGCTTCGAGCAGTCCGAATCCGTGATTGGCCCCGATTCGCGTGGCGGGGGTTCATGCTCGACTGTGCGCGCAATTTTTTCAGGGTCGAGTTCATAGAAAAACTGCTCGACCTTGCCGCCATCCATAAGCTCAATGTGTTCCACTGGCATCTCACGGATGATCAGGCATGGCGACTCGAAATCCCATCAAAACCCGAGCTCACGGACTGCGGCGCATTCAGACAAGATATGCGCTATCGAATAGACTGCAGAAAGGGCGGATACTATAGCGTGGAAGATGTGACGCGCATCGTGGAATATGCCGCGGTCCGGCACATCATGGTAGTTCCTGAAATCGAGACGCCAGGCCATGCAACGGCCATCCTCGCTTCGCATCCCGAGTTCTCCTGCCTCGGTGGGCAGGATGCTTCTGTACACTTCGAGCCGGAGGACCGTTATGGCATCTTCGAGGACATACTCTGCGGCGGGAACGACCGCGTGCTCTCATTCTTCGACGAAGTACTCGATGAGGTTTGCGCCATGTTCCCGGGCGACTATGTGCACATGGGGGGGGACGAGGCGCCGAAAGGGCGGTGGCTGGCGTGCCCTGACTGTCAGAGGAAAATGCGCGTCCTGGGCCTCATCAAGGATGACGGCAGGTATGAACCCGAGGGTCTTCAGGCTTGGTTTATGGGAGAGCTGGCGCGGATGCTGGCCCGTCGCGGTAAAAGGATGATAGGCTGGGACGAAGTCGTGGAGGGCTGCATCGGGAAAGATACGCTGGTGATGTCTTGGCGGGGATACGAGAACGGCCGGCGCGCGGCCGAGCTCGGCTATGATGTCGTGATGTGTCCTCAGACGAAGGCCTGCTACCTCGATCACAAGCATTTAGATTCTCCCGAGGAGCCCGGGCACCTCGGCGTCTGCAGCGTACGGGACTCCTACATGTTCGAGCCGCTGCCCGAGGGCTTGAGCGTCGGGGCGGCGAGCCATATCATCGGTGGGCAGGCCAATCTGTGGAGCGAGCTGCTCTACTTTGGCCGGCAGGCCGAATATATGCTCTTCCCACGCCTCTGCGCGCTGTCGGAAGTGTTCTGGAGTCCGCGCGAAAAGCGCAATTTTGAAGACTTCAGTATGCGGCTCGAAACGCACAAGCGCAGGCTCGACGCGCTCGATGTGCTCTATTATAAGGGAAGATTGTCTTAGATTTACAATACAACAACATAAACTTTTTTCTGTGTGCACGCACGGGGATTTTTTCTCGCTATGTTCGTGCCGCAGGCTTGCCTAAAATATAAGCTTTCTTTATTATTTACTCATCTTATCTTTTAAAAGGCGTCTATGATGACAGAAAACATTGAACTTGAGAATGCGCTCAAGACATGGATGGGTCAGGTCATGCAGCTCTCGATGAGGAGTTTTATTGAGTATACTACGGAAACCGGACTTTCCATGCCGCAGATTGCAGTACTTTTTCTCCTGAATGGCGACAAGCATCGTGCAGTCACTGAGCTGGGTGAAGAATTTGGCGTAAGCGGCGCTGCTGCGAGCCAAATGGTTGAGAAACTTGTTCAGATGGGATTTGTGGAGCGAAGGGAAGACTCAAATGACCGACGCATCCGGCGGCTTCTGCTTACAACAAAAGGCAAGAATATTGTAGAGCGGAACATTGAAGCGCGCCAGCGATGGATGAGAAGTTTTTGCAGCACATTCAGCCCTGAATCTGCGAGAGACACAGCTCGGGTATTCAGGGACATCACTGAGGCGGCCAAGCGTTTTGAAACTGCCCAAGCGCCTGTGCCGAGACACAACTCGGGCATCTAGGATGCATCCAAGGAGAATCGAATGCGAACCGTATTTCGTTATCTAAAATCATATTGGGCCAGCATAATATTGATCATTGTTCTTTTATTCATTCAGGCGAATGCTGACCTGACTCTGCCGGACTATCTGTCTCAAATTGTGAACATTGGCATTCAGCAGAACGGAATCGAGGAGGATCTGCCGCAAGTTATGCGCGCAAGTAGCTTTGAGGCGATGGGGAAACTCTTGGAGATGGAAGGGGCGGGCGATGCATTTGCGGTGCTGCAAAAAGTGTACACACACGTGACACCAGGCTCGGCCGAAGCCGATGCTCTCGCGAAAAAATGGCCGCTTGCGAAGACAGAAGCTGTTATGTCGCTGAATACGGGGGACAAAGCGGCGACAGATTCGGCGCGCAAGGTTTTTCTTGCGGAGTATCCTAAATTGGTGGTGTTTTCACAGATGTCCGGGGTTGGTACCACAGGATCTGCTGGAGGTACAGAGACGTCTGTTTCCACAGGAACAGCTCCTGTGGCTCCTTCAAATCAGCCAGGTGGCGCCCAGTCCAACGCAATGCCCGGTTTGCCGGCGCTTGACTCCACGAGCCCTCAGGCGATTCTTGCGCAGATTGACAGTATGGACCCTCTTGCGAAATCGCAGCTTGTCGTCAAAGGACTGCAGGCTGAGTTTGCAGCGCTTGGCGTCGATATGAGCGCACTTCAGACTTCCTACATTTTGCGGATTGGCGCGCTCATGCTCTTGATAACTTTGGTCTCGGCCCTGGCGACCATTCTCGTGGGCTATCTGGGTTCGAGAATGGCCGCAGGCACAGCCCGGGACCTGAGGAGTGCGGTCTTCACGAAGGTCGAAGATTTTTCGCTTGCAGAATTTGATTCATTCTCCACCGCCTCGCTGATTACGCGCTCGACCAACGATATAACACAAATTCAGATGATGATTATGATGGGCACCCGGATGCTCTTCTACGCGCCGATCATAGGTGTTGGCGGTGTCATTCGGGCTCTTGGCAAGGCATCGGGCATGTGGTGGATCATTGCGTTGGCCGTGGGGGTGCTTCTGGCTATCATCGGGCTCGTATTTGCGATCGTGGTGCCGAAATTCCGCATCGTCCAAAAACTGATCGACAGGCTCAATCTTGTTGTGCGCGAGAATTTGTCCGGCATGATGGTCATCCGCGCATTCAACAGGCAGGACCACGAAGCGAAGCGGTTCGACAAGGCCAACCGTGATCTTACCGGTACGCTTCTCTATGTTACGCGCGTCATGGTCGTGCTGATGCCTCTCATGACCATAATCATGAATGTTGTCTCTGTTTCGATCATTTGGGTGGGATCGCACGAAGTGGCTGCCGGAAGCATTCGCGTCGGCGACATGATGGCTTTTATGCAGTATTCCATGCAGATTTTCTTTGCATTCATCATGATGTCGTTTATGTTCATCATGCTGCCGCGGGCGAGCGTTTCGGCCGACCGCATTGCGCAAGTCATCAATACTGAAGTGAGTATTCGTGATCCCAAGACTCCCTCTCAGCTCTCCAGTCCTGTGCACGGCCAAATCGAATTCCGCAACGTACGGTTCCGGTACCCGGGCGCTCAGGAGGATGTGCTTCACGATATCAGCTTTACCGCCAAACCAGGGACCATGACGGCGATTCTCGGTACGACGGGATCCGGCAAATCGACCCTGGTCAGTCTTATTCCGCGCTTTTACGATGTGACGGAGGGACAGGTACTCCTCGATGGCGTCGATATCAAGTCCCTTCCCCTTGCGGAACTCCGGTCCCATATCGGTTTTGTCCCTCAGAAGAGCATGCTCTTTACCGGCAGCATTGCCGAGAATATCCGGTATGGGAAAGAGAGCGCATCAGATGACGAGCTCGTGGAAGCGCTCTCGATATCACAGATTATGAGTCTGGCAGAGGAAAGCCCGGAAGGGCTCGAACATCAGATTTCGCAGGGTGGCATGAATGTTTCAGGCGGCCAGCGCCAGCGGCTTTCAATGGCTCGGGCTCTGGTGCGCCGTGCTCCGGTGTATATTTTTGACGACAGTTTTTCCGCTCTCGATTACAAAACCGACAGGGCGATTCGGTCTGCTCTTAAGACCTATGCAAAAGACAGCGTCATTTTCCTCGTCACGCAGCGCGTTGCGCCGATCCGTCATGCCGAGCAGATTATTGTACTCGATGATGGGCGCGCGGTTGGCATCGGCACTCACGAACAGCTGATGGAGACGTGCGAGGTATACCGCGACATCGCGCTTTCGCAGCTCAAGCAGGAGGAACTCGCATGAGTACAAATGAGAAACCTACCAATACGAATACAGCCAGCACCCCTCAGACGCCGCGGAGACACGGACAGGGCTTTGGGCCCCCTGGAGGCGGTCCGCACGCCCTTATGCCCGGCGAAAAGTCGAGGGATTTCAAAGGTACGATGAAAAAGCTCCTCGCGTACCTCGGGCCTTATCGATGGGGACTTTTGGTGGTCATGGTCCTCGCCACAGCCGCCACGATTCTTTCAATCATGGGGCCAAAGATTCTTGGCACCGCGACCACGACGCTGTTTGAAGGTGTGGTAAAAAAAATTGCTCACAGCGGCGACATCGATTTTGCGAAGATCGGGAGCATCCTTCTGACCGTGCTCGGCCTCTATGTATCGTCCGCGATTCTGCAGTACATTCAGGGCTGGGTCGTTTCGGGCATTGCGGTCAAGATCACCTATACGCTGCGCAAAGATATTATGGCTAAGATAAACCGCATGCCATTCAGGGCCTTCGATAACACGAATCATGGTGAAATCCTTTCGCGCATGACAAACGATGTCGATACGGTGAACCAAACGCTCAGCCAGAGCCTTTCACAGATGATTACATCGGTGATGACGCTGATCGGCGCTTTTGTGATGATGCTCACCATAAGCTGGCAGATGACGCTTATCGCTCTGTTGATGATTCCTCTTTCGATTGGGGTTGTACGATTCATTGTGAAACGTTCGCAGAAATACTTCAAAATCCAGCAGGATTATCTTGGGCATGTGAACGGGCATGTTGAGGAGATTTTTGGTGCTCATACAGTAGTAAAAGCGTTTGGCGGAGAGTCGAAGGCCGTTCAGACATTCGAGGAGCTCAATTCGACGCTGTATCAATCTGCATGGAAAAGCCAGTTTCTTTCGAGCATCATGATGCCGCTCATGAACTTTGTCGGTAATTTGGGATACGTCGCGGTGGCGGTGAGCGGCGGCTGGCTCGCGGCGAAACAAATGGTCACGATCGGCGATATTCAGGCATTTCTGCAATATGTCAGGTCGTTCACTCAGCCCATCACCCAGGTGGCGAATATTTCGAACGTATTGCAGCAGACGGCCGCGGCGGCGGAGCGCATTTTCGATTTCCTGGCTTCCGAGGAAGAAAAACAGGACCTAGCCCCTGCCAAAGTGCCCGAAGGAATTAAAGGCAAGGTGGAATTCCGCCATGTGCACTTCGGGTATGTCCAGGGCCAACCCATTCTCAAAGATTTCAGCGCGACCGTCCTTCCAGGCCAGACAGTTGCCATCGTCGGTCCTACAGGTGCCGGCAAGACGACGCTCGTGAAACTTCTCATGCGCTTCTACGAGCCGGAGAGCGGCGAAATCCTCATCGATGATGTGCCGATTCAGGAACTGCCGCGCTCGGTCGTCCGGTCGTGGTTTGGCATGGTGCTGCAGGACACCTGGCTATTCTCCGGCACCGTGAGAGACAACATCGCATATGGAAAGCACGAAGTTCGCGAAGAGGACATCATCGAGTCGGCGAAGGCGACCCACGTCGATCACTTTGTACGCGCATTCCCCGAAGGCTACAACTTCGTGCTCAATGAGGAGACGACGAATGTCTCTCAAGGGCAAAAGCAGCTCTTGACTATTGCCCGCGCAATGCTCGCAAAGCCGCCCATGCTCATCCTCGACGAGGCGACGAGCAATGTCGATACGCACACCGAGCTCTTGATCCAGAAGGCGATGCTCACCCTCATGCAGGGTCGGACGAGCTTTGTGATCGCGCACCGGCTCTCGACGATTCGCGATGCCGATCTCATCCTCGTGATGGATCATGGCGACATTGTGGAGCAGGGCACGCATGAAGAGCTGCTCGCGAAGTGTGGTTTTTACGCCGAGCTTTACAACAGTCAGTTCGATGAGAGTGGTGAGGCGCAGGCGGCATGCTCATGAGGGCGGAGCACCCCAGCGGGCCGCTTGAAGGAAGCGCCTGCGGAGCGGATCAACGTGTATAAAAAAAGCGCGGTGCCTTGCGGTGCCGCGCTTTTTTTGTCTTGAAGCCGTGCGGTCTGGCCCTGTGCCAGACCGCTTCGACTGAAGAATCAGTAATCCATGCCGCCCATGCCGGGGTTGCCGGCAGGTGGCGCAGGCGGGTTCTTCTCGGGCAGGTCGGTGATGGCGCACTCGGTGGTGAGGAGGAGGGCCGCGACCGAAGCCGCGTTCTGGAGCGCGCTGCGGGTCACCTTGGCCGGGTCGATAATGCCTGACTTCACCATGTCGGCCCACTCCATCTTGGCCGCGTCGAAGCCGACGCCCTTCTTCTCGTGCTTGGCCTTGTCCGCGATGATCGAGCCATCGATGCCGGCATTTTCGGCGATCTGGCGGATGGGCTCCTCGAGGGCGCGCTTGACGATCTTGAATCCGACACGCTCGTCGTCGGTCATGTTGGATGTGTCGGCCTTCTCGAGGGCGAGCGCCGACTGGATGAGGGCGATGCCGCCGCCGGGGACGATGCCTTCCTCGATGGCCGCGCGGGTCGCGGAGAGCGCGTCTTCNNCCTTCATTTCGACTTCGGTGGCCGCGCCGACGTTGATCACGGCGACGCCGCCGGCGAGCTTGGCTAGGCGCTCCTGGAGCTTCTCGCGGTCGTAATCGCTGGTGGTCTCTTCGATCTGCTTCTTGATCTGGGCAATGCGGTCCTGGATGTCCTTCTGCTTGCCGCCGCCGTTGATGATCGTGGTGTTGTCCTTGTCGACCTTGACGCTCTTGGCGGTACCGAGCTGGTTGAGGGAAGTGTTCTCGAGCTTGAGGCCGAGTTCCTCGGAAATGACCTCTCCTCCGGTGAGGACTGCGATGTCCTCGAGCATGGCCTTGC
>DJVZ01000037.1:5010-20714 GCA_002441395.1 Spirochaetaceae bacterium UBA6243 | reverse complement strand
CTGAGCGCCTGCCAGCTTTCGACCGGAACGGTCAAGAGCGCAACCACAGGTCAAGGAACCGTAACATTCTCCATTCCGAGAATCAATCCCTATATTGCGGATTCTCAGCAAACGTCATCTAAGGGAGCGACATCGAAAGCTTTTGCGTATGTGGACGCTGTTGAAGTGGATTTCTATCAGAATGACGAGATTGTCAAGGCAGTGATGCTCGGTTCGGCGCATTATGATGAAACGACGAACAGCATTACGGGAAGCGTCACGCTGGCCTCGGGCACCTATGATAGAATGACTGTATCGGTGTTCAACAGTGCAGTCTCTGATACTGAGCCCGTAGTCGCCGGTCAAACAGAAGAAGCCTTCGTCGTGCCGGTGAATGCTACCCTGGAACTGAGCCTTGTGCTGTATCCCTGTGCCCCTGTTCTCTTGGAAGATAGTGTTTTGTCGGCAGAGGCAACACTCAATCTGAATGGCGAGAAGTGGTATTCATTCTATGCCCCGGACACGAAAACCAAGGTGACGGTGCTGTCGAATGAGGGGAACTTCGATGCGTACATCTTCGGTCCCGATGGAAAGGTGTTAGACGGAGTTTCGGGTTCGGATCCGGAAAAGAGTGTCATATTCGATACCACCACCTTCGATATGCCGTATTATATCTGTCTCGTGGGAAGAACGGCGGACTCGAAAGGTCAGGTCAAATACGGAACCGGAATAGACTATGGTTCGGTGAACATAGCCGTCTATTGATTAAGCTTAATTCTGAAAGAAGACGCCGCCGGGCCGCATGTGACCTGGCGGCGTTTTTATGTTCGCCGCAGTGAAAACCCTCTCCCCCAGCCAACAAAATACGCTATAATAGCCGCATGGACCGCAATGCAAGCTATATTCTCGCCCTGGACCAGGGGACGACGACTTCCCGGGCCATTCTGTTCAATCATGATGGCATCATCATCGGCGTAAAGCAGATTCCGTTCCGCCAGATTTTCCCCAAACCGGGCTGGGTCGAACACGATCCGGAGGAAATCTGGCAGACCCAGCTCGATGCGGCGCACGGCGCCATCGAGGCCGCCCAGATCGAAGCCACGCAGATCGCGGCGATCGGCATCACGAATCAGCGCGAGACCACCGTCGTCTGGGAGCGCGCGACAGGAAAGCCCGTCTACAACGCCATCGTCTGGCAGTGCCGCCGTTCGAGCGGCATCTGCGACGAACTGCGCGCGCTCGGCGCAGAGGCAAGTATCCGCGAAAAGACGGGCCTCGTGCTCGACGCCTATTTTTCGGGAACCAAGCTCACATGGCTGTTCCGCGAACATCCGGAACTGAAGGTCCGCGCGGAGCGGGGCGAGCTTATGTTCGGCACCATCGATTCCTGGCTCATTTACAGACTGACCGGCATACACGCGACCGATCCTTCCAACGCGAGCCGGACCATGCTCTTCAATATCCATGAGCGCCGCTGGGATGATGAGCTCCTCCGTCTGCTTGATGTGCCGGCCCGGATTCTGCCCGAGGTCAAGCCTTCTTCGGGATTTTTCGGCATGACAAAAAGGGAACTTTTTGGCACCGAAATTCCGGTGGCGGGCGTCGCGGGCGATCAGCAGGCGGCGCTGTTCGGGCATGCCTGCTTCGAGCCGGGTGACGTGAAGAACACGTATGGCACGGGCTGTTTCACGCTGATGAATACGGGACCTTTCCCGGTCGAATCGAAGCACAATCTGCTCGCGACGGTGGCGTGGGATCTCGGCAAGGGCTACACCTATGCGCTTGAAGGTTCCGTGTTCATCGCGGGGGCGGTGATCCAGTGGATGCGCGACCAGATGGGGCTGCTCGCGGATTCCGCCGCGAGCGAGCGGCTTGCGCGGTCGGTCGAGGACAGTCAGGGCGTGTACATCGTGCCGGCTTTTGTCGGCCTTGGAGCCCCGTACTGGGATTCCGAGGCGCGCGGCACGGTGGTGGGGCTTTCCCGCGGCACGTCGAGGGCTCACTTCGTGCGCGCGGCGCTCGAGGCGATCGCCTATCAGTCGATGGACCTCTTCGAGGCCATGGAGAAGGATTCGGGAAGAGAGCTCTCCTGCATCAAGGCCGATGGGGGTGCTTCGCAGAACTCCTTCCTCATGCAGTTCCAGGCGGACATCACGGGAACGCGCGTCATTTTGCCCGAGGTGAGCGAGACGACGGCGCTCGGCGCCGCCTACCTCGCGGGGCTCGCGGTGGGCTATTGGGAAAGTCTCGATGACGTGCGCAAGAACTGGCGCATGCGGAGAGAATTCGTCCCGCGGATGGCGGATGATGTTCGTGCCGGGCTTGTCGCCGGCTGGCGCAAGGCCATAGCGACCGCACGGACTTTCAGATAAGGCGAGCCAATTTCAAAAGTCGGTTACTTTTGAAAGAGTCGCAGGCAATTTATAAGGAGAGAGCAATGACCCGAAAAGAACGCGCCGTTACAATGCATACCGCCGGTTCTGCCTGTTCGCAGGCGGTCTTTACTGTTTTGGCGGAGGATTTGGGCATGTCTGCACCGCAGGCTCACCGCCTCGCGGGGGGCTTTGGCGGGGGCATAGGGCGCATGGGGCTTTCGTGCGGCGCCGTGACCGGGGGAATTATGGCCCTTTCGCTCGCCCTGGGGGCATCGGAATCGGCCGATCAGGAAACTAAACTCGCGCTCTACGGCGTCGTCGCGGACTACATCGAACGACTTAAGGCGTACAAGGGCACGATTGAGTGCAGGGCGCTGCTCGATGGCGCGGACCTGTGGACGCAGGAAGGGCGCGACATGGTGAGTACGAGACACCTGGCCGATTCGGTGTGCAATCCGATGATCACCAGGGCCGTCGAAGAGGCTGAGAGAATATTGCGTGAAAAAGGTAAATTGGGAGTCTGATATGCAGTATGAGCGTTTTGAAGGACGATGGTTTCTCAAATCCAACTGGCACCTGGTAAAGAGCGGTCAATCCGACCAGTCGAAGGGTATCCCGGTTCCGCTCCAGGAGGAGCCGCCTGCGCCGGAAGATTGTATCATTGACCTCCCGTCGCCGGATTCGCTGTTCAAAGGGGAAGTCGCCGATGCGGTATCGCGCGCAAGCGAAAACGAGGAAGGACCTCCATCCTCAGAGGGTCCCGGCGTACCTTCTCCTGCCGAGACGGGGACCAAATCTTCCGGGCTCGCGCGCGCCGCCGTGCTCTACGGCCTGCTCCACAGCCGCAAGTCGCGCCGAAAATACAGTGCCGACCCTCTTGCCCTCGGAGAACTCTCCTATCTGCTCTGGACCATCGAAGGCGTCAAGGAAAACCGCGGCAAATTTTCGTTCCGCACCACGCCTTCGGGCGGCGCGCGCCACCCGCTCGACATCTATATATTCGCCCACAAAATACGGGGGCTCAATGTCGGCTTGTACCGCTACCTCCCCGTCGAGCATCAGCTCGTGCTCGAGCGGCAAGGCGATGACTCAGAGGCTCTGAACGAAGCTCTCAACGGCCAATTCTGGAATGCCGCATGCGTCGTGATGTGGGCCGCGGTGCCCTATCGCAGCGAATGGCGCTACGGCAAGGCGGCCGACAAGCTCGTCGCCCTCGATGCCGGGCATTCATGCCAGAACCTCTATCTCGCGTGTGAATCGCTCGGCCTTGGGACCTGCGCGATTGGCGCCTACGATCAGGAAAAGCTGGATGCCTACCTCGGACTCGATGGCGGGGACATGTTCGCGCTCTATGTGGCTCCTGTCGGCCGCCTGACTCCATCCTGAATGGTGGCTCCGCGCCAAAGACCGAGAAAGTATTCATAGAATTGCAGATAAACCCAAAAATGGAGGTTTTTGTATGACCGTCGATACGGTAAAACTCGAATTTCCGGAAAATTGCAATATTGTCGTGGGACAGTCGCACTTCATAAAGACTGTCGAGGATATCGCCGAAATCATGATGTGCTCCGTCCCCGGCGTGAAATTCGGGCTCGCGTTCAACGAAGCCTCGGGGCCGTGCCTCGTGCGCACCGAAGGTACGGACCCGACGCTGATAGAAGTGGCGCAACACATGGCCGTCGCGGTGGGCGCGGGGCATACCTTCTATCTTGTGATCGGACCCGGCGCATATCCCATCAATGTGCTCGACCGCATCAAGGCGGGCCCCGAGACGTGCCGGATTTTCTGCGCGACGGCCAATCCGGTGGAAGTGGTGCGCGCCGTGACCGGTCAAGGTGCGGGAATCCTCGGCGTCGTCGATGGTTTTTCGCCGAAGGGCGTCGAGGGCGAAGACGACAAGGCCGCGCGCAAGGCGATGCTCCGGAAGTTCGGCTATAAGTTCTAGCGCTGAGGTTCGCGCGCCCTGAATGTCCCGCTGATGACATCGAAGGCGACGGTCGGCAGATCGAATGCTCTTCCGATTGCCCCCGAGCGCGCTACCACGAAGGGAGCCCCCGCGCTGAACCGGTGCTCCCTGTCGATCACCCAGAGTTCGTCCGCAGTCTTGAGCGCCAGATCGACTTCGTGCGTACAGAGCAGTACGGTTTTCCCCTCTTCCTGCACGAGGCGCTCGGCGAGTTTGAAAATTTCAATGCGCGACGGCGCGTCCAGAAACACGGTCGGTTCGTCGAACATCAAAAGAGGCGTATTCTGCGCAACCGCGCGCGCGATCTGCACTTTTTGTTTTTCACCATCGGACAGGCTTGAAAATGTGCGTGCCGCAAACCGCTCCATTCCGACGAGCGCGAGTGCCGTGGCAATATGCCGCCTGTCCTCATCTGTCAGGCGATTGTGCGCATTCGTGTACGGATATCGTCCAAAGGCCACGAATTCCCAGACGGTGAGGTACCCTGCTTCGATCCTTTCGTTGAATACACAGGCCAGCAGGCTCGCGCGCTCTTCGGCCGAAATGAGCGTGATATCCCTTTCGAGCAGTGAGAGCGAACCACCACAGGGAGCCTGCAAGCCCGCGATTGTTCGCAGCAGCGTCGATTTGCCCGCGCCGTTCGGTCCGACAAGCGCGATCAGGTGCCCGGCCGCGACCTGGAAATTGATGTTCCGTGTAAGAATCTGCAGATTTCGTCCCTGTTTCCAGCCGATTGCCAGAGAAGAGGCTTCGACCACAGGAAGATTTGCGCTGGGCCCGATGGGGGGAAGCGCAGATTGCCGCCGTTCGATGTGGCGGGGCTCGTGTTCCGGACTCATTCCATTTCCTCCACAAGTGATCCTCTGTCCCTGTGAAAGAACATCGAGATGATAATCGGCGAACCAATGAGCGCGAGCAGAGGATTGATGGGAAGTACGGCGCCGTGTCCTGGCAGAGATGAAAGCATGTCTGCCAGCAGAGCAAAACACATGCCCGAGAGTGCCGTTATTGGCAAGAGAATCCGGTGCTCCGCGCTGCGCGAGAGAAGGCGCGCGGCGTGCGGTGCGGCGATTCCCAAAAACGCGATCGGTCCGCAGAATGCCGTGACGCTGCCGGCGAGTATCGATGCCGCAATGAGAAGCCTTGTCCGGGAAGCGCGGACGCGGATGCCGATCGTCGAGGCGAAGCGCTCGCTGATCAAGAATGCGTTGAGGGCCTTTATATCGCTTCCGACGAGTGCGAAGCCAATGAGGGTCGCTCCGGCCAAATAAGGCAGTTCATTCGTGCGCACACCGCCAAAAGAGCCGTAGGTCCATGAAAGATAGAGCTGCACTTTTTGCGGCGAGCCGAAATAGACGAGCAGCGACACGAGGCTCGAGGTCAGGTATCCGACCAGCAGGCCCATGATGAGTACCGTCACGACCTGCTCGAATTTCCTCGAAATGAGGAGAATGATGGAAACCACCACCCCGGCACCGAGGCTCGCCGCGATGACGAGCAGAGTATATCCGAGCGGCGGCAGGTTCCCGAGAATCGCGCTGCCCTGTGTGCCGATCCCCTGCGCGCCTGCGCCCAGCGCCCCCAGAGCTCCTCCCGCGAACATCAGAACCGCCACGCCGATCGACGCGCCCGCGCCAATGCCGAGGGAATCCGGCGCCGCCAGCGGATTTCGGAAGATCGACTGCAGTACGAGGCCCGCGACAGAGAGACTCGCTCCGGCCAGCATCGCGGTCAGCATTTTGGGCAGCCGGAAAACATGAATGATTGTCGCCCATTCCTGGCGTGACGCTTGTCCGATGAGGGCTTTCCAGACTTCGGCAAAAGGAATGCGCACCGAGCCGACAGAGATGTCGAGCAGAGCAAGGAGGAGGGTGCACGCACCGAGTCCCGCGATGAGGCGGGCGCGGCTCTTGTGCGGTGCGCGGTCGCCTATCTGGCGGCTTTCCGGTTCTGTGTTTTTATTCATTTAATTTCTTGTAATAATTGAATTTATGCTCAGGCAACAGCTCGGGGTGAAAAATGGCGATCATATCTTCGAGCACAAGGTTCGGATTCATCACCGCGGATTCGAAGTAATCACTGCCTCCTCCGGGCGACATGCGAAGCTCATTCGTCCACACCTGGCCTTTTTTCAGCACGGGCAGCGCCGAAAACCGGGGATCGAGCCCTCGCACATCGGAAAGCCGATTCGCCCCGTACACCGGATTCAGCCACACGTCGGCCCTGAGGGCGCGCTCGAATACCGCTTCGATTGACAGGTTGAGCCCGCCCGACTCCTTGTTGTCCGCCCACAGATAATCGCCCCCCGCGTCCGCGATGAGCCGCGCCATGTAGCTCTGTCCCCCGGATACCGTCCAGATGCCCTGGAAGGGACCATTGACCAGCACCCGAGGCCGCGACGGGGCACCTGCGGCGAGTGTCTTCAGGGTATCGTACGCCTTGGCGATCGCGTTCACCCTCTCCTGCGCCCTCGCTTCCTTATTGAAAAAGGCCGCGATGAAAATTGCCCATTGGGCGCGAACGATCGGGTCCTGTTCGTTCCAGTCGCCGAGCAGAACGACGGGCAGGCCCGCCTCCTGCATTTTGGGGAAGGTGTCCCACTCATTGCCGACGCCAAAATTGAAGACGACATCCGGTTTGAGCGCGATGAGCCGCTCGATGTCGGGCATCCAGTTTTTGGTGGTCTCGGCCACCTTGCCGGCGCCGATGCGGGCGCGGAGCGCCGGGCTGTACACGTAATTCGCGTTGTCGACGCCGACGATGGTATCGAGTTCGCCAATTGCTTCGATTGCCGGAATGTAGGTAGTCGAGTAGAGCACGACGCGCTGGACGGGAACCTGGATGAAGAGGTCTGCTTTTACACCGCCAGGCGCCTGCGAGCCTCGGGGGTAGAGCACATAGGTCCTCGTCGAGTTTGCGCCGGGCCAGAGTTTCGACACTGTCAGGATTTTGTATCCGTTTTTCTGTTCAATCTGGAAATTAGCCTGCTGCGCCGGGGCCACGGAAATCGAAATCAGAAATAAAAAAAGGGAAATACCGACAATCCGTCGCATATCCGCCTCCTCCCGCCGAAGAGTAAGGATGGTGCGGCTCCTGGCAGGTTTCCTGGCTTGCCGGCCGCGCCTCGTCGCCTTTATGGCATCGGGGCGCTTCGCTCAATCCCCCTTCCCGGCCCGCAGAGCGAAGCCAGTGGATCAGGCAGAGGTGCGTTCTTCAAAGCGATGCGTACCGCGCACGTGCCTGCGGCGGAACATTCCGCCGGACTGAACGAATACCGGCTCACAGTAGCGGGGGCTGCAACGGTTTTACACCGTATTCCCTTTTCCTCCCTTCAGCGACGCTGAGCGGGGAGGCACCACGGAGCGCGTAGAGAAGTATTGTAGCCGATATTTGTGTTCTTGGCTATCGAATCGAAGAAGCATGGAGCGAAGGCCGAGCGCGCTTCACTCGTCCAGAAAGGCCATTTCCTCGGGGCGCGCGACGAGGTGGGGCGCATTCTCTCCGAGAACGGCGTCGATTTCCTCGGAACGCTTTCTCAGCACGGCGCGGAGCTCCGCGGAGGAGAAGTTGCTGATGAGTTTGACGATGTCGTTGACCAGCACCACCGCGCCGCGGCCAAAGTCGCCTTCGACCGCCACGACACCGCGCGGCAGCAGCGAATTTCGCCCACGGATCGCCGCGAGAGCCCCCTCGTCGATGGTCAGCCGGCCGCGCGGCTGCGAATTTTTGAGCCAGCGGATTCGGTTCTTCAGGGCATGGGCGGCATCGAACAGCGTACCGAGCGCCTCCCCTGAGACCACGCGCTGAATGATGTCCGGCTCGCGGCCATGCGCAATGACCACCCTGCACCCCGCGTCGCGCGCTATGGCGACCGCCGCGAGCTTCGTCTTCATCCCTCCCGTGGAAAATTCCGAACCGCGCCCCCCTGCGGCCGCCAAGTGTTCGTCGGAGAGCTCTTTTACATAAGGGATCGGCCTGGCATCGGGGTTTTCGCGTGGGTCGGAGTCGTAGAGCGAATCGACGTCGGAGAGGATGATGAGCAGTTCGGCGTCGATCTTGCTCGCGACATAGGCGGAGAGCCTGTCGTTGTCGCCGAAGGCGTTGCCGATCTCCGCCGTCGAGACCGAATCGTTTTCGTTGAACACCGGTATGACGCGGCTTTCGAGCAAGGTTTCCACGGTTTTGCGCAGGTTGAGGTAGCTGGCGCGGTCGTCCCACTCGTCGCGGGTGACGAGGAGCTGGGCGGCCGAAAGCCCGAAGACGCCGAACGCGCGCCGGTATTCCTCCATGAGAATGGGCTGGCCTATCGCCGCGCACGCCTGGCGCATGCGCACCTCGGTGACGCGCTTTGTGAGGCCGAGCTCGCGCGCGCCCATGCCGATGGCTCCCGAGGTGACGAGGATGATCTGCTTGCCATCCTGAACAAGGTTGGCGAATTGTTCGGCCACATGGTAAATATAGGCAGTGTCGATAGTTCCTTTTGCCGATTGCGAGGGGGGCGTGCGCGGCGGAGACGTTCCGGGCGCGCCTTTCTCTGACAGAAAGCTTTTGCCGTCGGCGCCGAAGGTGCGCGTGAGGGTCGCGGTACCGATTTTCACCACGATCCGGTTGGCGTTGGCGAGCGCGGCGCGCGCGGAGGCCGCGTCCGCAGTTTCGGACAAGTCCATAATTTTCCTCACTTGAGCTTTCAATACTTGAGCTTTCAATTGCCGCCGGCAGCTTTTCAGTCCAAGGGCAAATCCCTGTGCAAAAAATGCCGCCTGCCCGACGCGTAATCCTCCACGATGTGCCCCTGGCCTTCGAGCAGCCACTTGTACGTCAGTAGGCCTTGAAGTCCCATCGGGCCCCTGGCGTGCAGCTTGCCGGTCGCGATGCCGACTTCGGCGCCGAGCCCGTAGCGGTAGCCATCGGCGAAGCGCGTACTCGCATTGTGGTACACTGAGGCGGAATCCACTTCAGTCAAAAAGCGCCGGGCGGCTTCGAACGCAGTGCACACAATGGTATCGGTGTGGCCACTTCCGTAGCGGTTGATATGGACAATCGCCTCGTCCAGCGAATCGACAATTTTGACCGCCATGCGCAGATCGAGATATTCGACCGACCAGTCGGCGTCGGATTTCAGGGAGTGCGGCACGATCTCTCCTTCTGCGCGGGCTTTTTCGAGCATCGCGGCGGTGCGCTCGCAGACGTCGAGGACGACGCCGGCCCGCGACAGGGCGCGCAAAAGCGGGACGAGGCCTTTTTTTGCATAATTTTCGTGGACAAGCAGCACTTCCGCGGCATTGCAGGTGGCAGGATACTGCGTTTTTGAGTCTACCGCGATTTTTGCGGCCATCGCGGGATCAGCGTCTTCGTGTACATAGACATGGCATACGCCATCCGAATGCCCGAGCACCGGGATGCGGCTCGTCGCCTTGATCTTTGCGACGAATTCCCTGGAACCGCGCGGGATGACGAGATCGACATACTGATCGAAGGTGAGCAGTTCGCTTATTTCCTCTCGGGTTTCGAGCAGGGTGAGCCAATGGGTAGGCAGACCGGCCTCTTCTCCGGCGCGGGCGATCACCGAGGCGAGCGCCTGATTGCTCTCCCGCGCCTCGCTTCCGCCTTTGAGGACGATGGCGTTTCCGCTTTTTACCGCGAGCGAGGCCATCTGCACGAGCGCGTCCGGCCTGCTTTCGAAAATCATCGCGATGAGCCCGATCGGACAGCTTATTCTCTGCAGTACGAGGCCTTCGTCCAGAAGACGGGCTTCGAGCACCTTCCCGACCGGATCGGGCATGGCGCGGAGACCCCGAATTCCGGACAGAACTTCGCTCAGTTTTTTTTCATCGAAGAGGAGGCGCTTCAGAAGAGGGGCCGCAAGTCCGCCGGCGCGGGCTTCGTCCATGTCCTTCTGATTGGCATGGAATAGCTCATCGCGATGAGCCTCGAGTTGCCGCGCGATATGTGCGAGCGCGGCATTCCTGACCTCTGTCCCCGCAGAAAGCAACAGTGAAGCGGCGAGGGCGGCGCGCTCGAGCCTTTCCTGCATATTCATGCACCAAACTATATAAAGAATTAGAAAAATCGGCCAGAGGGCGTGTGACGGCATGCCTCTTGCAGCGCGGCGGGTCCTTCGCTTTTTTTTGTGCGTTTTGGTATATTCAACATGATAATTCAATCACATCGAATCAATCCATGTTTGAAAGGGCAAAGGAGTTTGACATATGCCACAGCAGACTATCGGGTTTATCGGGCTTGGCGTGATGGGCGGCGCAATGGCTGGCCACCTTCGGGCTTCAGGTGAAAGACTGCTTGTCTATACGCGCACGAAGAGCAAGGCGCAGCTTCTCTTCGATGCGGGGGCCGAATGGCGCGACACGCCGAAGAAGGTCGCGCTGGAGTGCGATGTGATTTTTACCATGGTCGGCTATCCGAGCGACGTGGAAGAAATCTATTTCGGTCCTGATGGTCTTATAGAAAACGCAAAGCAGGGGGCCATCCTTGTGGATATGACGACATCGAGGCCCGACCTCGCGGTGCGCATCTACGAGGCGGCGAAAGCCAAAGGACTTGGGGCGCTCGACGCGCCGGTTTCCGGCGGCGATGTCGGCGCGAAAAACGCTTCGCTCACCATCATGGTCGGCGGCGACGAAGAAACCTTCCAGAGGGCGAAACCTCTTCTGGAAGAAATGGGCAAGACCGTGATTCGCCAGGGAGGCCCCGGCGCGGGGCAGCACACGAAAATGGCCAACCAGATTGCCGTGGCGGGCAACCTTCTCGGGGCGGTCGAAGCGGTTTCCTATGCGAAGAAGGCGGGGCTCGATCCGCGACACATGCTTTTATCGATTGCAAATGGCGCCGCGCAGAGCTGGCAACTTTCGAACAACGTGCCGCGCATGCTCGATGGCAATTTCGATCCAGGATTCTATATCAAGCATTTCCTCAAAGACCTGCGCATCGCGCTCGATTCGGCGCATTCGATGCGTGTCGAGCTTCCGATGCTGGCACTCGCGGAGCAGCTCTTTGCAAAAATGGTCGCGGAAGGCATGGGTGATCTGAGTACGCACGCGATTTATCTGTTGTACGAGCGCGGGCTGGCATGAAATAGATCCGCACGTGCGGCAAAAAATCAAGGAATCTGAATTTCAGGCCGATATATCCAGAAAAAGGGTCACGCTGATTGCCATATGAACCAAGACAAGCCTGAAAATTCAAAATATATTTCTCAAACAGGGAATTTGTGGCAGCATATCTTCAATACCCAGCAGGCAGGCATCGTTGTAAGCATCAATGGAATCATTCAGCAGATGAACAGCACTGCCGTCAAAATGCTCTGCGGCCAATCTTCTTCTGATTTTATCGGCAAGCGTTTTCATGAAACCCTCATCTCTTCTGAGTATATTGAGTGTACCCTTGAAAGAGAGCGACAGCTCCGCGGTGGTCAGCCAACGGTTCCGCCCATAGAAATCCGTGTGAGGCATCTCAACGGAGGGGAGTCGGACGCCCTTATCTCGGCAACATCGTGGTTTAAAGAAAATGATATTATCGTCGAATCGATGTTAATCGATATAACACCTCTCAAACAACGTGAAAGGCTTCTCGAGGCAATTTCGGGACTCATGGCAATTACTATGCAGGAAAATTTTTTTACAGACGCAAAACCGGTCCTGCATCATGCCTTGAATGCCATGCATAAGTTGTACGCCGAACATCATAATTGTGGCTACGTCGGTTTCTCTTTGCATGAGAACGGCTTTTTGGAAGCAAATGGCGGGATGCCGTCGCCCGGGGCCCCTTTACTCATTTCATATGAGCCTCTTTCCGGTATGGCTCGCCAATGGATATTGGACAGGGGCAGGATGATTGCACAGTGCGAGCCGCGCAAGGATACGCTGTACACGATACCAATTGCTCCTGGGCAGTGGGGAAGCATTCTTCTCGCGCCTCTTGTCCTCGATAACGAGCCCAAAGGCTATTTTTTCTGGATTTTTGCCGCCGGATTTCTTCCTGAAAAGATCGAAGCGGATGCAGAACGGCGCAATACGTTTGTGCTTGCTGCCTTAACGACAGTAAAGATATTTCTCACGGGACGGGATAATGCGCGGAAAAGCACGGATCTGGCCATTCTTCATCGGGCCACTCTTGAAATCGGAAAGATGAACAGTCTTCAGCAGATTGCGGATGTCGCACTGGAGATCCTGGAAAAAGAAAAGGGCTGGCATCCTTCGGTCATACGATTCAGATCGCGCGCCGGAGAAATGCTGGAAACGGCCGCCTATCGAGGTTCTCCTACGATGAGTCCCGAAGAAAACCGGACTCGAATGGACTTTCTCAACAAAGCGATCGATCGTCCAGGGAAAGGAATGATCGGTTTTGTTATTGAACAAGGCAAACCGATACGATCGCTCGATTTGCCTTCTGATACGCACTATATCGAGACAGCTCCCGGCATAAAATACGGTATCTACGCGCCCATAGTCATCGAAGGGAACATCGAAGGCGCCATAGGCGTGGAAAGCAAAGACTATAGTTTCACCGAATCCGACCTTCGGCTCCTCTCATCGACAGGCGAAATTGTCGGCATGACAGTGAGGTCCCTTCGACTGATCGAGATGCTCAGGGAACGAGTGAAGTGGCTCGAGATTCTGCACCAGATCAATCAGCAGATTGGTATCGAAGCGAAGCCTGAAGAACTCTATCAAATACTTGTAAATAAAGCAATTGAGGCGACAGGGGCAGAATCTGCCGCACTTCTTATATATAACCCGGCTAAAGATGTTTTGCAAAAGACAGTCGCGCGCGGCTGGCTGGAAAAGGTCTTTGACCAGCCACTCAGACCAGATGAAAGCATCAGTGGCAAAATCTTCAGCACCGGTCAACTGCGTCTTTCTCCCCTTGTCGGCGAAGACCCATGGATCATCCCGCGAAACAGGAAGCTTGTTCCTTCAGATAGAGCAAACATTGGGGTGCCGGTCGTCGCGGAAGGCACCGTGCTTGGTGTTTTTCATATTGCTATGAAAGCCCCCGCGCCCTTTAGCAGGGAATTTGTCGATATCGTTGAAATGTTCGGCTCATATGCGGGTATTGTCATCGGACGAATGCAGCTCATAGAAGCATTGCGAAATGCGGACAGACAGATGCAGACAGCCTATGACGAGACTCTCGAAGGATGGGCGCGTGCCATCGGGCTTCGCGATGATGATACCCTGCGGCATACCATGCGTGTCGTAAAAATCGCCGTTGCGATTGGCAAACATCTCAATCTGGATTCGCAATCGATTGAAAATCTGCGGCGCGGGGCGCTTCTGCATGATGTGGGAAAGATTGGTATTCCCGATACAATTTTACGCAAGCCAGGCCCCCTCAACGATGAAGAGACAGCCATCATGCAGACGCACACTTCTTTTGGATATGAACTTTTAAGACCCATTAAATATCTCGAAGGAGCCATCGCGGTGCCAAATTGTCACCATGAACGGTGGGACGGAACAGGATATCCCCGCCGCCTCCGTGGCGAAAAAATTCCCTTGCTGGCGCGCATTTTCGCGGTTGCCGACGTATATGACGCAATGACGAGCGACAGGCC
This sequence comes from Spirochaetaceae bacterium UBA6243, assembly GCA_002441395.1. Lineage (GTDB taxonomy): Bacteria > Spirochaetota > Spirochaetia > Treponematales > Rectinemataceae > Rectinema. The sequence goes on along the minus strand of DJVZ01000037.1, from coordinate 6,823 downwards.
GTACCGGCCCGCACACAGGTCCCAAGAAGCGATCGATTATGTCCGCTCACAGTCGGGGAGGCATTTCGATCCGCACACCGTGGAAGCTTTCCTGGCGATTATCGATAGAATAGAAGAATAATGCCGGGCATGGCTGTGGCGGATTGAGTCGCGGCGGCGTACGAGGCTGGTTGGATGGGTTGTTTCTACAGCTGGCGCCCCGACCTGAGCTTCTCCTCAAAGCGCTCGAGTTCTTTTTTGGAGAGGCCGGGAGGCATGCCGGCGCTTTCGTCCGGCTGGTCATGAGCATCACTTACTTCAATTCCAAGCCTTCTGCGAAGCTCGGCCATCTCGGGCCCGGAGAAACGCACCCCTCGCAGCGTATGCCGCTCGAAGCTCGCCGTCGCGACGGGAGCCACCGTTCGCGTTATCTCAAGGATCACTTTCGCGTACTCGCGGATTTCGCGCTGCGCGTGCGAATCGAGCCTCAGCATGAGGAAGCGGAACAGGTTGTGCAGATCGATCTGCCAATACCATTCGGTATAGAGCGAGAGCGGCAGGGCGATGCGCGAGATCTCCCGGGCAAGGCCGAGATCGATCAATTGTTTGTAGCGCGCGTAGGAAATCTGAGAACCTTCTTTCAGAATCTCCTGAACCTGAGACGCGGTCTGCGCGGCGAAGGGAGTGCCGGAACGACCCTGTTTGTTGTCATCGCTCTGCGGAGCGAGCGCTTCGGGCTCGGGCAGGAAAAATTCGTCCCGCAGTATCGAGTAACGGCCGGAGATTTCGTTTACGCGAGCGGTGCGGTGACGAATCCACTGCCGCGCCACGAAGATCGGCAATTTGACGTGGAAGGTGAGTATGACCTGCTCGAAGGGGCTCGTATGTTCGTGCCGCCAGAGATAATCGATGAGCGCGGCATCTTCGCGGTAGCTCTTCGTGCCCTCGCCATACGAGACGCGCGCCGCCTGGACGATGCGCTGATCTCCTCCAAGATAGTCGACGAGGCGCACGAAGCCTTTGTCGAGCACAGGGAACTCTTTATCGAGGATCGCTTCTGCTTCGGGAATACTGCAATGGGCCATGAGCGCATTGTAGCAGAAATTCCGCAGGTTGAAAGCATGCGGCTCTCCCACAATTTTTCCCGCCATGATACCATGGGGCTCATGAATTCCAAGATTGAGGTTACATTCCAGAGACTTCCCGGCGACGTGCTCAAGATTTTCTTTCGGGCGTGCGAGGAGATACACTGTGATGAGCCGCTTCTGGAGCTGGGCGAATTTGAGGTGAGCGCCCTCTGTCACGCCCTTGGAAACGAATGCAGGGATGCCGAGGCGGCCTCCGGCGTGCAGGCGGCGAAGCTGGCAGAGCCGCGCTCGCGCTTTGTGCTGGTGAACGGCTGGCAATCCTGGTCTTTCGCCGGGGAACTGGCAGGCGGCGAGCGGCCGCGCCGCGCCTGCTACAAACGCGCGCTGAATCTGTTCGTGGACCACCCCGCGGAGGTGGCGCTGCGGCAGCGGGCGCGGCGCTTCGGCCACCGGCACGATCACATTTCGCATTTTATGCTCGGTCTGCGGGCCGCCGACCTCCGGCTCATGCTCGTGTCGGATAACGCGGCGCGTTATCAGGGCGCCCTGCAAGCGGGCGGTATTTCAGGCGCGGCTGCCGCTGACCGTGTGGAGCGGGGCACCCAGCAGGCCAGGGATGCCAGCACTGGCGCCTCCGCCGGCCATATGGAAGGAAGGCCGGCGGCCAACACCACTCTCGACGCGTATCTGCCACCTCTCAGTTTTTTATTGAGAGATAAGACAATACGAGTTTTTGCCTACGCCGA
>DJVZ01000037.1:0-4845 GCA_002441395.1 Spirochaetaceae bacterium UBA6243 | reverse complement strand
CTCGTGGTACAACCATTACACCGCCATCGACGAGCGCGTCATCGGCGAAGATCTCGAATCGATCAAGGCGAATGACAATATCGTGAATACATATTTCATCGAGCGAGGCCGTCCGACGGTGTTCCAGATCGACGATGGCTGGGAACTGGCGATCGGCGACTGGCAGGCGCATCCCGAAAAATTCCCCGACGGTATGGCGCGGATGGCTTCGCGCATTGTGGAAAAAGCGCTTGTTCCAGGCATCTGGCTTGCGCCATTTCTCCTGATGCCTGGTTCGGATACCGCCAAAGCTCACCCTGACTGGGTTTTGCGCGATACAAGCGGCGCGCCGGTGAAGGCGGGCTGGAATCCGAACTGGGGCGGCGACGTGTGGACTCTCGATCTTTCACTTCCCGAGGTCGAGGATCACCTCGTGGGCCTCTTCGATACGGTGGTGAATGGCTGGGGCTATCGTTATCTCAAGCTCGATTTTTTATATGCGGGGCTTATGCGGGGAGCGTTTGCGGGACGCAAGGGTGGCGCGTGGCAGCACTATGCGCGCGTCATGGCGCGAATTCTCGAATTTTCGTACGCGGCCGACGGAAGCCCTGTGGCATTTCTTTCCTGCGGTGCGCCGATCGAATCGACCGCGCCGTTCATGCCGCTCATGCGTTCGGGCGCCGATACCCGCGAACACTGGGAGTGGCCTCAGGCCAAGCTTATCGGCCATCAGGGGCGCCCTTCCGCCAAGATCAACATGGAGGACAGCATCGGGCGCGCCATCCTGGATAAGACGCTTTTGCTCTGCGATCCCGACGTCATTTTCTGCCGCACCGGGCGCACAAGCCTCAGGGACACCGAAAAATTCCTGGTCGGCATGCTGGCGGCGATGTTCGGCTCGCAGATCATGAGCTCCGATGACCCGGCGGCCTTCGGGAAGAACCCGCCTTCATCACATCAGCTTGCCGAGGAAACCTTCACTCAGCAGCTCATGGACTGGTACGGACGAATGGGAGGAAAAGAATTCGGCGTGGAGCGAAGCCACCTTCGCGCCCGCGATGTCTATCACTTCTTTACACGGGATCGGAGCATCTATGGGGGCATCAATCTCTCCGACAGAGAAGGCATGTTCATGCTGAGCGGGGCGTCCGGCGACACGGGGGGATCCGAGCCCGACGCCGCTGCCGGCGAATCGGCCCGGCCCTCGACCGCGGCTCCGCTTCCCAGGCATTCGCTTTTGATTTTCGGAGCGTAGAGAGGAGGAGCTATGTCGAAAACGGTCTATGTCATTGGGCACAAAAACCCCGACACTGATTCGGTGGTCGCGGCAACCGCCTATGCGGCGCTTAAGTGCGCGCAGGGGCAGGCGCATGTCAAAGCCGCCCGCGCTGGCGCGGTGAACCCGCAGACAGACTATATTTTTCAGCGCTTTGGGGTTGCGCTGCCTGAGTTCATCCCCGATCTCATTCCAAAGACCGAATACTATATCGACGAAGCGCCGCCTTCGATCGCGGAGAACACACCGCTGTGGGAGGCGCTTGCGCTCCTCGAAAAGACACCGCGTCAAGTCATGCCGATTGTCGACGGAGAGGGCCGCTATAGAGGTCTTTTCTATTACAATGCCTTTGCGAAAAACATTCTGGCAAAGATAAATCCCCACCGCAAAGCGGTCATCCCCACATCGATACGCCACTTGGTCGACACGATAAAGGCGCAGCCTCTGGTTGCGGGCGATCTCGATTCCAAGTTCAATGGCCGGATTGTCGTAGCCTCGCTTTCGGACAAGCGGTTCAAAGATTATATTTTTGCCGAGCCGGCCCACAATAAGGTCGTACTCGTGGGCGACCGCGAAGAGATAATGCGCATCGCCATCGATGCGGGCGTGCGTGCGCTCATCATCACGAATGGTTTCATCCCGTCGAAAGAAATCGTGAGGCTCGCCGAATCGAAGGGTGTCGCGATGCTCATTTCTTCGTACGATACTTCATCTACTTCCTTGCTTGCGCTGTATTCGACGCCGGTCATGAGCGTGGCGGATACCTCGGTGAAGCCGCTGGGGGCCCGGGACCTCATGAAAACGGCGAAACATGCGATCTCGGAGTCGGCGGCGCGCGCGGTTCCGATTGTCGATGAAAACGATAGGGTTTTGGGGCTCCTTACCGAAGGGGATCTTATCAGGGAGCCGAACATCGAGCTCATCCTGGTGGACCACAATGAATTTACGCAGGCTGTCGACGGCATTCAGAATTACCGCATCCTCGAAGTGATCGATCATCACCGCATCGGGACGTTTTCCACGACATACCCCATCATGTTTATCAATCGGGTGGTTGGCTCGACGAGCACGATCGTGACTTCGATGTACCATGAGACGAAGACACCGCTCGACCGGAATATCGCTTCGGTTCTGCTCTGCGGCATTCTCTCGGATACGCTCGTGCTGAAATCCGCGACGACGACGGACACGGACAGGGAGATGGCGGATTATCTTGCGAGCATTACCGATCTTTCGATTGAGGACTTGGGACGCGACATTATGGCATCGGCATCCCTCGCGGCGCGGCTTCCGATCGACCAGCTCCTGCGAATGGACCGCAAAGAATATGAAGTGCAGGGGAAAAAGCTCACCGTGAGCCAGATCGAGCTTACGAATTCGCAGGAACTGCTTGCGCGCCAGGAAGAAGTGCTTCAGGGCCTCGCGCGGATCCGCGCGGAGACGGGGACATACGTCGCGGCGCTCATGGCGACGGATATCACGAAGCTCGAAAGTTTGCTCTATATCAATGCCGAGCGCGAGTTCTACCCCTATCTGAGCTATCCGGTGCAGCAGCCGGGAATTTATCTATTGAAAGACATACTCTCGCGCAAGAAACAACTCATGCCGGCGCTGACGGAGATGGTGCAGGCCGCCCTGAGCTGAAGCGAAGCGGCCTGCCGTACCGCGGTACCGGGGCGGCTCAGGGGCGCAGACCCTAGCCGATGGCCTTCGACGCCAGAACCGGCAGGGCGATGAAATTGCCGATCATTCCCCCGATGCTTGAACAGAAAAATACGAGCAGAATGTGTGTGATGCGGTTCTTATAGAAGCCCTTGATGCTCGTCACATCGTCGGCGAGGGTTTCGGCGTCGCGCACGGTGGGCTTGCGGAAATGTGCTTCGATGACCGCCGCGAAGAGACCAATCGCCAGCACAGGATTCAGCGTCGCGACCGGGGCCAGCACAAACGAGCCGAGGATTGTGAGGGGGTGGGCCAAGCACAAAAGCGAACCGAGCGCGGACAGCGATCCGTTCAGCAGCACCCAGCGCAGAATCATGGTGAGGCTTGCCTGGGTGCCAGAACGAAAAAATCCGATCACAATGAGGGCGACGATGAGCGCGGGAATAAGCCATCCCGCCGATTTCGCGAACCAGCCTGGTTTGGGCAGGCTCTCTATATCCGAAACATCGGGGGAGACTTCGCCTCGCGCCAGCTTTTCAAGCCAGGTCTCGATGCCATTCATGTGGCCCGCGCCCACTACCGCCACTACTTTCCGCTCTGTGGACAAGAAAATCTGCGTGGCAAGATAGCGGTCGCGCTCATCGATGAGCACTTCCTTGACCGAAGGCATGAAATCGGCCAGTTCGTTCATCATCTGTTCGAGTTCGGTGCCTTCTTTTAATTTTTCGAGGTCTTCCTCACTCAATTTTTCGCGCGAGAAGGCCGATTCGATGAGGCTCGCGAGCAGCTTCGCTTTATTCCACAGGTTGGATTTTGCCCATGCCCGTCTGAGCGTAACCTGAATTTCGCGGTCGATTGCGGACCAGGGGATGCCCATCTCTTCGGCCGTCTGGATCGCCGCCATCATCTCTTCGCCGGGTTTTGTGCCAAGGTCCGCGCCAAGACGTTTCTGGAAACCGGCGAGCGCGAGATTGGCGAGCAGCAAAAAGCCTTTTTTTTCTTTGAGCACTTTGATAATGTCGAGGTCTTGCCAGCGGCTGTCCTGCTGGATCGACTGGTAACGCCCCATGTCGATCTCGACGCATACGCGCTGGGGCTGTTCCTGGCGAATGGTTTCCTTGGCTTCTTCGATGCTCTCTTTTGAAATGTGGGCGGTGCCGACGAGTATGATCGTCCGTTCGCCAACCTGAATCGTCCTGACTGTCTGCGGCATACAATGTCCTACATCGTGAATTGCGGATAGAATCCCTGCTCGCTCCATCCGGCGATCGCAAGTCCCCGTCCTTTTTCGGTGATTATAGAGGTTATGAGCAGGTGCAGCAATTGGCGGTCGAAGGCAGAGCCCAAAGGTCCGCGGGTGGCCGCTTCGGTTTCGGAGAGCGCGAGAATGATGCGCCTGCAATCTTCGGGTTTATAGTGTTGAAGCGCGGCGCGGAGCTGGCGTTGCACGGTTTTCGAGCGGGCACCTTCGCGCGGGCACGCATCTTCGAAGCGTTCTCCGTGCGCGACGGCGTCGCCTATGCGCTGAAGTCTTCTGAAGCTCCATACGAGGGCGGCGATGATCTGATTCGCGTCGCCGCGCCGCGAATCGAGGACAGTGTCGAGTACCTCGAGCGAAAGCGAAAGCTCGCCCTGCCCGATTTTTTCGAAGAGCGTGAAGGCATCCTCCGGCTTGGAGCGCAAAATGGCAGCCTCGACATTTTCGGCGGAAAGTGCGCTGCCAGCGGGAAAACTCGAATTTAAGATGAGGCAGGCGGCTTTAAGCGATGCGGTGTCGTGAGGCACAAGTTCGAGGAGAGATTCGAGCGCCTCGCCGTCGAGGCTGAGCTCCGACTGCCCAAGCTCACGCCGCACCCAGCCGGCGAGCTCGTTTTCGAAGAGTTCGAAGAAGGTCTTGCGGCACGCGGACGGCACTGTTTTTTCGATTG
>DJVZ01000031.1 GCA_002441395.1 Spirochaetaceae bacterium UBA6243 | reverse complement strand
CTTCCGTGCCCGATGCGCGCGCCTCCCCCAAAATCTTCTCAAAAAGCGCCTCCGGCGCCACCTCCGCCGCGCGCCCCCAATCGATCCCCTCGAGCTCGACCAGCGCGAGGGTTACTTTCCTGAGCCTTTCGTCATCGGCAAACTGCAATTCGGTCTTCATGATGGTCAATTGTAGCAAAAAATAGTTTTTTGAGGCAGGCGCCGCGCACGTTTGCGTTGGTGTCTCTGCAAAAAACCATCTAGGAAAAATCTGGCATCTATGCGGCACCAACCTGCGTCGCATCTCTCCCCCTAGCCCTTCCGTTGACTTTTTCGCCCTCTGCTGATAGATTCAGTTGCGCTTTAAGAGGTGAGGCTGTGCGGCGCGCTACGAACGCCGCCTCCAGGCGGACCTCTCTGCCGTGGTAACGCGGGCCCTTAGCTCAGTTGGTCAGAGCTGCGGACTCATAATCCGTAGGTCGCTGGTTCAAGTCCAGCAGGGCCCAAGAAATAATTGGATATATAAAAATAAAAAACTTGATTGGCTGAGTGTCAGGAGAGTGCGCCGCCTCTTACGGCTCCAGCTGCATTATACCGCGGATGAGCGGCATGGTTCTTTTCACGCACGGAAGTTTTCCACGACAATCGGCCACACATTCTGTTAGAAATTTATCAAAATAGGGACGGTATTTGCACATTCCGTCAGTTCAAGCTATAATATTAACAGGTTTTGACACGCAATGATGGGCGATTACCATATCGATCCGTTGCGGCCAGTCCGAAACTGGATTTTCCCATCGTACAATCGAGAAAAGGCATTAAAAAGTTCGAAAGCCAGGAGAGAAAAATGAGGAAAATAGATCCGAGAATGGAAAGAATACGAAAAATTACAGAGATACTGAAGGCCAATAAAGCCTCTTCCATTCACGATCTCGCCACCTCGCTCTCGGTCTCCGAAATGACCATACGCCGGGATCTGGTGGTGCTGGAAGAAAAGAACATTATCAAACTGATACATGGCGGGGCGGTCTTCAACAAGCCGAGCGGCAGCATCCGCGGTCTAAACGCTTCGAGGTATTATGTCGATCGTGACGATGACCTCTTTCTCGATCAAAAGATCCGTATTGCCAAAAAGGCGGTTTCTCTGATACAGCCAAAGGATTTCGTTTTTCTGGACGCGGGATCCACCACGGAGCGCATGTGCGAATATCTGCCCAACGATATCACGGTGATTTGCCACGCGATCAATATCCTTGAAAGCATATACAGTCAGGTCGAATGCAACATCGTTTTCGGCGGAGGCTATTTCCATGAATCGACTCTGATATTTGAGAGCCCCCAGACTGTGCAGCTCATAAGGGAAAACCGGACGAACAAAGCCTTCATCTCGGCTCGCGGCGCGGATTTGAAGCTGGGAGTAACCACTTCCAACAGATACGAGACGGAGATCAAGCGCGCCGCCATGGAATCGAGCCAAGAGCGCATTCTGCTGATAGACTCGAGCAAGCTAGGGAAGGTCCGTCCGGTCTTTTTCTCCGATCTGAGGGACTTTCACGCGATAATCACCGACGATGGCATTCCGCAGGAATACGTCGACGCCATTCGAGAGTCGAATATCGAGCTTTATATCGCGTAAGTCGCGTCCTCTAGACCATTATTGATATATTTTTATCATTGACAGGTTGTATTTCTCACAATATGATGTTTTCTGAAAAAATGGCTAGATATATAATTGTCCTTGATTGAAGTCAAATTCACGCAGAATACCCTTTCTGCAAAATTGTTAGTTTATTACCTGTTCTGCAGAAAAGAGAAAGAAAAATAACGCGTGAAGCGATGTGGGGCGTATCGCGGACGACCGTCCAAGCCCGCGCACATGCAGCGTAGCGCCACTGGACCATTCCAAAGGAGGTTACCATGATCAATCTTTTCGTAAAAAATGCGAAAGTCGTCGACGGAAGAGGCATTTCGGAGGAAAACATCTGTATCGACAAGGGCAAGATTGTCGGCAAGGTCTCCCGGAGCCTCCAGATTGAGGCGAGGACCACCATCGACGCGGAAGGTCGATTTGTCGTCCCGGGTGCCGTGGACAGCCACTGCCACATAGGCCAGATTCCGGGGACGGGGCACTACCGGCCTCAAGCATCAAAAGAAGAAAATTTCCGGACGGAGACAGCATCTTCACTGTATGGAGGAACGACGACAGCCCTCAACTACATGTTCAGCGAGTCCTCTTACGAAACGACTATCGCGGATTATCAGAAATGGGTAAAAGAGGACAGTGTCATCGACATAAAGTTGCATGGCGGTCTGCTGAGTCAGCTGCACATAGACAACCTGCCGCTTTATGTCAAGAAGCTTGGGCTTACATCCTTCAAGATCTACTTGCCATATAAGGGCGAAGAGGCGCACAAGCTTGGAGGGTTGACCAGCCTCAGTGACGGTCAGGTGCTCGAAGCTTTCGCGGCTCTCAAGCGGTTCAGGGGATTGCCTATCGTGCACTGTGAAAATCCGGACTTAATTGAATACTTCATGGCCAAAAACCAGCGGAACTCAGAGCAGAGTCTCGCGGCGTGGGAATCTACTCGCCCTTCGATTGTCGAAAGCGAATCGGCGAACAAAATACTCTATTTCTCCACAAAAATCGGCAACAGAGTCGCGATCGCCCATGTCAGCGCGAGCGACACCGTCGATCTTATCGAGAAATACGGGGCGATCAGTCCAGTACTGGAGACCTGCCCCCACTATCTGGCGCTGTCCAACGACATGGATATGGGTAGCCTAGGCAAAGTCAGTCCCCCCATACGAAGTAAAAAGGACCAGGAACGTCTGTGGGAGGCGATTGCCAGATATCCTCTGGTCATGATCGGCTCAGATCACAACGCATGGCTCAGGCGACATAAGAGCGAGCTCTGGAACGGATTTGCCGGTCTGCCCGACAACGCGTTCATACTCCCTATACTTTTCAGCGAAGGATTTCACAAACGCCGGATACCCCTCACGAGGATTGTACAGGTCACCAGCGAAATCGCGGCGCGGCAAGTCGGTCTGTATCCGCGAAAAGGCTCTCTCTCCGTGGGCAGCGACGCGGACATCGTGATCATGGATACGGGAATAAAGAAGTTCGTTGATCCGGCCGAGCTAGGGTCCATCTCCGACTATTCGCCCTTCTCCGGCTATGAATTCTCCGCCTGGCCCCATACGGTGATAGTGCGCGGTGAAATAGCCGTGGATTCGGGTAGGACGCTGGGACTGAGGCGCAAGGCAAACCTGCTCAACGCGATCAGAAAGTAAGGACAGAATGAAGAAGCTTGTTCGGGGCGGCACGGTCGTGGCGGCTTCGGGGATCTTCATGGCCGACGTCTTGATTGAGGGAGATAAAATCGCCGGCATCGGTCATTTTGATGACCTGGGCGATAGCGCCTCTGAAAAGGAGCTCGAAATCATTGACGCCCAAGACTGCATCATTGTTCCCGGCGGGATCGACGCTCATACACATATCGACTTTCCCCTCAAAGGCTTCCGCTCGAACGACGATTACTGGTCCGGCACCTGCTCCGCCGTGGCGGGCGGTACTACGACAATAGCGGTCTTTCTGCCGGCTCCTCGGACAGACGAATCTCTCGCCGAGAATATCAGAGGGGCAAGGATAGCGGGCGACGAGAATGTCGTTTCGGATTACTGCTTTCAGCAGACTCTCTCAAGCCTGTCCCCCTCCATGCTGGGAGAAATTCCACGCCTTGTCGCTGCGGGCTACCCGGGATTCAAGGTCTTTCTCGGCTCGGATATCGCGATGAACGATCGCGATATTTTGAGAGTGATGGAAATTCTGAGAAAGTGCGGCGGGCAGCTTTTGGTGAATGGTGGGAATCTCGGGATGGAACAGTTTGCGACAGGCGCGCTTACCAGTGCCGAACGGGCCGACCTCTCCAACTATGGGCGCAATAGACCTGAAGTCATCGAAGCGGAAGGTCTGTCGAGAGCGGCCTATCTCGCCAGGCTGACAGGAATGCCGATTTATGCCGTCCACATCTCTTCCGCCCAAGCTCTTGGCGAGATAAAAAAGGCCAGAGCCGCGGGATGCAGTGTCGTAGCCGAAACTTGCCCACAATATCTTCTGCTCTCCGATGAAAAATACAAATTAAACTACCAGGAAGCGTTGAAATATACGCTCAATCCTCCACTGCGCGACAGGTCCAATTTTGAGCCACTTTGGTCCGGCCTGGCGGAGGGTTCGCTGGATATCGTTTCGTCCGACCACTGCCCTTTCAACCTGCATGGCCAGAAAGACCAGTCCCCCTCCGATTTTCTGAAAGTCCCGAATGGATTGCCGGGTATAGAACCCAGGCTCCTTCTGCTCTATTCGGAAGGAGTCTGTGCCCATCGTCTTTCATTGCGCCGCTTCGTCGAGGTCGTGTCCACAAATCCCGCCAAATATCTCGGCCTGTATCCCCGGAAGGGAACCATCGTCGCGGGTTCCGACGCGGACATCGCCATCATCGACCCGAGGCCCGACGTCATATTCTCCAAGAGGTCCATGTTTGAAAGGAACGACTACACGCCCTATGAAAGTATGCCACGCCATGGGACAATACGCGCAACTCTCGTGAGAGGAGAAGTGGTGTTTGACGCCGAACGGGGAATCATCGCGCAAAAGGGTTTCGGCCGTTATCTCCCCAGGTTTTTTGGAAACTCAACATGATGTGCATTTCTGATGGCGAGGCTATGGACGCCCGTCCTCCAGAAAAAACTTTTTCAGCGCGTCGACACTGGGGATAATGGCGTCCGGGGCACAGGCTTCCATTTCGGCACGAGAGCCATAACCGTAGAGCACCCCTATCGAATCAACGCCAGCCTCCTTGGCGCCGATCACGTCATGCTTTCTGTCGCCGACCATCACAACGGCCGCACTGGTGGCGGGAGGGCGTTTTTTGAGTCCATAGCGTATGATGTCGGCTTTCCTGAGACGGCTTCCGCTCATAGTGCTTCCGGATATGAAAGCGAAGTATTTCCGGAGAGAAAAATGCTCCAAAATCTTTCTCGAGTACAATGCGGGCTTTGAAGTGGCTAAAATCAGCATCCGGCCGTCTTCGCGGAGCGCCTCGAGCAACTCCGGAATGCCGGCGTAGACTTCGTTCTCAAAAAGGCCCCTCTCGGAAAAATATTCCCGGTACTTCTTTATCGCCATCTCCGTGTCTTTTCCGGAGAATCCAAAATATTCCGAGAATGAGTCCTGTAATGGAGGACCAATGCATTTCTCGAGCATCGAAAGATCGGGATCCTCGATCTTAAAAAAACTCAGCGCATACTGGAATGACTTTACCATCCCCTGCTTCGGATCCGTGAGAGTTCCGTCCAGATCAAAGAGAATTGTTTCGTAAACCTTCATTGGATATGCAAGAGGCCTGCCATCTTCGTGCCGTACGCGATCGCGGGTTTCGGAAATGCGCGCCTGGACTGCCTGATTCCCAACTCTATCATCATCTCCAGAGTCTTCAGCGCCGCGATGCCGGGGGCGATAACGGGAATTCTCAGCATATTTTCCAGCTCAGCGATACCATCAATAATCGTGGTCGAACCTAATATGATGCTGTCGGCACCGGCCGTCAAGGCCTTCTCGCCCGCCGCCCTGAGCAGATTGATAAATGCGGCCGCCTCACCCTCCACCATGTTTCTGCCCCGCGCGGGCTGGTATACGTGCTTGCCAACAGTCTCAATCGACGCGAGGTGCCCGGTAAGTCCGTAATCCCGCAGCCTGGATCGGACCATCCTCTCCCACTGGGCGTCCAGCGCCAGCACCGAGAATTTTCTGCCCACCTGCAGCGCCAAATGTACTCCAGCCGACAATGCCCCGATGACTGGCACATCGACGGCTTCGGCAATCTGCTCGATTCCCGGGTCCGCCGTGCAGTCGATCAGGATTCCATCAATCCCTTCCGACGCTGCCTGTTCTGCCTCCAGGATCATGAACCCTGTGGACCAAAACAGCTCATACTCTCTGTCCGTAAGCTCAGGTCCACCTTTAAGGATGCGCACATCTACCGAAGTCCCCGGAGCGGCAAACTTTTCATACTGATTTTGTCTGCGTGCCCTCTCAAATTCGAGTACGGGAATCGGCGGGAGAATCGCGATTTTTTTTGTCTTCGTATACATTCATTCTGCTCCTGATCGATGGCGGTCGCGCCTGCCCTAGTCTCTGAATAAGGAAGGGGATAAATATTTTCTGTTACTCTCAGTCTTTTTTTGATCCCATCCCGCGAGTATTCTAACCGCCTCAGTCCCGACGCGGGCGACATTCTCCTCGTTGTCCCCGACCTTCCACTCGTTCGTAATCCGATTCGCGTTCGCCGCGCACACCATGCCAGCCCTCAAACCAAAAAGTCCGGCCAAAGTAAAAAGCGTTCCCGACTCCATCTCAAAATTGACAACGCCGGCGGCTATCAGATCCTCGATGAGGTGTCTCTTTGAACTTGGAAAATAATCATGGAAGGAGGGCCTCGCCTGTCCGGCATAGAACGAGCTCACCGAGGCGGTGACGCCCAGATGATAGGTAAAGCCAAGTACTTCGCAGGCCTCGATGAGCGCCATTACGACTTCATAGTTGGCTATCGCCGGATATTCGGGCCATACATAGTGGCCTGACGAACCATCAAACCGCACGGAGCCGGTGGATATGATCATATCACCGCACGCGATGTCGGGGCGCAACCCGCCCGCGGTTCCCACGCGGATGAGAGTATCGCACCTGATGACCGCCAGCTCGTTGACGGCGATTTCCGTGGAAGGACCGCCGATGCCGGTCGAACACGCCGATATTGCGACACCCCTGTATTCGCCCGTAGCCGACCGGTATTCTCTGTGATGGGAGATTTCCTGGCAGGAATCCCAGTACGATCCTATGATCGGCACACGGAAGGGATCTCCGGGCAACAGCACATAGCGAGACAAATCTCCCTTGGAACAATCGATATGATACTGCTTTCCAGCTTCACTCGTGGGTTTAGATGCGTCCAGCATCGGTATTCCTCCTTCAGGCAATGCGGGCAATACTCATCTCGCCGTTGTCGCCTCGATATTGAAGTGCTTGCGCTTGGCCTGAACGCCTACGATGATGAGGGCAAGCATTGTGACAAAATAGGGAATGATCTGCATAATCTGCGGGGCAATTCCGGCGGTGAGCTGCATGCGCACCGATAGCCCCTGCGCGGTGCCAAAAAGAAGCGTAACCGCGACGGTTCTCACAGGATCGCCCTTGGCGAAGAATATGGCAGCCAGCGCTATCAGTCCGCGATCTCCCGTCATGTCCCGGCTGAACAGGCTCACATAGTCGAGCGAAAGATAGGCCCCCGCCAAGCCGCAGAAGAATCCACTCAAAATGACGGTCTGCATTTTGATCGAGAAGACATTGATTCCTAGGGAAGCGGCGGCATCGGGGCTTTCCCCCACCGCCCTCACGCGGAGACCCCATTTTGTCCTGTAGAGTACAAAGCTGACGACAGGGGTCAAAATATATGCCATATAGACAAGTATCGTATATCCGCTGAACAACTCACGCAGTACGGGTATGTCCTTGATAATCGGAATATTGTATTGGGGAAAACGCAGTACCTTGCCTGCGGTGAAGACACCCATCTGACCGAAGACACCTTTGAGGAGGACTGCGGTCAGCCCCGAAGCCAATATGCCTATCGCGGTTCCAGCGATGAAAATGTTGGCTTTGAATTTCAGATTGAAATACCCGAACAGGGCAGAAAGGATCATCGATGAGAGGACGGCTGCCACAACAGAAATATAGAGGTTCCCCGTAAAATACGCGGTGCCTACGCCGACGAAAGCGGCCATGAGCATGAATCCGTCCATCGCGATATTCAGGATCCCTGCCTTGAAGGTCAGGAGTCCACCAAGCGCGGCGAAAGCCAGCGGCGTCGATATTCTGATTATGGTGGTGATGAGGTCCAGAGTTAGAATGTCATTCATGATTTTTTCTCTCCGTTTTCGGCCGCTTTTTGAGAGTCTCATCGTCTTTTCTCTTTTTCCGGAACATTTCCAGCGTAAAATTGGCCGCCAAGAGAAGCACGATGATGGCCTGCAAAACCTTCACGAGATCGCGTGTGACCGACGTCATCATCTGCATGACTATACTTCCGCTATTGAGTGCCCCAAGCAGAAGCGCCGACAGGGAGATGACGAGAGGATTGAATTTGGCGAGCATGGCGACAGCGATGCCGTCAAAGCCATAGCCCGGAGAAAAGCCGTTGTAGAAGGCGCCGTACACGCCGAGCGCCTGTTCGGCCCCCGCCAGTCCGCCGATCATGCCGGACACGAGGAATACCTGGACAATGTTCTTCTCGACGTTGATGCCGCCATAGCGCGCGAAGGATGGATTCTGCCCGATCAGCTCCCACTCGTATCCCTTCTTGGTATGGTTGTTCACGTACCAGAAGATCAGGAGAAGGACCAGGGCTATGAAAAAGCCAGCGTTGAACTGGGAAGACTTCGAAAACTGTGGCAACTTCGCCGTCTGCAGTATGTCGTATGTCTTGTTTGTCGGCCCCGGAGCCTTGAGGGGATAGGAGGAAATATAGCTTGTGATGAGCTGGGCGATGGGGTTAAGCATGAGGCAGACGACCATCTCGTTCACGTTCAGTTTGGCCTTCAGAATGGCGGGGATGTAGGCCCACAGGGCGCCGGCAAGCCCGGCGGCCGCGATGGCCAAGGGCAGGTGCAGGAACCATGGAAGGTGGACGTAATAGCCGACGATGCCCGCTGCGAGCGCGCCGAACAGCATCTGCCCCTCCACGCCAATATTCACCACATTTGACCGGAAGGCGAGAGAAACTGCCAGCCCCGTGTAGAGAAGCGGCGTGGTGTTCTGGAGGGTCGCGATTATGTTGCTCATGCCCTTGAACGCGCCCCTAAACAGCATGCCATAGGCGAAGATCGGATCTTCCCCCATAAGGAGGATGATCACGCCACCGATGAGGAGCGCGATGAAAATTGTGATGATCGGTCTGCCGATCTCGACGGTAATTTTCTTTGCGGTGGCCGAACGAGAAGCGCGCCTCGTCTCGACCGCCACACTGTTTGTTGAATTAGCCAATTTGAGTATCTCCACCGATAGCGATTCCCGCCATCATCCTGCCGACTTCCTCGACCGAGGCTTCCGAAGATGGCAATTCTCCCATAATTCGTCCCTTAAAAATCACTAATATCCTGTCGGAAAGCGAAAATATCTCATCGAGGTCGGCTGAAATGAGAAACACTCCACATCCGAGATCCCGCATGGCGACCAGCTGCCTGTGTATGAATTCTATGGCACCGATGTCCACGCCCCGCGACGGCTGGTCGGCGATGACGATCTTGCCGCCTCTGGACAATTCGCGCGCCAGCACGATTTTCTGCTGATTGCCTCCGGAGAGGGACTTCGCCGCCGCCTGGGGAGAGGCCCCGCGAATGTCAAATTTCTCTATCATCTCCTCGGTGAACGCGTTCGCCTTTCTCTTGTCCAAGCTGAGGCCCCTGCCGAATTCCTTGGAGCTGTGGTGCCCGAGGATCATGTTCTTCCAGATTGTGTCGTTCACCGACAGCCCGATCGTCGTTCTGTCGGAAGGAATGTACGCGGCGCCCATGTCACGGATCTGTCTGGGAGAAGCCGAGCTTATGTTTTTCCCTTCCAGGAAAATGTTGCCTCCACTTATCTGGCGGAGCCCCGAAATCGCCTCGACCAATTCGTCCTGTCCGTTCCCTTGGACGCCGGCAAGGCCCACGATCTCATTCTCGTGAATCCGCAGGCTCAGACCGCACACGGCCTCAAGTCCCCTGGAATTGTTGACCCTGAGGTTCCTTACTTCCATCAACACCTGTCCCGGCACGGAGGGCTTTTTTTCCACCCTGAAGAGCACGGACCTCCCCACCATCTTCTCCGCCAGCTGTTCGGCCGAAGTCTGCAAAGTGTCGATCGTCGTCACCAATTTCCCCGCGCGCATCACCGTGACGCGGTCCGATACACTCATCACCTCATTGAGCTTGTGCGTGATGAAAATGATCGTCCTCCCGCTGTCGGCCAGTTTCTTCAGCGTCTTGAAAAGCTCTTCGGTCTCCTGGGGGGTGAGGACCGCGGTCGGTTCGTCGAGAATAAGCAGCTGAGCTTCCCGGTAGAGCATCTTGATGATCTCCACCTGCTGCTGAAGTCCTACGGGCAGATCGGCGACTATCGCGTCCGGATCGATCGGGATACCCAGTTTTTCCGTGGCAATCTCTTCAACCTGTTTTTTCGCGAGCACCGAGTCGAGGAGAAAGCGCCTCCCCGGCTCCTGTCCCAGCACCACATTTTCCGCGACGCTCAGCGACGGCACGAGCTTGAAGTGCTGATGTACCATCCCGACGCCAAGCTTGATGGCGACAGATGGACTCGGGATCTCAACCTCTCGGCCGTCTATTTCGATAGTCCCGGCATTGGGAGTCAGCACTCCATAGAGAATGTTCATCAGCGTGGTTTTCCCCGCACCATTCTCCCCTACCAGCGCGTGCACCTCACCCTTATACGCGGAAAAATCCACATGATCATTGGCGATGAGAGTACCGAAACACTTCACTATGCCTTTCATTGCCAAGGCTTCAGTCATATCCGCTTGCTCCTTTACAGTGAACCTCCGCCGAATTGCTTCGACGGAGGTTCGAAGCTGAATCAACTAAGGTAGTGTATTACTTTACATAGGGATTCTTCATCGGAGGGTTGCCCACCATCGTCTGGCCTTCCTTGAGTTCCATGTAGTTCGGGACAACAATAGCACCGCTCATGACCTTCTGGCGATATTCTTCCGCGAGTTTGAGCGTCGTGTCCGAAATGAGGCCCTTGTTGTACTCGTCCATGGCATAGTCCACGCCGGCTTCCTTGAGTCCGTAATCAAGCACCACGCCGCCCTTGAATTTTCCGTCGACGACGAGCTTGATCATATCATAGGCCTGGTTGTCGACGCGTTTGACCATGGAAGTGAGGACGGAGCCCGGCGCAAGGTAGTTCTGGTTGGAATCGACGCCGATCGCGAAGGTCTTGGTCTGTTTCGCGGCGTCAATAACGCCGGCGCTCGTCGCACCCGCGACCGCAAAATTGATGTCGGACTTCTTGTTGATGAGGGCGAGCGTGTATTCCTTGCCCGCCGCGGGGTCCGTGAAGGTCCCTGCGTAGCTCTCCAGGACCTGGATATTTGGATTGACCGTCTTGGCTCCATAGTAATACCCGAGGTAGAACCTGTGGATGATGGGAATGTCCTTTCCGCCTACAAAGCCGATGATGCCCGTCTTTGTGGTCTTGGCGGCGATAACGCCGACCAGGAAGGAACCTTCCCAGTCCTTGGTCACGGAGCTCACGACATTCGGGGCGATAGAATCGGCGCCTACATCCACCAGTCCAAATTTCTGCTTTGGATACTGCGCCGCGACTTCCTGCATCGGCTGAATCATGTCAAAGGAAGACCCAATTATGATGTCGAAGCCCAGCTCAGCCGCTCTGGCAAGCGTCGACTTGAATTCGGAAATGCTCTTCGGCTGAATCACGTTGACTTTGACACCCAACTCCTTTTCGGCGCGCAGCATGCCCTGGTACATCATGTCATTGAAAGAGCGGTCGCCCAATCCTGACTCCGATGTGATCATGGCAACCTTGAGGGCTGGCGCGGCCCAAACGGAACCGGCAGCAGCGAGCATGGCCACGGAAACGAGCGCAATCTGCATCATCTTTCGAAATTTCATATTCCTCTCCTTCTAAGAAACTTTTTAGAAAATCAGCGCTTCGACACAGAATCGGCACCGCGACTTTTTGACGGTGTCGAGCGAATGCCCAAAATCATAAATACCGCCACTTTGCCTCCTTTAAGCTCATTTTCTCCGGCGCCCCCAAGCATCTGCGCCGGACATCAACCCATTTTTTTGAATAGATCCATGAATCGTTTCGCTTTCTCGGAATTAATCTTCCCGAAAGCGGAGTTCGTATCCTTGAGGGCGCTGGAAACAATCACCCCATCGGCCAGTTTCAGAGTGTTCGCGAGATTGTCCTCGTTGCAGCCGCCTCCGAGGAGTACGGGTGTCCGTAGAAATTTTCTCTTGGCTTTAGCTATGAATTCCATCGATTCCCCGTAATCCATGCCGGTCAGCACGAGCCCGTCGGCATGGCCTAGATCGATGGCTTCCCTTATATCGGGGTCGATTTCGCGGCCGCCTAGGTTTATGCCCGTTCTGTCGTGCACGTCCGCGAATATGGCGACGTCGGAGGCATCCACCAAATTCCGCGTCTTGTTCGCGATGTGCGCACAGCCCTCTACCAAGCCGAAGGGTGTGACCATCACGCCAATGAATACTTTCAGCCGTACGAAATCGAGACCCGCCGCGCTGGATATCGAGATCATCGCCTCGGCGTCGTTCTCCATAAGGTTGAGACCTATGGGAATCGACACTTTGTTCGCGACCTCAAACACGATCCTGGACACCCAGGCGAGCTGCGGAGCGCTCACTTTATGATCGACGGGCAAGTCACCGAGGTTCTGTATCATCACCGAATCAAAACCAGCCTTTTCCAGGGCCATGGCCTCTCCGAGCGCATCGGCTATCATGGTTTTCAGGCTTCCGCCCCTGAACGTCGAGCTGCCTGGCAACGATGTTAGCTGTACCATACCTATGGCGATTTTTTCGCCCGCGTGCATACGGTCAAGGATTTTGCTCATTTTTTACCCTGCAGATCTTTTATCTGCGAATTAAAAATCTGCCGGAAATTCACCTCTCGCCGCTTGGGATCATCGAACCCCAGAAAGAACTTATTGCGCACCGAGGACAGATAGCATGAGAACAGCTCGAAGGGCACACAATAGATGAACGGAGTGAGCTCCTCTCTTATGGCGCCGCTTATCGGAAAGAGAACATCCGCGTATTTTTCAATTTCGACATCTGCAGCCGAGCAGATCGCGATCACTTCGGCGCCCATGTCGTGAGCCGCTCTCATCTGTTCAAGGGCTCTGCTTCTCGATTCTCCGGGGGGAACTATCACGAAAACGGAAGCGTCTTTGTCCGAGATAAAATATTCCTCATGCGCCCACTCTTCCATCTCTACCGCCGAAGCGGGATGCCTTAAACCCTCAAACAATTTGGCCACAGAGAAGAAAGCCGTGGCGTAGTTAGGCCCGCCGCCGAGGATCATCAGGCGCCTTTCCACAGGCAGTTTCTCGGCATACTCGCGGGCTATGGGATCAAGCAACTTGATGGTGGCGAGGATGTTGTCCGCAAGACCATCGAGTTCTGCAAGCCTCGACTGCACATTTTCGTCCGTCAATCGACCGAGCTTTTTCCCAAAGGCGATCCCGACGCAGTAGACTCCCAGAAGACTCGCGATATAGCTTACGGAACCCGGCGTCACGACAGGCGGCCCGTCGGGCCTTTCTTTTATATTGGGAGGAGAATTGACGATGAGAGGAATATCGACGGCCTGGGCCAGGGGACTTGTCATGCTCGTCGTGATCGCGAAGGTCAGTGCGCCTTTTTCCCGAGCCCGCTTTACTCCCTCAATCGTCCTTGAGACCGTGCCCGAATTCGAGACACCGATAACCGCTGATCCTGTCGGCATATAGTTGACGACATATCTTGAGAATTCCAGCGCCTCTATCGATTCGACATACAGTCCCGTCATTTCCATCAGCGACATCCTGTTCGCAAGCGCGGAATAATAGGAATCCCCGCAGCCGAGAATATATAGATGTGTGATCGCGCTTATGTCGTGCTTTTTGAGACTGCTATTCAGATTCTCTAGTATGGCTTTCCCATTTTCCTTTAGAAATGAAGGCTGAAGTAATATTTCCTCCAACATCACCTTCTTTTCGTAATGCATGTACGCTACTCCTTTGCATAGATTGTTTGCCCCGAAATGGTTCAAGACCATTCCTGCCTTTTTATTCGATTTTTTCCTTCTTCTGGTGTGTTAGTATTCTGTGGTGACCTCCTGCAAGCGTTTTTCTGCGGTCTGTGTATCGAAGTTCATGCCAAACGTTCCTTCGGTCTCAATTATGAACGAGGCGGAGACCACCCCACGCAGAGCCGACATCCGGGCGTTTGCCGTCTTCAGATAGCCGGCAAGGAAGCCGCCGCAGAAGGAGTCGCCCGCGCCAGTAGGATCGACGAGATGCGCTTTATATGCGGGGACAGAGAATTTTTCTCCAGTTATCCTGTCGTACCCAATCGCGCCGTCGGCGCCGAGCTTTATCACTATGGCCTTAAGGTGGGGAAATTCTCGGATCAGCCTTTCCAGCGCATCATTAGGAGAGAGATCGGGAAACAGGGCTCTGACTTCCTGACAACTGGGCAAAAAAGCATCAACAAAGCCGAGCCCCTCACCGAGCTTTTCTTTGTCCATGCCTTCCATAAACTGAAAGGGAGGGTCGAGCGAGATAAACGTTGCGCCGCACTGGCGGGCGTGTCTTACAATCGCGATCTGCTTGTCCCATGGCATGGGTGCGCAATGGACAAAGGCTCCTTCGAGTATTTCCGGCGGCAGATCAGACGGGGCTGGCGAATATTCCGACCACTGGTTCTTTTCATTTCGGAACACGAACTGCCGCGTACCGTCCTTCTCGTAAAGCCCCCAGTTGCGGAGCGACGGCTTGTCTTTGTACGTCACATAGGAAACATCAAGGCCATACATCTCCGCCAAGGATTGAACCGGATAATCGGGCCCCGCGACTGCCGAGATCTTTACGTCCTTCTGCCAGAGGGAAGCCCCAAGAGCGCTATAGACACCATCTCCACCCAGTACGCCCATACGGACCCTGCCATCGTGAAATACAAGGTCGTCGATCGTTATGTTACCACAGATCAGACACAGAGCGCCCACCACATCCTCCATTAAGGTATTTTTCTAACACAATATGGTATTTTATTAACATTATAAGTGTGATTTTTCTATTTGTCAACGAAAATATTACAATATCATGTGACATTCTAACCAATAAGTTTTATGGAAAAGAACGATGTAAAAGGAAAAAAGCAGACAGGTAGGGCAGCAGCCAGAGGCGATAAAAATCGGACCTGGCACCGCGCGCTCCCGTGCGCGGTGCCTAACCCAATCAATTTCGGCGTCTCACCTCGGTTTTGGCCAATTGCTCATAGTAGCAGGCGATGGCCCCGTGATCGAGATCACCCATGCCATCGACCTTCAGAGATTGCAATATTTCCATCACCGACGCGGTCAGGGGCAGGGGCGCCCCCACTTCGTGCGCCGTCTCGATCGCGTTGTTGAGATCTTTGATGTGAAGATTGATGCGAAAGCCGGGATTGAACTTTCGGTCCATGACGAGCGGCGCCTTGGCGTCCAGGACGGTGGAGCCGGCGAGGCCTCCGCGGATGGCGTTGTAGACCAGCTCCGGCTCCACACCTGCCTTGGCGGCCAGGACCAGGGCTTCGGACATCGCCGCGATATTTAGGGCGACAATGATCTGGTTGGCGAGCTTGGTGACATTGCCCGCTCCGATTTCTCCCGTCAGGACCACAGAGCCGGCCATTGCCTTCATGAGATCGTAGTATCTTTCAAAAACTTCCTTCTTTCCTCCAACCATGACCGACAGCGTGCCGTCGATTGCCTTGGGCTCGCCACCCGACACGGGGGCGTCGAGCATGTCCATCCCCTTCTCGGCCAGTCTCAGGCTCAATTCACGGCTGACCAGAGGCGCGATCGAGCTCATGTCGATGAGCGCCAGGCCGGGCCTCGCCGCCTCGATGACTCCGTTCGGTCCCAAGACAACCTGTTTCACGTGAGGCGAATTGGGCAGCATAGTGATGACGACATCGACCTTTTCCGTCAATTCCCGCGCGTTTCCGGCCGCCTCGGCGCCGAGCGCGGCCAGCTCGGCGACCGTCGCTCCGTTCACGTCGTTCACGACGAGGGAATACCCTGCCTTGATGAGATTTTTGCTCATGGGTTTCCCCATGATGCCTAGACCGATGAATCCAACTTTCATCCTCGTCCTCCCAGCAATAATTTTCTGCTCCGCATTACCGCGGCGTATGCGCCGAATCGGAGCGATTCACGCGAATATGATGCATATTTAACATATATTACTCTAAAATTGATAATTTTGAAATATATTTTGGTAATAATATAACAAAATTCCCGATCTTGAGTAAAAGCCATAGCCTTCCGCCCCGACTTGCTGATGGATTGAACGTGGACGCAGCCTTTGTCCCTGGAGTCTTCAGGGCAGACGAAGTATGATGAACTGTTACATTCTGAGGAGTATATTCCATGAACAATATTGTGGATGAAAAACTGCTGAGTGAGGTCCTCCGCTTCCAGCGCGAGGAAATCACCGGATCCCTGCTTTATGGCAAGCTCGCAAAAAAATGCAGGGACGAGCATAACGCCGCAGTCCTTTCCGACATGGCTGCGGCGGAACGACGTCATTACGAATTCTGGAAAAGCATCTCTGGGCAGGATGTCGCCCCGCGACGCGGACTGATCATACTCTATACTGCGCTGGGGCGCCTCTTCGGCCTGACGTTCACGCTCAAGCTCCTTGAAAAGGGCGAAGAGGTAGGGGCAGCCGACTATGCTCGGGTCGCTCCTTTCCATCCCGGAGCCGAAAAGATGGGAGAGGAGGAGGAAAACCACGAGGATGCCTTGCTCGGCATGATCGATGAAGAGCGGCTTTCCTATGTCGGATCGATCGTCCTCGGTCTCAACGACGCGCTGGTTGAACTGACGGGCACTCTGGCGGGCCTGACCTTCGCGTTTCAGAAGGGAAAACTTGTCGCTGTCAGCGGCATCATCACGGGCATAGCGGCGGCCTTGTCCATGGCAGCCTCGAACTATCTCGCTACAAAGGCCAATGATGATCCCAAAGCGAAAAAGGCCGCTCTCTATACGGGAGGAGCCTATCTCATCACTGTCATGCTCCTGGTGCTGCCGTATCTCATTGTGCCGCAGACCGGCTTCTGGATTTATGTAAGCCTCGGGATAACTCTCCTCATCGCTGTCGGCATCATCGCGGGCTTCAATTTCTACGTATCGGTGGCCAAAGGCCAGGAATTTAAGCCCCGATTCCTTGAAATGGCCGGCATCAGCCTCGGCGTCTCGTTTCTTTCCTTCCTCGTCGGGCTTCTCGTGAGGTCGGTGTTCGGGGCCGAATGAGGCTTTCTTCGCCGCCTTTTGTCAAATGTGGGCCATGATGACATAGCTCCAGTTCCTGATAATCACTGGCAGTGTTTCTGCGAATTGGGCCATCTCCTTGTTCATTTTTTTTGCCGCGGCAGAATCGCCAGCCAGTGCGGGGTAGACGATATAATCGTAGTCGGAGATTACGCCGAAGGGTTCGGTAGGACAGGAGAGGTGCAACGTGGCCTCGTGCCCCGTCAGGACAAGGACCTTTGTGCCCCTGCAGTCGTGGAGTATTTTTGCCTTGAGGCGAGATTCGTCCGGTTTCTCGACGTAAAGATTGCCATCGGCCAGGAAAGAGGTTCCCTGGATTATCCAGTCAAACTCTCTGTCCATGTAGAGCTCGAGTTTGTCGCTCAGGATGAGGTTGGTCACCGGATCGAATTTCCCCTGGGGGACCGAGATGGAGACGTTTTTGTAGGCCGGAGATGTTTTCCCGAAGCACTCGATCACCCCGAGGTTGTGAGTGCAAATATCCCACTTCAATGGCAGCGAGTTCAGGTTCTGGGCGATTATCTCGGCGACTCTCGTGACGGTGCTGCCTGCCTCCAGCAGTATACTGATGGTATTGCCGGAAGGCCGCTTTTCCACCGAATTGCGCATGAGATCAAAGACACCGTTTGCCGTTCTTATCTTCTGCGTTACGTAGAGGTGGCGTTTCTGTTCGTAGGTGGAGATGTTTTGACAGAGCCCGAGAGCCGCCCCCTCCTGCGACGCGGTCTTTCGGAAGAGCACCGTATCGATCTCCTCTTCGTACTTGCGCACTTGCGTGATGATCCACGCATCGCTTGTATAGGAGATTCCGACTTTGCTCTGCAGGTAGGTCTTGATGGCGCTCATGGGAAGCAGAATGTCGGTTATGGAGTCCACCTGCGCCTTATCGTATTCCTCGGAAAAGAGAGCCAGAAGCAGCGCGACGAGGTCTTTCTGTTTGAGGCGGTGTTTCGATGCTCTTTTTTCAGTATCCATAATGAGACTTTGTCCTTCCCCCGTCCGTACACAGCTTGCTATCTATATATCAGTCTAACATGCAAAAACCAGACTTTAAGCGGATTATCTATAAAAAGTATATCATTGATTTTCTTTGCGTGCTCGAAAATTCCACAATATAATTTGCTCACCCTAAGAAGGAGAGGTTTTGTATGACGAAAAAAACAGCGTTGCTTTTGTTGTCGCTCTGTCTTGTACTCAGCGGTGTATCCGCGCAGAAACAAGTCAAACTGGTGATTGCCGGCCGCGATGGTGATTACGGCAATGCGATGCAGGTCGCGGTCGATGCGTATATGGCAAAGAATCCCAACGTGAAATTCGACGTGCTCAAACTCTCGGGCGACGATGTGTACCAGAAGACCGTCATCGACCTGAAGAGCGGCACGGGCACGTATGATCTCATCCTCATCGATGACCCCAAGGTTCTGCAGTACCAGCGGGCGGGATGGCTCACCGATCTCGATGCCATGTTCAAAAAATCGGGAAAAACAGTGGACTCCGACTTCATCTCCACGGTGATGGACCTCTGCCGCTATCCCAACAACGCAAAAGGCAAGCTGTACAGCCTTCCTTTTGTAGGCAACGTATCGCTGTTCGCCTACCGAGCGGACCTCTTCGCTAAATACGGGCTCTCCGCGCCGAAGACATGGGATGATGTTCTCGTGGCAGCCAAGACAATCTCCGAGAAAGAGTCTGGCGTCGACGGGATATCTTTCCGCGGTGTTAAGGGGAACCCGATTCTCACCGCTTTTCTCCCGATATTCTGGTCCTTCGGCGCTGATTTTACGAATGCCTCAGGCAATCCCACCGTCAATTCGCCGGAAGCGGTGAAGGCGCTCAAATTCTTCCTGGAACTCGCAAAATATGGTCCCAAGAGCACGCCGATGAACAACACCGCCCAAGTCCGCGATGGCCTGCTCGCGGGAACAGTCGGCATAGCTCCCGAAGTCTGGCCGGCGTGGCTTGGCAAGATCGACGATCCGAATGAGTCCAAGGTGGCCGGCAAGGTCAAAATCACCAAGCACCCGGAGGAAGTTAAAAAGTCCTCCCCAATGATCGGTATCTGGCATATCGCCATTCCTGCGGCCTCAAGGAACAAGGACGCGGCTTTCGACTTCCTGACCTTCCTGACGAGCAGGGAGACGCAGAAGCTTATGGTTCTGAAGGCAGGGCTTCCTCCTTCGCGAGTTTCTGTGTTTGAAGACAAAGAGATTCTTGCCAAGTACCCCTGGTACCCCGCCATCAGCGATGCCCTGGAGAATGGCGTGGCGAGGCCCCGGACCCTATACTGGGCGGAAATCGAGAACACGATGGGCGGATTGATCCAGGAAGCGCTCATCGGCCAAAAAACGGCGGAGCAGGCTCTCAATGAGGCCAATGCCAAGATCGCCGAAATTCTAAAGCAGTAATCCACGACGTGAGCAGAATTTGTGCCGTCGCTGGTCTTGCATCTGGCGGGGCACAAGTGTATTTTCTGCACTATCGAGTGCAGACCGGTATGAGAAATCCCACATACAACAATCGATAGTTAAACCGGAGTTTTACAAGCATGAAATCGATAGGAAAAACGCGGGGAAAAACACTGTTCTTTTGGTCCATTCTGCTCCCCGCTCTCATCGTGATGTTGTGGCTCACCGTCTATCCGATGATCACCGTATTTCTGACCTCGTTTCAGAACTATAACTACATTTCCGGCCGGCGCAGATGGATCGGGCTTGGCAACTACAGAAACATCCTTACGGATCAGGTATTCCTGACTTCGTTTAAAAACACGATCGTCTACTGTTTTTCGACCACGTTTCTGGAGGTGTTCCTGGGAACGGCCCTGGCACTTGTGTTCTATGGCAATTTTCGCGGGAAGAGCATCTTCACCATACTCCTCATACTGCCGATGATGCTCTCCACCATGGTCGTCTCGTCGGTGTGGAAGACACTCTTCCACTACGACATCGGCCTCCTGAACACCATATTATCCCAGATTGGTCTGTCTCGGGTGGGCTGGCTCATCGACCCCAAAATGGCGCTGTGGTCCCTGGTGCTCGTCGATGTGTGGCAGTGGACGCCGTTCGCCTTCATCGTCATGCAGGCGGGGCTCTCCTCGATTCCTCAGGAAGTGTTCGAAGCTTCCGTCGTGGACGGAGCGACCTATCGGCAAAGGCTTTTCCGGATCACGCTGCCCATCCTGCGGGACCAGATACTCTTGCTCTGTCTTCTGAGGACTATCGATACGTTCAAGATATTCTCGAAAGTCTTCGCGTTGACGGGCGGAGGTCCCGGCAACGCGACGGAGACGACGTCATTCTTCGTATACAGGGAGGCGTTCCAGTATTTCAACCTGGGACGCTCATCGGCGGCTTCGATGATCACGCTCGTCGCCGTCGTCCTCATGTCGATTTTCTATCTCCGGAAAATGCTCAATCCAAGAGAGGCGTAGCCATGGCATCCTATGTGACCACAAAACATTCGCCATTATTCCCAATTCTCATGATTGTTATTCTCCTGATCACACTTTTCCCTATCTATTGGATTGTCGTCACGTCGCTCAAGACGCCGGTGGAGAATATCCTGCCGGTTCCGACCCTCTATCCCCACAAATTCACGCTTGACAACTATCAGAAAGTGCTGCTTGGGGGATCGCTGCGAAATCTCTTCAATTCGATATTCGTGACGGCCGTTTCCACACTGCTCTCCCTCGCCATCGGCTTTCTCGCCGCGTACGCGCTGGTGCGGCACAAGTTCCCCCTGAAATTCAACGTGGTATTCTTGGTGTGGATCATCATCGTAAAGATGCTGCCCCCTGTCGTGCTCGCGGTGCCGCTCTACGAAATGTTTTCGAAGATGCATCTCATCAACAACTTGTGGGGACTTGTCGTCGTGTTCCAGGTCTACACGCTCCCCTACTGTATATGGATGCTCTTTGGCTTTCTAAAAACCCTGCCGCTCGAATACGAGGAAGCCGCAGACATCGACGGCGCGTCGAGGCTCCAGATTGTAAGGCTCGTCGTTTTTCCCCTGGTGCAGACAGGGGTCGTGGCCACCGCCATCTTCAGTATTATCGTCGCGTGGGACGAATTCCTTTTCTCCATGCTGTTTATCCGCAGTCCCGAACTGCAAACCCTCCCTCTCGCGATCGTGGGCTACATCGGCGAATTCGAGACGCTCTGGGGTCAGCTCATGGCCATCAGTGTGCTGGCGATAATCCCGATCATCATCTTCGTGCGGTTTGTCTACAGAGAGATGGCCAGCGCATACTCGCTGGGGCTCAAGTGACACAAAAACAAGAAAGCGAAAGGTCAACACCATGGAACTTTTCAATATATACGACGAGCATCGCGCCACGCCTCTCATCACCGCCCATGCCGGCTGCCAGGGAACGGAGCCGAACAGCCGCGAATCGATTGTCGCCGCGTTCAATTCGCCAGCGGACATTGTGGAAGTCGACATCCGCGCGAGCGCGGACGGCGTCATATTCCTGATGCACGATAATGTGCTGGCCCTCGATGACGGCGAGAACGTTCCCTTGGGGAATCTGTCGTGGAATGAGATAGTGCATACGCTCGATTCAAGGCAGCAGCGCGAAATCCTTAGATTCGAGGCATTTTGCGATTTTGTCGAAGAACTCGAACAGGGCTTTCCCCGAACAACGGCTCCAAAGAGGCCTTTCTTCAACCTCGACATCAAAGATCCGGCGGCCCTGCCCGCGACGGCGGCGATCGCCCGGTCCCGCGAAATAATGCCCAGGGTTATCTTTTCCGGTCTCGATGAAGAGGGAGTCGCGCTGGCCTCCCGCCGCATCCCCGATCTGTCGTATCTTTTTAACGCGGACGGCATGCTGCCCGGCAGGGAGAAAGCAGGAACCGAAGAGGTCGGAATGAAAGAGGCCTGTTCCCTGGCCCTCCGCTGCGGCTGCAAAGGCATAAATCTCGAGTGGACGCTGGCTTCGGCGGCCCTGGTGCACCACATCCATGAGCGGGGACTCTTTGTCATGCTCTGGACCGTGGATGACATGCCGGCCATGCGATGTGTCCTGGAGTACGGGCCGGATTCGATCACTACCCACTATCCCGACAGGCTTGCCCTTCTGCTGGAAGACCGGCGGAAGAGCAGGCCCGGGACGCGCTGAGTTGTCCAGGGTATTCCATCACACGAACCGGAATTCCAGCCTGTTCTCCCCCGGGAGAGGCATCACCAGGTTCCTGTCGCATCCCGGTCCGAACTTTATTTTGAGCCGCGCGCCGTCGGCTGACGGCAGAGCCCGGAACTCGTGGACGCCTTCCATCGCAAAGCCGCCGAAACCATGGAACGCGAATGTCCAAGTGTCGCCTCTTCGGCCGATATCCAGCGCGAGATCCTTGAGCCTGACATTGTCGACGGAGAAATCGCCGATCTCCGCCGATAGAGGGTGAAAGCGCATGCCCGCGTTTTCCGGAATGATGCCGGCCACAAACCGCATGATCATGTCGGTGTAGAGGGCGCCCCAGCCCTGGAATGGCATGCCTGCCCCTTTGCCGGTCTCTGCGTCGTAATATTCGTAACAGGTGCTGTTTCCCTTCGTGGAGGCGAGGAATCTCCGGAGTATTTCTCCCGCCGCCTCGGGGTGGGAATCGGCGAGGGAGAAGATGACAGTCCAGGTGATCTGCGGCCAATTCGCGCCTCTCCAGAAATCCACCGGGTTATAGGTCGGCTCCGAGCGGCTCACCGAGGGAACCGGACAGCCCGTCATGAATTCCTTTTCCGACTCGACATACTCCGCGACGATTCTCCCGCGCGCCGCCCTGTCCGGTATGTCGGTGACAAGGGGGATGAGTCCGGCGGCCGTCTTCACCGGTATGCGCTCATCGGTGCCCGCGACCACGTCATGGTAGAACCCGTCGGCGACGTCGTACATGAGGGTGTTCATGGCGCGCTTTGTCGCTTCCATGCGTCCGGAAACGCGGGGCGGGACCTTCTCCCCGAGCGCGGCCGCCATTTCGAGTATGGTGCGGCGCATGTAATAGATGTAGGCGTTGAAGTCGGCGCTCTCGATGGCGGGGTCGAGCACCCGGTTGCGGGCGCTGGCATCCAGCCGGGGACTATTGTCCCAGCCTGTCTCCCATATGTTGAGGTAACAGGAGAGCCCGCGCTTGCCGAGGTCGCGGTACAGGGTGAGCCAGTCTTCGTAGCGCAGGAGCGGTTCGTAGAAGAAACGGAGATATTCCGAGCTCCCATATTTTTTGTATATCTCGGACAGCGCGATGCCGATGACGGGCGGCTGTGTCATGCCCGTGGAGGTGCCGTCGCCGTCCATCCACTCCCGCCCGTTGACGGGATACATGAAGAGTTCGTAGGGGATCATTCCATTGCGCCACTGGTTCGTCACGAAATTCCGAAGTTCGTCCTGGGCGGGCTCGGCCCTGTTGTACCAGAGCCAGGCTATCGCCTGGTAGGCGGAGTCCCAGAAAAACTGATTGTAGTAGTGGTGCTTGTTCACCGAGGTGAAGGGATAAGGGAAGCGAGGGTCATCGAAGTGGACCCGGTTTGCCTTCAGGATGAACCAGCTCGTGCAGTACATACGTTCGAGAGCCTTGTCCCCCGCGCGAAATTCGGGCACTCCCTCAAGAAAACCGTCCCAGTCCGCCTCCACTCCGCGGATCAGCTCCGCGTGGCGCCCGGCCGATGCCTCGGTCTTTTCCGCGGCGCCGCCGATGCCGAACGCGAGGACGATCTCGCGGGCCTCCCGCAGATCGCCCAGGTCGATCGAGGCCTCGTAACCCACATTTCGCGCCGTGACGGGAGAGGCGCCATTTCCCACAGTGCTATCGGCGCTTGGCGCGGCTCCGGCGGATGTTCCGCCCTCCGCCTCCACCCAGTAGGTGTAGCGCTTCTTGAGATTGAAGCTGGTGAAATAGTGCGTACGGATGATCTCGTCATCCGCGACCCTGCGGATCTTAAAATTGTCAAAATGGGCCGACGAGCGGAGCGAAAAGGGCAATCGGCCGTAACTCCACTCACCGTCGAGGCCGTTCTCTTCTCCGCCGGCGCGCCGCACCGAGAGGAGGCTCTCGTCCCGCCAGTGGTAGGGAACACCCTGCGGCGAGAAAAGGCACGCGCCGTCCACGGTGAGCGTGAAGACCGACCGTCCTGTATCTCCGGAGGGGCCGCCCCCTCCTTCGCCCATCTTCTCAATCTTCAGCGCCAGCGACGCCTCATCGCCCGAGACGACGAGCTCCTGGAAAAGACGAAGCCCCCCGCCCTCGAAAACCTTGCTCGCGCGTATCGGGTCGGAGGACGACGATACAGGAGCCAAGGGAATGGCGCCGGCGGGGCCACATATGCCGAGCCTCGCCAGAGGCTGGAACTGGACGACCGACGACAGGAAACACTCCTGCGCTCCGGGGACGTCCTTGCGGTCCGCCTTGTCCCGTATGAGAATGAGATTCCCGAACTGGGCGTCCATCGCCGGCAACCTTGAGAAGAACTCGCTCTTTTTCATGTGTACAACCTGTATTGAGTTATTGCGAGACGCAAGGGATCCCCGACGGTGTGGGGAATATTCGTTTCGTAGACGACCGGTGCGTCACAGCCCGCGTCCACCATGTACCGCCGAAGGTTTCCATGATAGAGAAAATCGATGATCCGCCCCTCGATGTCGGCGTGCCCTCTTCCGTCGATCTCCCTGAGGGCTTCGGGGCGGAACATGATTTCGGCATCCTGGGACTCGGCCATCCGTTCGTGGTCTTCCGGGCTCAGTCTTAGCTTGAACCTGTCGGAACAGACGAAGACGTCGCCCTCGCGACTGCCCGGAACGAGGTTGGCCTTCCCCACGAAATCCGCGACAAAGCGCTGCGACGGCCTCTCATAGATATCCTCGGGCGTCCCCACTTGCAGCACCGACCCCGCGTTCATCACGGCTATCCTGTCCGAAATCTCGAGGGCCTCTTCCTGGTCGTGCGTCACATAGATGGCCGTGATCTTCAGTTTTTTCTGGATCTCCCTGATCTGGAAACGGAGGGAAATTCTGAGTTTGGCGTCGAGGTTGGAAAGCGGCTCNNATGGCCACCCGCTGCTGCTGGCCTCCGGAAAGCTGTTCGGGCATCTTCTCCCCAATGCCGGGAAGGCCGAGAAGATCCAGGGCCCACTCCACTTTCTCGCGTATAAAGGACGTGTTCTTCTTGCGTATCTCCAGGCCGTAGGCGATATTGGCGTACACCGACTTGTTGGGCCAGAGCGCGTAGTTCTGGAACACGAACCCGATATTCTTCTCCCAGGGCGGGATATGTGTCATGTCCGCGTCGTTGAAGAGTATCCGGCCGCTGGTGGGCCGCTCGAAGCCCGCGGTGCAGCGCAGAAGCGTCGTCTTGCCGCAGCCTGAGGGGCCGAGCAGCGTAAAGAACTCCCCGCTCCTGATGGACAGGTCGACCCCTCCCAAAGCCTGGAATGAGCCGAATTTCTTCACTACATTTTCTATCGTGACCGACACCGCCTGCGCGTCGTCGCTCCGTTCATAGTTCTTCAATTCTGGTCTCCTTCGGTTTCCGTGTTTTCGTGGTGATGAAGTACAGCGGCACGTAGAGCATGACCATGAGTACCACGGTCATGGCCGAGGCCACGCCGAAATCGGCGCCCGCGTCAATGGTGTTCTCGAATATCACCGCGGTCATGGGTTTCCAGGGCGGCCGGTAGAGCATGATGGTCGAGCTGATCTCCGTCATTATCTGGAGGAATGACAGGGTGGCGCCTGAAATGACACCGCCTATCATGAGCGGAAACGTGACATCCCAGAAACTTTTGGTGGGCGTGGCGCCGAGACTTCGCGCGGCTTCCTCGAGGGCGGGGTGGATCCTGTACAGGGCCGACTCGGCGCTCTTGACCGCGTAGGGCAACTTGCGGACGAAATAGGCGAGGACGAGTATGAGCCATGTGCCCGTCAGCAGGATGGGCGGCTTGTTGAAAAGGAGGATGAACCCGATCGCGAGGACCGTGCCGGGGATTATGTAGGGGATCATCACGAGCAGGTTCAGCGCCTGTCCAAAGAAGGGATAGCGCTTTTTCACGATGACGTAGGCGATGCCGATTCCCAGCGAAAACGTGAGGAAGGTCGCCGCGGTGCCCGTGCTCAGCGTCACCCATATGGAGTTCAGATTGAGATTGAAGAGGCGCGAAAAATTCTCCCACGTCAGCCTGGAGCTGAGAATGCCCGCCTCCCACTTGAAGAAGGAGGTCACCAGCACGGTGACGTGCGGCACGAAGGCCATGGCGATGAGCACGAAAGTCAGTATCTCTATGGCGACCTTTTTCCCCGCCGAAGGCATGCGTGCCGAAGGCTGCTGGGTCTTTATCGAAGCGTATGAACGCTTGGCGAGATAGATGCGCTGAGCCATAAGTATCATGGAAGAGAGGAGCACCATGACGACGCTCCCTGTACTCGCTATGGAGTAGTTCCCGCCGACTTCGCTCATGAATTCCTTGTAGATGAGGACCGGCAGAGTGTTCAGATCCAGAGAGATTATGTAGGGCGTGCCGAAATCGGTAAAGGCCGTCATCATGGCCATGTAGAGCCCCGTCACGATGCCGGGAATGGCGAGCGGCAGCTCGATCCTGAAGAGCGTCCGCCTGCGGTCCGCGCCCAGGCTGTACGAGCACTCGCGCATGGAATTGTCGATCGACACGAAACTGTCGTACGAGAGGAGGAACACCACGGGAAAGATGAGCCAGATTATGACCCAGATGACGCCGTGCATCCCCATGATCGTCCAGTTGATCCCCAAAAAACGGGTTATGATGCCGGAACTCCCGAGCAGCATGCGCCACGCGTACGCGCCGAGGAAAGGAGGCGATACCGACGCCATCGTCACGAGAGAGATGACGGCACTGGTCATCGGCATCTTGTAGCGCGCATACAGATAGGCGAGCGTCGTCCCCAGGACCCCCGCGACGGCGGTGGCCGTCAGCGCGATGAGCAGGCTGTTCACGATGGCGTCGAGATATTTCCCGGTCGTGAGGAAGGTGATGTAGTTGGCCAGACCGAACCGCACGCTCGAGTCGCTGAAGTTGAGGTAGGCCTTCGGGGCGTGGTAGATGCGGAGACTCCCCGGAGAAAGGCACTCCACTTCCAGCCTTTTGCCCGCCGAGGACTGAAACAGCGTGCCGAACACTTTCTGTTCTATCTGGAGACTGCCGGTGCCCGACCTGCGCGCCGGGTCTCCGCCAGTGCTTGTACCATAGGGAATCTTGAGCTTTCCGTCCTCGTCCAAAGCGGGCTCGCCGAAGGTCAGACTCTGGGAAGACAGGACAATCTGGCCTGAAACCGAGGAATCAATCGAAAAAAAATCGCGACCCGAGCGCGCGAGGGTTATGACCGAGGGGGTCTCCTGGCGCAGAGTGAATCCCGAGAGTGTCTCTCCCTCGATCTCCGCGGGGCGGTCCCCCTGCCCGGTTCTGAGGGTGAAGGCCCCGCCCTTTTCCTGAACGGAGGTCTTCAGGATCCAAAGCTGTGACACCACTGTCAGGACGGTGAGGACGACAAAAATAATGAGGGTGAAAAATTTCCATGGGTCTTTGAACGCATGGATTCTGCTGAATTTCAAGAGTCCTCCACAATGGTACATTGTTGGACAAGACAGCGGGAAACGGAAGCAGGGAGGCTCTCCGTTTCCCGGATGACAGGCTCCCCTCAGGGAGCGATCGGTTTATTTGCCGTATATTTTCGTGAATTTCGCGTTGACCACTTCCCTCGGCTCAGTCGCGGTGAAGAGGTTGAGGTTTCCGAGATCGGGCAGCCCCGCCGGCGGCGCCACGTCGGTTCTCGCCGAGCGGCGGTTGATCACCTTGACGGCAATGGTGTGCGCTTCTTTGGAGCAGAGAAAATCCAGCACTTTTTTGGCAAGTTCAGGGTTGGGTCCGTTCTTGACGAGACCGCAGGCGTCCATCTGGACGGTCACGGCGTCCTTGGCGTAGATGATTTCGATTGGCAGCCCCTGCGCCTTCCACGTCGCCCCAAGGTCCTCGTTTATGAAGCCCACCGGGAGCTCGCCGTCCTTGACGGCCTTGAACATAGGATCGGAGCCCGGAAGCACGACGCTGTTCTGTACGAGCTTCTCGATGAAGTCCCAGCCGAAGGCACTCGAAAGTCCAGAGACGATGGTGTAGCCCGTTCCCGACTTGTTCGGATCGGCCAGGGCCACCCCACCCGCCTTCTTCCACGCCGGATTGAGCAGGTCCTTCGCGTTCTTGGGATAGTCGGCCGGTTTCACCAGATTCGTGTTGACCAGAATCGCCTGGCAGAAGATGGTGAACGCGTGCCACTTGTGGTTGGGGTCCCTGGAAACCATGTATTTGTCTTCGGGCGAATCGTAGGCCGCGAAGAGGTCCGAGTTTCCGTCGAACACGGCGAGATTGTCGCCGCCCCACAGGATGTCCGCGGCCGGATTATTCTTTTCCGCCTGGAGCCTGGCGACGATTTCCCCCGTGCCCGCCTTCACCAGGTTGACATTTATGGAAGGATATTTCGCCCTGAGGGCATCGAGTATGGGCGTCGTGATCTCGGGTCCGCTCATCGTGTAGATGGTCACGGTATTGGAAGCTGCCGCCAGAGGCATAAGTCCCGCCAGAGCGACGAGCAGGACAAGAATGAATGTACGTTTCATGGAACCTCCTATTATGGATATATCCAAATATATCTATGGATATAATCCATAGTACGATCAAATGGGTATTCTGTCAAGTTTTTTCTTGTTTTATTCGAAATATGGCCTGGAATTCGAGAGTTAGCTGGATTTTTTCATTTTTTTCTTGACTTTATGTCATAATCGTGCGATTATTA
Source organism: Spirochaetaceae bacterium UBA6243 (assembly GCA_002441395.1). Lineage (GTDB taxonomy): Bacteria > Spirochaetota > Spirochaetia > Treponematales > Rectinemataceae > Rectinema. The sequence continues at coordinate 8,794 of DJVZ01000031.1, read as the reverse complement.
CAATACCAAATATAGGACCAAAATATGAGCTACAAAAAATACGAGATGGTGACCCGCGGCATTCTTGGAAAGATCGAGTCGGGGGAATGGTCTCCGGGGACACAGATCCTCGCCGAACGCAAGCTCGCCGAACTCTTCAGCGTGAGCAGAATCACCGTCCAGAAGGCTCTCGACGACCTTGTTGAGCGGAACATACTCGAGCGCCCTGCCGGCCGGAACGGGACATTCGTTCGCTCCGATCCCATGGTCTCGCAGAGGACGACGGCCCGGAAGGAATCGCGGCTGGTCGGCGTCGCCATCGACGATATTTCCGACAGCTTCGGAGCCCATATCCTGAGAGGCATAGAGGACTGTCTGTGGAACAGACGCTACCACACCATTATCTGCAACGTCGACCGAAATTTCCGAAAAGTCGAAGATTACTTTTTTTCCCTGTCCGAGCAAAACATCGATGGCGTGATATTCTCCCCCGTCATTGAAAGCGAAGCCTACGAGGAAAAAAACCGTTCGATCATCGAACGGATCGAACGGCAGGAGACTCCCCTCGTGCTTCTCGACAGGACGATCGCCGATACGCGCAAGAATTTTGTCTCAACCAATCACAGGGAGGCGTCACGGCGCCTCACGGCCGACTTCATCGCGAGAGGAAACCACCGCCGACTCATCCTCGTCACAGGCGTCAGCTGTTCGAGCATCGCCGAGCGCGAGGAAGGCTTCCTGGACGCGGTGCGGGCCGCGGGACTCGACCCCGGCGAACAGCACATCGTGCGGCTGAACGACAATCTTCTTTTCCCGGAACTCCAGCCGAACAGCCCCTATATCGAGGAAATACGACGAGCCATTGGAGATGTCGACGGGGCCACTGGCTTCGTGGCACTGAACGGCCGCCTCCTGCGAGGTGCCTCACTGGCGCTCTGCGGGATGGGATTTCCGCTCGGCAGATTCACGCGCTCCGACCTGCACGGCCAGTTTGCGGTACCCCTCGACGGGACCGGGGACACCCTCGTTTCGGTCCAGCCAGCCTATCAGCTGGGCTACGAGGCGGCCCGCCTTCTGCTTCACAGCATCGAGACACCCGGCTCCGCGACCATGCAGATCCGCCTCGACGCCGATATAACGCTATTCGGCGAATGAACGGCAGAAGAGGTCAGATCAATGAAAAAATCCACACAGACCGGCAAATTCTACCAGCGCTGCCGGAGCCTGTGCCTGAAGTATTTCTTCCGCGCCTGTCCCATGCTAAAGTTTAACTTCCGGGATGCCTGCGCCGCTCATATGTCCGATGCCGGCAGGGACCTTCGCCATTATATGACGATCTGATCAGGAGGTGCAATGTCAATGTACAGAAAAACTGAGTTCCTCGCCGCGCTCAGGAAGCGCGGACTCGACGAAAGCGCGATTCAGACCCACCTGCAGGCGATCGCGGGGCTCGATTCATCGCTGGCCGCCCGGGGATTATCGCTTGAAAGGCCGGAACTCGCGGCTGTCGAGGCCTGGTTATCGGAACGGCTCAGGGAAGGTGAGTCCATCTATGATTTTCTCATCCCCGCGGCGCGCTACTTCACAGCCGCGCGGCAGGAAACGGTAGCAATCCGGCTCATGGCCTATCTTCTCCCCATCGGGGTACTCCCCGCGATGGCCGACAGGCTGACGACTCTCGAGGGAGAGGCAGTCCGCAGCCACGTCATGTCCGGCGTGACCATTCCGGCAGAAGGCAGCCCTCCGGAAGCCTACCCTGACGCCACGGCTCGCTTCGTGGAGGCCCTGGAGGCGGAAATCGGGCCCGAAAAAGCCAGGCGTGTACTCGCCTGGAACGTTCACGAGATACCGACCGCCGCCTTCGCTCTGGACAGGGAGCGGTTTCTTGACCTCGGATCGATCGACGCGTGGCTTTTGGACCACCACCGGCGTCAGGTCGAAATCCTCCGCAGACATGCGAAGGACGGAACCCTGTGGTTTGAACAGAGAATAACGCAGGCTGTCGTCGATTTCGTCGAGGCGCGGCCGGAAATCCTTGGGGGAGTGCGGGAGGGCGATATCATATATACGACAAAGATTCCCTACGACCCCGATGGATACCTCCAGGCCACTGACGGTCTGGAGAGACGGCGGCTGGCCTGTCACTGCCCTCTCGCGCTGGCCTCTATCACAGAGAGGGACGCGGGGGTACCGCCGCTCTGGTGCGCCTGTTCGGCGGGCTATACCAAATTCATGTTCGATGTCGTATTCGGGGAGGAAACCGAGGCTGTCGTTCTCGAATCCGTCCTCTCAGGCAGCGAGCGGTGCCGGTTCGCGATCAAGATTCCGCCTTCGGTAAGCCTCGGCGCCTGATCCGCCGGGAGTCGGGGGTCGGCATTCTGCCGGAGCGCGCCGCGCTGGAATCCTGTCAGCGTTCTATGACTGCGTGACCGGCGCGAGCTCCATGATCGCGCTGAGTCCTTCATCGACCGTCAACTCCTGTCCGCTGATGAAACTCGCCATCGAGCTATTGAGGAACACCAGCGGATATCCCATTTCTTCCGCAGTGGCGAAGCGGCTGACCTTGTAATTGTTAAGCATCTCGCCAACGTTGTTTTGGAAATCCTTCAACATGGGAGTCACCGTGGTCGTCGGGTTCAGCACATTGAAGCGGATGCCGCGCGGCGCGAGTTCCGCGGCTTTGGCCTTGCCATACGCACAGATACATTCCTTGGAGAAACTGTACGAGCCGCCTGTATCCGTCTTGATCTTGACGCCATTTGCCGCGATCCACGCCACGCCCTCTTCGAAGGTCTTTGTATCGATGAGCCCTTGATAGTAGAACCCGTGGAAACGCCACTGCATTCCGGCCATGGATGAGATAATGGCGATTGCGCCTTCGCCCCGTTTCATCCGGGGAACGAGACTTTCAATGAGATGCCGATGGCCCAGGAAATTGACTCTGACTACCTCGGCATCCGGGAAGGGGGCGCCCGGAAGACCTGCGCAGCAGAAGAGCGCGCGTACCTCTCCCGGGATACTGGCTACCGCGGCGTCGATCGATGCCTTGTCCTTAAGATCGGTTTTAATGAATTTTTTGACAGGCACCGGACATTCCTTGATGTCCAGGGCGTATACCTCCGCTCCCAAATCTATCAGAAACTTCGTTGCCGCCAATCCCATCCCGGAGGCTGCTCCGTCGATCACCACCGTCTTACCGCGATATCCCCACAAATCAGTCGTGTCTTTCATCGTCCTCTCCTTTTCATATTCGGCTTTGGGTAAAACCACTCTGTCCGTTTTGGTCTCATGCCTGCATTAACGGAAATTCACAGCCGACGGCCTTCGTCTCGAGGTATTGTTCCATACCCTCGATACCGCCCTGCCGTCCGATGCCGCTAGACTTGTAGCCGCCGTAAGGCGACTCCGCCCCATAGAACTGACCGCCATTGATAGACATCGAACCGGTACGAACCCTCCGCGCGACATTCAATGCCCGTTCTCTGGAAGCAGACCAGAAGAAACCCGAAAGGCCATACTTGCTCTGGTTTGCGATGCGAATCGCGTCCTCGTCGTCTTTGAACGTAATGACCGAGAGAACCGGCCCGAATATCTCTTCCTGAGCAATGGTCGACATGTTATCGACATCCACAAAGACCGTGGGTTCGACGAACCAGCCGCGCTTGAGGTGCTTTGGCCGGCCGCCTCCCGCCAACAGCCGAGCGCCTTCGGCCTTGCCCTTCTCAATATAGCCGAGTACTTTATCGCGCTGTTTCTCGGAAACCAGCGGCCCTGCGGTGGTGCCAACATCGTTTGGATCGCCGCAGCCTACCATTTTAACCACTGCGGCAATAGTGGAGACACACTCCTCATAGCGGGATTCCGGTATCAGAAGCCGGGTCGGCAGGGCGCATCCCTGGCCGGCATGCATAAAGGCGGTCATCACAGCCTGCGGAAGTACCGCCGACAAATTGCAGTCATCCAGTACAATTGTCGCGCTCTTTCCGCCGAGTTCCATCAACGTGCGTTTGAAGGTCGGCGCGCTCTGTTCGAGAATCATCCTTCCCGTGGTAGTCGAACCTGTGAAGGAAACCATGTCTATCCGCGGATCGCTGAACAGCATCTGCGCAACTTGATGGTTCTGTGAAGCCACCACGTTGACCACACCGGCGGGAATGTCCGTTTTTTCCGCGATCAGTCGACCAACCCGAGTCGCGTTCCACGGCGTCATCGACGCCGCCTTCACCACCATTGTATTGCCGGTAGCCAGGGCAGGGCCCAGCTTATTGATCAGAATCTCGAAGGGGTAGTTCCAGGGAATGATCGCCGCAACGACGCCAACAGGCTCTTTCCATACCCATCGGTAGGTTGGTCTGCCTCCTAATATGTGCTGGTCGGAGACCTTGCGATACCACGGGTAGGTATCGATCATATGAGCCGGCCAGAGGAGACCGTCAGAGATAGGCCAATCAAACTGAGCACCGAAGGTCAAAGTGACAGGGCAGCCTACCTCGGCGATCAGCTCGGCCCGGAAGAGTTCTTTCTCTTCCATGATGGCTGCGTGCAATTGTTCCAGGCAGTGCTTACGGAAGGCATGATTTGTGGACCAATCTGTTTCGTCGAAGGCTTTCCGTGCCGCCGCAATAGCTTGATCAATATCTTCTGCCGAGGCATCGGCTACCACGCCCATGACTTCCTCTGTCGCTGGGTTGATGTTGTTGAAAGTTCCTCCTGCTTTTGCGTGGGTGAGCCGTCCATTGATCAGTAATCGTTCTTCATGCTGCATTTTTTTGGGATCGGAATTCGTCATGTGACAACCTCCTTTCGACTCAAAGACATCCTTGACAATCATGAATCGCGAAGGCCTGGAACCGACGACTGGTCTCTGTACGGATTTTGATGCTATCTGTTCCCATCCATGAAAACTGGCAATTCGATATCGAAATATCGATTGAAATTCTTTCCGACATCAGATAGCATTGGTAAGTTATGGAAGAATGACACCGGGAGAAAAAGATCGATTCCGATCATCCTTTATCCTGCCCCGTGAACCACGGTTGTCAGCCGGGTGTCTATTTACGATACCATACGGTACCGTAAATCAGTCTACCATGCTCAAGGGTACCTGTCAATGAAAAAAATAAAGGAAGCCGAAGGTCGCGGAAGACCCCGCGACGTCACGCGCGATACCGTCATTCTGGAAGTCACTATCCAAGGGCTCGTGGAATTGGGATACGAACGCCTGAGCATCAACGAAATTGCCAGCCTGGCGAAAGCCAGCAAGTCCACGATCTACCGCCGCTGGTCGTCAAAAGCGACTCTGGTCGCCGATGCCGTGGCGTATTGGATGGAGAAGTCCGTGCCCCTCGAAACGCCAAACACGAAATCGCTGACCGACGATATAACGCTTATCGTTTCGGTTGTGCCCGATGGAGATGCTTTCCGGAACGCGGTGACGGTATTCCTCGATCTTGCATCCGTAGGTATACGCCATGAGGAACTGAGGTCGGCAATATCGCATGAAATTCTCGAAGGGCGCCGACAACAGCTTCGCGAGGTCATCAACAATGCGATAGCGCGGGGTGAAATTGCCGCAAGCGCCAAGACGGCCCAGATTCCCAACATGGTAATCGGATTGATCCTGGTTCATATGCTGACCGACAGGCTCTGTGGCCGAGACGACATTCACCGCCTGGTGGAATCGGTCATCGAGCCGCTCCGCAAAAAACCATGAGCAATGCAATGGCCGATTGACTCGAAGTCACCGGCGGGCTGCACATGGAATAGACTTCCCCCTCAGACGACATGCCCGAAGACGTTTTTCGGGAACCGCCGTAACTTTCCACGGCAGGGCATGATTTTATTTTTGGCGATTCGTGATACATTTTAGTCATTCGTTGTTTCCAGACCACAATGTGAGGAATGCCATATGAAGCGAAGATTGAAAACTGTATTGATAATCGGGGTTGCTCTCGCCCTCCTGCTTTCCGCGTGCACCATCGTCATTGGTTATTCGAGGGTTCTGTATGACGATAACGGCAGCAATAGCGGCTCGGTTCCGATTGATTCCTCTCGTTATAGGTATGGCGATACTGTCTTGGTCCTGGGCAATACGGGAAACCTCACAAAAAATGGCTCCCTATTTGTCGGCTGGAACACGGAACCTGATGGCAGCGGCAGGGCTTTTTCGCCCGGCGATGCATTCTCCATAGGTTCTTCCAGCGTCGTGCTCTATGCGCGGTGGATGCCATGGACATCGATACCTGGAGAGTGGACTTTATCGTATAAGTGGGACACCGACCCCCAATGGCGTTCCGCAATCTGGACAATTTATTCCAACAAGACTTTCACGGACAACTATGGTGGAGCCGGTGTATGGGACATTTCAGGGAATATGATCCAGTTGCTCTATAATAATGGTACATACTTTTACAGTTACAGTGGTACCCTTTACACCAGCAGCAACAATACCTGGAACAGTATGCAAGGAACAATGTCTGGTCCTGATATTTATGGCGCTACGCACAATGGTACCTGGTCCGCTGAGCGCGGGGTGAAGGCATCAAGAGCGCCCGAATTGCCCTCGGGAGGGCTCACTCCTTCCGGCGAACCTGTAAAATAAGAGGATATAGTCATGAGAAAAAAAATCTTGCTTGGTGTCCTTGTCTTTCTCGTGCTGGGCGGTCTGACCTTCGCTCAGGCGAAAGTCTCCCTCACCATACAGTGCAACCAGTCGGGTGCGCAGATCTACCTCAACGACAATCTGGTGGGCTACACAGCCCCGAACTTCTCTCTGTCGATATTCCCTGGAACGTACACGATCAGGGTCGTAAAGGATGGTTTCCCCGAATTCAGGACAAAAGTCGTGGCGGCACAGAGCCCGATCACCATCGTCGCGAACCTCGGAGGGGCGACGCCACAGACCCCACAAGCGCCGGCGCCCGGGCCCATCCAGCTCATGCCACCCACACCATCCTCACCCCCCCCAAAACCACCAACCCCACCTTCGCCTGTCTGGCAACTTTCCATCGATGCGAATATCAATGGCGCCAGAGTTTATATCAACGGCTCCTATGCGGGAACAACCCCATTCGCCATCTCCCTGCGTCCCGGTACGTACTCCATCGGCGTCAGCCTCGGTGGCTATGAAGACTACACGACAACCCTGCGATTGAACGGCCCCTATCATATCTATGCCAGACTGTCCCCCCTGCAGCTTCCTGTCTATATCGATGCGGTGAATACCCCCGGCGCAAATATCTACAGGGATTCCGCCTATATCGGTACCACACCCTACCGGGGCACATGGCCGCGCGGCACTTATGTAGTCCGCATTACGGCCCCAGGGTATGCCGATTATGTCGAAAGAGTCTTCGTCGATGGATCGACCAACCTGCAGGTCTCCCTCTCCCCGCTTCCCGTCGAGTATGAGATAAAACTGCCGGACAATTTTTCCAATTCATGGGAAAAACCCGGCAAATTCAACGAGATGGAGCTTTTCATCGACGGGGTCCGTCTGAACCGCCTGCGAGGGACGATCATGCCAGGGGCACATACCCTGACCATGACCTACAGGGATCTGCGCTTCGAGAATGAATTTACGGTAGGGCCCGGCAAACCCGCCACGATCGAACTTTTTCTCGGTGTCAGGGTCTACTGAGCGTGTCAAGATTGCGGCGGCGGCCAGCACGATTAGCAATCCGCCGGGGCTAGCCATCGATTATTTCCCTATCCCGGAAAAGCGTAGCGCAGGATGAGCTCCGCACCCCGTTCGTACCCGCCGGAGGCCTTGAACGAATCGGAGACTTTCCGGGCGTTCTCATAGAAATTCCGGCTTTCCAGGACCGTCCGCGACGCGGCGCGTATATCCCCGGAATCGGCGCCATCCGCCGGCATGCATATGCCGGCTCCCAGCTCTTCGACCCTTCGCGCCACCATCACCTGCTCCTGCTGCTGGGGAAAAAGCAAAAGGGGAACTCCGAAATAGAGCGATTCGTTGACACTGTTCATGCCTGCATGCGACAGGAACAACTGGGCATGTTTCAAGACTTCCAGCTGGGGCGCGTATTCCACGACGGAAATATTTGGCGGGATGCTCCCCAACTCCTCTCGTTTGACGTTTCGTCCAATGGAAATCAACACATGGACGCCCATTCCCGCAAATGCTTTTATGCACCGGACATAAAAATCGCGGCGGTCGTTTTCCAGGGTGCCGAGGGAAATATAGACCAGCGGGTCCGCCGCCGCAAAATCGAAAGCAAATCCGGGAGCGTCGTTCCTCTCGGCTATCGAGGGGCCGATGAACTCATATTCCGCCCCAAAGTCGTCGCCGCCGGGCTGGAAATACCGCGAAGTGAAAACCAGGTTTAGGTTTTCGGTGTTGCGGAAGATATCCATGATGCCAATTTTCAAGCCATACTGTCGTTCCAGTTTTTTCTTCGACCGGAGGACAGCCGATACGCCCGCAGCGCCGCTTTCGCGCGCCATCTTCACGACTTTCCCGCCAAATCCACCAGCCTTCCCGAGCGTACCCTTNNGCGATGTACTTTCCCCAAGGACACATGGAGTCATGGATGATGTAGTCGGGGGCAAGGCGTTCAACCTCTTCGATATAATGAGGCAAACCCTTTTCGGCGGCGCCCAGGAGCACCCCGGCCAATTGCACGAAATTTCCGCCCTTTCTCCTGTTCTCCGCAACCGCAGGCATTCCGAAGCCATAGTCCCTGAATTCGGCGCCGGTCGCTTCGATTTTTTCCTTGAATTCCGGCGTATCGAAATAGAGTATCCTCTCGCCCCGCGCCACCAGATTCCTCACTACCGGCAAGGTCGGGTTGAC
>DJVZ01000023.1:31586-35411 GCA_002441395.1 Spirochaetaceae bacterium UBA6243 | reverse complement strand
GCGGACGGCACTGTTTTTTCGATTGCTTTGGGCGCTGAGTATCCTTCGGTCTCAAGGAGAAGGACGGTCTGTTCCGCGGGCGCGCCGCAATAGCGTGCTAGGGCGTCAATATCCGCTTTTTGGCTTATCTGGTCCACGTTGCGGAATTCGACGATGACCCATGACGCGAAAAGCGAGCTGTTCCGCAGAAGCGAAATTGCGTCCGAAGGTGAAGCGTCGCCCGCGTACAGGCGGTGAATTTCAGGTTCGTCCCCGCCGAGGTCGCGCACTTTTTTTACGATGTCGGCGACAAACGCTTCCTTGAGCCCGATTTCCGGCCCTGCGAGAATCCATACGGGAGGCATGCGCGGCCCGGCCATGAGTTCAGTAGCTCCTGTAGATGCCGCGAAGTCTGCCGAGGATTCTCAGATCCTGTGTATAAATCGGCGCATAGCGGGGGTTTTCGGCCTGAAGCCTGAAGCGGTTGTTTTCGATGTAAAAGCGCTTGAGCGTGACGTTTTCCTCGAGGAGGGCGACGACGATGTCGCCGTTTTTGGCCGTTTCCGACCGCTCGATGATGGCGATATCGCCCGAAAGGATACCCGCGTCGATCATGCTGTCGCCCTTTACATGGAGCGCGAAATGCGGCACCCGGTTCGCGACGATATCCGCCGGGACCAAGATGGTCCGCTCAAAATTCTCGTCCGCGAAGATGGGCTTCCCCGCGGCGATTTCGCCCAACAGAGGGATTTGGACGACAGGCGTATCGTCCTCGGGCGGCGCCACAAGCTCGATCGAGCGGGAGCGTTTTTCTGATGTTTTGATGCATCCTTTTTTTTCGAGGGCTTTGAGGTGATCATAGGCACCTTTGACCGAAATGGAGAATGCGCGCGCCGTTTCCCTCACCGTAGGCGGATAATTGTTCGTTTGAATGTATTCGTGAATAAAACCGAGGATTTCTTTCTGGCGTGCAGTGAGGTCTTTCAATATGGGCTCCTATGCTCATGTATAGTATACAGCATAGTTTGCAGATGTGTGCAAGCCCTTTTTAACCAAGTTCTTCGTTGAAGCCCGATTCGAAGAGCGCTTTGATGGTGTCTGCGGCCCTTTGCTCGTCGGGACCGTCCGCGATGATTTTGATTTTCGTGCCAAAACTCGCGGCGAGCGTGATAATGCCCATGATAGATTTTGCGTTGATGCGGTTGCCCGCTTTTTCGAGATAAACGCGGGAGGCGAATTTAATTGCGGTTTGGGCGATAAGCGCCGAGGGACGGGCATGAATGCCGGCACGATTTTTTATAGTCGTTTCAAGCTCTACCATATGGGCTCCAGTAAAACCATAATACTCTGGAAATTCAGCTGCGTTCAATGAGGTAAACCAGAGAGGCTGAGCTGTAAGCTTAGCCTCTCTGGTTAGGCTCAATAATCATCGCGGGAGAAATACATGGTTCGCGCGCTTTCGCTTTCGAGCCAGCGCAAGATATTCTGATTGAATTCCCGCGCGCTATGGTACCCCATTTTTTTGAGCCGCTCGTTCATTGCCGCCGTCTCGATAATGATGGGGATATTGCGTCCCGGTTTGACGGGAATTTCGAGCTTCGGCACTTTCACCTCGAGTATCTCCATGGTCAGCTCATCTATGCCGATGCGGTCATAGACTTTGTTGGGGTCCCAGTCCTCGAGCTGGATGACGAGCTGAATTTGCTTTTTATCGCGGATCGCGCCGACGCCGAAAAGATGTGTCACATTGATTATGCCAAGACCGCGGATCTCCATATGGTGGCCGATGACCTTGTTTGTTCCCTGGCCCATGAGCAGAGTGCCGTTCAGGCACCGAATTTCAACAACATCGTCTGCAACGAGCCTGTGGCCCCGCTCAATCAGGGCAAGCGCCGTCTCGCTTTTTCCCACGCCTGAATCCCCGACGAGTAGTATTCCAATGCCGAACACTTCGACAAGCACACCGTGCATGATGATTTTGGGCGCGAAAATATCGTGCAGAATCCGGATGACGCGAATCGTGAATTCCACTGAACTCAATTCGGTGATAAGGAGAGGACAGCCGGCTGCGTCCGCGGCTGCGGAAAAATTCGTGGTAGGCTCGATATTGTTGGTAAAAATACAGCAAGGGATTTGATAAGAGAAGAGTTTTTCATAGATCTGCTCAGCGACGCCATCGGCTTCAATTTTGTTGATGTACGCGTTTTCGCCTCTTCCGAAAATCTGAAGCCTTTCCCACGCGAAGGAATCGTAAAATCCCGCGAGCGCAAGGCCGGGGCGGTTAAGATCGGGCACGGTGATTTCGCGGTTAAGGCCCGCTCTGCCGGCGACGCAACGGAGCTTGAGATCGTTCTGCTCTTTAAGTTCGAGGCTGAGAAGATCGAGGACGGTAAAATTGACCGGTTCTTGTTCTTTCACAAAAGTATCTTACATCATTTCGGTAAGGTGGTAAATCGAATAAAAAACGGCGGTTCTCTGCCGGCTGCAAAGGCAGTCCGGAAAGGCCCTATGCCCAATCTGGTTTTTTCAGGCCCTCTGCTGCATGAAGAACCGCCGCTGTCTATTTATGTTTCATTATTTTTTTTCTTGAATTTTTTCTTTTTCCTTGACAATTTTTTGTTCGAGCTTGTCAATAAGCACATCGATCCCCGGATTGAGTTCCTGTGAGGTTTCGACTATGTGCGCCTGTTTACCCCATCGGAAGTTGGCGGTCACTTCAAGGCGAAACCGCCCAGCGTCTTTGGTAAAAACAAAAAGGAGATCGACGATCATGTCCTTTGCGTAATCGATCCGGCTGATTTTCGTGTTTAAATACTGCCTGCTCTGATCGCTAAGATCGAAATGCACGGAACGAACGTCGATATTCATACTGACCTCCCGAAAAAATATTGACGCAAGGGCCAGGCCTTGCGAATGGACAGCCTGCTCGGCTATTTCCCGAGTTCGCTGCGATATTTTGCCACCGTCCGGCGGGCGACATTGATGCCTCGTCGGGCGAGGGTTTCCGCAATGATGCGATCGGAGATTTTTTCTCCTTTTGATTCGAGCTCGCCGATAATCTGTAAAACTTCCGCTTTTGCCCCCTCCTTGGAGATGTTTTCGCCGTTTTCCGGATTTACGGCATTGGTGAAAAAACGGCGCAGTTCGAAAGTGCCCCAGTCGGTCTGCACATACTTGCCATTCACAACGCGCGACACCGTCGCTTCATGAACCCCGATCTTTTCCGCGATTTCTTTGAGGGCGAGAGGCTTGAGCGACTTCGGCCCTGCGGTGAAGAAGTCCTTTTGTGCCTCGGCAATGGCGAAAGCGGTCTTTAGAAGCGTTTCATTGCGCTTTTTTATGCTGTTGATGAAAAAATGTGCGTTTTCGACTCTTTCGCGGGCGAATTTTTCAGCCTCTCCGCGGGTCGAACGCGCGGCGAGCTCTGTATACAGCCGGTTTATGCCGAGTTTCGGAACGGTTTCGTCATTCAGGCGTACTTTGATCTCGCCGTCTTCAAGCCACATTGCCAGGTCGGGCACGATGTAGCGGGGTCGGGCCTTTGAGAATATGCGCCCCGGGTACGGGTTGAGGGTTTTTATGAACTCGATGATGTGATTGAGCTGTCGATCGTCGAGACCGAGAGTCTTTTTTATTGTACTGTGATTGCGCGACTGAAGATTTTCGAAGTGCCGGGAAAGGACCTCGATTGTTTTCGGAGGCGCGTTGGAGGCAATTTCCGCTTGCACAATAAGGCTTTCACGATAATCGGAGGTGCAGGTGCCCGGCGGATCGAGCCTTTGCAGAAGAGAAAGAATGCGTGCGAGGGTTTCCTCATCGCAATTGGCGCATACTTCGCTCGGGGAC
>DJVZ01000023.1:4056-31509 GCA_002441395.1 Spirochaetaceae bacterium UBA6243 | reverse complement strand
TCTATGATGGCGCTGCGATCGTTTTCTTCACCATTGAACCCGAATGCGTCATCCGAATATTCGGCTTCGCGAAGATTGTCGTCGCTGTCTTTTATTGTGTCGATGCTTGCCTCCATGACATCGAGCGACACTTCGCCTGAGTCGGAAAGCAGTTCGAGGGCAGGATTTTCTTCGAGTTCCTGATGGATCTGTTCAGTAAGTTCTTGCAGGGGGAGTGCGAGAAGGCGGATGGCCTGAAGCATGCGAGGACTGAGTTTAAGCTGCTGCTGCTGCGCGAGGACCGGCCGTTGTTGTATTTGCAATGCTCATCCTCCTCNNTTGCGCGAAAGTCAAGGCTGAGGGGATGTGTCCGCATGAACTTGTTCATATCGATCCGTGGCATTTCATAGAGAAAACATGAATTATTCTCTATACATTAAAAAAACGTAGTATAATAAATACCGTTCGGCGTTTCCGAACCATCTCGGTCTTTCAAAGGAGGTTGTATGAAAAAACTAGGCATTGTGCTCATCATCGCATTGCTTTCCGTATCGATGGCCTTTGCGCAGGGGACTTCAACAAAGGACCTGAGTGAACTGATCACTGCGGCCAAGAAAGAAGGCCAGCTTACCGTAATCGCGCTTCCGCGCGATTGGGTGAATTATGGAGAGCTTATCGATACTTTCTCCAAGAAATATGGCATAAAAGTGAACGAGCTCAATCCGGAAGGTTCTTCCGGCGAAGAGCTTGAAGCAATCCGCGCCAACAAGAACAACAAAGGTCCACAGGCACCCGATGTCATTGATGTCGGTTTGTCATTCGGGCCGCTCGCAAAACAGGAAGGCCTCATCACACCATACAAAGTGCAGACATGGAATACCATCCCCAATGAAGTAAAAGACAGTGACGGTTACTGGTATGGGGATTACTATGGCGTTCTCGCATTCGAGGTGAATGCCGATATCATCAAAAACCTGCCCAAAGATTGGCCAGACCTTCTGAAGCCGGAATACAAGGGCAAATTTGCTCTTTCCGGTGATCCACGCACTTCAAACCAGGCAATCATGACAATTATCGCGGCGTCACTCTCGCAGGGCGGAAGCCTCGCCAACATGGAGCCTGGGCTCAAATTCTTTGACAAGATGAACAAAGCCGGTAATTTCGTACCGCTCATTGCAGTGCCGGGAACTGTTGCTTCTGGAGAAACACCAATAACGGTTCGTTGGGATTACAATGCGCTTTCGAATCGCGACAAGAGCAATGGCAACCCCAATGTCGCGGTCATCATCCCCGAGACAGGCGTAATCGCCGGCGTCTACGTCCAGGCGATCAGCGCTTATGCGCCGCACCCGAACGCGGCCCGTCTCTGGATGGAATTCCTCTATTCTGACGAAGGTCAGATTCTGTGGCTGAAAGGGTATGGACACCCCGTCCGATTCAATGATCTTGCGAAGCGGAACAAGATTCCGGCTGATCTTGTCGCGAAATTGCCCCCCTCTTCTGCGTATGAGAAGGCGGTTTTCCCAACCATCGAGCAGCAGGATACCGCCAAGAAATACATTGCAGAACAATGGGATCAGATTGTCCGCGTAGAAGTCATGAAGAAGTAAAATAATGAGAGACTCCTTGCAAAAGGAGCGGTTTGGTAGAAAGGGCGCCGCATCTCCCGAGAAGGCTGGCGGCGCCCTCCTCGTACATGCTGCCCCACGCTCAAAATCTAAAGCATGGCTTGGTCTTATTCCTTTCTTCGTGTTCATTTTTGCATTCATGATTATTCCTGCCGGCTCGCTGCTCATTGGGGCTTTCCAGAGGAACGATGGCCATTTTTCTCTTGTCAATTTCTCGAAACTATTCAGGCCCAATATCATCAGTTCCTATGTGGTTACCATACGGCTTAGCTTTACTACCGCATTGGGGGGCGGACTGTTGGGCTTTTTCATTGCATATGGCATTTGTTTGGGAGGGCTCCCGAAGGGAACCCGCTCCTTCATGTCTACATTTTCCGGCGTTGCTTCGAACTTTGCCGGTGTTCCGCTGGCCTTTGCGTTTATTTCAACGCTGGGGCGAATGGGATTGGTCACCGTCTTTTTGCGGACGGTTCTGGGAATAGACCTCTATGCATCGGGTTTCAATCTCTATAGTTTCTGGGGTCTGGCCCTGACCTATATTTATTTCCAGATACCTCTGATGGTGCTCATAATCCAGCCAGCACTCGACAATATGAAAAAAGAATGGAGAGAAGCGTCTGAAAATCTGGGAGCTTCTCCGCTGCAATACTGGTTGCATATTGGCATCCCTGTCTTGCTTCCATCGCTGCTGGCTTCATTCATTTTGCTCTTCGGCAATGCTTTTGGAGCATATGCCACAGCATTCTCTCTTACCGGTGGACTCATCAATATCGTGCCGATTTTGATTGGTGCACAGATAAGAGGTGATGTTCTTCATGATCCGAATTTGGGATATGCGCTTGCCCTTGGCATGGTTTTCATCATGACGCTTGCCATTCTTGCGTATTCCTGGCTTCAGAAAATTGCATCGAGGTGGATGAAATGAAGAATGGTACTGCAACTCGGAAAGCAATGTCATGGTTCTGGCTGATCCTGGGACTTCTGTATTTTTTCATTCCTCTGATTTCGACCTTTCTGTTCTCTCTCAGAGGCAAGAAAGGTGTGCTGAGTTTTGTTGCGTACCAGCATGTGTTTGCTGATCCAAAATTCCTGCAGTCTTTTTTGTTTTCTCTGCAAATGTCGGTATACACAATTATAGTCGGGCTGGTGCTGATTGTGCCGACTGCCATTCTGATCAATCTCAAGATACCAAAGGCAAAACCGATTATCGAACTATTTTCTTTGATGCCTTTTGTGATTCCTCCCGTGGTACTGGCATTTGGTCTGATAAAATTCTATGCCAATCCTCCCCTCACCCTTGTTTCCAGCCCCGCGCTGCTCGTGGCGGGATATGTCGTCATTTCTTTTCCCTATATTTATCGGTCAATAGACACAGGGCTTACGTCGATGGATCTGAAAGTGCTCACCGAGGCCGCGCAAAGTCTCGGCGCGGGATGGTTGAGCATTCTTTTTAAAATAATTCTTCCTAACCTCAGGACCGCACTCCTTTCTGCAACTTTTCTGACCTTTGCGACGGTGATTGGCGAACTCACACTGGCGGTGCTTCTGGCGTGGCCCGCATTTGGTCCCTATATGGCGCATGTTGGAAGGGATTTGGCCTATGAGCCGGCTGCGCTTGCTATTTTGAGTTTCATGATGACCTGGGGATCCATTAGCCTCATTCAGTTCTTGAGCCACGGGATTCCGGGGGCCAAATCTGAAATTGGCGGCTTGCATTAATGCGAACAGGAGTTTCTGCCATGGGATTCATTGAGCTTCATGAAGTTACGAAAAGTTTTGGAAACAATACAGTCATTAAAAATCTTTCACTTTCTGTGGAAGAAGGTAGTTTTCTTTCCTTTCTTGGGGGATCGGGGTGTGGCAAAACTACTACGCTGAGAATGATAGCGGGATTTGAAATACCAACCGCCGGACAGATTCTGATCGAAGGTAAAGATGTATCGAGAGTACCGCCGGCCAAACGGAATCTTGGTATGGTATTCCAGAATTATGCTTTGTTTCCAAATATGACTGTCAGAAAAAACATTGCATTC
Organism: Spirochaetaceae bacterium UBA6243; assembly: GCA_002441395.1. Lineage (GTDB taxonomy): Bacteria > Spirochaetota > Spirochaetia > Treponematales > Rectinemataceae > Rectinema. The sequence continues at coordinate 27,869 of DJVZ01000023.1, read as the reverse complement.
GGCCTGAAAATCGCAAAAATTACCAAGCAGGAAATTCATAAGCGGGTGGATGAAATGCTTGCCCTCATCCACATGGAAAGTTATGGGGATCGATATCCCCATCAGTTGTCTGGGGGGCAGCAGCAGAGGGTTGCTCTGGCCAGGGCAATTGCGGTGCGTCCGAAAGCGCTGTTGCTCGATGAACCGCTTTCGGCGCTTGATGCCAAGATCAGGGTACAGTTGCGCGATGATATACGAAACATTCAGCAAGAACTTGGTATTACAACCATTTACGTGACGCATGATCAGGAAGAGGCGATGTCTATCTCGGACCGGATCGCAGTCATGCGCAATGGCAGAATCGAACAAACTGGAACGCCGTTTGAAATCTATAATAACCCGGCGACAAGCTATGTTGCCTCATTTATTGGAACGCTCAATCTTCTGGAGGGGCCTGTCGTTGACGCTGCTCGTGGAACGGTGGAACTGAATGGTACCATGGTGAGAACAGTGAGTGATTTGAGAGGGCTTGAAGGGAAGAAAGTCAAACTTACTGTCAGGCCGGAAGCTCTTTCGGTGGCGAGGGATGCCGATGCCGGATCATATCCGGATGTCAACACTATTGCCGGTACTGTCGAAATGGTGAAATTTCTTGGTTCCACCGTGCGTTTTGTCATGAAATTCGGTGAAACATTCATGTTCATGGATCGTTTCAACAACTCCCAGCTTGTGCTGCCCAAGAAAGGCGACCCCATTCGGGTATCGTTTGCGATAGACGCGTGCAGACTCTTGCCGGAGGGAGATGCGATCGCCATGCCCGGAAGCGGTGATGTCGAAGAAATGGTACATTGAGCATTGATTCATAATCCGCCAGAAGTTGGTCTGCAGGTTTGCCGGATTCTGGCATTCTTTGAAAACAGTGCAATAGATTGAAACATTTATATTGACGATCAATAAGTTTCATTAGTATTTTCAACATACAAAATCACAGATTCAATTTTCCATGACAGGGTGAGGAATGTCCAAGCATAAACATGAACAGGGCCAATCATCAAATGAGATGAAGCCGGAAAACGAACAGACTCAAAACCAGGAGAGCCAGCCCTTGGTTCCCGAGGTCGAGGTACAGCCAGGCGCAGAAGAGCAGCAGGGAAACCATCCTGGTGCGGTGAACACTCCGGAGGCCCAGCTTGCGGCGGCCAAAGCGGAGATTGAATTGCTCAAAACGCAGTTTGCAGAGCTGAATGATAAATATTTGCGCACCCTTGCCGAACAGGTCAATTTCAGAAAGCGGGTTGTCAAGGAAAAAGAAGAATTTCAGCAATATGCGGTCTCCACGCTTCTTAATGATCTTATTCCGGTGCTCGATGATTTCGATCGGTCGCTTGAGGCTGTCGCACAGCATCAGAATGACGCGTCAAAAGTCGTCGACGGCATTCGCCTCATTCAGAAAAGGCTCTATGATACGCTTTCGAACAAATATGGCCTTTCGCGGTACGAATCCAATGGTGGCGTTTTCGATCCGCGTTTGCACGAAGCGATGTTCTCGGATCAGGGCGATGTACCGGAGCCAACAGTTACCCAGGAATTTATGCCTGGTTATAAGCTGCACGATCGTGTCGTCCGCACTGCAAAAGTAAAAGTGACCATGCCTGCAAATCAGAACGGTGCGGCATCCCAGAGCACTGAAACGCCGGCGGATGAGCAGAACGCTTCGTCCGACGAAAGTGCCTCCGAGGACAATGCTTCATAAGGGTCACATGATTGATTTGCTTTGAGGCAGATAATTTTAGTAATTTAAATAGGTAAAGAGATAAGGAGAAAAGAATATGGGAAGGATTATCGGCATTGATTTGGGAACGACCAATTCCTGCGTCGCGGTGATGGAGGGTGGGGAACCTATTGTTATTGCCAATTCTGAAGGTCAGCGGACAACGCCGTCCATTGTTGGTTTTACTGCAAAGGGAGAACGCGTCGTCGGCCAGCCTGCCAAGAACCAGATGATCACTAATGCGGAAAACACCGTTTTCTCCATAAAGCGATTCATGGGACGCCGTTTCGGCGAAGTTCTCAATGAGACCAAGCTGGTCCCATATAAAGTCGTCGATAATGGCAATGATGTGCGCGTCGAGGCCGGTGGCAAACTCTACAGCCCGCAGGAAATCAGTGCCTTCATTCTGCAGAAGATGAAGAAAACTGCCGAGGATTATCTTGGCGAGGCCGTAACCGAGGCTGTCATCACCGTTCCGGCGTATTTCAACGATTCCCAGCGCCAGGCGACCAAGGACGCCGGCCGTATCTCCGGGCTTGAGGTCAAGCGCATCATCAACGAACCGACCGCGGCCGCGCTCGCCTACGGCCTCGACAAGNNAGCGCCAGGCCACCAAGGATGCGGCGCGCCTGGCCGGCATCAACGTGCTGCGCCTGCTCAACGAGCCCACGGCGGCAGCGATCGCCTACGGCCTCGACAATGCCTCCGAGGGCATCTTTGCCGTGTACGACCTCGGCGGCGGTACCTTCGATATCTCCATCCTTGAGCTGGGCGAAGGTGTCTTTGAAGTCAAGTCGACCAATGGCGATACGCACCTCGGCGGCGACGATTTCGACCGCCGCGTCATGAATTGGCTTGTCGAGGAATTCAAGAATGATACGGGCATCGATCTTTCGCAGGACCGCATGGCGCTTCAGCGGCTCCGCGAAGCTTCAGAGAAGGCAAAGATCGAACTCTCCAATATGCAGCAGACCGAGATCAATCTGCCATTCATCACCGCGGATGCAAGCGGACCCAAGCACCTGCAGAAAACCCTCACCAGGGCGCGCTTTGAGCAGATGTGCATGAACCTCATCGATCGCACCCGCGAGCCGTGCATGAAGGCTCTCGCCGACGCCGGACTCACCGCGGCGCAGATCGACGAAGTTATCCTCGTCGGCGGCATGACCCGCACCCCGCGCGTCCAGCAGATGGTGCGCGAGATTTTCGGCAAAGAGCCTTCCAAGGGTGTCAACCCGGATGAGGCGGTCGCCATTGGCGCGGCCATTCAGGGCGGCATTCTCGGCGGAGAAGTCAAAGATGTGCTTCTTCTCGATGTGACCCCGCTTTCGCTCGGTATCGAGACGCTGGGTGGCGTGTTCACCCGGCTCATCCCGCGCAATACCACAATTCCCTGCCGCAAGAGCCAGATTTTCTCGACAGCGGCGGACGGGCAGACGGCAGTATCCATACATGTCCTTCAGGGTGAGCGCGAAATGGCGACCCAGAACCGGACACTTGGCAGGTTTGACCTTGTAGGCATTCCGCCCTCGCCGCGGGGCATACCCCAGATCGAAGTGACCTTCGATATCGACGCGAACGGTATTGTCCACGTATCGGCAAAGGACCTCGGCACCGGCAAGGAGCAGAAGATCCGCATCGAGGCATCGAGCGGGCTCAACGATACCGAAATTGACCGCATGGTCAAGGAAGCCGAGGCCCACGCTGAAGAGGACAAGCGCGAGCGCGAGCGCATCGACGCGCGCAACGAAGCCGATTCGCTTATCTACACCACGGAGAAATCGCTAAAAGAAGTCGGCGATAAAATTGGAGCCAAAGAGAAGACTGCGGTTGAAAGTGCGATCAAAGATCTCAAGTCGGCCATGGAGGGCAAGGATACCGAGATCATCAAGCAGAAGACCGAAGTGCTCAAGCAGGCTTCCTATAAGCTTTCGGAGGAGTTGTATCGCCATGCCTCGGCACAGGGCGGTGAAGCNNGCCGGCGGTGCAAGTGGTGCCACGGGCGGCGCCGAAGGCGAGGCTTCTTCTTCTGGCGAGTCGAACGACCAGGGTCAAAATGCCGATGATGTCAATTACAAAGTAGTCGACGACGATAAATAATATAGATTGTGCAATAGGGCGGCTGAGCCTTTGTCCAGCCGCTTTTTTGCTCATTGAGAGGGTGGTCGGAAGTGGCTAAACGCGATTATTACGAAGTGCTCGGTGTACCTAAAACCGCCACGAAAGACGAGATCAAAAAAGCCTACCGGAGACTCGCGATTCAGTATCATCCCGATAAAAATCCGGGCGACAAAACAGCAGAAGAGAGATTCAAGGAAGCAACCGAAGCATATGAAGTGCTTGGAGATGATCAAAAGCGTCAGGCATACGACCAATTTGGCTTTGCGGGCGTTGAGGGAATGGGTGGTGCCTCCCAGCAGGATTATTCCCATGTATTTCACGATTTCGAGGATATTTTTAGCGGGTTTGGGGATTTTTCTTCGATTTTTGGTTCATTTTTTGGAGAGGGAGCACAGCAACGCGGCGGAACACATGTTAATCATGGCGCCAATTTGCGCTACGACATAGAGTTGCCATTTGAGAAAGCAATCTTCGGAACCACTATCGAAATTTCATACAACAAGGATGATGTTTGCAAAACATGCGGTGGAACGGGCTCGCGCGACAGTCAGGGCCGCAAAGTGTGTTCGATGTGCAAGGGCACGGGACAAGTTCGCCGGAGTTCGGGCTTTTTTGCAATTTCTCAGCCATGTCCAGTCTGTCACGGCGAAGGCACCGTCATCGAAAATCCATGCCCGGATTGCGGTGGGTCCGGCGTTGTCAAGAAGAAACAGAAAATCCGTGTCACCATTCCCGCGGGCGTTGAGGATGGAAAACGTGTCATCGTGCCCGGCCAGGGCAATGCGGGCGCCAACGGCGGACCCGCAGGCGATCTGCACGTGTTCATTCATGTTCGCCCGCATGATGTTTTTGAGCGACAGGATGACGATCTCTATTGCGCGGTCTATGTCGATTTTGTGACCGCCGTGCTTGGCGGCGAGATTGTCATTGGCACTCTGGAAGGACGCAAGTTGTCGGTACAGATACCGGCTGGCACGCAAAACGGCAAGCTCCTGAGGATCCGCGACGAAGGAGTACCTGTTTCCGGCAACAGACGCGGCGATCTCTATATAAAAGTTTTTGTTAAAGTACCTGCGCGGCTTTCAAGGCGCGGGCGTGAAATCCTTGAAGAACTGAAGGCTACGGAAGGTGAAACCTCGCAGCCCGAGCTCATTCGGCTTAAGGATGTGCCGCATTGAAAATTCGTTGGAATAGCGGAGTGTAAAAGAGCTGCCGATCGTTCGGCAGCTCTTTTTTATGGGATGATCTGCAGCACGCGGTAACCGGCATCGGCAACCGCGGCGCGAAGGGCCTGGTCGTCCAGAGCGTCGCCCTCGACAAGGGCCTGACGCTCCAGAAGATCAACCTTGGCGGATTTTACGCCGGGAATATCTTCAAGCGCCGACTGGACGTGCATTACACAGTGGCCGCAGCTCATGCCTTCTATTTTCAAAAGTTTTTTCATGGTTCGTTCTCCTTCTCTCTTATTATATAAATTTTTGTCGCGAGAGACAAAAAGCGCCGCCTCTCGCACAATATACTTGCAATCATAAAGCTGTTTGCTCGCCGAAGCCCTGGGGTTTTCGATATCCCTTGAGCCTCAGCGCATTGGTCACGACAGAGACCGAACTCAGGGACATCGCGGCGGCCGCAAACATGGGCGACAGCAGGGGACCGCCAAATATGTACAGGATTCCTGCGGCGATGGGGATGCCGAGTACGTTATATCCAAAAGCCCAGAAGAGATTCTGCCGTATGTTTTTGATCACCTGACGCGACAGGTGTATCGCGGTCGCGACGTCGTCGAGGTTATTGTGCATGAGCACAATATCAGCGCTCTCCATCGCGATGTCAGTGCCGGTTGCCACGGCGATCCCTACATCCGCCTGCGCAAGTGCCGGCGCGTCGTTGATACCGTCTCCGACCATGGCAATTTTTCGTCCTGAGGCCTGAATGCGTTTCACGATGGATGCTTTTTCGGAAGGCAGCACCTCGGCATACACTTCGGTGATGCCCACGCGCGCGGCGATCGCGTCCGCCGTGGTGCGACTGTCTCCCGTCACCATTGCGACATCGATGCCAAGTTTTTTAAGCGCGGCGACTACCGCGCGCGATTCGGCCCTGGGCTGGTCTGCCACGGCGATGAGCCCTATCGGCGCTGCGTTCTGAAGCACGAACATCGGCGTTTTACCTTCGCCGGCGAGGCGCGCGGCCTCATTGAAAAGATAGGGTGCCTGATTCGAAAGCGAAATGTCGAGCGATTCGGCCAGAGCGGCATTCCCCACCGCGATGGATCCTGAATCCGCAATAATTCCTTTTCCCGCAACAGTTTCAACGCGCTCAGGTCTGGACAGGACGAGGCCTTTTTCGCGCGCGCTCGCGACAATGGCATCGGCGAGGGGGTGGCCGCTGGCGATCTCGGCGGATGCGGCGAGGCCGAGCACCGTGTCGGAAGAAAACCCCGGCGCCGCGATGACATCGGTGAGCTCGGGCTTGCCCTTTGTGATGGTGCCCGTCTTGTCGAGCAGGACGGTGTTTACTTTGTGCACGGTTTCGAGCGCTTCGCCGGACTTGATGAGCACGCCAAGTTCGGCGGCTTTGCCTGTGCCCACCATTATGGCGGTAGGCGTGGCGAGCCCGAGCGCGCAGGGGCACGCAATGGTGAGCACCGACACAAATACCGTCAGCGCAAACGTGATGCTGTGTCCGGCGATAATCCATCCGAAGGCGGCGATCAGGGCGACAGCCATGACTGTCGGCACAAAGACGGCAGAAACCTGGTCCGCGAGCCGCGCAATCGGCGCCTTGCTGCTCTGCGCCTCTTCGACCAAGTGGATAATCTTGGCGAGCGCCGTTTCTTCGCCCACTTTTTCCGCGACCATCACCAGCGAACCGTTGAGGTTCATCGTGCCGCTGTATACCTTGGCGTTGTCCGTTTTTTCGACAGGCATGCTCTCGCCCGTGAGCATGGACTCGTCGACATTGGAGATGCCGCTTTGGATCCGGCCGTCGACGGGAAGGCGCTCGCCGGGACGCACGAGAAGCACATCATTCGGTTTGACGGCATCGATCGGGATTTTGCGCTCGACCTCGCCATCGAGGATCGTCGCGGTGGTAGGGCGCAGCTTCATGAGCTTGCGGACGGCCTCCGAAGTGCGGCGCTTCGATTGCGATTCCAGATTCTTGCCCAGCATGATGAGGGTGATGATGATCGCCGCGGTCTCGAAGTAGAGCTGGGTGGCCGCGGTATGATCGCCGTTCAGAATGCGTGAAATCGAATAGAGGCTGTAGAGAATCGCCGAACTTGTGCCGATCGCTATGAGGCTGTCCATGTTTGGCGAAAGATTGAAGAGCGATTTAAAGCCATGAATATAGAAGGATTTGCCCGCGATAAGCACCGGTATGAGCAGTATGAGCTGCGCCAGCGCAAACGCGAGCGGATGCAGGCGATGGTCGATAAAACCTGGCAGAGGCAGGCCAAGCATTGAACCCATTGCGATATAAAGAATTATGGCTGCAAATATGGCGGAAATGGTAAAACGCTTCCAGCCATAGGACTCGTAGGTGGGGAGAGGCGCGTTCGCCGGTTTTTCAAGAAGCTCGGCTTCATAGCCAGCCTTTTTGACGGCGGCTTCTATTTGCGAAACATCGACTTCCGCGGGGTCGAGGTCGACATCCATCCTTTCCGTGGCGAGGTTGACCGATACTCTGGCAATGCCCTTGATTTTGCTTACGGCGCGTTCGTTCGCGGCGACGCACGAGGCACAGGTCATTCCCTTGATGGCAAAAGTCTTGTGGACTGACATCTAGAACTCCAATAGATATACTAATAAATAATATATATAAAATCCAATAGATTTTCTACGGCTGCAGGACAATTTCATGACCAAAATAGTCAAAAATTATCACTCGCCTGCCGCAATCAGAGGTAATGGTGTGGTTTTCTTGCTTTTGTTGTTTTATTATTATGTTGAGCCAATTTCAAAAGTCGGTTACTTCTGAAATTGGCTTTGCATTTGCTCCGGTTTCGTTGAAACCGTACACAAATGCTGCAATAAAAGGTGGCTCTTTCAAAACTCGTCCGACTTTTGAAAGAGCCTCATGTTATAAAGACATTTTCCATAGGAGATTGCGGAGCGCTCCATGAAAGCCTTCCATGCGGTCATAAAAGGTGAAGTCCAAGGCGTCGGTTTCCGCATGTCCGCGGTGATTCGCGCGGAACGGTTCGGGCTCACGGGCTGGGTGCGCAATACTCCTGAGGGCGGTGTTGAGGTGTGGGCGGAAGGTGAAGCGCAATCTTTGGAACAATTCTATGAATGGCTTCAGATCGGTCCGTCTTCTGCCCGCGTCGATGAAGTGCTCAAGACCGATGAGCAACCCAGAGGATTTTACAAAAGGTTTTCTGTGGCGTTTTGAGCTTTATTCTTATTCTGGATGGAGGCATCTATGGTATCTGTCATGAAAGCAATGGTAATTCGGCGTACCGGTGGACCGGAGGTTTTTGAGCAGGCCGAGCTCCCAATTCCACAGCCCGGCGCGAATCAGGTTCTGGTAAAGGTAAAGGCGACTTCGGTCAACCCTATCGACTGCAAAGTGCGCTCGGGCGCGGTGGCGATTCTTCCTCCATTTCCAGCGGTGCTGCATGGAGATATTTCAGGGACAGTGGTCGGGGTCGGCCAGGATGTATACCATTTCCACGAAGGGGATGAAGTGTTCGGCTTTGTCGGCTGGACTGGTGGAGAAGGCGGGGCGCTTGCGGAATATGCCGTGTGCGATGCCCAGCTGCTTTCTCATGCCCCAAGATCGCTCCCGCTGGAAGAAGCTGCGGCGCTCCCCGTGATCGCGTTGACTGCGTATCAGGGGTTGCGGCGCAAAATCAGGCTTGGCAAAGATACGCTGGTTCTTGTGCAGGGAGGTGCTGGTGGTGTCGGTCATGTTGTGGTGCAGATGGCAAAAGCCTTTGGGGCGGATGTCGCAGCGACCGCTTCGAGCGATGAGAAAATCGCGGTTGTGGTTTCCTCGGGCGCGGATTGGACCATTCGCTATGATCAGGAAGATGTGAAGCATTATGTCGGACGGATCACTGATGGCAAGGGGTTCGATGTGGTGTTCGATACAGCGGGGGGAGCAAATTTGCCCAAATCCTTCGAAGCGGCGCGCATGGGGGGTGATGTCGTCACAATTGCGGCGCGCGCGACGGTAGATTTGAGCCTCATGCATTCAAAAGGGCTGAATCTGTATGTTGTCTTCAGTCTGCTGCCGATTCTGACCCGGGAAGGACGAGATGTGATTGGCCAGGACCTTGCGGCCATCGCTCGCCTTGTCGACGATGGGCACTTGCGTCCAATTATCTATCCAAAGGCTTTTACACTCGACACCATTGCGGAGGCACACCGCTTCCTCGAGACACAGAGCCATTACGGGAAAATTCTTGTCCGCGTGGGATAATCCGGCGGAACGATTAATACGTGCGCACCAACAGCGAATTTACGATGAGTTCGAGATCGTGGCGCGGCTTGCCTGCAGGCAGGCGCTCAATTTCGGCATGGGCAAGGCGTGTGTAATGCGCCGCATCGCTCCGTGCCCGTTCGATGGCCTTCGTCTGGAGCACGAGGCCGAGAACACTCTCGACGAGATTCGGCTGAGTGCGGATGTCGGAAAGCAGCGGCCGGATCTCCTTTCCATTTTCCTGCAGCGCATAGATGAGCGGCAGCGTGCACAGCCCTTCGCGAATATCATTGCCGACCGGCTTCTTGAGTTCCTCGATGCTGGATTCGTAATCGAAAATATCATCGATAATCTGGAATGCCATGCCAAGGTTGTAACCTGTCCGCCTGAGGGCTTGGGAATTGAAAACTGAGCAGCCTGTCTCCGAAGCGCCGATGTACAGAGCCAGCGCGAAGAGTGCCGCGGTCTTTCCCGCGATGGTCTGGAGATAGCGACGTCTGCTCGATACAAAGCTGTATTTTACAAGATCCTGGTTTATTTCTGCCTTGCATATGGCGCTTACAGAGTCGGTGAGCAATACTGCCCGGTTCGGGTGTACGTATTGAGCTATGATTCTGTACGTACGCGACAGAAGCCAATCGCCCGCCAGAATCGCGTTCGTTGTGCCGAGCGTCTGGTGGAGGGTCGGAATGCCGCGCCGATGGCTTGCCCTGTCGATAATGTCGTCGTGGATGAGCGTCGCGGTATGCAAGAGCTCGATCGCCGCCGCGACATGCACAAGTTTGTCTTTCTGTTTTTTTGTCCACTTTTTGGGGTTTCGGTCCAGGCCGAACTCACTCCCGACAAAAACGAGCGCGGGACGGAGCATCTTGCCGCCTGATTCGACCAGTTTTTCGATATCTTTTCCAAGAGGGAATGCATTGTCTTCAAGTATAGATAAAATGAGCGCCTCAACATCCCGGAGAAAATCTGCAATGTGGGGGAAATTTTTCCAATAATCTGTCATGATGCTCCTGAAAAAAAGCAGCGGAGCGGCCGACGAAAGAGCCGTTTCCGCTGCCCTGTAATATTTTGCTATCGCTTAAAGAGAGAAGCGGGTCCTTATTTTGTCGGGTCCCCCGCATAAAAATGCCATTTGCGCGCGAATCTTGTGCCGTTCCACCAGCGCTTGATCGCCGGGATGAGCCAGTAGTCGAAACCGAACGAACGCCCAAGCCCACCGAGCATTAAAATCGCGGCGAACACAAACCATACCTGATTCCACGCGAACATGCCGGACATGGTGAATATGAGGCACATGCCGAGGCTCCCAAATGCTGCGAGCCAGGTGAAGCAGCCGCCAAAGAGTGCCAGGCCTATGCCAATTTCCATGACGACGATCATTACCTGGAAGAAGGTAAACGGCAGGTGCGCAAAGACGCCGTCCAGGAAGGTATGGCGGAACCAGGTCACGATGCCCGAATTCGGGTCGAAGATAGGTTTCGTGAGGTCCCAGACGGCCTTGAAGGTCGATGTTGTGGCTTCGGTGACGCCCGAAGTTGCCGCGGAAGCGGCTGATGTCGCAGCAGGTGCGGCGGCCGCGGCTGAAACTGCTGCACTTGCCGCGCTTGTGGCTGCCACGGCCGCCTGCCCGGCAGTTGCCGCCGCTTCTCCCGCGCTCTCCCAGGCGCTCGCGCCGCTTGTTGCTTCAGCAGTCTTCACACCGGCCTGAATGACGCCCGGCGAAAACATCCAGCCGGATTTCGATCCGGCCGAAAAAGTAAGCCAGCCTTCGCCAATCTTGTTGATGCCTTCGAAAATCCACATGAGGCCAAGCCACATTCTGAGCAGAAGCGGCCAGTATGGTCGGACCTTATACGAGACAAAGTCCCCAATGAACGAACGGCGGTTTTTCATATCGAGGAATTCGTGCCTGAGATACTCCCAGACCTGATCGATGCCCGCGATATTGAGAAGGTACCACACGTTGATGAAGTGCTTGATGAAAAGCGCCAAAAAACCTGAGGTCTTCATGCCGCCCGCGTTCGAAACACCATAGTGGCTTCCGATGGAGATCATGAAACCGTGGTAGTTCGGCTTAAATTGGTGTCGCTCGCCACCGTCGATATCGGCGATGATGTTTTTCGCGACGGCTTCCGCGGTAAAGTGCGCGGTTTCGACAATCTGTGCGAGCGGCTTGCCTTCCAGCATAAGGCCGGAGATATCGCCCACGACATACACAAAGGGATACTTCGTGGATTTGAGCTCCATGTCGCAGTCAATGCGATTGCGCTTGCCCATGGGAAGCCCAAGCTGGCCCGCGAAACTCGAGCCCTTGACGCCGCAGGTCCAGATGAAGGTTTCGGTTTCGACAATCTCTCCGCTTTTGAGCAGGACCTTGCCGGGCTCCGCGCCAATGATGGCCGAGTTGAGCATGACATCGCAGCGGCGCTTCTGCAGATATTTCTCGGCTTTGGCGCGCAGCGGTTCTTCGAGAATGGGGAGAATCGAAGGCAGCGCCTCGATGTTGAGAACGCGCACTTCCTTCGGGTCGAGGAAATATTTGCGGCACATCACATCGCGATAATCGAGCAGCTCTCCGATCATTTCGATACCGGTGAAGCCCGCGCCCGCGACCACGAAGGAGAGCAGTCTTTTGCGTTTATCAGGATCGGTTTCGAGCGATGCTTCGTAGAACTTCTCTTCGATATGATTGCGAATTTTTATCGCATCCTCAAAAGACCAGAGCGTAAAAGAATTTTCGGCGACGCCCGGTATTCCGAAAAATTCAGGCTCAGCGCCGACGCCGAGAATGATGTAGTCGAATTCGTAGGTTTGAACCTTCCCTGTCGCTTTCTTTGCCTCAAAATCGACTTTTTCGATGGTGTCGAGCACGACATTGATGCGCTTCGCGCCAAATATCTTTTTGAAGAGTACTTGCACTGATTCGGGTTCAGTCCGCCAGCCGGCTACCTCATGCAGCTCGGTCATAAGGGTGTGGAACGGACGCTTATCGACAAGCGTAATCTCGACACCTTCGCGTTTGCGGAAATGCCTCTCGAGAATTTTCCCAGCCCAGACGCCTCCATAGCCACCGCCGAGAATGAGAATTTTCTTTGTTGCCATTTTCTGTGACCCCGTAATTTCAAGATTCTAAAACAGTGCACTAATATACAATATTATTGATATTTTGGCTATAGCTTTCTTTCTATATACCATATGCCGATTATTTATTATGATAGGATGTTTATTTAATTGCCGTGAAGGTGCCCCAGCGCACATACTATAGATTTTACAAGACAGGGAAGGATTGAACATGGAAAGATTCCTGCAGCGTACTGGATACGCAGAGGATCAAATTCTTGTATCGTTCGCGCGCCTTATTGGTGATCAGTTTTTTGGGGAGAACAGAGATATTCTGGTGAACGATGAAAGTGCGGAATATCGGGCCCCTCTTGTCGCAGCGATGATCGGGAGTTTTCTGGAAGGTTCTGAAGCGACGGATCAGAATGAGCGTGGTCGGCTTCGCGCTTTGATTTTGGCAGAGCACGAGAAGACACTGAGTGCGCTAAAGCAGCTTTTTACAGAAGCGCACATCGGCAGCGCAATAGTTGGTTCGGAAGAAGCGGTGAAAGAGGCAGGTGAAAGGCTCTGCAGTGAACCGGTTGTCGCAATGCCGGCGTCGCTCTTCCTGGCGGCGGTGGAAAATGGATGCTTCAAGCCGCGCGACTTTGGCTTTTTGATAATCGAAGGAGCGGATATTTTCAGTGAACAGCCAAGTGAAGTGCAGCGAAAGATTTGGGGCCATCTGCTCCCTCCCTGGGAGCGCAGGACGGCTCTTTTTGCAGAACACATAGGGATCAGGGCTAAAAATACCGCAATTGATTTTGCCAGAAATCCGAAAACCATTGTGCTGAAAAAGGCTCAGGCGAGTCTGAGCGCGATTTCGACATCGATGTATCGAGTCTCTTCAGAGAAAAAGTTCAGAGTGCTGCTTTCACTGATTCAGGAAGAACGACAGCGAGGACGGAAAGCCGTCGTCGTATTCTGTAACCTGCGACAGACCTCGCGGGAAGTAGAAGCGCGTCTCCGGCTCAATCATATTCATGCGGAACATGTGTCGGCGGCTGCTCCGAAAGTCAACAATGAAGCCCTGCTGAGGCGATTTTCCGAGCTTGCGGGATCAGAAAAAGAGCGCGGCGGATATGAGGAGCGTGAGCATCTTGTGTTCGTCGTTTCGAACGACAACCTCGAAGTGCTGCCAAGTGAATTCGCACCTGTGGGTATTCATTATGATATTCCGCTCGACGCCGATGTCTATCTCGAACGGGTGCGGACCATGCATCTCCGAAACGCGACAATGGCTGGTCTCGTGTGTGAGCGGTACGAAGTGGGGCTGTCCGCGATCACGTCGCGTTTTGGCATTCAGTTTGAGCTCAAAGAACCGAGCCCGGAGATGCAGGAATGTCGCGACGCGAGCGAGGGAGTCTCGCTTGATCTGGAGCGCGATCATCCTGCCGACAGGCAGACACCTCCCCGCAGGAACGAGTGGCGCGCGTCGGAAGCGCCCCCCGGCGGATCCAACCGTCGGAATAGACACAATCAGGAGTCCAGGCGCCCTCGCTCAAAACACACAAAGCGCAGCCATCGTGCGCCTGCCCTGCACAACAGCGACGAAACAGGGCAAGACCAGTCGCTCTATTCCATGAGTACCGAAGAGCGCCTGGCCTATTTCCGGAATAAATACCGAAATATTCTGAAAACGCCGATACAACCACCTCCGCAGCAAAATTCCACACCGAAGACGAACGAGACCGCTCAGGATAACAGAGAACCCGACAACAACAGTATAGTAAAACGGTTTATAGGCAAATTCATGTCGGGAGGCAAAGGTTCCGGGCAGGATCGTGAGGAGCATTGAAAATGAATTTGAATACAGAAATGCAAAAGAGGTATTTATAAATGAAAATAGTATCGCACACCATTAAGCCGGCCCTTAAAGGCCGTCTTGCCAGGCTCGATACTCTGGCGCGCAATCTGTGGCTTTCGTGGAATTTTGATGCGGTGTCGCTGTTTATCCGTATCGACAGCGGTCTGTGGGCGGATTCGGGGCAAAATCCCGTCAAGATGCTGGGCATGCTGAGCCAGGAGAAAATCGACGAGCTCGCTTCGGATCAGTCCTTTCTCTCCGACCTCGACGATGTCTACGCGCGGTTTCAGCGCTATCTGAAAAACAGACCTTGGTACCGCGGACCCGTCGACAAGACAATAGCGTACTTTTCGATGGAGTATGGACTCGATGTTTCGTTGCCGACGTATTCGGGCGGCTTGGGCGTGCTTTCGGGCGATCACATGAAGACCGTGAGCGACCTTGGTCTGCCGCTCGTCGGTGTCGGTCTTCTGTACCGCCAGGGCTACTTCAAACAGTACCTCAACGCCGATGGATACCAGCAGGAGACCTATCCGGAAAATGACTGGTACAACATGCCTGTCGAACGCTGCGTCGATCAGGATGGTACTCCCATTCTCATCCATGTCGATATGGCGGGGCGCACCATCAGCGCGGGCATCTGGCGCGTCGATATCGGACGTGCGCAGCTCTATCTGCTCGACACCAACATCCACGAAAATCAGCCCGAGGATCGCACGATCACCGCGACGCTTTACGGCGGCGACAAAGAAATGCGCGTCAAGCAGGAGATTCTGCTGGGGATCGGCGGAATCCGCGCGCTCAAGGCGCTTGGCATCGAGGTCGCGGCGACACACATGAACGAGGGACATTCCGCGTTCCTCGCGCTGGAGCGCATTCGCGCGCTCATGGAAGAGTATCACCTCGATGTGCATGCGGCGATACAGGCCTTCACCCCGACCAATATCTTCACCACACATACGCCGGTGCCCGCCGGTAACGAGCGTTTCGGCATCGACCTCATGGACAAATATTTCCATTCATTTGTTGCGGGACTCGGGCTCGACTGGAATGAATTTCTCGGGCTTGGACGGGAAAATCCATTTGACAGCCAGGAGAGCTTCTGCATGACCGTGTTCGCGCTCCACCTTTCGGCGAAATCGAACGGTGTGTCCAGGCTGCACGGCGAAGTGTCGCGCAAAATGTGGAGGGGGCTCTGGCCGGATCTCGAACTGAAGGAAATTCCGATCAGCCACGTCACCAACGGCGTGTACCCCCGCACCTGGATCAGCCACGACATGCTCGACCTCCTCGACCGGTTCTTGGGGCCGAAATTCTATTTCGAGCCGGACAATGCCGAAGTGTGGGCCCGCCTGGAGAGCATTTCCGACGAAGAGCTGTGGCGCACGCACGAACGCAGGCGAGAGCGGCTCGTCGCGACCTGCCGCCAGCGCCTTGCCGCGAGTTATGTGCGACTCGGGATGCCCGACGGCGAGGTTGTCCGCTCGAGCGATGTGCTTTCGCCCTATGTCCTTACCTTGAGCTTCGCGCGTCGCTTTGCGACGTACAAGCGCGGCACGCTGCTCCTCAAGGATCCGGATAGGCTCATCAAATTGTTATCTAATAAAGAAATGCCTCTTCAGCTTGTGATCGCGGGCAAAGCGCACCCGCACGATGCGGCCGGCAAGGACCTCATCCGCGAGCTTGTACATTTCTCGCGGCGCGAAGATGTGTTCGGCCGCATTGTCTTTATCGAGGACTACGACATGGCGATGGGCCGCTACATGACGAGCGGTTCCGATGTCTGGCTCAACACCCCGCGCCGTCCGCTCGAGGCGTCCGGCACGTCTGGCATGAAAGCCGGCATGAACGGTGTGCTGAACTGTTCCGTCCTCGATGGCTGGTGGGCCGAGGCCTACACTTCCGACATAGGCTGGGCAATTGGCTCAGGCGAGGAATACCACGACGAGGAGTTGCAGGACAAGATCGAGGCGGAAGACCTGTATGATCTCCTGGAACAGGAAATTCTGCCGCTCTTCTACAGCCAGGGCCGCGACAATATTCCTCATGGCTGGCTCAAGAAAATGCGCGCTTCGATGAAGGCAATCGGCAGCCAGTTCGCCACGCACCGCATGCTCAAAGAGTATTACACCGAGTACTATGAAACCGCGCTTGCCGAAAGCCGCGCGCTCGAGGCCGACAGCTACAAGGCCAGCGTTTCGCTCGCCCGCTATATTGAAAAAGTACGACGCGCCTGGCAGGGCGTGAAGATTGTTGAGTTTGTCGATGATGGAGCGCCTGTCGTGTCGAGGGGGACCGCGATCACGGTGCGCGCCCTGGTCGACCTCGCGGGGCTCTCGTCTGACGATGTCGCCGTCGAATGCTACTCGGGCAGACTGTCGAGCAAGGGAGAAATTCTCGACGGCGTTCGCGTGCCCATGTCTCTCGTGGGACAGGAGGGACAACATTATCGGTATCAATATGTGATGCACGGCGAAATGACGGGCCAGATCGGGCATTCGGTCCGCGTCCTGCCGGCGCATCCGGCGCTCGACGGGCGGTTTATCCCGGGTCTGGTGCGCTGGGCGCAGTAAACGCAGACGCAACAACAGGTCAGGGGTGAGCCATGGAGCAATTTGACGTTGCCATAATCGGGGCTGGGGTCTGCGGCGCCAACATCGCCCGCAAGCTCTCGCAGTATGAACTCGGCGTCGTTCTGCTTGAAAAGGAGATCGATGTATCGCTCGGCACGTCCAAGGCGAATTCGGGGATCGTGCACGGCGGTTTTCACGATCACATCAGCACATTGAAGGCGCGTCTCGAGCTTCGCGGCGCGCTGATGTTCGACCGCCTCCACGAAGAGCTCGATTTTCCCTTCGAGCGTTGCGGGATTCTTGTCGCCGCCCTGCACGAGGACGAGATGAGGGCCATCGAGCAACTGTACCTTCAGGGTGTGGAGAACGGCGTCATCGGCATTGAGATGTGTTCCCGGGAGCGCATGCTCGAACTCGAGCCCAAGCTCAACCCCGATGTCGTGGGGGGACTGTACGCGCCCTCGGGCGGCATTCTCGAACCGTACCGCTTTGTCTTCTCGCTTGTGGAGTCCGCGCGGCAAAATGGTGTGCATGTCAAGACCGAGTTCGAGGTGGCGTCGGCCGAACGGCAGGGCGACTGCTGGCAGATCCGGGCAAAAGACGGACAGGAGATACGCGCGCGCTATGTGGTGAACTCGGCGGGTTTGCACGCCGACACCATCTCCGCCGCCTTCGGCGCCGAGCGCTTCACCATCATGCCGCGCAAGGGCGAATACTACCTGCTCGACCGCACCACCAGGGCCAAACCTTCGCGCGTCATCTTCCCCGTCCCCACCGAGGTCTCCAAAGGCATACTGGTCATCCCCACCGTCGAGGGCACCGTGCTTCTCGGCCCCACAGCCTCTTCTGCCCTTGGCAAAGAAGACTTCGCGACCACCCGCGATCAGCTCGAACACATTCTGCACTCGGCCCGCATGATGGTTCCCGCCATTTCGGAAAACGACGTCATCACGAGCTTTGCGGGCCTTCGGGCTGCTTATGGCAGCGATTTCTATATCGCGATTTCCGAAAAAGTGCCCGCGTTCGTGCAGGTCGCGGGCATCCAGTCGCCCGGCCTCACCGCGAGTCCCGCCATAGGCGAATATGTCAAGGATCTCCTCAAAAAGGCGGGCTTGCGCCTCGTCGAAAAGCCCGAGTGGAACCCCTCTGTGCACAAAGTCCCCCGCGCGCGCGATGCCGACCCCTNNACCCTCGTCGCCCAGGACCCCGCGTACGGCGACATAGTCTGCCGCTGCGAACGTGTCAGTGAAGCGGAGATCGTCGCGGCGATCCGCGCGGGCCACACGACGCTTGACGGCATCAAATACTACACGCGCGCGCAGATGGGCCGCTGCCAGGGCGGATTCTGCACCTACAAGATCATCCGCATTCTCATGCGCGAGACGGGCATGAGCTTCGACCAGATCACCAAGCGCGGCGGCGACTCCGTCATTCTGAAGGGGAGCCTATGAAACAGCTCACTTTTGATGCGGTCGTCATAGGCGGAGGGGCGGCCGGCATGGCCGCCGCGCTCGAGCTCGACGCGCGCGGGCACTCGGTCCTCATCCTCGAGCGGGAGGATACGCTCGGCGGCATCCTCATGCAGTGCATCCACAATGGATTCGGGCTCATCGAGTTCAACGAAGAGCTCACGGGCCCCGAGTTCGCCCAGCGCTTCGAAGAGGAGGTCGGCTCGCGGCATATTCAGGCTTCGCTCCGCACCACCGTGCTCGACATCCGTGAGGAAGGTGGATTGAAGGCCGTCTACTGCGTGTCGCCCGCACAAGGCATGATGCGCGTCGAATCGCGCGCGATAATTCTGGCGATGGGCTGTCGCGAGCGCAACCGGGGCAATATCCGCATCCCGGGCACGCGTCCGGCCGGAATCTACACCGCGGGGCTCGCCCAGCGTCTCGTGAACATCGAGGGATATATCCCGGGCAGAGACGTAGTGATCATCGGCTCGGGCGACATCGGACTCATCATGGCGCGCCGCATGAGCTGGTCCGGCTGCAAAGTCCACGCGGTGATCGAAATTCTGCCCTATCCGAGCGGGCTCACGCGCAACATCGTGCAGTGTCTCAACGATTTCGGCATTCCGCTCCATCTGTCGCACCTGGTGACCGATATCTACGGCGAGGACAGGGTCGAGGGCATCGAGGTGACGCCGATCGAGTCAGGCGCTCTCATGCACGAGAAGGCCTTCAAAATCGCCTGCGACACCGTCCTCCTGTCGGTGGGTCTCGTGCCGGAGAACGAGCTTTCGCGCAATGCGGGGATCGAGATTCAACCCACCACGAACGGGCCCTGGGTCGACAGCGCGCTCATGACCACGATGCCGGGCGTGTTCGCCTGCGGGAATGTCCTGCATGTGCACGACCTCGTCGACTATGTGGTCGAAGAGGCGCGGCGCGCCGGCGCGAACGCGGCGGCCTGGCTCTCGGGCTATAGGCCCGCGCGGGAAATCCGGGCCAAGACCGGCTCGAACATCCGTTACGTGATGCCGATGCGCATCAACCCCGAGCGCGAGAACAGGCTCTACATGCGCAGTCTTGTCGTGAAGAACGACGCGCGGCTCGAAGTCCGCCTCGACGGCAATGTGGTGAAGTCGCGCAAACTCGCCCACGTCCAGCCGTCCGAGATGCTGAGCCTGACGCTCATTCCGGAAGACCTGGCGGCGGCGGGCCGCGACTCGACGGTCGAGATCGCCCTGGTGTGAGAGGAATTCTATGCGAGAACTGATCTGCATTACCTGCCCCATGGGCTGCCATCTCGCCGTGGACACCGACGAGCGCGGTGAAATGAAGGTGACCGGCAACCGCTGTGTGCGGGGCGAACAGTACGCGCGCGAGGAAATTTTCAATCCGAAGCGCGTAGTGACCTTCACCTGTGCCGCCGTGCTCCCGGACGGAAGCGTGCCCGGGCCGGAATCGAATCTGCCGCGCCGCGTTCCCGTGCGCACGACAATCGCTTTTCCCAAAGAGAGAATACCGGAACTTCTTGGGGCGCTGAGAGGCATGACTATTCGCCTGCCCGCCGTCCGGGGTTCGGTGGTATTGAAGAAGGCGCTCGACACTGAGGTGGATGTCATCGTCGCGCGCAGCATAGCCTCAGAATGACCTCATGAAAAAAGAGCGCGGCCCCCTCCGGGGCCACGCTCCCTTATATGGTTATGCGGGCTCTGACCGCGTTTACTCGCCTTCTTTGACAATTTCGATCTTGATGCCTTCGGGTGTATCGACCACGTCCTTGGGAGGGACGGTCACCTTGAGGATGCCGTTGCGGAAAGCAGCCTTGACCTTTTCCTGGTCGAATTTGTCCGCGGGCACGTAATACTTCTGTTTATCGATATCTTTCAGTTTGAGTCGCCGCTTGAAATAACGTACGCCCTCTTCCGGCTGTTCGGTGACGTCAATCTTTGCGGAGAACACCATGTAGTCGCCCTGGAACGAGAGGCTCATGTTTTTCTCGTCAAAACCAGCCACCGCGAATTCGAACACAAGGCTCTTGTCGGGGAGCATGTATACATTCAGGGGCGGGTACGAGTAGTTTGGATAATAATCGACATTGTCGTCCCCATGCGCCTCGAACCACGCGCCGCCGCCCATGCCGTGGCAGCCAGGTCTTTTGCCGGAGCCCTCGTCGTGTTCATCCGGATCGCCGGGACCTTCGAAACCAGGGGCGAAATTTTTCATCCGTTCACCAAAATCTTTTGCCGCTTCGAAAATGTCGTCGAAGATGGACCCAATGTCCATGTACGGTCTTTTATTCATATCTTCCTCCTCGCGGAATCCTTCCGTAGCCGCGGCTGTAGCCCGTCGGCTTATATTCGCTCCCCATGCGGGCGAGCATCATTGTTAGTTCAAATATAGGGATAAGAGTTCACAAAATCAAGAAAAATTATGAAAAAGGGCGCCGCGACCGCAAAAACTCATGGAATATTCCCAAGGTCTTTTATCATCGGTTAAAAATCGAGGCCGCCCGCGTGCGGGCGGCCTCGAGGTTACCGAAAGAATCGCAGCACGGCGCGTCGAATTTCATTCAGCGCGCCAGCGCTTCGTCACATACTACTTCGAAGGATACAGCAGCGGGAAATCGGTTTTCTCGCCGAGCGCCGCGAGGTCCGAAGGAATCACTTCCCAGTTGCCGATCGGCATCACAGTGATCGGACCTTCCTGCTTCTCGAACCATTTCAGCAGGAAGTAGCGGAGATCCTTCGTGGTGGCGCCATTGACGAGCTTCATCGAAAGAATGGTGTCTTTGTCGAGGCCCGCGCCTTTTTCAAGGTGGCCGCCGCCGCCAGAGCCGCGGTAGGAATTGATCGCCACAGTGTAGGTCTCGTCAGGATTGAACGCGCGGCCATCGGACATGCAGGAGATGGAGACGCGGTTTCCAGGAGGCTGGGTCACATCGACGACATAGTTGATGCCGGCGGCCGAATCATAGTTGTAGTAGCGGGTGGCGGTCATCGGCATGTTGGTGCGGTTGTCGAACACCAGTTTGCCTTCCTTGTCTTTCTGGAACGCGATGAGGTGGTCGCCGTCGTTCGGCATCGTATCGAACCAGTATTGATAGGAATACTCGAGGAAATCCTTGATCTGCTGGCCGGTGAGCGTCATGGTGTACAGGAAATTCTCGTAGACATAGAGGTTGAACATGTCGCGCACATACAGCGTGCCGTCGGGACTCGACGGAATCTTGGCGTCGGCCGAAAGGGGCGCCGCGAAGGAGACATCGGCCGGAGAGAGCCCGAGGCTCGGATCTCTGGAGAGATCGAGCTGGATTCTTTGAATCAGATCGACGAACGCGGAGTCGCCGAACATCGAATCGCGCGTGGAAATGACGCCGTCCATCTTGCCGATGGGGCGGTCGACCCATGTCTTGATTTCATCGAACATGGGCTGGAATTTGGCCATAAAGTCGGGATCGGGCTGATATTTTGTCATGTCGACGAGGCCGCCGCGCACCATCTTGTCCCAGCTTTGGGTCTGATCGTTCCAGGTGAGATTCATTTTTACGACAGCCACATTGCGGGCGCTGTTGAGCGGTCCATAGATGGGGACGACTTTTCCGCTTGGGTCTTTGACGTCGATTTTTTTCTTGTTGACCGGATCCCATCCCTGACCGGACCATCCCTGATGATCGTGGCCGACAAATACAAGGTCAAAGCCTGGCACCATTTCGGCGACGACCTGCGAAGCGTTCTCATTGTTCGGTGTGTCTCGGGTCACATTGCCATAGGTGTAGTCGACGCCGGCATGGAACAGACCGACCAGCAAATCGGGGTGCTCTTTTTCCTGAATGATGGGCACCCACTTCTTTGCGGTCTGCACCATGTCTTCGAACTGCATGCCGGTCCAGAACTGCGGCGGCAGCCAATCGGGAATCTTCGGCGTGATCATGCCGAGAATCGCGATCTTTACGCCACCTTTATTGATGACGGCATAGGGTTGGAAGTATGGCGTTCCGTCGGGATTGACCGCGTTCGCGCACAGCACGGGCGCCTGCATTTCTTCGTAGAGCTTGTCGTACACGGCGTGCCCGGCCTCAATGTCGTGGTTGCCTACGCCAACGGCATCGTAGCCGAGGGAATTGACCGCCTGGGACCAAATATGCGGACCACTTGTTTTCTCAAAGTTGTAGTAGTAGACCGTGGGCTGGCCTTGCAGCGAGTCTCCGTTTTCCAGAAGAACGACCTCGGAATCCGATGTCGAGCGCTCTTCTTTGATAAGGCTGGCTACCTGTGCGAGCGATGTAGCGGCCGGTTTTGCGGTGATGAAATTGTATGGATAGATTGCGCCGTGGATATCCGATGTTTCGATGAACGTCAGATCCACGGATTTGCTTTGCGCCGCAAGCGACATGGTCATCGCGAGGAGCGCGCAGAGTATGACGAGAAACCTTTTCATACGACCTCCTTATGGAAAAATCTTGAGCATGGTAATGATACGCCGGTTTGCGTGAGTGCGCAACATGATTTTTGCGGTTTGCCGGCGTCACTCGGCGCAGAGCACGGTGGATCAAAGGGCTGAGGACTTTAGCATACTTCATATATATAAAAAATTATAGACGATCATATTAGAAAATTATTATATTAACCACATACGGAAGTGAAAGGAGCTTTCACATGCTAAAAATTGCCATTCTTACGGGAAGTACGCGCCCCGGACGCAACAACGAAGTAGTTGCCAAATGGGTTCTTGCCCAGGCCAAGAGCCGCAGCGATGCCGAATTTGAGATAGTCGACATCAAAGACTATAACCTGCCGCTTCTGGATGAGCCGATGCCGCCCTCGCTGCATCAGTACACCAAGGATCACACTCAGAAATGGGCTCAGAAAATCAGCCAGTTCGATGGATTTATCATGGTGACTCCGGAATACAACCATGGAACATCGGCAGCCCTCAAGAACGCCCTGGATTTTCTCTATGCCGAATGGAACAACAAGGCAGTCGGCTTTGTGAGTTATGGTGCCATGGGTGGTACCCGTGCCGTGGAAAGCCTCCGCCTTGTGGCGGGAGAATTGCAGATGGCCGACGTGCGCACCGCGGTCCATCTTTCGCTCTTCACCGATTTTGAGAATTTCAGCGTTTTCAAGCCGGCGCCGATCCAGACTGATACGCTGAAGACCATGCTGGATCAGCTTGTGCTGTGGGCCGGCGCACTTAAATCGATCAGAGCCTAGGGACAAAAGCGGCTCGGGAGCAAGGGAAAGGCGGTTTGGGAGTTGTCGTGCCTCGATATTGCGGGTTGAATTTCGAATTTGTTTGATTTTCTTTCGGGTTCCCTCTTATAATACAAATATTGTTGAGTACGAAAAACAGTGAGGATGAAGAGGGAGGTACCGCATGAGGCCGCGACGACTCGCCATGTTGATGATTCTGGTGCTTGTATTGGCAAGCCTCTTTGGGGCGGGCGCACAGCCTGTCGTGAGCACAAAACAGGATATTGCGGTGTTTGCCCTTGGTTATTATGGGTGGTTCATTCCGTCTCAAGCCTTGGGCACTATAGACTTGAAGATTCAAAAAGTATTCTCCGATATCGGCCGCTTCAC
>DJVZ01000023.1:323-4006 GCA_002441395.1 Spirochaetaceae bacterium UBA6243 | reverse complement strand
GAATTTGAACGCCTCACCGGCGCGTTCATCGTCGTCGTGCCGGTCGTGACGAATTTTGCGGTGTACTGGAATTCCAAGGCCGGGACGTGGAACTGCAACATCACGACGGGAATTACATTTATTGATGTCGCGCACGACGCGACAGTCCTATCGATTGAATCGATCGACACATCGGGCAGCGACAAGACAAACCACAACAATGCGATCATGTCCGCAATAAACGCCATTCCTTCTGAACTTGAATACCGAATACGGTCGATTCCGGAGTTCCAGATCAATACGCGCATTCTTGAGGCAAAAGGCTCGACGGTCAAGATTCAGCTCGGCGCCAACATGGGTCTTAAAAAAGGCGACGAGTACGCCATTATCGAAGAGCAGACAGTAGGTGGTATCGAAGATACACGTGAAGCAGGGCTCATCATGATCACCGACGTGAGCCAGCAGCTCTCGACAGGGCGCGTGCTCTACCGATCCGGCGCACTCGACGCGAATACGCAGCTTAAGGAAATAGCGCGGCGCGGCGTCGATCTGGATCTGTATTTCCACACAAGCGGTACCGAAATTCTGCCAGGGTTTCGGGCGACGGCTTCCCGGGGCTATTTCCCGCTTAGGCCATATGTCGGCGTTCAGATGCCAGTCAGCCTCGCTTTTAACGTCCTGACGGTCACAGTCATTCCTGTAAATGCCATTTTCGGCGCCGAATTCATGATGCCAATGGGCAGACTTCATGTTGCGCCGTATGCAGGGGTCGGATTTACCTACGCTCACCTTACTGAGGCGCTATCGGGATATGAAACTGACTACCTTTCGCATATTGGCTTCCAGGCGGGGGGGAGAGTCGGCTACCTCATCAACAGGAATATGCGGCTGTTTGCCGATGCAGGAATAGATTATTGGCTGTCGCTCGGCTGGCCCTTCAGTGATTACGGCGGCCTGACTCTCGGCGCGGGAGTCAGCTTCAAGCTGTAGTCCGAGCGCGGCAAGGGCTTCACAGCCGCGCGCCCGCTACATGCCGGCCGCGCGCCCCAGCATCGACACCAAAAAGGAGATGAGCCAGGCCAGCACCAGCGAATAGGCGACCTGGAATGCCAGCCACTTGTTCCCCGCTTCGGCCCGGATCGTGGCCAGCGACGCGAAGCACGGCGGCATTACAAGAATAAAGGCCATCAGCGCCAGCGCGATGCGCGGGGACCAGTCCGGGGCCTCGCGCAGTGATTGCCTCAGCGAGGGACTTTCGCCGCTCTCGTCGACGGGCGCGCCATACAGTACCCCCAAGGTCGAAACGACAAGCTCCTTCGCGGTAAAACCCGGAATCAGTGCTATGCCTATTTTCCAGTTGAAACCGATGGGCGCGATCACTGGCTCGATGATCTTGCCGATTTGGCCGGCGATGCTGTGCTCAAGCTGATACTGGCGTACGAGCACTTCGACTCTGGCGGTGATTGCCGCATCGCTGAGTTCAGGCAGGGCCTCCGCCACCGATGCCTGAGCGCCCGACGCGAACTCTTCAATACCCTTGGCCTTGGGATACGAAGTGATGATCCACATCAGCACCGACACCGCGAGAATGATCGTTCCCGCCTTGCGCACATAACTCCATGTCTTTTCCCACACATGCCAGAGCACGCCCTTCAGTGTCGGCATGCGGTACGGCGGCAGTTCCATCACGAAGGGCATCGATTCTCCTCTGAGTACTGTCCGTCTGAGAAAAAAGGTAGACAGAATGCTCAGTACCAGCCCGGCCGCATACATCAGCATCACCACGGTGGAAGCATTTTTCGGGAAAAAAGTGCCCGCGAGCAGCACATAAATCGGCAGCTTGCCGCCACAGGAGATAAACGGAATCGCAAGAATCGTCGCGATGCGCTCTTTCGGGCTTTTGAGCGTACGCGTCGCCATGATCGCGGGGACAGAGCATCCGAAACCGAGCATGAGCGGCATAAACGACTGCCCGTGCAGCCCGATCGTATGCAGGAAATGGTCGGTCAAAAACGCGGCGCGCGCGATATAGCCGGTATCTTCGAGAACGGAAATACAGAAAAAGAGAATCACGATGAGAGGCACGAAGGAGAGTACTCCACCCACACCATGAATTATTCCGTTGATGAGCAAATCCTGAATCATGGCGGGAAGCGTCGAATGCTGAACCACCGCTTCAAGATATCCGAACAATTGCTCGAGCCACGCCACCGGATATTCTCCGACCACGAATGTCAGTTTGAAAATTGCCCAGATGATAAAAAAGAAGAGCGGTAGTCCAACGATGGGATGCATCACAAAGCGGTCGATTCTCTCAGTCAGCGAAATGCCGCGCAATCGTTTGCGGTGAATCGCTTCCGAAACCGCGCCATGGATATAGCCGTAGCGCTGTTCCGAAAGAATGATCTCCGCGTCCTTGCCATAGTGGAGCGTGATCCAGTGCCAGGCCGCCTCAAGCGCGGCGTGAATTTTGGCCGCGCGCGCGTGATGTTCGATGCGTTTCCGGGCATCGGGATCTTTTTCGATGAGTTTTATCGCCATCCATCGGGGAGAGTAGGCCGCAGCGAAATCTTTGTCCTCCTTGAGGAGTTCAACCAATGCCGCGATGTGAGCTTCGATGTCCGCGCCATAGCTGGGCATGCGGGGTAATGTGTGCGCCTCAAACGTCGAGATCACCGTTTCCAGAAGCTCGCGGGCTCCCTCGCCGCGGGAGCCTACAGTAGGAACCATCGGCACACCGAGTGTCTTCGAGAGAATCGTATGATCGATGACGATGCCCTTTTCAGCGGCTTCGTCCGCCATATTGAGCGCGGCAACCACCGGCAGTCCCAGTTCAATGAGTTGAAGCAGAAGGTATAAATTGCGCTCGAGATTGGTGGAATCGAGCACATCGACAATGATGTCGGGCTTTTCGTTGAGCACAAAGTCACGCGCGACGACTTCGTCGAGCGAATATGCGGTGAGGCTATAGGTGCCCGGCAGGTCCACGATGTGGATGTTCCACCCTTGAAACTCGAGCGAACCTTCACGCTTTTCGACGGTAACGCCGGGATAATTCCCCACTTTGTGGTGCGCGCCGGTCAGCGCATTGAAGATGCTCGTTTTTCCGGCATTGGGATTGCCCGCGAGCGCAATGGTGAGTGCTCTCGTATCCTGCATGGATTACTCCTGAAAAAGCATAAAATTAATGACAACTATGGGGCTTTTTGCCAGAAACCGGGCGGCGGGACCGAATACCATGAGCCATATGAGAGAGCCCATGTCGGAAATGCGGCCGCAGATCGATGTGTGTGCGGGCCTCGGGTGTAGGTTTTTTTGCGGCGGTTTGCGGAAGCAACTCGACTTCCACGAGCCTCGCCTCATGGCGGCGCATGATGAGATCGTAGTCCCCGAGGCGAATCTGCATGGGTCCGCGGAACAGCGCCGCGCGCACCACTTCTCCCTCAGTACCCGATATGAAACCGAGGTCCGCGAGTCTTTTGCCGATCTCTCCGCCGAAAACGACACGCATCACCTTGAATTTCTCGCCGGGGCCAAGTTCCGCAAGCAGCATATTATTGTTCTCCTCGTTCTTTTGCCTGACATTCCGGGCATAGGCCCAGCAACTCCATCATATGGCCACGCGGCGCGAATCCATATTGAACAAAAATTTTCTGTTGTTCCCTTTCGATAACGGGGCTCAGGAATTCAATGACCTTGCCGCA
>DJVZ01000023.1:0-318 GCA_002441395.1 Spirochaetaceae bacterium UBA6243 | reverse complement strand
TCGCGCGCAAGCCCGGCGTCCGCGATGAGGCGAATCGTCCTGAAAACCGTTGCCTGGCCTATCCCCGCGTCGATTTTTTTCGCTTCGCGCAGAATATCGTCGATACTGAGATGCCCCTCAGTTTTTAGAAATGCTTCGAGAATGACCTCGCGCGGCCGGGTCATTTTCTGACCATGGGCGCGGAGATAATTTTCAAACTTCACCAACTCGTTCATGCAAAAAGCCTCTTACAATGAAAATGAAGGAGAAAAATACGACGGAGAATTTTATGTCACGACTTGTTGAGAATGATAATCGTTATCAATAGTAATTGTCAAG
>DJVZ01000046.1 GCA_002441395.1 Spirochaetaceae bacterium UBA6243 | reverse complement strand
ATCGTTATCAATAGTAATTGTCAAGATATTCTTTCTCGGTTTTTTATCGGTACAAGCATATAGTTGTTGATGTTCTATTTTATTGGATTTCTTCTATATTTGAATATAATCCAGGCTGAGCATTTTGGCGCAATCTGAACTTCGTACCATGATTATGGCCAGTTCTGGCATCGAAATCTATCGGTACATCACCTTCAATGAGCGCTGCAATGAAATGCTCAATACTGAAACCTCTAAAGGTTCATCCTTTATATCGAGCCCTTTATAATCTGTAAAGCATGATCCTTTTTTGAACAGGGAGTCTTCTCTTGCCCATGCCCGAAAGTTCACCTAAAATCATACTATGGAAAAGCTCTATTATACCTATCAGATGATTCATAAGCTTGCGCAGTCGATTGCCGGCCAGGTCACGGAGAGTGGCTTCAACCCTGACGTTATCGTGGCGATCGGCACTGGCGGCTTCATTCCGGCGCGAATTCTGCGGACGTATCTCGGAAAGCCAATTCTGGCGGTGGGCATCGCGTACTACGACCTCAACGATAAACCGATGGACTATCCCCGCAAGGTGCAGTGGATCGAAGAGGCGGAGAAGAAACTGGCGGGCAAGCGTATCCTGCTGGTGGACGAAGTCGATGATTCTCGGGTGACGCTCGAGTATTGCACGAAGGAACTGCTCGCGTACCATCCCGCGGCCCTGGCGGTCGCGGTGCTTCACGATAAACACAAGGAAAAAAGAGGCGCGTTTCCACCGGGCGTGTCGAAGGTTTTCGTGGGAGAAGCGCTCGGCGATGTCTGGATCGTGTATCCCTGGGATGCCCACGATATCGATGAACAGGACAGGAATGCGGCGTTGGAACGTGGCGCCGAAACATGATACGATACGAAAGGATGCCGGCTGGTTCGATGTATCCGCCGGAAGGAGGAACAAACATTATATGAAACAAAAGAAAATATTGTGGGATTTTATTCTTGTTCTGATGATGGCATTGTTTTCCCCGAATCTTGCGGTGGCTCAGGCGAGTACAGCACAGGAAACAGGCCTTGCCTCGAATGTCGTGCGGAACGCGACGCTCGACAATGGGCTTGAAGTTTTCGTGGTGGAAAATCATGCGGTACCGCTTGTGACCGTGTGCGTCGCGTTCAGGGGAGGTGCCCTTGCGCAGACTCCCGAAACGGCGGGATTCTTTCATTTATATGAACACATGATGTTCAACGGGAACGACAAATACCCGACAAAGGATGCCTTCACCGCGGCGCTGAACCGCATGGGGACGACGAGCTGGAACGGCGCGACCGGCAAGGAATATATCAATTATTACATCACGGTGCCTTCGGAAAAACTCGCCGATGCGGTCGATTTCTGGGCCCACGCCGTCATGAATCCTACCCTCAACTACGCGGTGCTCGAAAATGAGAAGCTGGTCGTGCTCAACGAAATTCGCGGGTACCACAGCGATCCGGCGCAGATTGCGTCCAATGCCCTTGAGTCCCGCATGTTCAATACGTTTCCGTGGCGCAAGAATATCGATGGCCCTGAATCGAATGTCGCGAATGCCACGGTCGCCGAACTCCGTGACATGCAGAAGACTTATTATGTGCCCACCAATACGGCTCTGCTCGTGGGAGGAGACACGACGCTGGAGCAAGTGCAGGCGCTTGCGGAGGTATCGTTCGGGAAATGGGCGCGGGCGCCTCAGCCTGTGCTCGCTGAACCTGCGCAGGGCCCGATTCCCGATGGTATTCGGCTTGTGACCGCCGAGGATCAGTTCTACCGAGGGATCGCGCAGGTTCAGTTCCGCTGGCGAGGGCCCGATGTGACGCGCCAGACCTTCGATACCTACGTGTCCGATGTGCTGTTGTTTCTTTTGTCATCGCCTTCGGGACCGTTCAAATCGGAGATAATGCGGAAAGTATTCGGGCTGTACGACGCGGAGTACATCGATTTTATCTATCCGACCGCGCGCGACGGAGGGAACTACATTTTTTCGACCTTTATGCTTGTGCAGAAACCGGCGACCGAGGAGCCGGTACTTCAGCGCGTGGAGAACCTGCGCAAGACCGTGCTGGACGAATTCGCGCAGATCGCCAGGGATCCTCGCGCCTATTTTGGGGACGAGGCTCTTGAGGAAGCCAAGACGAAGCTCGTCGACCAGAATATCTACGCGCTCGAATCCGCGGGTTCCTTTGTGACGGATACGCTCACCTTCTGGTGGTCCACGGCTGGCACGGACTATTTTTTCAACTATGAGGCGAACTGCAAGAAAGTCACCTGGGATGATATTTCCGCGCTCATAAGTAAATATTTGACAGGAGAGGCGGGACAGGGCAGCGCTGCGGTCGCCGGCTCGGCGCCGGGCTCGTCGGTGAGTACGAGCGGCGCGCCTGCCGCTTCTAGTGTGCCGCCTGCGGCCACTCTGGTGCGGCTGCGCACGAGCACCTTCGGCGCGGATCCGCGCATGGAGGCGAAGATCGGTGAACTCGGCTACACCCGTGCCACCGCGCAGAACGCCTTCTGGTGGCAGCAGCGTTGAGGAGGCTGGCATGAATAATTTTATGAAACTGCATAGAAGTGGCGCCAAGAGGCCGTCGGTCTGCGTGCACCTTGCGCGATTCGCACTGGCCGCGACATTCGTACTGGTCGTCGTAGCGGGCGCGGGGGCCCAGACTGCCTTTGTGCGCGAGAATGCCCCCACGTTCATGAAGACAGTGCTTTCCAACGGTATTCCTGTCTACATGAAGGTACAGAACGCAAACAGGGTGTTCCATGTTTCGCTCGTGCTGAACGGCGGCTCTCTGGTGACACCTCCCGGGCACGCCGGCTGGGAAAAGATCGCGCTCAACACCATGGCGCGCAGTTCGCAGAACTATCCATACGAAAAGGCCGCGTCGATCCTGGACCGCACGTCGTCGAATATCGCCGCGGCGGTGCAGTTTGAATACTCGACTTTCGGCCTGACGACGCTCGATAAATACCGCGATGAACTTCTTGACCTGTGGGGCGACATGCTGACCGCCCCTTCGTTCAGCCAGGCCGATTTCGACAGGACGAAAGAGGATGCCTCGCTCGCGCTCCAGGCGATGGACCAGGATCCGTGGTCNNGTGAATCCTGAGGGCACCGAGCAGAGCATAGGGTCGATGATGGCCGGGGACGCGCGCCAGTGGTACAAGGACCATTTCTCGGCCGACAGAATTTTTGTGGTCGCCGTGGGGGATTTCAATCCCGCGGAGCTGGCGCGCGAGCTGGAAGCGCTGCTGGGAAGTATCCCGAATCTGCGGCTTGGCCCGGTGTCGAGGCCGGCGGACTTTCCGACGGGACCATCCGGGTCGCTCATTACCGAGGCGCACGATCAGTCGCAGGGAACGATCTATTTGAGGGGCGATTTTGCGGCGCCCGCGCCGGGGAAGGACGATTATTTCGCGACGGCGCTTGCCGCGCGCATTTTTTCGGACCTGCTTTTTTCGGTGGTGCGCGACAAGTACGGCGCGGTCTACACACCGTCGGCCATGATTCGGGTGTTTTTGGCAAATTATGGTTCCATCATGATGTATAAGTCGAACGCGCCGGACAAGATCAAGGAGTATATCGACGAGGCGGCGGGGCTGATGGCGCGCGGGCGGGTGGTCTCTGTGGACCCGACGAAGACCGAAGGCGACGGGTACATGTCAATTACCGACGCAATCGACACATACAAACAGCTCTATATGAACGATTATTTCGAGGCGGTGCGCAACAACGCGGGGATTGCCTCGCTGATGATTCGTTCGGTACGGCTTACCGGTGACCCCGCGGATTGGCTTAAAGATCAAGGCCGTATAGAGACGCTCGATTCGCTGGCCGTGCGGCGCGCCTTCGATACTTACTTTATGAAGGGCGCATTCCTGTGGGTCGCCGTCGGAGATCAAGCTCTGCTCGACAAGCTCAATCCCCGCGCGTTCGATTCAATGCACTGAGAGGCGCTCGATCGGCGAAGGAAGCGCCGGCAACGCTTTCCCGATCCTCTCCGGAGCAGCCAGCGCGACTATCATCGAGCGCCGCGCCGCTTCGTCGATCAGCTCGCCAAGGCGGTGGAAGTCACCGATGTCCGCGGCCAATATCTGGTCGCGGATGGACTGGCGCGTCTCCTGCGTATAGCCGGTGAGCTCGTTCATGAGGGCGTTGAAGCCCTTCGCGTCCGGAAGCTGGTAGGCGTCGACATCGCCGATTGTGCCGATGATCGATTTTTGAATTTCCTCTCTCGGAACCTCACATGATCGTAAATACGCCGCGACTTTGCGATACACGTCGATGGTCCGCTCGAGGTT
Organism: Spirochaetaceae bacterium UBA6243; assembly: GCA_002441395.1. Taxonomy (GTDB): domain Bacteria; phylum Spirochaetota; class Spirochaetia; order Treponematales; family Rectinemataceae; genus Rectinema. Next base: position 13,680 of record DJVZ01000046.1, on the reverse strand, counting down.
GGGGTCGCGGTACGAAAGAAGCATCAGAAGGCCGGACGCCGGGTCGAGGCTCGAGTAGCCCCCGTAGGCGCCGCCCATGACGCGCACCTGCTCCCACAGGTAGGCGACATCGAGATATTTGGAGGCGACATAGGCTCCGCCGGCCACCTTTTTCAGATGCCGGAGGGGCAAAATCATGCCGACGCTGTTCACCTGGGTCGGCAGTTCGAGCGTCTCGAGGCTTGGGCGGAGGCCGCCGGAAGGGCTCGCCGGCGCGCTGCCGTCGGAAACGCCGCAGGCCGCGAGCGCCTCGTCGATCCAGGGCATGTCTGAGTCGACTGCTCCGCCCGCCGCCAACGCTCGCCGTGCCGGCAGCGCGCCGGCTATGCGCGCGATGGCATCCGCGGATGCCGCGAGCGTTGCCCGGTCCGAGGTCACGTTGACGACAAGATTGTCACGGCTGATGAGCGCGCCGCGCACGCGCTCCATGTCGTCCAACACAGAAGGCCAGTCTTCTTCGGCTATGCGCCGAGCCAGATCGCGCAGGAAGAACAGGTGTTCGATCCCGTAGAGGCGCTCTGAGGCCCAATCGGCCGGATTGTAGCGCGAACGCAGCCTGAGCCCGACCATGCGGGGCGAGGCCGGCACGAGCATCGCCTCCGCCTGCGCCTTTTCTTCGAGCACGATCTGCCGGACGCGCTCGCGGTCGTCGAACCGCGCCCGCGCCAGAACATCCACCAGAATGTCCGCCAGAATGGCGGCCTTTTCGGGCAGGGCCTTCGCCCGCAGGAAGAACCATGGCGCGGGCTTTCTGTCATCCCAACGCGTCGCGGACACCGACGTGCTCCGGATGCCGCCGGTATGCATGCCGACGCGCTGAATCAGCTGCACGAAGTTTTCCGCCTCGGTGCCCATCTCGAGCAGGAAACGCCCCAATAGGCTCACATAGGGCAGAAGCTTCGACTCGAGCGCGCCAAAGTCGAAGCCCAAGTCGAGATACAGAATCCCGCTCGTCGCAAGTTCGTGGTAATACGCGCGCGCTTCGTCCGGCGCGCCATGTGCGCCGCCATTGCCCAGATCGAGCGGCTCGGAAGGCAGCACGGGCGCTTCTTTCGGGATATCGTCGAGGGAGAGGACAGGGATCGTGGCCAGGGCTTCGGGGCTGTCAGGCGTGTCCTGCAAAACTTTGAGCATTTCCGCGGTCCGCTCTATCTCTTGAAGCTTCTGTGCGTCGAGAGCGGCTTGCGCCCGGGCGAGCATGGTCTTCTCAGCTTCCTCGCGTTCGCGGTTGGCGTCGGGCGAGGGCAAGAGCGCGACGGTAGTCCGATGGGTGTTGCGCAGCAAGAGCGAGTCGATGAGTTCGCTGAAAAGCCTCGGATTCTCCGCCGCGGTTTTTTTGACTTTTTCGAGAGGCCCGGCAAACGAGAGCGACTCAATGGGATCTTTGTCGTAGAGCCAGTCGTTGAGTCCGTCGAGCATGATTGCCAGTCCGCGGGGGAAGTGGCCGGTATTTTTTTCGCGGAGAGCGAATTCGATGGTGTTGAGCGATGCCGCGATGGTGTCGGAATCGATACCGTCGCGGGAAAGCTCCTCAAGCGTCGAAAGGATGAGCCGTTCAACGTCGCCAACCTTGTCAGGCGCCACGCCTTTGAGTCCGATCGAGAAGGCTGTCTTGCGCAGTTCTTCCGACAGACCAAAACCAGCGAGGTCCTCTCCGAGCCCCGATTCGATCAGCGCCTTGCGCAGCGGCGAAGCGGGCGTCCCTATCAGAATATGGAACAGAATCGAGGCCTTCATCGAAAGCACGGGATCTCCATGTTCATAGAGAGCCCAGTTGATCGCGGTGTACGCCTTTGGCTCATCCTGTTCGCTCGCCTGGTATCGGTACTCGAGGTGGCGCGGTTCGGAAAACTCGGGCTGCGCTGAGGGAAGAGATTCGATGTTCGCCTGGCCGAAAGAAGTAAGCCAATCGTCCATCATGGCGAGACGCTTTTCGGGATCATCGTCACCGTAGAAGAAAATGAAAGAATTCGCGGGATGATAATATTTCTTGTGAAAACCGACGAATTCTTCATAGGTGAGGGAGGGAATTTCCAGCGGATCGCCTCCTGAATCGAGGCCATAGGGCGTATCGGGATAGAGACTCCGCCGGCAGAGATCGTCGTGCTGATCGTCAGGGTCGGAGTAAGCCCCTTTCATTTCATTGAAGACGACACCTTTGTAGCTGAGCTTTTTGGTGGCCGGATCGACTTCGTAGTGCCAGCCTTCCTGCATGAACGTGTGTTTGGTGAGGTTCGGATAGAATACCGCGTCGAGGTAGACATCGATGAGATTGTAGAAGTCCTTGAGGTTCGTGCTCGCGACCGGATAGCAGGTCTTGTCGGGATAGGTCATCGCGTTGAGGAAGGTGTTGAGCGAACCTTTCATGAGCTCGACAAAAGGTTCTTTTACGGGATATTTGCGGGAACCGCAGAGGACTGAATGTTCGATGATGTGGGCGACGCCATCGCTGCGTTGTGGCGGCGTCCGGAATGTGACGCCGAAAACCTTGTTTTCATCCTTGTTGATGACGGAGAGGAGGCGGGCTCCCGTCGGCTCGTGACGATACAATCTGAGAATCGAATCCAGTTCGGGGACCGAGGTCTCTTTTTGAAGCACGAATGGCATGGATAACTCCTGTACTTGTAGCAATATCAGAGAGGAAGAGAATCCGGCCCGGGCTGGTTTTTCTTCTGACTCCCTTTTTTCTTATAGAGTAATACCTATAGAGTAATAATTCGGGCCGGCCAAGGAAAGTGCCTGTATCATACATGAAAAAAGGCTCACGGAAGTGAGCCTTTTGGGGTAGTCAATCGCGGGCAGCAACGTCAGCGCCAAAACATGTCAATGTTTACCGTTTTGGCCGCCATTGCCTTTGGAGTTGTCCTTTTCCGCAGAGCCTCTGTCAGAATTGTCCGGGTCCTTTCCATGCTCTTTGGCGATGTCTGAAGCCATAGTCCGCGTACGGTTCCTCATCTGTGCTTTGAGCGCCAGAAACTCTGGCGAACCAGGACTGATGCCCAGCGCCTGGGCAAGTACGCCCCATCCATGGCCGTCACCGCCGATGCTCGCGGCCTGTGCTATTGAAACCGCAAGCCCGGCACCCGTCTGCTGTGAAATTTCGAGCGCGAGCCATATCTGACCTGCGGTGTATCCCTGAGCGCTCAGGTTTTCCAGTACCGCAAGCTCAACCTGAAATTGCGCGCTGAGTCTTATGAGAAGCGCTGTCTGGTCGAGCTCGGCCGCCGCGTTCACGGTCGTAATGTCATTCTGCAGTTCATCCGTTTCGGTGGAAGTATCAGTCGTCTGCGCAATGACTCCGGAGACGCCTCCCAGGCTGAGCATCAGCAGCAGAACGAACGTCACCAGTCTGTATCTTGAAATCATATGCAACCTCCGTCCCTTTTTCAGGGTATATGATAATGTGTTTGACAATGGATACCGCGCGATCGTCGTTTCGGTTGCAGCAAAGAGAAAAAATCATTCTGGAAAAAGGGGCCGGGAAAGAGTATGCTTTTAGGCATGCAAGGCCACGCGGATACTCTGGGACACGCAGAGCCCGACAGCATGAAAGAGGCGGCGGAAAGGAACCGCGAAGATTCCATTATCGCGCGGGTCCTTGATGGCGATATAGATTCATACCGATTTCTTGTCAATAAATATAGCGCCAGGGTGCTCGCGTTTTGCCGGATGCGCATGCGTTCAGAAGAGGATGCGCAGGACGCCTCGCAGGAAGTATTTGTCCGGGCATACAGATCGCTCGCCTCTTTCAAGAGAGGAGAGAGTTTTTCCGCGTGGCTCTTCGCCATCGCCGCCAACAATGTGCGCACGCATATCAGGCTTTTTGCATCGAGGAAGCAGAGAGAGGTCGCGTTTGTAAGGCAGCAGGTGACGAATCCGCCTGATGACCCCGCGGGAGAGGCCGAGCGGGCGTGTGAGTTCCAGGCCCTGCGTGAGGCTGTCTCCTCTTTGCCTGTGGATCTGAGGAAACCGGTAGAGCTGTATTATTTTGCGCAGCTTTCGGTCGAAGAGACCGCGAAAGTTCTGCGTCTTGGACAGGAAGCTGTCAAATCGAGGCTTTTTCGCGCGCGGAAGCAATTGCGCGAGGCTTTAGCGGAAAATGTGCAACCGAAGCGGCCCCCGGGGGGTATATCTCTATGATGAACTGTACGGAAGCGCGGGCATTCGTCGATGCGTGGGAGCGGGGTGAGCGCGGGATGATGACCTCTTCCCTGGACGAATTCCGCATGCATCTCGCGGATTGCGAGACATGTGCCCATGAATTTCGCGCCTTGCTGCCATTTATCGAGCGCGATGCGAATACCGAAGCGAATATTGCGGCCGATTCCGGTGTCGGGTCCGCGCGCCGGTCAGGTACACTGGGTTCAGTTCCGTCGGAGTTTGCGGATGGCGTGATGAAGGCAATAGGTGGGGAGAAAAGGCCCTCGCACATAATCCGTTCCAGGCCGGCGCTTGTGGCTGCGGCTGCGGCGATATTCATCCTCGGTTTGAGCCTGGGTCTTTATTTTGGCACAAGAACTAAGGACACCGTCAGCGTCAAATTCGTGCTCTATGCCCCGGAAGCCAGTACCGTAGAACTTGCCGGCGATTTTACCTCATGGAACCCCGGAACGTATGTTCTTAAAAAGGCGAGCGTCGATGGCATGTGGGAAGTGCTGGTGCCGCTCAAGAAAGGACGGGTTTACGTCTATAACTTTGTCATCGACGGCGACAGATGGATTTCGGACCCGAAAGCGGCGGTGCAGGTCGACGATGGCTTCGGTGGTTCGAGCAGTCTTTTAAGGTTGTAGAGATATGGAAAAAACAAGACCAAAGGTCTTTACGCCTAAATTTATGCGGCTCTTTTCTCTGTTGCTGTTTCTCAGCGCTCCTTCTGTCCTTTTTGCCCAGACTGTCGCCGCATGGTTGGCGAAGCCTTCGAACGTGGCTGTGTATGGAACGATAGCCCCGGAAGTCAATACAATGGTTCAGCAGCTCGAAAAACTGGGTCTTTCCGACTCGATATTGGTCGTTCGCCTGGAAGAAGGGGCACAAAAACAGGTGAATCCGGAAATTCTGGTCGCTTCTCTGAGAGTGGATATCCAGCGCGTCGTTCGGCTTGCCGCTATACTTAGGGCAAATGGCATTTTCCCCTCGAACAGGAACACGGCCTCTTCGGCCATAGAGCAGATGCTCATTTTTATAAGAGCCGGCCTTACGGAAGCAGAGGTCCAGAAGGCGCTTGAAGAGGGTGTCGCGAAGAGCGGCGCTAAACAGAAGGCGACTGCGCGCGCGCTGGCTGCGCTTTCGGTCGTGACAAGCGCAAAGGCCCAATTCGGCCTTGGTGAAGAGGATCGTCTGCGGCTTGCGTCCGTCCTCATCGCGAGTGACCTCGACGAAGACGGTTTTGGTTCGATTCTGGTCTCGGTTGAGGAATTTACTTCGGCTGGCCACAGTGCCGCGGAGGCCGTATCAAAAGCGCTCGAAAAAGTTTCTCTCTCGGGGAAAAAGAACCAGGGCGATATCTCTCAGAATGCCGAAGGCCAAAGCGATTCGGGAAAATCCCAGTCCGGGAAATCCGAATCCGGCGGACAGGGCAATCAGGGCGGCCACGGTAAAAAATGAAAGAAAATAACCTTTAGCATTTTCGTGCAACCAAGCTCCTCCTCCCTGCGACATTTAGATGAACAACAAAAACCTTCAAGGGAGGAAGGATATGAGAACATCGAGAAAGGCGATCACGCTTCTGATGGTAGGTGCCATGTTTGTCGCCGTCACTGCTGGCGCTTTCGCGCAGGGTTTTGGTCAGACGGGAGGCCCAGGTGCAACAACCCCGGGTTATGGATATAACTATGGCTATTATTGGTTTGGGATGCAAAATGAAGCCCCAGGCTTTGGGCCTTATGGTCACGGACAGCAGAGAGGCCAGGGCTCTATGAATGCCCAGCCCGGTTTTATGGGACCTCAAGGAGCTCAAAGGCCTCAGATGCCGCAGGGTTCAATGATGGGGCCGACAGGTATGAGAGGCCAGTCCGGTTTCGGGGCATTCTCCTATTACCAGTACCAGAAGCTCTCGGCTGAGGACAAGGCCAAAGTGGAGAAAATCGTTCAGGATGCAGCATCGCAGATTCTGCCCTTGCAGAACGAGGTCCGTTCCGAGAGGCTTCTGCTGAACAATCTGCTCTGGAGCGCGTCTCCCGACAAAGCGAAAGTCGATGAGTCGATTTCGAAAATTTCCGATCTGCAGAAGCAGATTCAGGAGATCCGCGCGGACAGCATCATCGAGGTCAACAAGATTTTCCAGGCAAACCAGTAAGCGTATTCTCCTGTGGATTTTTGATGAGAGCCGCCCGGGCGCCAACGCCGAGCGGCTCTTTTTTCCGTCATTGTGGTATAATTCTGCAACCAAAACGCTTCAATGCACGACAGATAAATAGAGAGATCGGAGGATTCTGATGAAATCGAATCGGGCCAAAACGCTGGCCCTGCTGTTTTTGATTGCCGGTGTCGCCTTTGTGAGCGCACAGGGGGGGCCGGGCATGGGGATGGGGAATCAGGGAGTTATGGGCCCCGGCGCGGTGCGCGAATGGTTTCGCAGTCTGAACCTTACCGATGAAGATTTAGCCAAACTTGAGAAGATCCTCGACGCCCGGGAGATCGAACTTGCGAAAGCCCAGAATGAAATCAGAATTTATCAGACTCAAGTCGCGAATATGCTGCTCGATCCCAATCCCGACATGAATTCGATCGAAGATGCGATATCGAAGAGCCTTGGGTACGAAAAGACGGTGAGGATAATTCAGATTGAGCGGCAAGTGGCGATTCGCAAAATATTTGGTGAGGAACGCTGGCAGTCGATTTTGTTCCTGGTGCGGGAGGCCAGAATGTCGGAAAAAATGGGCCAATTTTCAAATTCTTTCAGCGCAAAGGGTTTCAGTTCCCAGGAAGCGGACCGCTATGGCAGACTGTTGATCATATTGCGGCGGATAATGTAAGGCGCGGGGGTTGAAAAGCATTATATTATGATCAGCGATGAAATATTGGTGCGGACAATGAGCGCAGAGAAGAAAGAATCCGGCCCTCTCACGCCGGCCACCCCCAAAGACGCGTCAAAATCTGCCGCGACAGGAGACGACCCCCTCGACCTCGAGCTGGCCGCCAATGCCTCCAGGGGCGACAAAGGGGCATTCGAGCGGCTCATGTGGCGCTGGTGGGATCGCATTCGCGGATACTGCGCCGCCTTTGTCGCGTTCGATCCCGAGCTTGCCGAAGAGGCGGCCCAGGAATCGCTCATCCGGATATACAAGGCTTTGCCGCGATGGCGAAAAGAGAGCCCTCTCGGCGGTTATCTCTACGGCATCTGCCGGACGACGAGCGCCGATGTGATGCGCACCCACGCCCGCCATCATGCGCGCAATGTGCAGGTCGAAGAATTTGAGTCGCTTTCATTGGAAAGTCCTCATGCGTCGGGCGAAGCGAACGTGCTGAGGCAGGAAGCGAACCAGTTGCTCGCAATTGCCATGCAGAAGCTGGAACCTGTTGATCGTTCGATGCTCTATCTTCATGAGGTCGAGGGCAAGGGGCTTTCCGAGCTGGGGGCGATGTATGACCTGCCCTTGGGGACGGTGAAATCGAGGCTGTTCCGCGCGCGGGATAAATTGGGCATGTTGCTCAGGGAGATGGGATATGAGCTCAGCTGAAAAGAAAACGATCGATCTCAAGGTCGCGCTGAAAGACGTGGCTATGACTTCGGCACCCTCTTTTCCCGATTTTGCGCGCGTGTACCAGGAAGCAGAGCAGCGTCCGCGCAAAGTGCGCCGTTTTGCCCTTTCGGCGGCCCTAATGGCGCTTGCCGCCGCGGCGAGTTTTTGGGTCGGCATCTACTGGCACAGTCAGTCTTCGCGCGATGTCGCGCTCATCGAGTCGTGGTCGTCGAGCTCCTCATCCGCGCCATCGGCCGTGAGCATCGGCACATCGAACGGAGAGCAGAGTCAGGTTGTGCTCGCCTCGTCGCAGAACACTGCGGTGAATCTTTTCGTGCAGGACCTTTGGGAAAGCTCGTCGAGCGGTGGCCTGTAATTAAGAAAGGTATGGCATAAGAAAGCGCGGCCGGCATTTTCCCGGCCGCGCTTTCTTTTTAATAATTGCGTGCGAAAATGGCGCGGTACCTGGCCGGTGCGCCGCAGATCGCGCATTTTCCTTCGACGTGTTCCTGTCTGCCGAGCGGCAGGCATCGCAGCGTCGCTTTTGTTTTTTCCTTGAGGGACGCCTCGCATTCGGCGGAGCCGCACCACAGTGCCTCCGCGAAACCGCCTTTTGCGCCCGTCGTGCCCGCGGTTTCGACGCCGAAAAACGAGATGAGCTCGTCCAGGCTGGAGACCGGCACGGTGTTTTCGTCCCGGAAGGCTTTGGCGCGCTCAAACAGCGAATGCTGGATGAGCGTCTGCAGCTCCTTGAGCCTCGCGGGCACTTCGCCCACGGGGACGGAGAGCTTTTCGCCGGTATCTCTCCGCACCATGACAACTTGATTCGACTGCATGTCGCGGGGCCCGATTTCGATGCGCACCGGTGTGCCGCGCAGCTCCCATTCCGCGAATTTCCAGCCGGGGCTCGAAGAGTCATCGGCGTCGAGTACGGTCTTGAAACCCGCGGCCTTGAGCCCGGCCTGAAGCTTTTCGGCATAGGCTGACACCGCGGCCTTCGTGTCATTGCGGTAAATGGGAATGATCACCGCGTCTTCAGGTGAGAGCGTCGGTGGCAATACGAGACCCTTATCGTCCGAATGCGTCATGATGACCGCCCCGACGAGTCGCGTGGACACACCCCAGCTCGTCGCCCACACATAGTCGAGCTCGCCCTGCCTGTTCTGGAACTGCACGTCGAAGGCGTGGGCGAAGTTCTGGCCCAGGAAGTGGCTCGTGCCCGCTTGCAGCGCCTTTTTGTCCTGCATCATCGCTTCGATGGTGTAAGTGTCGACCGCGCCGGCGAATTTTTCGCTCTCGCTCTTCATGCCGGCCACCACAGGCACCGCAAGGTAGCGCTCGGTCACGTCGCGGTATACTTCGAGCATGCGCAAGGTCTCCTCGCGTGCCTCTTTTTCAGTCTCGTGGGCGGTATGTCCTTCCTGCCAGAGAAATTCAGACGTGCGCAGAAAAAGGCGCGTGCGCTTTTCCCAGCGCACTACATTTGCCCACTGATTGATGAGCAGGGGCAGATCGCGCCATGACTGAATCCAGTTGCGGTACATGGCCCAGATGATGGTCTCGCTTGTGGGACGGATGCAGTAGGGCTCTTCCAGCTTTTCGCCACCGCCGTAGGTCACCACGGCGAGTTCAGGCGCGAAGCCTTCGACATGCTCGGCCTCTTTTTCGAGAAAGCTCATTGGGATGAGGAGAGGGAAATAGGCATTTTCATGACCGGTCTCTTTGAATCGCCGATCGAATTCGTCACGGATTTTTTCCCAGATCGCGTAGCCGCGCGGACGTATCACCATAGTGCCTTTGACGGGCGAATAGTCCGCCAGTTTCGCGTTCAGGATGATGTCGATGTACCATTGTGAATAATCGACTTCGCGCGGTGTGATTTTTTCTGCCATCTGTCATACCTCTGATCACGGGAATTCGCCATACTATAGTAAAAAGCGATGCTTCAATCAATCGCCATAATGAAGTAGGATATGGCTGTGACAACGCGAAATTTCCGATTGACCTATTGGATTCTGTCGAGCTTGAGTCTGGTAATGCTTCTTGGCACAATAGTGCTCGCCACTCGGATCGGGACTGACAAACGGCTTCCCTTTTTTCTCGCAGACACGCGTCTCTACACCGAGTATTTTTTCTTTGGAAAGCCGGTAGGCATTCAGCTGGCCGCGGCGCTGGAAATGTGCGTTTTGGCATTGGGAGTGAGCGCCGTACTCATGGTGGTGCTCTTCACCTTCCAGAAGACAGTCTCTGCGGAAGTATATTTGATCGCACTGTGGGTTTTTCTGGTCGATGTCGAAACGCTGCGGCTTCTGATGCTCGTCATCGCGCAGCGGAGCACATCAATTGGATCGCTTGTATCATTGACGCGGGTGGTGTACGGGGGGAGATTTACAGGGCTTATTTTGCTTTTTATCTCGGGATTGTACGCGGTAGGAATAGGGCATGAGCGGCCGCAGACAGGTGCTCTGCTTGCCCTGCTCTTTGGGACGATGCTTGCGATGCTCATGCCCATCAGCATTGATCGTTTCCAGTCTTCGTTTATGCTGCAAGCGGGATATCGGAATATCACGATGATTGTGACGACATCACTCATAGTGATCAATTGTGTGGATTATTTTGTCGCGGCAAGACTGAAAGAGGATATGTCCTACGCATATGCCGGCATTGGACTGACGGCCGCGGCAAGTGCGTGGGTATGGCTTTGGGATGCGCGGTCTTTGGTGGGGGGGATGGGTGTCGCTCTCTTTTTTGTACTCTGTGTGTTGGTGGCCACCGAAAGGCTTCATAAGATATATATTTGGAAATAATTATATTAGAAAGAATTATATCACGAGCGAAGCAACGACGCCCGCGGCGAGGGGAATGAGGACATTGTCCCAGTCCTTGGTAGGCCAGAATTCTACGAGCGCGGTTGTCAATGCGATGACACATGCGGGAATGAATCTGCCGGTGAGCAAAAATACTGCCAGCAGCACGGTCGCGAAGCAGAAAAGCGAACCTTCCACCGACTTTCCATCGGAGAGCGGCATGGGAATGCGTCCAAAGGACTTTCCGATCAGACTTGAAAAACTGTCGCCGATGCCCAGGGCAAGAATGGCGATTTTGGCCTGGAGCGGGTCGAAAATGAGCAGAGCAAGCATTGCGCCAAGTGCCAGAGTCACGGGCCCCAGCACAAACCGATTGCCATCGCGGCGGCGCGCGGCTCTCTCCGTAAGGGGTGCGATGACCGGCACAGTGATGCCATGGTGTCTGAGCAACTCGCTGACTGAGTAGACGAGGAGCCCTGCCAGTAGGCACACAATCGGCAGCGTAGGCGAAATATCGAGCAATGGAATGCAGAAAAGAATCAACAAATGCAGGGATTTTCGCGTCACCTCGATGCGCAGGTCCTCAGCGGGAGAACGAAAGTGAAGGCGGCGGTTGTGCGATGCGTGTTCGAGGGGCTCTGCGCGAGGTACTACGTGATCGATTCTCACATTCAGCCTCTTTCTGTTCTATCCTTGACATGCGGCGGTCTCCTTTGCTAGGATGCCGCTCGAGAGTGCTGAGTGGGCGATTAACTCAGTGGGAGAGTGCCACCTTCACACGGTGGAAGTCATTGGTTCAAATCCAATATCGCCCATCCAGCGCTCTTTTTTATTTGCCCGCAGAACAGACCTCTGAAAAAAGGGCGTGTGGCACTTCAAAAGTACCATGCTTAAAAAAGAATACGCCCATTCTTTCAAGAATGCAATGCGTACCCGCACAGCGATTTTCATCGGCCTCACAAGAGGCTGGAGGGCTTACACCCGCCGCACGCTTTGCGCTGCGCGAGAGGGCTTAGTCTGTTGCTGCGTTCTCCTTTCGTGTGGGCCTTCTCTCTATGATTCCCAAACACCAGATGGCGATACTTGCGATGACGGCAATTCCTCCAAGGAAGGGCCATGCCGTTCTCAGGCCGAAGCGGTCGGTGAATGCGCCGACGAGGGGCGGGCTTATGCTCCATCCGAATCCGCCGAGCAGGGGCAGCATGGCCTGAAACCTGGCGCGGTGCGATATGGGCGTGTGATTCGCGACATAGGTTCCTTCGTTTGTCGCGTTGACGATCTCCCCGAGCGTCCAGATGGCGGTCGTGATATACATGAGCGGAACGGAAGGCGCAAGCCCGATGAGCCCGAATCCCAGCCCGAACAGGAGCCCGGCGAGCGCCACGGCGTTGATGGGCTTCCAGTGCTGTGTGAGCGTCATGATCGGCGTCGAGAGCACAATGACCATCGTCGCGTTCAGCGTCATCAGAGTACCATAGATCACCGAGCCCCGCATTCCGAAAAATTCCTTCGTTTGGAGCGGCAGAATGAAGCGGTGCTGGGCGTACACAAATCCGTACAACCCGGTCAGCACCGTGAATATGATCAAATACGGTCTTGAAAGCAGCGCCTGCACGATGTTCCCGCGATGTCCCTCATCCTCCCGCCCGGAGCCAAAACTCGCCTCGACCTGCTCGTTTGTCGGCTTGGTTTCGGGAACTTTGAGCGCGACGAGGCTGATCGCGGCAAGAATCGCGATCGCGTTGCCCCAGAAGAGCCAGGATGTCGCTTTCTCGAAAAGAAAACCCGCGATCATCATGCCGACCGCAAAGCCCAGATTATGCCCGAGATAGGTGAGTGAAAACGCGGGGCGCCGGGTTTCGGGGGTGGTCAGGTCAGTCATCATGGCGGTGCGCGCAGGGTCGGTCAGCCCGTCGAAGAATACACTCGCCAGCAGAAACCACCGCACATTCCCTCCTATGCCCGGGAAACCGCAGGGAATATAGCACAGCCCCGACAGCACTTGCGCCGTGACCATGAGTTTTTTGCGCCCGAACGTATCCGCAATTTTCCCGCCGATAAAATTCGCGGGGATATAGGCGAAATTGACGATCATGATAAAAAGGCCCGCTTCTTTCTGGCTCATGCCAAGCCGACCCGTGAGGTACAGCGTCAGAAATGGAAAAACGAACATTCCTACGGAATTTATGACGGTTGCGCCAAAAAGAACGTAGAGAGAGGAGGGAAGTCCGCGATACGCGTTGAAATATCTCTGTATGGGGCGCATAGGGGAGTTAACGTTATATGGTTTTGTGGATGCTGGTCAAGGACATGCCCTTTTGGACGACCGTCTGAGCGTACGGGCTTTGGAGATGCCCATCTTCATCGAAAGCGCGCTTTTCCGCCATCATTTTGGAATTGCATAAGGCTCGTCCACCAATTACAATAGCCCCCATGAAAGGAATCATCGTCGCGGCCGGCTATGGCACCCGTTTCTTGCCCGTTACGAAGACTGTTCCCAAGGAACTTTTGCCCATCGGTGTCACGCCGAGCATCGCGTACATCGCCCAGGAATTTGTTGATTCAGGAATTACTGATATTATCGTTATTTCAAGCAGGCGCAAAAAAGCCCTCGAAGATTATTTCGATCGCGAGATCGAGCTCGAGGAGCTTTTCAAACGCGAAGGGCGCGGGGACAGGCTTGAAAAAATCCGGCCTTTTTCCGCGTGCGTTTCGTTCGTACGCCAGGCGGAGATGAAAGGCACGGGGCACGCGCTCATGCAGGTCAGCCATTTGCTCGGCGGAGAGCCCTGCGTGGTCGCCTACCCCGATGATATCGTGCTCGGACCGAAGCCTCTGGCGCGCCAGCTCATCGACGTCTACGAGCGTACGGCGAAGTGCGTGCTGGCGACAATTTTCGAGCCGGGAGATGTGTCGCGCTACGGTGTCGTCGATCCCGCGGCGGACGGGATGGGCGTGCGGGGATTCGTGGAAAAGCCCGCGGTAGGCGCCGAGCCCAGCCACGAGGTTTCGATCGGGCGCTATCTGTATACACCGGAATTCTTTGCATGGCTTGAGGAAGGCTGGACTCATCATGGTTCGGGCGAGTATTACCATACGTATGCACTCGACAGAATGATAGAGGCAGGAAAAGTGGCCTTCGCCCGGGTCGA
>DJVZ01000044.1:13892-18366 GCA_002441395.1 Spirochaetaceae bacterium UBA6243 | reverse complement strand
GGTGATTTAATGGTCAACGTCGGTGCCAACATGGGTTGGGGCAGTTTCGGCCTTGGAGGAGGGGTGGAATACATTTTCGCCAAATGGGACATTCCGAATTTTGCCCCGCTTACCTTTGGGACGGCAGCCAAGGCCGGCTTGTTCTTCGGGAACAGCTTGCATACCGACATTGCGGCTTTGGGAACCATGCATTTTGGCCTCAAAACCTTCAGCAGTCTTCCTGCTTTCCTTCGGAACTTTGATTGGTATTATGGCTTAGGTGTCGGCTTCGGCATCGGCGATACAGGAGGCTTCGGGCTCTCCACAGGTACCGGCATCAGCTACTATCTCAATCCGAAACTCGCCCTCAATGCTGACTACTTCTACACGAACTACTTCGGTGCGGGTGCGGGGAGTTCCGGCACCCTCGGGATCAAGATGGAACTCTGAGGAATTTGGAAGCTAAATTTGTGCCTTAGATCGGATCTTGCCTTGCAGGATGTTCCGTGCCTTACTGTTGAGTGCACAAATAGCTTCCAAGTTTTTCGAGCTTGGGACTCTTTATTTAGAAGTTTTGCATGCTAAGGTTTCTGACAAGGGAAGCCGCTTTCCCCTTGTCAGAAAGCAACACTCTCCAAAATTTATGATGATAATGAACAGAACTACTTGCAGGGTATCGAACCCAAAAGCCTGTTTGTATGTGCCCGCGGGAAACATTTTTCAAAATCACTTGAAAAACGGGATCTTCTGATTTGCACGGGATAATTTTTCCTATCTATAAAATTTTCTTGACATATTCCGCCTTCAAGACTATCATAAAACCTAGGCATGCCTAATTTTTCGAAAACGGGATTGATTTGGAATCCATGCTCCACAGCGTGCCACGAAGTAGGGTGATTGAACTGAAAGCAAGGGCTCTCAGTGTCTTTTCATTTTCACGGTTGCTTTAAAGCCTTATCTAAGGAGGAGAAGAGATGAAGTACCAGATTCTATTTACACCGTTCAAGGTTGGCCAGGTCACCATCAAGAACAGATTCTGCATGGCGCCGATGGGGAACAGCATCGGATTTGGCGCAAAAGGCGAGTTCTCTCAGAATGGCGTCGACTATTATGTCGAAAGAGCCAAGGGGGGTGTCGGGCTGATCTTCACCGGCGCCTTGATAACCGATATGCAGGTGGATCCTTTTTCGCCGGTAGAGGGCTTAAGTCCACTCTACAGCCCCATGAATTTCCGGCGCACGGCCATTGCCCTGAACGAACGCGTACACAGTTATGGAACCAAGATATTCCCACAGATAACCATGGGACTGGGAAGGAATTATCCTGGCCTGTACGCTCCGTCCGAACTGCCTGTGTTTTTCGATCCGAACCAGAAATCGCCGGCGTTGACTAAGGATGAGATCAAAAAGAAAATTGACGCGATGGTGCAGGCCGCCGCGCTGATGAAGGCCTCCGATTTCGACGGCGTGGAAGTGCACGCCATGCATTGGGGCTATCTGCTGGATCAGTTTGCGCTCGCCATCACCAATCACCGTACGGACGAATATGGCGGCAGCCTGGAAAACAGACTGCGGGCCGCGAAGGAAATCGTCGAGGGCATCAAACAAGTATGCGGCTCGTCGTTCCCGGTTACGATGAGGCTCGGATTGAAGAGCTACATAAAAGGCCTCTTCCACGCGTCGCTGACAGGCGAGGACGAAGCGGGCAGAACGCTCGAAGAGGGCGTCGAGATATGCAAGCTCCTGGAGTCATACGGTTACGACGCGTTGAACGTAGACGCGGGCATGTACGATTCCTTCTACTACGCGGCACCGCCCATGTACCAGCCGAAAGGCTTTACCCTCGAGCTTGCCAAAGCCGCAAAGAAGGCGGTCCATATCCCGATACTGGCAGGTGGCAGCCGGATTGACGACCCGGCTCTGTGCGCGAAGGCCATCGAGGAGGGAAAGGCGGACGCTATCGTCATAGGGCGCGCCTTGCTGGCCGATTCCCAGCTCCCCAAAAAGATCGAGTCGGGTCAAATCGAAGATATTCGCCCCTGTATTGGCTGCAATGCCTGCATGAACAGAGCGTTCACGACCGGCGACGCTCTGTGCGCGGTCAACCCCACGGTCCTGAGAGAGGGCGTGTATGGTCTCAATAAAACTGTCGAGTCCAAAAAGATCGTTGTCGTCGGTGGGGGTCTCGCGGGTATGGAGGCGGCTCGTGTCGCGAAAATGAGGGGTCACGACGTCTCGCTGTACGAGAAGAGCGACAAACTCGGCGGAAATCTCGTGCCCGGAGCGAAGCATTCTTTCAAAGCGGACATGCAGAGGCTCATTGAGTGGTATCAGCACGAACTTAAAAAATTGCAGGTGCCTGTCCACCTCAACACCGGGCTGGACGCCGACGCGATAAAGAAAATGAATCCCGACGTGGTGTTCCTGGCGGTGGGATCGACGCCGGTCATGCTCGGCTTCAAAGGCAACGACGATCCGAGGGTTATCTCCTGCATCGATGCGCTGCTGGGCAAAAAAAAGGTCGGGCAGCGGGTCGTTATCGTCGGAGGCGGTCAGGTGGGTTGCGAAATGGCGTACGAATACGCGAAGGAGGGCAAGACGGTCACGCTGGTCGAGGCGCTCGACGCCGTCCTTTCAACCGGCCCCGCCGTGCCAATCATGAACAAGATGATGCTGAACGATCTTCTGGATTTCCACAAAGTCAAGGTCTATACCGGCTATACGCTCAGCTCCGTCGACAAGAACGGAGTAGTCATCAAGTCCACAAAGGATACTCCTGAGTCCATTGAGATAGCGGCAGACTCGGTGATTATAAGCGTCGGTTTCAAACCTGTCCCCACGATGGCAAAGGACCTGTATGGTTCTGGCTTTGAAGTCTATGAGATGGGAGACGGCAGCAAGGTCGGGAATGTGATGAGCGCCGTCGGTGATGCGTATGAGATCGCGAGATCGGTCTAGACAGTAAAAAGCAATTGCATTGGGTTTTCGCGGGCATTAATAGGGGCGACGTCATACGACAGTCGCCCCTATTCGTTTGTGTAGTGGCCATGTTGATCGGTATCGATTATAATTTTTCCTCATTCTATGAAGAAACAATCTTGAAACACAGTGGAGTTTGAAGAGAATTATATGGGTACAACAAGATACAGCGAAGCACAGAAAGAAAAAATACTGAAGACCGCATCCAAACTGTTTATCGACAAGGGATACAAGGGCACGACGACCCGCGAGATAGCGGATGTCGCACGAATCAACAAGGGGCTTCTGCACTATTACTACAATCGTAAAGAGGACATCGTTTCTGATATCTATAAGGCCTTCGTAGAAGGTTTAATAGGTTTTGTGGAGAATAGATATGGCCACGAATTAAAAGGATTGGATTTTTTTGCGCTGTTGAACATGCTTTTCTTCAAAGTCGCCACATCGGAGCGCCAATATATAGAAATCTTGCTGGATGTTTTATCGAATACAAAACTGACAAAGTACAAGATCGACCGATCGATGGAATGTTGTCTGGACGTATTGCTGGAGAATGGCGAACAGGAAAAACGCTCACAGCTATTGATTGCAATAACGATCTCCGTGGGAGCCGAATCCCAACTGATGTTGGCGATCGAGGACGGCTCTGTCGACATGACCTACAGAGAGCTGGCGATAACAGTTCTCCACGTCTGTCTGGTCATGATGGAAATAGACGAAGCCGAAACAGAGGCGATCATCGGCAGGGCGCTCCAAAAGGCCGATACAATCGATGCGCGCGCCATTCTTGACTATATCGGCCAACGGTGCGCGTGGGCAGGGCTGCCGCAAGCGATGTAAACGATGAGATAGCCCTCGAGATCAAGGGTTTGTTTGACAAGGCGGAGAAGAAATCCGGCAGGAATAGGGCACGCGCCATCTTCGCGATAGCGCAGGCTGTCATCGATGGCGTCGTTCCCTGCCTCGATAGTGGCGACGATCACGATGGGTCTCTCTTTACATGGTCAGAGGAATTCTCAATACAGCACCTTGGAGAAGGCGTAACTCTTCTGCAGTCCGTTTCCGCTCAGCGCGAGGGTGTACTTGGTGCCCTCGGCGAATATTTTCACGGTGGAGTACTGGTTGTGGTAGGAGACATCGTTGCCGTAGGCGGCGTTGGCCTGGACGACGATGTACTTGATACCGTTGATCTCTTGGTAGCCTCCGTCGTGGTAGTGGCCGCTGAAGACCGCGAGCACCTTGCCGCTGGCCTCGAGGATGCCGCGCACCACCGAGGCGTTGCGTACGGTGTGGCTGGGGTCGTAAGCGGGATCGATGAGTTCCTGGTTGTTGAGCGGCTGATGAGTCAGGACGATGACGGGACTTTTTGCCGTGGCGATGTCGGCGGCGAGCCACTTTAGCTCCTCGGCGGGGATGTTGGCGTCATCCCAGGTGTAGCCTGCGCCGGGCTCGCCAGGGATGCCGGAGTATGATGCGCCGTTTCCCCTGAAGCTGGCGTCGAGGACGATGAAGTGGAC
>DJVZ01000044.1:0-13800 GCA_002441395.1 Spirochaetaceae bacterium UBA6243 | reverse complement strand
GTGCGGGAGTGAGTCCGGGCGTCGCGGGGTTGTCCGTAAAGTCACCGAGCTCCGCCACGAATTCGGCATCGGCCGCATTCATTGCCGTAGCGAAGGCTTCGATTTTGGCAAGGCCGCCCGTGAAGTAGCGGGGCGAGGCGTTCAGCGCAATGGTGGTGGACTGGTCGGGCTTGTCGCAGACGTGGGTGTCGCTTATAAGCCCGAAGGTAATCATTGCGCCGGATGCCTGTGCGAATACACTGCCCGCCGTAAGAGTCAGAGCGAGCAGGAGTGACACGATCTTCTTCATAGTTTCCTCCTCAAAAATCTTTTGTCCAAGAGCCTGGTGCACCCCATTGAGGTGCGGTGCTCAAGCGATAACGGTAGTATAAAAAACGAATGTGTGAGGACAATAAATCGGGTATGAAATTTTTATGAATCGGTGAGTGCGATTTACTCCATCTCTATGCGAACAATTTCTTGGAAAGAGTGTAGTTTTTGGCCGACAAGTGTCTATTTTATTATTTCGCCATAATTGGCCAAATAATGTCATATTCACAATTTATTCGCCACATAATACGAATTAATCGGTTGTCTTGGGCTTGCCATGAAACTGAACAACGCTCTGACGGACGCCACGGCGCCGGAAGAGCTGAGGAGGCGGCTTGCACGTGCGCGCATCGCCGCATCCCTCACGCAGACGGACTATCTATCCTGAGCCCGAGAAACTGGGCGGGGGTGAATAAGAATAAGGGGCACTCCTTCTTGCGGGGAAAAAAACGAGGAGGCGTAGAGTTCAGCCATGCGCAAACGCTACGACAAGGAATTCAAGGCGAAGGTGGCCGTAGAAGCCGTAAGGAGAGAAAAGACAGCACAGGAATTGGCGACAATCTGCCGGGTTCATCCCAACATGATAGCCTTCGGTCCTGTAACCTCTAACATTTTTCAATGAGAAGCGATATCCGGTTCTTCGAGGTGTCCAAGATAAGAACGATTTGTGCCCTTCGGGTAAGTCAAACGCTTTTCTATCCGCTTGAGGAGAATGATGTTCGGCGCCAATAGTGTTTACCCTTACACAACCGTATGACCGGCACTTGCTTCCGCGAAGCCCTCCGGCGTATCCTATATCATGCCTCCGAAAAACGATATTGAATCAGGCAAGCTGAAAATAGGCGACAACTGGAACGCCATAAGCATCATCGCCCTCTCACAGAACAATCCTCTCAAGGCCATCGCGGAGTTTGTGGAGAATTCCATCGACGCGGGCGCAAAGAACGTGACCATCGTCCGCGGCAAGCAGAAAAACGACCACTACATAAAAGTCATCGACGATGGCTGCGGCATCAAGGATTTCCGCTATGTGGCGACGCATATCGGCGATTCGATCAAGCGGGAACTCAAGCGCAAGGGGGGAACCGATATCCAGGGCGAGTTCGGTATAGGCCTGCTCTCGTTCTGGACGGTGGGTGAAACCTGTACGATCACTTCGATGGGGGAGGATGGTGTGGTGCGGAGCATGCGGCTCGTGAAGGGGAACCCTTCCTACGCGATACGCGAAACGGGAACGCTTTTCGGCCGGCAGGGTACGGAGCTTATCATAAGCCCCGTGCTGGCTGGTGTGCGCTCGCTTTCGGGCGACAAGATACAGAATTTCCTCGCGTCCGAGCTCCGTGACCGTATCACGAAGAGCGGCGTCCGAATCCTCATTCTGGACCATGCGTCGCGGCGCGAGCTTGTGGTCGAGCCGCGCAAGTTCAAAGGCAGGCTCATCCATCAGCTTCCCGAAATACGCTGCCCCTTCGGCGAACTCTATCTGGAACTCTATATTGCCGAATCTCCCCAGGACGCGGTGGTCGGTCTGCAGAAACGGGGCACCCGCGTGCTCTCCGACATATCCCGCCTCGACTATTTTGCGCGTCCGCCCTGGGACTCGCGGCAGATCGAAGGGCTCATCGACGCGCCTTTTTTGCAGCTCACGCCGGGAACCCGCGATGGCGTCGTTCTGGACGAAGCTTACGAATCTTTCTGCGTCGCCATCGCTCCCGTCGAAGCGGCGCTGAACGGACTCCTCGAAGAACAGCGGCGCGCGGAAGAAGAAGAGGCGAGCAGGCAGGTGTTGAATCGCGTAACGCGCGCCTTCCGCGAAGCTTTTCTTCACCTGCCGACCGAGGATTACAGTTGGCTCGCAGCGAGGACCAGCGATGCGCGGAGGGGCGCCAGGGCTGGGGCAGGTGGAGAGGGTGGTGCGGGGGCAGACGCGACCGGCAACGGGGAGGGGCAGACGACTCCTGCGATCAGCGGAGGACCCGCCGAAAATTCCGGAACGGAAGCTTCCTTCGGCGAATATATCCCGAACCCTCTTGAACAAAAGGAAGTGCAGAGAGATTTTTTCGAGTATGCCGGACCACTCTACAAGCTCATGATCTTCCCCGCTTCCTCGGTGATCGGTGTTGGGGAGCGGAAAAAACTCAAGGCCGTGGCACGGGACCGCGCGGGGCGCATGGTGGAAGGAGACATAGCCTTCGAATGGCATATTGCCGATGGGGGCGGCGCGCTCGAAGGTACCGATTCGGTGTACGCCGAATACGTGGCGCCGGAAGAACCCTGCGTCGCCGCGATTGAACTGAAGGCGGTCCAGGGAGAAACGGTGCTCACCGCGAGCGCCCTTGTCACGGTCACGGCGGACCTCGTCAAGAGGTCGGCGGGAGCGGGGGCGGGAATCGGAGGGGCGATACGGCGGGGTCTTCCCGGCTACACCTACCAGAAAGCGCCCGGCCAGCTATGGCGCTCCCGATACGACATGGAACAATCGGTCATCGTCATCAACAACGCCCACGCGGATTTTATCTACGCATCGCGTCAGCCCATGACGAAACTCCGCTATATAACCCGCCTGTTCGCCAAGGAACTCGTGCTCGCCAATTTCCCGGAGGCGACGAAAGAGGAAATCCTGGAACGCATGGTCGAGCTCACGCTTTATACCGAAGAGAATCTGAAATAAGGAAGGCTCTTTCAAAAGTCGGACGAGTTTTGAAAGAGCAACCTTTTATTGCGGCATTTGTGTACGGTTTCAACGAAACCGGAACAAATGCAAAGCCTGATTCATGAGAAAGAACGTCCTGTATTCTGGCAATATTGGCAAGACAATCGACGAGGGAAACCGTCTTTTTCTCACGGTGATGATCCCACTTGACCGCTCATGATGCATTACCTATCGGGGTTCGGGGGAGCACTGCCTTCGACATGGACACGGACTGATGTTGGACAAAAAACGCGCTGGCGGTATCGTGACGACAATTACTTCCGGCGACGCGAGGTCTTTTTGGACAGGGAAACAGGTAAGGCTCTCGTCTTTGCAAATCGTCCTGGGGACTTCGAGAAGATGATGAGGATTGTTGGCAAGCATTTCGAGCCGGAAGAAAGGGTGCCGCTGAATGCAAGCATGATGGTTCTTACGATTGCCTACGACATTCTGGGTGCGGCTGATGAAATCGACGTCTGGGAGAAACCTTTTGGACACTCTGACGAGGCTTCGAGAAGCGGGTAACACGAATCGCGGAAACTTATTGCGATCGGAAAAGACTGAAGGTTCGCCCCCTGAAATGTCAGCGGGGGTCTCCTCCCTGCTTGCCTCTATATCCGCTTTTCCCTGTCATAGGGGACGCCCAGCTCGGAGGGGCCCTTGATGGCGGAATTCCGTGTGAATGCCAGGACGACGATCACCAGCACATAGGGAAACATGACCGCAAATTCGTAGGGGAACTTGATGCCGAGGACCTGGATCGAGAGCTGGAGCGATTGCGCTATGCTGAAAAGGAGGCTTCCGCCGAGAATCCAATAGGGATCCCACCGGCCAAAGTAGACTAAGGCAACGGCGATGAAACCGCGCCCGGCGACGATATCATCGGCGAACATCTTGGCCTGGCCAAGTGAAAGATAAGCCCCCGCAATGCCGGCGAGCAGACCTCCTGCGGCCAGCGCCTGGTATCGCGTGCGGTTTACGTTTATCGCCATCGTATCGGCCGACCGAGGCGAGGTACCCACGGCACGTACCTTGAGGCCCCAGGGAGTCTTGAAGAGGATATAGTGACTCACGGGAACAAAGAGGAAGGCGGCATATGCCAGTATGTTCATATTGAAAAAGACAGGACCGATGAATGGAATTTCCGACAGGAGGGGGATTGGGCGGTTGGAGAGTCCGGGAACCCCCGCCACTCCGCCGACGAAATGTCTGAAAAGCGTGCCCGCCGTCCCCGTGCCGAGCATCTGCAGGCCAATGCCCGCAATCCCCTGGGGGGCGTGAAAGGTGACAGTGACAAGCGCGAACAGCAAGCCAAGGAGAGCTCCGGCGATACCGGCCGCGGCTATTCCAATGAGATTCGCATAGGGTACCATGGCGGTATTCTGAAGATAGTATGCCGACATGAAGCCCAGGAAGGCCCCCATCGACATGATCCCTTCGCAGCCGAGGTTGAAGATGCCGGCCCGCTGGTTAAACATCTCGCCCAGCGATGCCAAAAGAAGCGATACCGAAAAAGGGATGCCAATCGAGAGAATGTTGAGAACGATATTGAGGATTGTCATTGCTTCGCCTCGATGTTCACGGTTTCTTCATTTTGCGCGCCGTGTTCCTCAGGTATGCCTTCCCCGCCTGGCCCCCTTTCCTTATCTTTGGAGTGCAAAAACCGACGAGCGAACTTTTCCCTGGCGTAAGGATCGTTGATGACCATCTTCGCCGAAATGATGCTCAATATGACCGCGCCCTGGAGCACAGACACCATATTGGCCGGAATCGACATGATGCGCTGGGTCATATCGGTACCGACGAGCAGGACGCCGAAAAACAGGGCGGCAGGAATGATTCCCCCAGGATGGAGGCCCCCAAAAAGGGCGACGACGATGCCGGAAAAACCATAACCAGAGGAAATGCCCTCTATAGCCCTGCGGTGGACAGCCGTCACCTCGACCGCTCCCGCCAGGCCTGCGAAGGCTCCTGCCAGAACCATGGCCGAGAAAAGGCAGGATTCGACATTAATTCCTCCGTAGCGTGTGGCTTTTGGGCTTGCGCCGGCTGCCCGCATCTTGAAGCCCCAGGTCGTGTGCCACATGAGGATGTAGACAAGGATTGCCAGGACAACGGCCAGCACGATACCCCAATGAAGCCTGGTCCCTGGGATGATTCTGTCGATCCACGCGCTTTTCGGCAGACGGACCGACTGGGGAGTCCCTGAACCTGTCTGCAGTTCGGCCGGATCGATCATCGGACCGCGAAGAAGAAAGCCATAGAGCTGAGCGGCGATGTAGTTGAGCATCACGGTGGACAGGATTTCGTTTACTCCGAGCTTTGCCCTGAGGTATCCGGCGATCGACGCCCATAGAGCGCCGCCCGCGGCACCTCCCAGAAGAACCAGAGGCACAAGAATGCCCTTGGGCAAATCCGGCCACACCAGCGCGACCGCGGTTGCCGAAATGACCCCCATCTGAATCTGGCCTTCGGCGCCAATGTTGAGAATGCCAGCACGAAATGATATTGCGATTCCGAGCGCGACGAGTATGAGGGGTACCGCTCTCACGAGGACTTCCGTGATACCAAAAAGATCCTTCAGAGGTTCCGTCAGTATGACTTTGTAGGTCTGAAATACGTCAGCACCAAGGATAGTCAGGACTATGGCGCCGATCCCCACGGCCGCGAGCGCGGCGACAAGCGATACCAAGACGACGTAAGCGACACGCACCGGTGTTTTCATGCCCTCGCTCCAAATCCCTGCTTTGTCACGGCTTCTGTTCCCGCTTCCGCCGCCGGTTCCTCTGCCTCCGGTTTGATGCCCGCCATCAATAAGCCGAGTTTAGGCCGCGTCGCGTCGCGGCTGGACAGCGTATCGAGTATCTTCCCCTTGAAGATGACGGCAATCCGGTCACAAAGATTCATGAGCTCATCGAGTTCTTCCGAAATCAGGAAAATCGCGGCACCCCTTGCGCGCAGCTCAAGAAGGCGTGTATGGATGAACTCCTCGGCCCCCATGTCCAGACCGCGGGTTGGATAGACGGCGATCAGGGCTTTCGGTTCCCTGGCGAGTTCCCGTGCCAGGATGACTTTCTGGATGTTTCCTCCCGAAAGAGAGCCTGTGGCGTTGTTCAATGATGAACACCGGATATCGAACCGTTCCTGAAGCAAAACCGCATTCTGTTCTTCTTCTCGGGATTTTATGAACACTCCGCGCGAAAATCCGGAAGACGCGAAATCCTTCAAGATCAGATTCTCTTTGACAGAGAAGGACGACACGATTCCCTCGTTGTTGCGGTCCTCGGGAATGTAACCGAGCCCCGCATCGATTATCTCGCGGGGACTCCGGTTGACAAGATCCATGCCCATGAGCGAAATTCCGCCCGCCTCCACTTTCCTTAAGCCCGCAAGCGCATCGGCGAGTTCCTTCTGACCGTTGCCGGAGACGCCCGCCAAGCCGAGAATTTCGCCCGACCGGATCGAAAAGCCAAGACCGTCGAGCGCGAGGAACCCCCTGTCGGATTTGACTTTGAGGTCCCGCACAACGAGACGCTCNNGTCATCAGGGCGGCTAAGCCTGCCGCCGTCTGCCCCGCCGTTGTTCCCTTGAATACGACCCTTCCGCGGCGCAGGATTGCCACCCTGTCCGAAAGAGCCGTCACCTCGGCCAGCTTGTGACTGATGAAGATAATCGACATGTCCGAGGCCATCCGCCTGAGGAGGACGATGAGTTCATCCGTTTCCTGAGGCGTAAGGGCACTTGTCGGTTCATCGAGGATGAGAAAGCGCGCGCCGAAGCAAAGCGTCTTGATGAGCTCGACGCGCTGCTGTTCGCCCACGGAAAGCTGCCAGATATAGGCATCGGGCTGGACGGGCAGGTTGTACCGTTCAGAAACCTCGGCAATGCGTTTTTTTACACCGGAAAGATCGAGCCGGAGATACTTGTGGCTTTCCTTCAGCCCGAGGGCGACGTTTTCCGCGACAGTCATGTTCGGCACGAGCATGAAATGCTGGTGGACCATGCCAATGCCCGCGGCAAAGGCATCGGCCGGCGCCTTGAATTGCACCGGCCGGCCATTGATGAAAATCCGGCCCTCGTCAGGCTGATAAAGCCCCATGAGTATATTCATGAGCGTGGTTTTGCCCGCGCCATTCTCACCCACCAGGGCCAGAATCTCATTTTCACCCACCGCAAGGTCTACGGAATCACAAGCCACGATGCCAGGAAAACGCTTGGTTATCCCTTCAACCCTCAACTCTCTGATTTTTTCATTCATCGCGCCCATTCATGTCATTTCACACTCTGCCAATCGATGGAGAGCTTGCCGGAAGAAATATCGGCCTTGGCCTTTTCGGCGGACTTGCGGATATCGGCGGTAAGGACGGGGCCGACTTTGTCGTTAAACTGATAGACAAAGCCTCCGTTGGCGAAATTGAGGGGGATGCATTCGCCTCCAAGGACGCCAGCCTGCCTCTTGTCGATGAGATTCTCCACGACAGCCTCGTACGCATAGCTTGCCGCCGCGATGACCTTGTAGCCTTCGGGGATACCCAGCTGGGCGGTGTCCTGGCCAACCCACCAAATCGCTTTGTCCTTGTACTCGGCCACTGCCCGCAACGCCCCGAGCGCCTGCTGCGCCGAACCGGTGAGCACATCGGCGCCCGCCTTTATCTGCGTATGCGCAAGCTCCGCGGCCTTGACATAATCACCAAAACTTCCGGTATAGGCAACTTGCACCTGCGCCTTGGGATTCACCGAACGGACGCCCAAAACGAAGCCGCGGTTGTAGCGGGCGGCATCGCCGCCATCGACAGGGCCCACGAGGCCGATGATATTCGTTTTCGTCACAAGACCGGCGATGACGCCATTGATGTAGCCGGTCTCCTCGCTCTCCGGCATATAGGTGAACACGTTCTTGGGACCGATTTCACCCGATGTCCCGAAGGCGAAGGTGGTCTTGGGGAATTCCTCTGCCATCTCGAGCATCAGGTTCTTGTACTGGGCTCCGTGACCGATGATTATATCGTAACCTTTGGCGACATACTGGCGGGCCGCAGAACCAGCATCGACCGGCTTCATCTTTTCACTGTAGCTATACTCGACAAGGGAAGAGCCGTATTTTTTCTGGACAGCCACGATGGCATCGTGCATCGACTGGCACCAGCCTTTATCGTCGACCGTCGATTCGACGATCATGGCGATCTTTATCTTGTTTTTGGGTACAGCATACACCGACCCAAAAGCGACACAAAGTGCAAGCATCATAAGCACTAAGCGTTTCATTGGTTTCCTCCTTGAGAAAATGGCTGAAAACGATGGAACCGACTATAGCATAGCACCTTGGCTGGAGCAAGAACCTATATTATTTCTACAAATATAATGGGCCGGAACGCATCTGAATTTGCCCGTTCTCTTGGCGCGAGAGAAAAGGCGGCATGTTGTCGTTTATAAATCGTAATAATTGGCGATATATCCTTTCAAATTAATATAATTCGCAGTATAATACGAATTAGAAGATTATCTGGAGATTGTCATGAAACTGAACAACGCTCTGACGGACGTCACGGTGCTGGAAGAGCTGGGGAGGCGGCTTGCACGTGCGCGCATCGCCGCATCCCTCACCCAGGCGGACCTCGCGGACCGCGCCTCCGTGGGCAAGCGCACCGTGGAGCGCATAGAGGCAGGAGGGTCGGTACAACTGGTCAGTCTGATACGGGTTCTGCGGGCCCTGGACCTTCTTGAGACGCTCGATGTGATGACACCCGACGAGGGGCCGGGGCCGATGGAGATGCTCGAGCGGCAAGGAAAGGTCCGGCGGCGCGTCTCCTCCTCCCGCAAGGCAGGCGTACCTGGCCCGACCGCCACGCCCTGGGTTTGGGGCGACGAGCGATGAGCTCTCTCGCTGAAGTCCGGCTCTGGGACACCAGAATCGGCGCAGTCTCCTTGCGGGACGGCGAGGAGGTCGCCGAGTTCCAGTACAGCGACGAGTTCCTGAAAAGTGGCATCCAGCTTTCGCCCCTCGTCATGCCCCTCTCCAGTCGCGTATACCGTTTCCCGACGCTCCCTCGCGGCACCTTCCACGGCCTGCCCGGACTGCTGTCCGATTCCCTGCCCGACCGGTTCGGCAACGCGCTGATCGACGCATGGCTCGCGAGGCAGGGGAGAAGACCTGAGTCTTTCAATGCGGTGGAGCGCCTCTGTTACACGGGGAAGCGCGGGATGGGCGCCCTGGAATTTGTGCCCTCCACGGGGCCTGAGGCCAAGCAGGCACAGCGGATTGACGTAGAGAACCTGGTGAGGCTGGCATCGCAGGTGTTGCAGGAGAAGGAAGGCCTGCGCGTTGCGCTCTCCGGCGACAAGCAGGGCGGCGTCGGCCGCACTGAAGGAGCCCGAACCTTTTCCGCCGCGGGCGCCGGGAACGACGACAAAGCTCTGCTCCAGATTCTGCGCGTGGGGACTTCGGCGGGAGGAGCGCGGGCCAAGGCGGTCATCGCCTGGAACCCGCAGACGAACGAGGTGCGCTCGGGCCAGCTCGACGCTCCTCCCGGTTTCGAGCACTGGCTCATCAAATTCGACGGAGTCAAATCCAACCGCGACAAGGAACTGGACGATCCGAAAGGCTTCTGTACCGTGGAGTATGCGTATCACCTCATGGCGCGGGCGGCGGGTATCGTCATGACCGAATGCCGGCTCCTTCCGGAACATGGCCGCAGGCACTTCATGACGCGGCGCTTCGACAGAACTGTCGATGGCCAAAAAATCCATATGCAAAGCCTCGGCGCGCTTGCCCACTTCGACTACAACAGAGCGGGCGCTTACGGCTATGAGCAGGCTTTCGCCACGATACGGGCGCTGGGGACGGCGATGGACGATGTCGAGCAGCAGTACCGCAGAATGGTGTTCAATATCATGGCCCGCAACCAGGACGATCATGTCAAGAACATCTCGTTCCTGATGGACCGGGGGGGGCGGTGGACGCTCGCTCCGGCCTACGATCTCACCTTCAGCTATCACCCTTCCGGCGAATGGACAGGCACGCACCAGATGACGGTGAACGGCCGGCGCGACGGCTTCATTTGGGGTGACCTCAAGGCGGTGGCAGGCGTTGCGGGCCTCAAGCGGGGAAGGCCCGAGGACATAGCCCGCGAGGTCCACGACACGGTCGCCCGCTGGCCGGAGTTCGCCGACATGGTAGGTGTTGCCCCCGCCCAGAGGGATGCCATTTTCGCCAATCTGCGACTGTCCGGAGAGCTGTTACCGTGAAGAAAAACAAAGAAAGCGTCGATCCAAGCGAGGCGTGCGCGGACGCCACAGAGCTGGCCGGCAAAACATCCACACAGTTGGCGCCGTCGGTCAGTGAGGTCGCTGACATTCTTGTGCGGCGGTACAGGCCCTGGCCCGATGAAAGCGCGGGTCCCGTCATCGACCAGCTCGTGTGGTTTCTTTTGAGCACGAGGACGACGGTCGAGAATTGTAATGCAGCCTACGCTGCCCTGCGCGGGTGTTTTTCGGGCTGGGACGAAGTGGCCGAAGCCGGGGAGGAGGCGCTCNNTCGATGCCCACATATGGCGCGTGACGCGACGCCTCGGATGGCATAACTTTCCGGGAGAGACGCCCTCGCGCCGCGGAGCCGATCACCTCAACGCGCTCATGCCTGCAGGCCTCGATGTTCTCTCGCTGCACGTCAACCTCATCCGGCTTGGACGCGAATTTTGCCCGGCGGGGAAACCGCGATGCGGCGAGTGCCCGCTGGGGGCGATATGCGCGACAGCCGCGACGAAACGTCCGGGTACGAGTGCCCGGCACGCGCTCGACCAGGTCCATGGTTTCAAAAAGTCCCGGCCTGAACTATAGTCAAGAAAGGAACCCTAAACCATGCGTATCATCGCCGACCTTCACATCCACTCGCGCTACTCCAGGGCTACAAGTCCCAAGCTCACCTTGTCCCATTTGGATCGATGGGCGCGNNATCAAAGGCATAGATCTCGTCGGCACGGGAGACTGCACGCACCCGACCTGGCTCGCCGAACTCATGGAGCAGCTTGAACCAGCCGAGGGTGGCTTCTTTCAACTCAAATCCACGCTGCGACGCGAGTTTGACTCTGGCGAGGCCCTCGCGGAGGGACTGCCCGCGCCGTCCGGCGAAAACCCCGTGCGCTTCGTCCTCACGGGCGAGATAAGCACGATCTACAGCCGGGACGGCAGGACGCGCAAAGTCCACCATGTCGTGATCCTGCCGGATTTCGCGGCGGCCGCCGCATTCCAGGCCCGGCTGGAGCGAATGGGCAACATCTCTTCCGACGGACGGCCCATACTCGGCGTGGACTCGCGCGACCTCTTCGCCGCGCTTCTGGACGCCGACGAGCGTTCCATCCTCGTGCCGGCCCACATCTGGACACCCTGGTTCTCGGCCCTCGGCGCCCGCTCCGGCTTCGATTCCATCGAAGAATGTTACGGCGACCTTGCACCCCGCATCGGCGCGATAGAGACGGGCCTGTCGTCGAACCCGCCCATGAACTGGGCGGTGAGCGCTCTGGACCGCTTCGCGATCATATCGAATTCGGACGCCCATTCGCCGGAAAAACTGGGCCGCGAAGCGACAGTCATCGATATGGAAAACTCCTTCGTGGGCCTCGCCGGGGCGCTCACAGGCGGAGGGCCGGCCGGAAGGATCGCCGGAACGGTCGAATTCTTCCCTCAGGAGGGGAAATATCACTACGACGGACACCGAGCGTGCGGCGTGGTCCTGTCTCCGGCAGAAAGCGCGGCCTGCGGGGGGCGCTGTCCTGTCTGCGGCAAGCCGCTCACGCCCGGCGTCATGCGTCGCGTCGCGGAACTGGCCGACCGGCCCGTGGACGAGACGGCGTCCTGCCCGCCGGATTACGCCGGTACTAATCGCAGACCCTACAAATCGCTTATTCCATTGCCCGAACTGTTGGGGGAGCTTCTCGGCGTGGGCAGCGGGTCGAAAAAGGTCGCCGCTGCCTATGGCGCCCTTGTGGAGCGTGCGGGGAGCGAGTTTGCCCTCCTTTTGGATCAAAGCGAGGCGGAGATTGAGACACTGGGGACAGCCGGTGTCCCTGGCGAGCTTCTGGCTATGGCCGTCGGTCGCATGCGGTCGGGCCAGGTCTCCATAAAACCCGGGTACGACGGCGAGTACGGCGTCATTCACGCCTTTGCTCCGGGCGAGCGCATCGGGGTGAAGGCCGGTGCGGGACTTTTTGATGACGAGGTGGGTACCGGGGAAAAAGAAACGGCGCCGGCGGGTAGAGCAAAAGCCGGCACGCCGGCGGCATCGGAACCTGCGGGCGGAAAGAAACGCGCGACACCGCCCGCAGCATCGGATAAGGCGCCGAAGGCAGTCCCCGAATCCGGGACGGCGGCCTTCGGGCTCGACCCGGCGCAGGAAGCGGCGGTGAATCATCCGGGCGGTCCCGCCCTCATCGTGGCGGGGCCCGGCACGGGCAAGACCACCGTACTCGCGCTGCGCATCGCCCGCCTCGTCGAAGGGGGGCTCGATCCTTCATCGATTTTGGCGATCACCTTCACGAACAAGGCGGCGGCGGAACTCCGCGGACGCATCGAGGGGACCATCGGCGGGGAGCGGGCCGCGCGGCTCACGACAGCGACCTTCCACTCGTTCTGCCTGTCGGTGCTGAGGGAGCATGCGGCCGAAGCGTCTCTACCACCCGATTTCGTCGTTCTCGATGAAGAAGAAAAACTGGCCTTTCTAAAGCTGGCGGTTGGGCCCTCCGAAGGGCGGGCTGGCGCCGGGGATGCGCAGATGGATTCGACGCACGCAGTTCCCATGCAAGCCCGTCCTCAAAAAATCCGGCGACTCGCCTCGTACATAGAGGAACGCAAGCGCTTTCTTCTTCTGCCCGGCGACAGGGTGCCCCGTCTCGGCCCCGGCGCTCCGGGCGGTCTCGCCGAACTGGCCGCAGAACTTGGCGTACCACCCCTCGACGTCGATCTGGACGTGGCGTATGCGCGCTACCGCGATGAGCTCAAACGGGCGCATGCCCTCGATTTCGACGACCTTGTGGCGGGGGCCGCAAGGCTTCTCGCAGCCAGGCCGGAGATTCTTTCGGCTTACCGCGCTCGATTCCGCGCCATCTTCGTGGACGAGTACCAGGATGTCAACTTCGCCCAATATGCGCTGCTGCGCCTCCTCGCGCCCGGAACTCCGGCTGCGCCCGGCACCTTGGGGCCACGCGGAGCAAACTCCACCGAACTCTGCGTCATAGGCGACCCGAACCAAGCCATCTACGGGTTCCGCGGCTCGGACCGGCGCTTCATCGAGCGCTTCCTCGCGGACTACCCTGGCACCGCCATCTATCGCCTGGTCCGGAGCTTTCGCTGCGCACCGGGTATCATCGGCGCCGCAGGTCGCCTCGTGGGTGCCGAACTCGGCGGGTCCGGCACCGTCGTCGCGCTCTCGCGCTGCGAGTTTCCGACGGATGCGTCCGAGGCCGAGGGCATCGCGCGCGAGATAGACCGGCTCATCGGCGGTACGCGCTTTTTCGCCATCGACTCCGGGGTAGTGGGTTCCGTCGGCGCCGGTTCGGGGGCCGGTTTAGCCGAGGCACACACCGCTTCCCGTGAAGGGCCGGTCCTGTCGAGTCTCGGTGAATGCGCGATCCTCGTCCGCGCGGCGGCGCTCGCCCCACCAATCGAGAAGGCCCTGCGCGACCACGGCATACCGTACCGTTTTATCGGGGAGAAACCCTGGTGGGAGGAAGAACCCGCCCGGTCGATACTTTCTCTCGTGCGGGCCGCGGCCCGCACGGATGTGCGGGTTGATGTGAGCTCCGCGG
>DJVZ01000042.1 GCA_002441395.1 Spirochaetaceae bacterium UBA6243 | reverse complement strand
GCGAGCCCGACTTTCCGGTTCACGCTCTCGAGGCCGGATATCCACACCCGCGCTGCCTTGTTGTGCTCTTCGGCTTCCTTCTTTTCGTCGGCGGAGAGCTTCGCTTCGCCATCGGGCTTTTCGCGGTAACAGTGGTGGGCCTCGTCGTTGATCGCGATGATGTTTTTCAGCCCCATGAGCTCCGGCATGACCCGCTGGAGCACCTGGCCTTCGGTTTCGAGCGTCTGGAGAGGAACTCCCGTGCCCTGAAGCAACGACCGTCCACCCTTCGAAAGCTCCATGCGCTCTCTGGGAATGAAGGCGTGGTAGTTGGTGATGACGATTTTGGCCTTGTCGAGGTCGGGGAGCATGTCGGAGGGCACGAGTTCCCGGCTGGCATAGTAGCTGTCGGGATCGTTCGGCTTGAGGACGCGGAGCCGGTCGCGTATGGTGATGCCCGGCGTCACGACGAGGAAGCCCCGGGTGAAGCGCCTGCTCTGCGGATGCCGCACCGCGTTTATGGTCTGCCACGCGATGATCATGGCCATGACGGTCGTCTTGCCCGCGCCCGTCGCCAGCTTGAGCGCTAGGCGCGGCAGGCCGGGATTCGCGTCTTCGTTGGCCGCGGCGAGGTATTCCAGGAAGGTGTCGCCGGTTTTGCCCAGGGCGGGCGCCACTTCGGTGAGCCAGATGGCGGTCTCCACCGCCTCGATCTGGCAGAAAAAGGGCTTGAGGCCCGAGAACTGGTGGTGGCGCCAGTGTTCGAGGAGGCGCGCCGTCTCGGGGGTCACGTGCCAGTCGTTCTTGTCGGGTAATTTCCGCCACTCGTCCACGTGGCTGCGCACCTGGTTGATCACCGCGGTGGGGTCGTACTGCTGGTGCTCCGTGGACAGACCCCTGCCCTCATCGAAGATGAGCTGAGGCTGTTCGGCAGTTTCTTTGCGCTTGCGCGGCTTGGGAATCGGCGTTATGAACTCCGCCCGCCGTCGGGATTCAAGAATTTTCTGGGTCGGCTGGCCGTCCTTGTCGAGTTCCCAGTGCCTTTTGGGGTATTCGTAGGGTGAGTTCAGGATGGGGCGTTCGAAGAAAAGGTTTGACATCTGTGCCCTCTGGCCTTTGCGCTGATAATTGTGCACATATTATCCCGCAATCACGGGCATAAAGCAATGATGAACGAAAGGGATTGGCCAGCTCAGACAAACTCGGCTCGTTTTATACGGTGAATACGAAAAAGATGACTTTTTGTGTGACTTTGGATAATAAGGTGCTTCTCCGCATTCTCGGTTGAAGCATAAGTCTTTATTTCTAAAGACTATATTCTACAGCGACCGACGGGAGTCGAACCCGCTTCACGAGCTTGGGAAGCTCGGGTAATACCGGTATACGACGGTCGCGATCAAAGGTCGTCGCTTCTCGCGACGTAAAACCAAGGGAACCGTCGTGCTGCTCCGGCTTTTGCCCGATGCAGGCGCTGGGGTTCTCAGGTAACGCGCCGTCGCGGTACGACGGTCGCGATCAATATTTGTCGCTTTCTGCGGCATTCGAACGAGGAATAACTATACCGTTTGTGGGCTTCCGGCGTCAAGCCAAGGGGGACTTTGAGCGCTGCCTGCGCGGCGGAGGGACGCTTTGGTGACGAAAAGAAATTATTAAAACGTATCCTTCACGCCGAGAAGATTCTTGATGTTGTTGATGTGATCCTGGTAGGTGCTTGCCGCTTTCTGCAGATCGCCGGACTCGAGGGCATCGAGAAGCGCGCGATGTTCTTCGAGTATCTTCGATCGGTCCATATAACGGCTCTGTGACGCCTCTATTTCCTTGAGGAGGAAAGAACGCAGAATATCGTAGAATTCGACGAAGAGGGAATTCGATACACCCGCGATGATTCGCCGGTGAAAATCATAATCCGCCTGGATGACGGCAGGTGCATTCTGATCAGCGATGGCCTTGCTCATGGTATCGAGGATCTCGTTGAGGTCCTTGACGATGGTTGTGCTGGCTTCGGGCGCGGTGCGGAATCGTTCAGTAAGCTGGAGGTAGCTCCAGAGTTCAATCGCGGCCCGAAGGTCGATCACCATCTTGATGTCGTCTTCGCCGAGAAGCAGGGCCCATGTCAGGACTTCGCGCGAGATGGAGGAGCGTGAGCATACAAAAGTTCCTTTTGCCGATTTGGATTCGAGAACTCCAAGGTAATTGAATACTTTCATTGTCTCACGGATCGAGGAGCGGCCCACCCCGAGCTGTTCGGCGAGTTCTTTTTCCGTCGGAAGCTTGTCTCCCGGCTTATATACGCCTGAAGCTATCAAGTCCCGGATCTGATCCATGACCTGGTTGACGACGGTTGTCTTCTGAACGGGACTCAGGGCTTTCTTTGATTGGCTCATTAAGTAATCATATTATTTTGAATTGAAACACATGTCAAGAAAATCATAATGTCAGACATTATGATTGACTGATTAAAAAAGTCATGATACGCTGATTTTGTTCGGGAGGTAAGTGAAATGGCGAAAGTAAAAGTCGGTGTCGCGGGCTATG
>DJVZ01000028.1:19369-31587 GCA_002441395.1 Spirochaetaceae bacterium UBA6243 | reverse complement strand
TCCCCCAGCATGAAATACGAAAGCAAAATAGTGAAAATGATGTTCGAGCCGCTGATCGCTGCTACGATATTGGGCGCCAATTTGCCGAGGGCGAGATAATTGAAGACTGGTTGCATATTCATGAGAATAAAACCGCTTGTCCAGCCGATTATCTCGCCGCGGCGGACTTTCTCGCCCCGCCGCTTTGCGGAAAGCCAGCTGATATGTTTCTTCTGAAGAGAAAAACCTAAGGATAACAAGAAGTTCCCGAAAAGGGCGGTAAAATACGCTGCTACAATGGTCATAATCTGCTCGCTATTTGCCGAATTGAATCAAAGAGCCACGCATATTCGCTCTCTGCCCGATAAAAAAGCGCCGGAGCCCCGAAGGGCGCATGTACCATCACTTTTCCGGAACTATACACCCTCGATGTCCAAAGATGAATCCACGCCCCTTCAGGGAGTATAAGCGAGCACACATCGCCTCTGCCCGACAAATTGGGAGAAAATATGAGGTCCGGTCCTGAGAAGAGCAGATCGTCCCTCTTCGCGAAGGTTTTCTCATGAGGAAGTAAAATCGATGGATGCTGAAGCGCAGGCATACCTTTTTCTTCCCAGCGCCGTACGCAGAATTCCCAATACTGCGCAAATCCTGACCGTATTCTGGCATAACGATTCTGTGCGCGCATTCTGTTGCCCGACATATTCAATCCTTGGGGGATTTCCCTGCGGAATATCGGGGGCAGCGTCAGATCGGGCTGACATAACATCAAATCGGCTATTTTCCAGTCTTCCTGTCCACAAGCCGATTTCGCAATGGAAAGGTTCAGGTGCTGAAATGCTTCCGGCTCCGCACCGGAGAAAGAGAGCGAGCCCAAAAGACCCGCAGCATCCTTAGACATGATCCGTACGGCTTCTTGAGAAGCCCCGTGGGTGAGAGGTCCCGTGCCCCCCCTCTGACTCTGTACCCTTTGATCCCAGCCATGCCAGAGCGAGCACGCCTCTGCCGGGTTGTGTGCATATCCGACATGCACCTCTGCGGGGAGGTCCAGAGTAAGCACAAATGATCCATCGCCAAAATACAGTGAACGGGCACCTGTAGACTGGCATTGCAAGAACCTGCCGTCCAACGCAAAGGCCGCCGTCTGTACTTGCGAGGGTAGCTCGATCCGGCCATGCACGACATGCGAAGCCCGCGGACCAAGCCCGTTCCATTGGGCGCGCGGGACATCATGGAATCGAAGTCTCAGGGAATCAATCTCTGGATCGGGTGAAGAGAAATATAAAGAAAAAATCGCAGCAAAAGTGCCCAAACCCCGGAATTCCTCGCGCATTACGAGCTTGCTCGAAAATGCAAACGATGTGCCGCCATCCAAGACAATCGCCGACATGCATGTCCCCGCCCCTCTCCATGCCGACTTCATTTCCCCTGTTCTATGAACAAAAACTGCCGGCCGCTTCGTGGTGTGCCACAGAAGTCGCTGGCCGGCAACAGTTATAAGAAAACCACGCTTCCAATTTTCAAATGAAATCAAAGGCAGTCTCCGGTATCCATTCGATAAACTCCCAGGCAGCAATCCTTGCCGCAATTCTGAAAGGTTCGATATAGTTACCATATACGACTGACGCGTGATGAGCAACACCGTGCTGAATGAACTCCCCGGTGCTCCCGGTATAGCCTCCTTCTCCGGGAGCTTTTTTATTCATTGCATTATGCGCTAAGACAGTGTATAATTTCGCCATTATCACTTTCATTTCATGCATAAATGCTATACAGGAGGTAAAAAAGCATGAAAAAGATCGCAGCAATCGTATTCTGTCTTTTGCTGGCTACCAGCGCATTCGCGCAGCAGCAGTTCATCACCATCGCCACGGGCGGTACCGCGGGAACCTATTTCCCGCTCGGCGGCGCACTTGCAGACATCTGGAACAAGAATATTCCCAAAATGAACGCCACAGCCCAGTCCACCGGCGCATCCATCGCCAACATCAATCTGCTCAAAGGCGGCAATGTTGACGTCATCTTCACCCAGAACGATGTGGCCAATTATTCGTATAACGGCACTGAGCTTCTAAAAGACCAGGCCTACAAAGACCTGCGCGGCATAGTATGTCTCTACAACGAGACCATTCAGCTTGTCGCGCTCGAATCCAGCGGCATCAAGACTGTCGCGGACCTCAAAGGCAAGAGAGTGTCGGTTGGCGCCGCCGGCTCCGGGACTGAAGCAAACGCGCGCCAGATTCTCGAAGCGGCAGGCCTCACCTATAACGATATCAAGGTGCAGTACCTCTCCTTCGGCGAATCCGCAAACAACATGAAAGACGGCAACATCGATGCGGCGTTCAATACCGCCGGTATCCCGACCGCGGCAATTCAGGATCTTTCAGTGTCCAGAAAGATGGTGCTTGTACCGATCGACGGAGCAGTCGCGGCAAAACTGATGGCAAAATACCCCTTCTATGCGCTCCAGGTTGTCCCCACGGAAACCTACAAGGGACAGACCAAAGAAGTGACCACCGTAGCGGTCAAATCGATGCTCGCGGTCAGCAGCAAGCTGCCCGCCGACCTCGTCTATCAGCTTCTGGAGACTCTGTTCAATAACACCGACAGGCTTATCGCCGCACATGCCCAGGGCAAAAATGTCAAACTTGAAACCGCCCTCGAAGGCATGTCGATTCCTCTGCATCCAGGTGCCGAGAAATTCTACAAGGACAAGGGCGTCCTGAAATAATTCTTTGTAGAGTTGAGCCAATTTCAAAAGTAACCAACTTTTGAAAGAGCCTCAGTTGAGAATATTCTGGCAATAGCGGCGCGGGACAATCCGTTCCGCGCCGTTTATTAGACAAGGCAGTATGAAAAACACGAGGAAACGCAGCGGCATATTGATTCTGATTGCTGTCATCGCCATTGTTGCTATCCTCGTTTTTGCATCGCATATTCGGCTTGTGCCGGTTTTGATCATCAAGAGCGACAGGGGAGCGACGATTGCGCGGCTCCCCCTTTATGATGGACAGTTTATCCATCATTTTATCCATTCGGTGCATAAAACACCGGTCGATGAATATTTCGAGGTGCATGGAACAAATTTGGAATTGACAAAAGTGAAGTACGACACGTACGGAGTGGGTATGCCCTCTGACGGCGGCGAAGCTTTTACCATAGAAAATGGCCGTTTTGTCGTGACCATGCACCGTACTTTCTCGCACATTCCCATCCGTGTTTCGATTGTTCCGGATCATGGCATAATTGTCGGGGGGACGCTTTTCCCCTTTACACGATGGGTACCACAAGAATCAGCAATTACGCTCTCCGCGGGGAGAATGCTGATATTTCACAATGGGAGGACTTCTCCAAAATGAGTGATTCCCAGAAAATCCAACAAGAGAATGCAGCATCCGATGCGCAGGAAGTTCTGAAGAAATTCGACAAGGAAGCCAATTATCGTACCTATGCGGGCTTCTTTGCGAAGGTGATTTCCGCGCTGGCGATTGCGTTTTCCGTATTTCAGCTGTATACGGCAACTTTTGGCGTTCTGGATGCGATGATTCAGAGATCCATCCACCTCTCCTTCGGCTTGACGCTTATCTATCTTCTATACCCGACAAGCAAAAAATGGTCGCATACGAAGCTTCATCCTGTGGACGCGGTGCTGGCGGTGCTTGGCGCGCTTGCCCCCATGTACATCATAGTGAATTATCAAAAATTGGTGCTGAGGGCGGGGACCGCGACGCCACTCGATATTGTGTTTGGCATCCTCGGTGTCCTGCTTGTCCTTGAAGCCGCGCGAAGAGTGGTGGGCGTCCCTATGGTCGTGATTGCACTTGTCTTCATCGCATATGCATTTGCAGGGCCATATATTCCCGGGAAACTGGCACATCGCGGCGCAAACTTTGAAACGCTTATTCAGCACCTCTATTTCACGACGGAAGGCGTGTTCGGCATTCCCCTTGGCGTTTCGAGCACCTTCATCTTTCTGTTCATACTGTTCGGGGCATTCCTGGAGAGGACAGGACTTGGCCAACTCTTCATCGACCTTGCGAATGCGGTCGCCGGCTGGGCGGCCGGGGGCCCGGCAAAAGTCGCCGTGCTTTCGAGCGCGCTGATGGGCACGGTATCCGGTTCATCGGTGGCGAATGTCGTTGGCACAGGGTCTTTCACGATTCCAATGATGAAGCGCCTGGGGTACAAGCCCGAATTTGCGGGCGCGGTGGAAGCCGCCGCATCGACCGGAGGCCAGCTCATGCCCCCGATCATGGGAGCCGCAGCCTTTTTAATGGCCGAATTCACCAATATTCCGTACGCGCGCATCATCGGCGCCGCGGTCGTGCCCGCCATTCTCTATTATTTCGGCGTATGGGCAGGCGTTCATTTCGAGGCAAAAAAAAGCGGCCTCAAGGGCCTGAGCCGCGATGAATTGCCAAAATTGAAAAATATTGTCCTGGAAAGAGGTCATCTGATAATTCCTCTTGTGGCAATCATCTATCTTCTGGTCACAGGCTATACTCCGATGAAGGCAGCCCTATGGGCTATCATTCTGTCAATTGTCTCCTCCTGGCTGAAGAAAAGTACGCGGATCCCGCCGATCGAGATTGTGCGGGCGCTGGAAGCCGGTGCGCGCTCCGCGCTGGGAGTGCTCGCGGCAACGGCGTGCGCAGGCATCATCATCGGTGTCGTTACGCTGACAGGCCTTGGCCTCAAGCTTGGCTCAGTCCTGGTCGACCTTGCCGGCGGACGCGTAGTACCGACGCTTTTCTTCACTATGCTGACCTCGCTGATACTCGGCATGGGCGTTCCGACTACCGCAAACTACGTCATTACCTCGACTATCGCGGCACCTGCCATCATCATGCTGCTCTCGAGGCAGGCAGGTCTTGATCCGTACGCCGTAGCGCCCGCGAGCATCATCCTGCCGGCGCACATGTTCGCCTTCTATTTCGGCATCATCGCGGACGTCACGCCTCCTGTCGCGCTCGCAGCCTTTGCGGGCGCAGGCATCGCTAAGGCCAACCCGATGAAGACCGGCATCAATGCAACCAAGCTAGCTATTGCTGCATTCCTTGTTCCCTACATCTTTGTGATGAATCCCCAGATGCTCCTGTTCAATGTCAATGCGATCTCCTTCATCTGGATGCTCATCACGAGCGTTGTCGGCATTATCTCAATAGCGGCCGCCGTCAATGGATGGCTTATGACGACCACTCTTTGGTACGAGCGAATCGTAGGATTTGCGGGTGGCGTATTGCTGATTTATCCCGGCCTTACTACTGACCTGATCGGCATGGGGCTTGTCGCGATCATGGTGATAAGCCAAGTTACCCGCTCGCGAAAAGCGCGGCGCGTCGCAGCATCGCAGTAATGGCATATACAAGAAAGGCCGCCAAACGCTCACACGCGTTTGGCGGCCTTTTTATTTATAATACAAACAATTAAAGATAAGATTCCGCAGTCTTCAAGATGTCGGCAAACACACCGCCCGCAGTGACATCGGCACCCGCTCCCGGACCGCGTATCACCAGCGGATTCTGGGAATATCGCTTTGAAGTGATCACAACCATATTATCGGTGCCTGTCAGGCTATAGAACGGGCTATCCGGCCCGTATTCACAGAGCGAGAGCCGACACCCCCGCTGCGTAATCACAGAGACATAGCGCAGCACTGTACCCTTCTGAGAAGCCGCCGTGCGGCGTCCTTCCAATACACCGTCCATCTCGGGCAACAGAGCCATGCATGCATCAATCGAGGGGGCCCTGGAGATTCTCTCCGAGATGAGGGGCTCTATCTGCACCGTCGACCCTTCAAAGGCGTATCCTGCCTCGCGCGCGAGGATAATTGCCTTTCGTGCAATGTCTCTTGCACTCAGGTCGTCGCGCGGGTCTGGCTCTGTATAGCCGAGCTGTTTTGCTTGCTTTACGAGTTCGGAAAAAGCAAGCCCGGGCCCGAGATTGTTGAAAATATAACTGATCGTCCCCGAAAGAACCGCTTCTATTTTGAATATCTCGTCGCCGGAAGCCACAAGGTCCTGAATTGTGCCGATGACAGGCAGGCCGGCACCCACGGTCGTCTCGTACCGATAGGGGACATCCATTTCGCGCGCGAGGTCAATGAGCCTTCGGTACTGCTGGAGGGTGCCACTGTTGCCTCGCTTGTTCGGCGTTACCACGGAAATCGACGCCGAAAGCATCGACTCATAGAACTGCACGGGGATATCGCTGGCGGTGCAGTCGCAAAAGCAGGCATTCGGCAGATTGAGTTTGAGCAGCGCTTGCACGAAATGGCCAAGATCCGTCTTATGACCCTGGGCAGTCAGTGTTTCTTGCCAATGATCAATATCGATCCCTTTGGAATCGATCAGCATGTTGCGTGAATTTGCTATGCCTGCAATTCGCACCCGGATCGATCGATCCTGAAAAAGCTTCCTGTGCTGCGCCGCGACCTGCGAGAGCAGTGTTCCGCCGATGAGGCCTGTGCCGACCAAAAACACATTGACCGTGCGTACGCCAGCCAGAAAAAAAGCATCGTGGATGGCGCTCATCGCCTTGTTTCGCTCCTGAGCGCTCACCACTATGGAAATATTGAGCTCCGACGACCCTTGGGCGATCGCAA
Organism: Spirochaetaceae bacterium UBA6243; assembly: GCA_002441395.1. GTDB lineage: Bacteria > Spirochaetota > Spirochaetia > Treponematales > Rectinemataceae > Rectinema. The sequence goes on along the minus strand of DJVZ01000028.1, from coordinate 25,004 downwards.
CCACGTTTATGCCATTCCGCCCCAGAGCTTTGAAGACGCGCCCCGAGATACCCACGCGGTGCTTCATCATCTCCCCCACCACCGCGATCACGCTCAAATCTTTTTCGACAGCCGGCATCTGGATGGTCCCGGTGCCGATCTCGTAGCGGAATTCCTCTCTCAGTGCCCTGACGCCCCTGTCTGCGTCCTGGGGAAGAACCGCGCAGCAGATGGAGAGCTCGCTCGAGCCTTGAGTGATGAGTATGACATTGACTCTCGCCGCAGCAAGCGCGGCGAACATTCTGCCCGCAATGCCCGTTACGCCTGGGAGCCCCGGCCCCTGCAGCAACAGAAGAGAAATCGAGGAAATCGCGGCGATGCCTCGGACAGGCCAGGTGCTCGGTACCGCTTCCCTGACAATGCGCGTCCCTGGAGCCTGAGGATTGAAGGTATTCAGAATTCGAACGGGAATGCCCTTGGACATGGCCGGAAGGATTGTTGGCGGATGCAGTACCTTTGCGCCGAAATGCGACATCTCCATCGCTTCGACGTAGGAAATCTCAGGAATCACAAAGGCGTCCGGAACAGCCTTGGGGTCGGCAGTCATGATGCCGTCGACATCGGTCCAGATCTGAATCTCTTCGGCATTGAGACAGGCCCCCAGTATGCCGGCGGTGAAATCCGAGCCACCCCGGCCCAAGGTTGTGGTAAGGCCATCCTCGGTCGAACCAATAAATCCCGTCACAACGGCGATATGGGGAAAATTCTCGAAAAAGGTACTGACGCGCCGCGTGGTCTCTGCCTCTAGCCAGTGGGCCGCGCCGAACTTGTCATCGGTGACAATGAACTGGCGGGCGTCGACCGCTTCGGCCTCAATGCCGGATTGCAAAAGCGTCTGGGCCAGGATACCGGCGCTCAGGCGTTCGCCAAAGGACGCGACAAGATCGAGCGTCCGCGGCGACAGGTCGCTCACCAGAGAAATTCCCAACAAGAGAGAGGACAATTCCCCGAGGAGAGCATTCGTGCTGGCCGTCGCCGTCGCCTCAAGAGGGGGGGCCAAAAGAGCGGCAATCATCGAATGATGCCGCTCTGATATTGTCTCAAAAAGGAGCCGCCATTCCCCTCCCTCACTCGCACACTGCGCGGCTTGCAGCAGGGAATCGGTAATGCCCGAAAATGCCGAGACTACAAAAACGCGCTCGCCAGAATCTTTTGCGATGGTGACGAGCGCACGGACCGCTTCGGGGCTGCCCACCGAAGTACCGCCAAATTTGAGAATTTTCATCGTACGCTCCACACTTCTGTGTGTTTTTCAGATTGGGCGACTATATCATAAAAATGCAGAGCAGCGGAATATCCTTACAGAAGCACCTCTCAGCCAAGCACCGACAAAAGCACACCCGCCGCGACCGCCGAACCGATAACGCCAGCGACATTCGGACCCATGGCATGCATCAAGAGGAAGTTGGTCGGATCTTCCTTGGCGCCGACGACCTGGCTGACGCGCGCCGCCATGGGCACCGCGGACACGCCCGCCGAGCCGATGAGCGGATTCACTTTGCCGCCAGTGACCCGGTACATTATTTTGCCGAATAGCACACCACCGGCCGTGCCACAGCAGAACGCAAAGAGTCCAAGCGCGATGATCATCAGCGTCTGAGGATTCAGAAATTTGGCAGCGCTCGCGGTGGAGCCCACCGAAACGCCGAGAAAAATCGTCAGGATGTTGATGAGGGCATGCTGTGCGGTGTCGGAAAGCCTGTCGGTGACACCCGATTCCCTGAAAAGGTTGCCGAGCATGAGAGACCCGACAAGAGGCACCGCCGCCGGCAGCAAGAGACCAATCAAAAGAGTCACGAGAATCGGGAATACGATGCGCTCCGCCTTCGATACTTCCCGCAGCTGAGCCATTTTCACCTGTCGCTCTTTTTTCGTCGTCAGCGCCTTCATGATGGGAGGCTGAATGAGTGGCACAAGCGCCATGTAAGAGTACGCCGCGATGGCAACCGGCCCCAGCAGCTCGGGTTTCAGGCGCGAAGTGACATAGATCGCCGTCGGGCCGTCCGCACCACCGATAATCGCGATGCTTCCGCACGATTTTAAATCAAAGCCCATGTAATACGCCGCGATGAAGGGAATGAATATCCCCAATTGCGCAGCCGCGCCGAGCAAAAGGCTCCAGGGGTTTGCGATAAGAGGGCCGAAGTCCGTCATTGCGCCGATTCCAAGAAAAATGAGCGGAGGATATATTCCAAGCTTCACGCCTTGATACAGGTAGTAGATGAGGCCTCCCACCAGCCCATCCTTTGGCCCGTCCGTAATGCCGCTCATAGGAATATTTGCCAGCAGCATGCCGAAGGCAATCGGGACGAGCAAAAGCGGCTCATATTCGCGTGCGATGCCGAGGTACAATAAAACGCAGGAAATCACCAGCATCAGGAGCTGTCCCCATGTCATGGCAATAAAGCCAGTCGAGGAAATAAAATGGGAGAAAAATTGTTCCATGGAGAAATCCCCCTCCCTACGCGAGATCGACGAGCGGGTCGCCAGTGTTCACAGAGGCACTCGCAGGAATGCGAAGCGCAACAACAGTGCCGTCCTGCGGAGCGACAATTTCATTCTCCATCTTCATGGCTTCAAGAAGCAGCAACACATCACCACGCTTTACCTGCTGCCCCACAATGACTTTGAAAGACAGTACCGTGCCAGGCATAGGCGCCTTGACTGTGATGATGGAACCGCCATTTGCGGGGGCCGCGGGCTGAACGGGGGCGGCAGGCGCGGCACTGGGGGCCGGCGCGGCGGCAGATGCCTGTACAGTGCTGCCAGCCGGTGCATTCTTTGCCACGCCAAGCTCCTCAACAGTCACATCATAGGATTTGCCATTTACTGTAATTCTATATTGCTTCATAATATATTACTCCTGATCAATTCCGTGCATTATTTGCGAGCGAGGCGCTCGACCCTGCCCCATACGGGGGTGTTGAAACCGCCACTGCTTTCTGCCTGTGCCTGACGCACCTGCGTAATTGCAAAAGAACCTATTTCAGAACTGCTCGCCGCGGCGACCGCGGCAGTCAATACGGCGACCAATGTTTCTTCTTCCTGCGCCGAGAACTCGCCCGCGGTTTGAGACGCGCTTCCGTCTGCAGCCAAAACAGTTTTTTTTGTCACCTCAATAATCTGGGGAAGCGGAGCAGGCTTTCCATGCTCTCTGCGTTTGAGGGCACCGAAAAACCCGGGGAATCCAAGCAGGAACAGTATTATAAGAAATAGCACCACAAACACCGTAATGATGCCGAGAAGCATAATCATCCAAGGATTTGTCATGTGCGGCCTCTCAGACGGGAATATTCCCGTGCTTGCGGGAAGGTGTGCTCTGGCGCTTGCCCAGAAGGGTATTCAGGGCATTACACAGGCGCATGCGCGTATGGGAGGGCTCGATGACATCGTCCACATAGCCCCGGGCCGCCGCCATATAGGGGTTCGCAAAACTGCGCTTGTACTCTTCAATCTTGTCTTTGCGCATGGTTGCGGGGTCCGCCGACTCCTCGATTTCTTTCTTGAAGATGATGTTTGCGGCACCTTCCGGCCCCATGACCGCGATTTCGGCAGTCGGCCAGGCGAAAACTTGGTCAGCGCCGAGATGCCGCGAGCACATCGCGATATAGGCTCCGCCATATGCCTTGCGCAGAATCACGGTCAACTTCGGCACGGAGGCTTCCGAGTACGCGTAGAGAAGCTTTGCTCCATGCCGGATGACGCCACCGTGTTCCTGGCCGACGCCGGGCAAGTACCCGGCCGTATCAGTCAGGGTAAGAAGCGGCATATTGAACGAATCACAGAATCGGATAAAGCGCGTCGCCTTGTCCGATGCGTTGATGTCGAGGACGCCCGCAAGATGCTTGGGCTGGTTTGCGATAATGCCGACAGAACGGCCCGCGAGCCGCGCAAAGCCGGTGACAATATTCTTCGCATAATCGGGCTGTACTTCGAAGAAATCCGCGGAATCCACGATCCGCGTGATGATATCGCGGACATCATAAGGTTTGTTCGGAGAATCCGGCATCAAATCCGCGAGCGCATCGTCGGTGCGGTTCGGATCGTCGCCGATATCCATGACCGGCGGATCTTCGACATTGTTCTGCGGCAAATAGGAAAGCAGCTTGCGAATCGCCTCAATCGTCGACTGTTCATCGGGGAAGCTGAAATGTGACACGCCCGAGACTTCGGAGTGCACGCGCGCGCCACCAAGGTCCTCCGCGCTCACTTCTTCGCCGGTCACCGCCTTGATGACCTGTGGCCCGGTTATGAACATGTTGCTGGTTCCCTCGGTCATAAAGACAAAATCGGTGAGCGCCGGCGAATAGACCGCGCCACCGGCGCATGGACCCATAATCACTGAAATCTGAGGAATAACACCCGACGCGAGCGTGTTGCGGTAAAAAATTTCACCATACCCGGAGAGCGCGTCCACGCCTTCCTGAATGCGCGCTCCGCCCGAGTCGTTGATACCGACCAGGGGACAGCCAATTTTTACCGCCAGGTCCATCACCTTACAGATCTTCGCGGCGTGCATCTCGCCAAGACTTCCACCGATAACGGTAAAATCCTGGGCAAACACGCAGACGTTCCTGCCATTGACCAACCCGTAGCCAGTCACGACACCTTCGCCCGGAGCGTCGATCTTGTCCATCCCGAGCTGGGTCGCCCGGTGTTCGACAAACGCATCCAGTTCCATGAAGGTCCCCGGATCGAGCAGCATCTCGATCCTCTCGCGAGCGGTCATCTTGCCTTTCTCATGCTGTGCGGCAACCCTCTTCGGGCCGCCGCCGGCAAGCACTTTCGCTCGGCGCTCCTCAAGCTCCTTCAGCTTTTTCTCCATACAAACCGTCCTTATATAATTACCTCCAGCGGGGAGGTTGCTTTTCACAATAATAAATTAGTGCGAATTCTACGCCCGTTCGCAGAGCTCGACAAGCACGCCCCCCGTCGCCTTGGGATGAATAAAGGCGATCCGTGCGCCCCCCGCCCCATGACGCGGCGTCTCATCTATAAGCCGAATACCCTTTGCCTTGAGTTCGGCCAGCGCATCGTCGATATTCGCGACTCGGAAGGCCAGATGGTGGACACCCTGCCCTTTCGCAGCGAGGAATCTGCCGATCGGCCCTTCAGGATCAGTTGTCTCGAGGAGCTCGATTTCACTCTCACCGATGGGCATGAAGGCGGTCTTCACCTTCTGGTCTGCCACTTCCTCGATGCCGTGGAGAGGAAGGCTCAGGATGCCCTCCCACACGGGAAGGGACGCGTCGATTTTTTCGACCGCAATGCCGATATGGTCAAGTCTGAGGGTGTTCACGGGGTGCTCCTTGTTCTGGAATGCTGTGGAAAAGCGCCACTCCGGCGCTGTATACGTCCAGTTCACGGGAAATTACTTTTTGCGCAAGATCATCCCGAACCTTCGAAAGCTCTGAAAGGCTCAAAAGGTGCGTTATTTCATCGAAGACGAACTGGCCCAGCTGGTAGCGAATGGATTCGAGCCGTTTGCGTTCCAGCTCACCGGTATTCTTGAGTCGCTCAAAATGACGGGCAATGGCATCGGCGAGTTCGGGGACTCCCACGCCCGTCTCCGCTATTGTCTTGAGCACTGGGGGAA
>DJVZ01000028.1:0-19360 GCA_002441395.1 Spirochaetaceae bacterium UBA6243 | reverse complement strand
GGCCCGCCCGCGGGCGCCTGGCCGCCGCGCAGCTGGACCTGCGTTTCGAGCATCGCGCGGAGCTCACGCACCACGCGGTCCGCGCCGTCCCTGTCCGCCTTGTTCACCACGAAGATATCCCCTATTTCCATGATGCCCGCTTTGATCACCTGGATATCGTCCCCAAGACCCGGCACGGACACGAGGACCACGGTGTCGGCGACTCTCACTATGTCGACTTCGGACTGGCCGACCCCCACTGTCTCGACAAGCACAATATCGTAGCCCGCGGCGTCGAGCACGCGAATCGCGGCGTGCGTCGCCTTCGAAATGCCTCCGAGGCTCCCGCGCGTCGCGAGGCTCCGGATAAAAACCCCCGTGTCAGTCGCGTGACTCTGCATCCGCAGGCGGTCGCCCAAAATCGCGCCGCCAGAAAAGGGACTCGAAGGGTCTACCGCAAGCACACCCACTCTCAGGCCGCGCGCCCTGAACTGAGTGATCAATTTATCGGCGAGGGTGCTCTTGCCCGCGCCGGGCGGTCCTGTGATGCCGATGACCTGTGCGCGCCCCGCATGGTCCTTCAGGCGATAGAGGGCGGCGTAGGCATCCCTGTCCTGGCTTTCGAGGAGGGTAATGAGACGGGCCGCCGCGCGGACATCGCCTTCAATGCAGCGGCGCACTAATTCATTCATCGGCAAAGCGCTCCGTAACTCTCATATCTCAGTTCAGCGGCCGCTTGAGGTTTGCCCTGATGAACTCTATGGTCTTCGATGTCGGCGTCCCCGGACCGAATATTTCGGCGATGCCTTTCGATTTCAGGAAGGGAATATCTTCTTCGGGGATGACCCCGCCGCCGAACACGAGCACGTCATCGGCGCCTCGCTCTCGCAGAAGTTCAACCACGCGCGGGAAAAGATGGTTGTGCGCTCCCGAAAGTATCGATAATGCGACGACATCGACATCTTCCTGAATCGCCGCGCTGACGATCTGCTCCGGAGTCTGCCTCAGCCCCGTGTAGATCACTTCCATGCCCGCATCGCGCAGGGCGCGCGCGATGACCTTCGCGCCGCGATCGTGGCCGTCGAGTCCGGGTTTCGCCACCAGTACTCTGATTTTCCGTTCCATCTTCACTCCCCCCTTAGAACATCACATTTGGCTTGTATTCGCCGAATTCTTCGCGCAGCACGCCGCATATCTCGCCGAGAGTGGCGTACGCGCGCACCGCCTCGAGAATAGGGGGCATGAGGTTGTCGGCACCGCTCGCGGCCTTTCTGAGCGAAGCCAGCGCCGAGTCGACGTTGTTCTGATTCCGGTTCGCCTTGAGAGAGGCGAGTTTCTGCCTCTGGTGCTCCCCGACTGCCGGATCAACGCGCAGAAGCCCTTTGGGCGGATTCTCCTTGACCTGGAACTTGTTGAGACCTACGATGATGCGCTCGTTTTTCTCGACGTCCATCTGCCACGCGTAGGCCGAATCCTGGATTTCCTGCTGAATGTACCCCTGCTCTATGGCCTTGACCGCGCCACCCAGATCGTCGATGCGTTTGATGTACTGAAGCGCTTCTTTCTCGATGCGGTCGGTGAGGCTTTCGACATAGTATGAGCCGGCGAGCGGGTCCACAGTCTCCGCGGCGCCCGATTCGTAGGCGATGATCTGCTGGGTGCGAAGGGCGATGCGCACCGCTTCTTCGGTGGGAAGCGCGAGCGCCTCGTCGCGCGAATTGGTATGCAGCGACTGCGTGCCTCCGAGGACCGCCGCGAGCGCCTGCAGCGTGACGCGGATGATGTTGTTGTCGGGCTGCTGCGCCGTCAGCGTTGAGCCGCCGGTCTGCGTGTGGAAGCGGAGCATCCAGCTCTTCGGATTTTTCGCGCCGAAGCGGTCGCGCATGATGTGCGCCCAGACCCGGCGGGCGGCGCGGAATTTCGCCACTTCTTCGAAAAGGTCATTGTGCGCGTTGAAGAAGAACGACAGGCGCGGCGCGAACTCGTCGACATCGAGTCCGGCCCTGATCGCCGCCTCGACATAGGCGATGCCGTCCGCCAAGGTGAAGGCGACTTCCTGTACCGCCGTGGCGCCCGCTTCCCGGATATGATAGCCGGAGATGGAAATCGTGTTCCAGTTCGGCACATGCTTCGAGCAGTATTCGAAGATGTCGGTGATGAGCCGCATCGACGGCGCGGGCGGGAAGATATACGTGCCGCGCGCGATGTATTCCTTTAAAATGTCGTTCTGTATCGTGCCGTTGAGCGCTTCGGCACCCACGCCCTGCTTTTCCGCCACAACGATGTACATCGCGAGAAGCACGGCCGCGGGAGCGTTGATCGTCATGCTCGTCGAAACTTTATCGAGCGGGATGCCGCCAAACAGCACTTCCATGTCGGCGAGTGAATCTATGGCGACGCCGACTTTCCCGACCTCGCCCTCCGAGAGCGGATGGTCGGAGTCATATCCGATCTGCGTGGGCAGGTCAAAGGCCACGGAGAGCCCCGTCTGCCCCTGCTCGAGCAGGTATTTGTAGCGCGCGTTCGATTCCTCGGCGGTCCCGAAACCCGCGTACTGGCGCATCGTCCAGAGCCGCCCGCGGTACATGGTGGGCTGTACGCCTCGCGTGTAAGGGAATTCGCCCGGCAGACCAAGCTGACGACTGTAATCGGAATCCACCTGATCAAGCGGCGTATATACGCGGTCGACGGGTGCATTTGAGCCTGTCACGAACTGTTTTTTGCGTTCGGGATATTTTTCGTTCGCCTTTTCGACCCTGGCCTTCCACACATTGAAATCTTGCTCGAGTTTTTCGAAGTCAACCATTTGATCCTCCTCGGGACGTCGCTCTATCGCCGCGCCTTTTCCGCGCACGGCATCGCTAGTGAGCCGCCTTCGCTTGTGCCGCGAGGGCCAGGCCTTCCTCAAGCGCCGCAAGGTTGAGGTCCTCTGTCCCTTTCGGCACACGACTTCGAACCGCCTCTTTTAGGGCTTTCGGCGAGGCGATGCCGGAGATGCCGCCCAGCACGCCGAGCGCGACTATGTTTGCCACGACAGCCCGCCCAAGTTTCTTGGACGCCGTTTCGAGGATGGGAAGTGCCACCACCGGCACTCCCGCGGGCGGATCGATCTTCACGGTCGAATCCGTAATAATGATGCCCTTTTTCATCGAAAGTCCGTAACTTCGGTATGCATCCGATGTCAGCGCAAGCAAGAAATCGGGCGCAGTCGCCTTCGGATAATCGATATCGCCGTCGGCGATGACGACCTCGGCCTTGCTCGATCCTCCACGGGCTTCGGGACCGTAACTCTGTGTCTGCACCGCATTCTTGCCGTCCCGAATCGCGGCCTCGGCCAGCACGATGCCCGCGAGCAAAAGCCCCTGCCCGCCCGAGCCGCTCAGTCTGAATTCAACTCGCATCCTGGTACTCCTTTGTTCCGGGCATAGCTGGGATTGGCACGCTGCACTTTGGCGATGACCTCAAGGTACTGCTGCGTAAATTCAGCTTTCTCAATGCTGTGAAGCTCGCCGATGAGAATCTTGCCCTCGCGCTTTTCGGGCGGCAGGGCTGCCGCGGCCTTCACATTGATGGTCTGATCCTTGATCCAGTTGAGCGTGTCCACGGCACCGCCGATTTTATTCTTGCGGCCAAAATACGTCGGGCACTGCGACAGGGCCTCCACCACGGAAAAACCTTTGTGCATGATCGCCTTCGCGATGAGGTCCTCGAGCAGCACATAGTGGTAGGTGGTCGCCCGCGCGACATAGGTGGCACCCGCGGCCTTCGCGAGCTCGCACAGGTCGAAGTTGTACTCGACATTGCCGTAGGGCGCGGTCGTGCCAAGCATGCCGTGTGGCGTCATGGGCGAAGCCTGACCGCTCGTCATTCCATATATATTGTTATTGATAATGATGGTCGTAATATCGATATTGCGGCGCGCGGCGTGGATAAAGTGGTTGCCGCCGATCGCGGCGCTGTCGCCGTCGCCCGTGATAACGATGACCTTGAGGCGGGGGCGCGCAAGTTTTACGCCCGTCGCGAAGGCAATGGCGCGGCCGTGCGTGGTGTGGAGCGTATCGAAATCGAGATACCCGACCGCGCGGCTCGAACAGCCGATGCCGGACACCACGACGATATTGTTCTTGTCGAGCCCCAGCTTGTCGATCGCGCGGACGAGCGCGCCCGTCACTGTGCCATTGCCGCAGCCCGGGCACCAGATATGGGGAAGCCGGTCCTGCCGGAAGTAGGAAAGGAATTCAGCCATTAGAGTGCCTCCTTGATCGCGGCGAACACTTCGTCAGGGTGGAAGAGCTCTCCATTGACTTTTCCGAGCCTGATGACGGGGCGTTCGCAGCCAGCGGCGCGTTCGATCTCGAGGGCGAGCTGACCAAGGTTCATTTCGGGCACGAGGATTCTTTTGGCGGGGGCAAGCAGGCGGCGCACGGTCGCCGTGGGGAACGGCCATATGGTTTTGGGCCTGAACATGCCAACTTTGTACCCTTCACTGCGGGCCCGGCGCACTGCGGAGAGGGCCGCCATCGCCGAAGAGCCGAAAGAAACAACCGCCAGATCGCAATCTTCAAGCCCTTCGGCAAAATAATCGGCCAAATCGTCAGCTCTGTTTTCGACTTTCAGGTTGAGCCGGCGCATCAAGACAGAGGCGACCGCGGGCTTGCTCGACGGGGCGCCATTTTCATCGTGGAAAAGCCCCGTGCAGTGCCAGCGGTAGCCCATGCCAAATGGAGCCATAAGCGGCACGCCGCCATTGGGATCCGCGGCATAGGGTTTGTAACCGGCAGGGTTTTGGGGCATGGCCCTCATGGGTATCTTATAGCTTCCGGGATCGGGCAGAACCACTTTTTCGCGCATGTGGCCGATCACTTCGTCGGTGAGCACGATGACTGGCACCCGATACTTTTCCGACAGCTCAAACGCGCGGAACGTGAGCTCGTAGCATTCCTTCACATTGCCAGGCGCGAGCGCGATAATCGGATGATCGCCGTGCGTCCCCCAGCGTGCCTGCATGACATCGCCCTGTGCGGGGCTTGTCGGCATGCCCGTCGATGGTCCGACACGCTGAACATCGATAATGACCAGGGGAATCTCACAGAGACTCGCGTAGCCGATTGCTTCCTGCATGAGTGAAAAACCCGGCCCCGAAGTCGCGGTCATCGCCTTCGCGCCGGTAAGCGAGGCTCCAATGCACGCCGATATCGAGCCAATCTCATCTTCCATCTGGATGAATTTGCCGCCAACCTTGGGGAGCTCTTCCGAGCACATCTCGGCGATCTCGGTCGACGGCGTAATGGGATATCCCGCGTAGAATTCAAGCCCCGCGGCGATGGCAGCCATCGTGCAAGCCTCGTTTCCCTGCATCAGTCTTACTTTTTCAACCATGGTGCGCCTCCGGCGGAAGACTCAAATCGATATGATTGACGCTCCGCTCAAACTTGGACTTTTCCTCGGCCGGATGCACTTCGATTGCGAAATCAGGGCATCGAAGCTCGCACATTCTGCATCCTATACAGTCATCTGGCCGGGCTGGAAAAACCTTGCCGTTTCTCAGCTCCAACACCTGTTTTGGGCAGAAAGCGACACAGATATTACAGCCCTTGCAATAATTCTCCCTGATGATGTGAAAGAATCTTTTTTTGGGTTCAGCCATCTCTTTGCTCTTGTTTGCTGTTCGCCGCACTCAATCCAACAGACTGAGAGGTGTTCCTCCGGAAAAGTGAATTTTTAAAAGGAAATTTGTGCATAAGGAACGTTTACGACGTAGTTTCATTGTACAGGTAATTCCCGATTTTGTCAAAATCTACCGATTTTACGCATAAATCATATATATTGCCGATACTTGCCGCATCCTCCGATTTCGGGTACAAATAATCTATCCTTGGAGAGCAGATTATGAAATATGTCAAGATTCGCGACGTGACCCTTCGAGACGGACAACAATCGCAGTTTGCCACGCGCATGACCAACGAACAAGTCAAAGCGGTACTCGATGATTACCGCCAAAGCCACTTCTACGCAATGGAAGTATGGGGAGGCGCTGTCCCCGACTCCGTGATGCGATATCTCGGCGAAGATCCATGGGACAGACTCGCTACCATCAAAAAAGGCGTCGGAGACGCCTCAAAACTGACAGCCCTCTCCCGGGGGAGGAATCTTTTCGGCTATACTCCCTATCCGGATTCAGTCATCGAAGGCTTCTGTAAAAATGCCATCGCCACAGGCATAGACATCATGCGCATTTTCGATGCGCTCAACGATATCGACAACATGAAATCCTCGATCCGTTTTGTGAAAGAAGCGGGCGGGCTGGCCGACTGCGCCGTGTGCTACACCGTCGATCCTCGTTTTACCTTCAGCGATCGAGTCAACGCACTTTTTTCCGGCAAAAAAATCCCGCCAAAGCTCTTCACTGTCGACTATTATGTCAAAAAAGCAAAGGAACTGGCCTCCCTCGGCGCCGACATGATCACCATCAAGGACATGGCGGGACTCATCGATCCGTCCGCGGCCGCGGAACTCATCAAAGCACTGAAAAACGAGCTTGCAGTGCCTGTCGATCTGCACACGCACTGCACTCCGGGATTCGGAGTGGCAAGCCTTCTTGCCGCCATGGTCAATGGCGTCGACATAGTCGACACCGCAGTGCTTTCGTTCTCCGGCGGTCCGGCGGCTCCCGCCTACGAAATCATTCGCGTCTTTGCCGACAGGTTGGGCCTCTCCACCGATGTGGACAACGCCGCGGTCGCGAGAATAGACAGGCGTCTACGTCAGATTCGCGGCGAACTTTCCGCATATGATCAATATAAGAAGCTGCCGCCCGAACTCGACCTTTCCAAAGACAGCCTTCCTCCTCATCTATCAAAGCTCTTTGATGATGCGCTCGAAGCAGCCGTTGGCGGGAAGTACCAGAAATCGCTCGTCATCTGCCAGGAAATCGAAAAAGCATTCTCTTACCCCGATCCCGACGAAATTGTGCGGCATGCGCAGATCCCCGGGGGCATGTACACCAACATGATGGCCCAGCTCAAGGAAGCAAAGCTCCAGCAACACCTGGGCGAAGTGCTCCGCCTTGTGCCCCGCGTGCGCCTCGATTCCGGCCTGCCGCCACTTGTGACGCCTACGAGCCAAATTGTCGGGGTGCAAGCGGTCAACTGCATGATCAGTCTGCACCAAGGCAAGGAGATGTACGAGAATGTCTCGAAGAACTTTGCCGAACTCATTCTTGGCTCATACGGAAAGACCCCATGGCCCGTCGATCCTGAATTCCGGAATAAAATCTGTGGCACGCGCGAAGAAAAGCCCTATGATACGAGCAAATACCAAGCTCAGGAAAATCCACCCGTAGCCGAGGCCGGAGGGGCACTCCTGGCACAGAACGAAAAAGAACAGCTCCTTCTGGAGCTCTTCCCCTCCGTCGCGACGAAGTTCCTCAGAAACAGAAGAATGGAAGAGTGGAAGACGACACACCCCGAGGAGGAAACACCGCAACCCGGCGCACAGGCTGCCACCGCGCCACCCTCGCCTTACGAAGCGGCCGACTACGAACCTTCAGATGGCGAACCGCCCTCTTTCTGGGAAGATGCACCCGGCTGGGCAGGCTGGACGGATGCCATCAAGCCTCAAGGCGGCGTATACTCTGAGCCTCAGGAATCCCAAGTCTTTGCATGATTCGGCGATACGAATCAGGAATCCCTGAAGTGATAATTTCGAGTGAAGGCGCCGCAGCGCGCGCCGCGCCGGATACCTCGGCGTGTGCCATATTCAGGGCCTCAGTATCGAATGTTTCGCTGTGCCCTCCCTGGCGCAAAAGCCTCATCACTTCATCCGCCTGCAGATCCGCCGGATCGATGAACGCAATATCCGGCGCAAGCGACTTGAATATCTCCATCACGATCGGATAATGCGTACAGCCCAGCAGCACCGTCGTGACCGGATGAAGCGAGGCGAGCTTTTCCAGCATCGAGGCGATCTCATCGCGAATCGCCTTTTCGTCGCCGATCGCCCCATCGATGAGAGCCGCGAGCCTCGGACTTGAGACTCCGTGTACTTTCACCGCGGGATTCAGCTCCCCCACACGCTTCGCGTGCAGACCCGACTTTACCGTAAATTCGGTGGCAAAAAGTCCGACATCGGGCTCGCCGCGCCTGGCGAGCGCCTCTGCCGCCGGACTTATGATATCGACAAGCGGAACCTTGGAAAGCGGCCTCAGATGCTCCACTGTCGCCGAAATCGTATTGCACGCGATCGCCACAACCTCGACTTCGTGCTCTGAGAGCATATCCAGCATGCGCCCGGCAAGCGAGACAATCTCGCTGAAAGGTCTGTTGCCATAGGGCATATTCGCGTTATCGCCCACGTAGACAATATCGCATGGGGCGCGCATCGAAATGAGGCTCCTCACCACCGTAAGCCCGCCCATACCGCTGTCGATGACACCAATTCTACGCCGCATGGCCATTATAGAGACACGATTGCGCCTTTCTGTCAATCAAGAAAAAAGCCCGGGAGGCGACAGGCTATTCCGTCAGCAGTTCGAATTCAACGGATACCGAAACGCCGATATCGAGCTCTCCAGGGCTCAAAAAATCGGGGGCCGCCGCCTTCATCATCATCACATTTCCTGCTTCGCGGGCCGAGAATGAATCCTGAATGTCCACGGAAACCGGTGCGCCCACCTGAGCTCCGAACGCCGCTGCCGCCGCATCCGCCTTCATCTTTGCATCCATGCAGGCTGCCTGAATGAGCTGAACCTTGAAGGTCTGCATATCCTTGCGGTCATACGAGATCGAGCGAACCACATTCGCGCCGGCATTCATCGCTGCGTCCACCAATCCTGCCACCGACGATAGATCCGCGACTTCCACATTGATCGTCGTTTCAGCCCTATACCCGATAATGACATTCTGCTTGTCCTGGCGGGTGCTGTACACGGGCGATACGCGGTACGAGCTTGTCTTCATGTTTGTCCGGTCAATGCCGGCCTGCGACAAAGCGTCAAGGACTTTTGAGGCCCGCTCGGCGAGCTGCCCCTGTGCCTTTGCCAACGTATCGCCCTGTGTTTCCACGCCAAGGCGGAGATACGCGACATCAGGTTCAACCGACATCGTCGCTTGTCCTTGCACCTGAATACTGCGCTTCTGAAACTGCGAGCCTGCTCCGGGGGCATCCATTCCCTGTGCCGCCGCCCCAGTCGTTACCACAAAAAGCCCCAGCACCAGCATTGCCAGACCAGTGCCCCAAAGTCCTGTTCTCTTCGCCGTTCGTCCCGCCCTCATGCTTCATCCTCCTTCGAAAATTCCAGCACCGCGTCGATGTCGGCGCACTGCGCCTGCGTTGCCAAAATTCCCGCGATCTGCGCCACCGCATGCCCCGATTCACGAATTGGCAAAAGCATCCAGACATGCAGCATGTGTTCATATTCATAATAATCGAGAGGGACTTCCGTTACGGAACAGATATTCCAGAGCTTTCGGCAATCAGCCAACAAAACATCCTTCGTCCCGATAAAAAGGCTCAGAGGGGGAAGATTCTCAAAGTGCCCGTATATAGGACTTATTTCCATACGACGAGGATTCGAGCCGCCTGTCCAAGCCTTGCCCGCGGTTCGCAGCGCTTCGACATTGAGAAAAGGATCAACCGGCGAGAGCTCTCCGATCTGCGGATTTTCAAGCGTCACATCGAGCCAGGGGCTCAGCATGATCACCGATGCGGGCATTGTAAGATGAGCATCCCTCAATGCCTGCACAAAACCGAGTGCAAGTCCTCCTCCCGCCGAATCCCCCATCAGCACAATGCTCTTGCGGGGCAGGAATTCTCCCGTTCGCTCCCAAAGCGCAAAAAGCATCCGGTATGCCTCCGACCAGTGATGCTCCGGCGCGAGGGGGTAGTCCGGAGCTATAATCACACTCTTTGTCTTTTCGGCGATTTTCGCAAGAAAATTCCAGTGCTGCCGCGTAAATGTCGCTACATACGAGCCTCCGTGCAAATACAGAATGCAGCGCCCGCAGCCTTCAAAACGAGGAATGAGCACATGAACACGGGATTCCGCAATGCTGAAACTCTTCACATCGAGCCTGGCACGTATGACAAGCGGAGGTTCTGCCGCCAGAAGACTTTTTGTGTACTGACGCACGATAAACCGCGGTGGCGAAGAATCCTGACCATGGCTGACCTGGGCACTTCGAAACACCTGTTCGACGAGCATGCTGCGAACACTCTGAGGCTCGTGATTCATAAAAATCATTGAATACCCTGGCAGACCGCAAAATATCTTTCGAAAGGTTTTAAGAGTCTGTTGTATGCAAGCAAGAGATTGATTTCAAAAGTCTCCTCGTCCGTGGGACCAAGTTTGTTGTAGATGTTGCGCACCAATGCAGAGACAAGCACCTGAAAAAGATAGATATGACGATGAAGCTCCTCTTCGATGTTCTTGTCGACAAGCCGTTCGAACACTTTTTTGAAAGTGTAGTTGTAACACTCCACGAGGGAGGGCTGATCACGATAAGGCGAAAAATTCATCACAAAAACAAGAGCGTACATTTGCGGATACTGCTTGGAAAACGCAAACAGCTTTCGGCCCATTTCCACAAATCCCATGAGCGGACAGGCGGACTCTCGTTCAAAATAGCCCCTCAAATCATCCTGAATCGCTTCGAACGCTTTTTCATATGCCGTGCTGATGGTAACCTGTACAATCTCTTCTTTATTTGAAAAATAATTATAGAGCGTCATGGGCGAAACACCGAGCCGCGCGGCGAGACGCCTTGTCGAGAACTTTTCGTATCCGTTCTCGCAAATAAGCGAGATCGCTGCATCGATGATCCGGTGTTCATCTGCAAAAAAACGTTCTCTACTCATAATATTGTTTTATATATTGGGGGAAGCATGCAGCTATGTCAATATAAAAAAGATTATGTATTGTGTAAGAATTCATTATCAGAAAAACAAATAGTTGAGTAAACGCATATAGAATTGACTAAGCCGTTACCTTTTCAATATTTGCTCATGCATTGAAATTATATTACTATAATAGTATGAAATTCAGGATTTATGCAGTTCTATCTATAGTACTTAGTTTTTTTCTGTTCTCATGTGCATCCAAAGGCTCCGACTCAATCGAATCCATGAATTCCGCTCTCGCCTCAGCTAAAAACGCGAAGCCGCCCCTTCTGGGACCACGGACCACTCCTGCCCAGGGCAAGGATGGCCCCCGCATTGAAGAACAATTCGGTATGCCCGTCAATATTGTGCGCACCGATGGCCTTCAGTACGCGATCCTCGCTGGCGGTTGCTTCTGGTGCCTCGAGGGAGTTTACGAACTCGTGCCCGGCGTCGAAGATGTCATAAGCGGTTACGAAGGAGGATCAGCGCCATCACCAACGTATGAAGAGGTGTCAACAGGAACCACAGGGTACGCCGAATCCGTGCTCATTCTTTTCGACCCCGCCAAAGTAAGCTACGGCGAACTACTCGACATCTTCTGGCACATCCACGATCCTACCACTAAGGATCGCCAAGGTTATGATGTCGGTCCGCAGTACCGTTCCGCTGTTTTTTATCTCAATGACACACAAAAAGCCGAAGCTCAGAAATCAATCCGGGCACAACAGGAAGAATGGCCCGTCCCCATTGTCACCGAGGTCCGGCCTGCCGGCCTTTTCTGGCCAGCCGAGGACTATCATCAGGATTTCTACAGCAACAACCCCGATTATGGCTACTGTCAGGTGATTATCACGCCAAAGGTCGAAAAGGTGTTCCAGGCGAAATGAATTCACCGGCCACCGCGCGCTGAGTAAAGCTTGCCAGCGTCTTTCTCTTATCCTGCCTTCGGGGTCCGCCTCTCTCCGCAGATAAAACGGAGAATGCCGGGAAAAGCACTTTAAAATGCGGCAAATTCGCTCCAAAACCTCAGGATAATTGTCAAAGATAAGGCAAAATGCAATAATAACTCTCCATCGCGGTGTATTTCTTCAGGAAAACAGAGAAAAATAAAAGGCCAAAAGAAACGATGTGGGGTTGTCATGCATAAACCAGGATTCTTCCTTGTAATTTTGTTGATCATCTGCGCGCCATTTGCATTCCCTGAAGGAGAAAGTCCCTCGGAGGGAGAAAGCCGTGTGGTCTATACGGTTCGCAGCGTATCCTTCAAGATAACGGGTTCCACGATGGAGCGCGTCTTGCGCCAAAAGGCCAATATCGATCTCGGCACCGAATTTGCCACTCTGGAAGAGTTCGAAAGCTATCTCGAACAGCGTAGGCAGGTCTTACTGAACGAACGCGTGCTTGCGGAAGTCAAGGCCGAGTATACGCTTGAAAAGGGTGATGATGGACGTGTCTTCATCGATATCACTTTTATTACCAAAGATTCCTGGAATGTCGTCGCCTTGCCTTACTTTAAGTATGATTCAAACGACGGGCTTGTGTTGAGTGCGCGGGGGCGAGACTACAATTTTTTCGGCTCAATGCAGGTGCTGATCCTCAACATCGATTATGCAATCGACCCAATCGGCCGCCATTCCTACGGCGGGCTCGCCAGCATGAACCTGCCATTCCAGCTCGCAGGCTACGATGCGGGCTTCAGCGTCTACGAGGACCTCGCCGTACATGCCGACGGCAGGCCGACTTCCTCGATTTCGAACCTCGGGTTTTCGGTCTTGTTACCAACCCGCTCCTACCCGATCAACCTGAGCGCGAATCAGGGACTTCAGTTCAACCCTGACGAAGTTGACAACGACAGCGATCCTTACTTCCTTGTTTCTTCCCTGACCGCGTCGTCTTCGCTGCCCACCGGATTTCCTGTCGGGAGGTATGGAAGCGTCTCCTATGTTCCGGCGCTCACCGCTTCCCTCAACTGGCGTCCGGGAGAAATGGTTCGGGATGACAGGAAGGGCTTCAAGCTTACCTTCTCCCATGGCCTCCATTTCAGCCGGATCGATTGGATCAACAACATGCGCAGAGGGATGGCCGCCAGCCTGACCAATACCGATGCCTATAACCTGATGACGGCTGTTCCTCAGATCGATATCGATGCCAACTTTTTCTACCATGCCACCAGCAAAGGCCTGATCGGATTCGAAGCTCGCTTTGTCGGCTTCCACAGCTTCACCAACACCATAAGGACCGACTTGGGTTCCTACATGCGGGGCATAGTCGATGCACGCCTGTGGGGCGGCTCGGCGGCCTTTCTGAACCTGCAGATGCCCCTCAAGCTCTTCGACTTTCCCACACACGTCATTATTGGCAAAAATTGGTTCGACTTTGAACTTCAGACCACCCCATTCGTCGATCTTGGGTATTGCCGCAAGAACCTTGGCGACACATTTCTGGACAGCGCCTGGTATACGGCCGGTCTGGAATTCTCCGTGTACCCCTTGAGGATGAGGACCTTCATTGTCAGGGCGAGCGCCGCCCTGGACCTGGATGCGGTAATAAGGAACAAATCCCTGACAGCGCCGAGCCCTCGTGACGGAGGCTCCCCGTATGAGATATTCTTCGGGTTGGGACTTTTTTTCTGAGGAGTTGAAGTGAAATCTGTCCGAACCGCGTTTCCCCTCGCCTTTCTGATGACGTTGGTCATATCTGTCGTATCGCTGACAGCCGCAGACGCTGATTCCGGTTACGCGGGAGTGTTCCGCAACCTTTCAGCCGCCGAAGCGTCGATGTTGGAACGGGGAGAGCTTGTGATCCGCCCGCTCAAGGCCTCGGACAGTCTCAGTCTCGCTCGGGAAGACAGCGGGGCCAAGGAAATCGTAAAGCGTCTCCGGGACTTGCACCCTAATTACACGGTGGAATTTATGGCTATTGTTCCCATAAAGAACGCGGCGAAGACTGAAAGTACACTGAACCGGATCGCCGAAGCTCTCTCAGATGTCCAAGGCTATGTCAACATACCCTATTGGTCGCAAAGGCAAAAGACAAGCTATGCACTGTTCGACAAAATGGAGGTGCTGGACCGGAAAACGGCTGGAACGGGCAACGCTGAGTCGATCGAGGTGCGCCAACATATGGAACCATTCGATGAATTCCGGGCGCGTTACGACTACAGACTTGAGGCGGGGGCGCTGCGTTTTTCCGCGGTCAATCTGGATACTATCGTCTATACATATCAACATTTCCGGGCCGTGGCCCCCAATAACATGGCATGGGAGCTGTACATCTTCCTTCAGGAAGACAGGTTTTATGTGTACGGGATCGGGGCGGTCAAGGCTTTTGACCTGTTTGGACTTTTTCGTGACCGGCTGGAACCTTCACTCATGGGCCGGGCCGAGTCATTTTTTACGTACATCACACAGAAAATCTCGCCACTGGAGGGAAATGAATAATGGAAAAGACAAAGACGGCACTTATTACAGGGGTGACCGGCCAGGATGGTTCCTATCTCGTGCAACTTTTGCTTGAAAAAGGATATACGGTCCATGGAATAAAGCGCAGGAGTTCAAGTTTCAATACCCAGCGCATCGATCATCTCTACAAGGATCCCCACGATCCGGACAATCATTTCAGACTACATTACGGGGACCTCACTGACAGCACAAACCTTATCCGGCTGGTCGGGGAGATTGAGCCGGACGAGATCTACAACCTGGCGGCTCAAAGCCACGTCAAGGTGTCTTTCGATACGCCCGAGTATACGGCAAATACCGACGGCCTTGGAACGCTGCGGTTGCTGGAGGCTATCCGGTTGCTCGGTCTGGAGGAAAAGACGCGGTTCTACCAGGCGTCCACATCGGAGCTCTTCGGCATGATTCGGGAGACGCCTCAGAGGGAAACGACGCCATTCTATCCGCGCAGCCCCTATGCGGTAGCCAAGCTCTATGCCTACTGGATTACAGTCAATTACCGCGAGGCCTACGGCATGCACGCCAGCAACGGAATCCTGTTCAATCATGAGTCGCCGGTTCGCGGCGAGACCTTCGTGACGAGAAAAATCACGCGCGCCGCGGCGAGGATCAAGTATGGCCTCGAGCCGAAACTCTATCTGGGGAACCTCGACGCAAAGCGCGACTGGGGTCACGCCAAGGATTATGTGGAAGGCATGTGGCGGATTCTTCAGCAGCCCGAGCCCGACGACTATGTGCTTGCGACGGGCAGGACCACCACCATACGCGATTTCGTGACCATGGCCTTTCGCCACGCGGGATTCGAGATGGAATGGCGCGGAAATGGCTTGGAAGAAAAGGGCATCGATTCCGCGACAGGCAAGATCCTCGTAGAAGTCGACCCAGTATATTTCCGGCCTACCGAGGTAGACCTTCTGCTCGGCGACGCCAGCAAAGCCAGAGAAAAACTCGGCTGGGTGCCGCGACACAGCCTGGAAGGGCTTGTCCATGAGATGATGGAACACGACCTGGCGGAAGCGGAAAAGGAGCGCTATCTGAAAGATGGCGGATATCGCGTTTTTGAGCCACGGGAATGAAAGTCCTCTTTGTGATAAACGATGCCCATGGGTGGGCCGGAACGGAGCGAGTCACCAATCTCATTGCAAATGGGCTTTCCGCCCGTTTGGAGGTCGAGGTGTTGTCGCTGCGCCCTCGCCCCCAAAATGCCTGCGGATACCCCTACAACCCCGAAGTAAAGCTTTCCTATCTGCCGCTAGCGGGCGGCATTCGAACCTTTCTTGCCTCCAACGTACGCGTGTTTCGTTTTACCGAACAAGCCTCCCCCGATGTCATCATTCTCTCCGGAGTCGGCGAAATCAAGAATTTCATAAAGGTTGCATCTCCGCGAAGGCGGCATAGACCCAGGCTGATCGCCTGGGAACACTTCAACGCGGCGTATGCTTCAAGACACCTGAGCCGCAGAATCGCCGCTCGCTATTGTGACGTCATAGTAAGCTTGACTAAAAAGGACGCCGAAGACTGGCGACAGATGCTCAGACCTCGGGCGGTCGTTTCCATTCCTAATCCTGTACCAGAATTTCCCGAACGTGCGGCCAGTTTGGATACAAATCGCATACTCGCCCTGGGAAGACTGGAGGATCAAAAGCGTTTTGATCTTCTTATCGATGCTTTTGCCCTATTCGCCCAGAGACATCCCGGATGGTATTTAAGGATACGTGGCTCAGGATCAAAAGAGGCCGAGCTCAGAGATAAAATATGTGTGCTTGGGCTTCAGGACAAAATGGAAATCTTCCCGCCAACGCACGATGTCGCTGAAGAATATGCCGGTGCTTCGATGTATGTTCTGAGTTCGGGATACGAAGGCTTTCCTATGACCCTTGTCGAAGCGATGGCGGCAGGGGTCCCTTGCGTGAGCTTCGACTGTCCCGACGGCCCTTCTGAAATAATTGAAAACGACCACGATGGCTTCGTCGTTCCGCTCTATGATGTTGTCGCCCTTGCCGAAAAAATGGGAAGACTTGCCGATGATGTTACACTTCGCAGGCAGATGGGCGCGGCGGCCCGACAGAATATCCGTCGTTATGAAGCCGGCCCCATCCTTGAGCAATGGTCTGCGTTGCTGCATGGGCTGGGGGCCGGTGAATGAGCTCGGTGAGCGTCTTGATTCCGGCATACAATGCCGAAGGGACACTCAGGAAGTCCGTCGAGTCGGTGCTTGGCCAGAAAATGGATGGTAGCCAGCAGTTTGAAATAATCATTGTGGACGATGGTTCTACCGATTCCACCGCTTGCGTCGCCGAATCGCTGGCGGACCGCGGCCGGGGGCTCATCCGCATCATACATCAGAAAAACTCAGGCCCGGCGGCCGCGCGCAACGCGGGAATCCGCGCCGCAAGAGGCGACTATGTAGCTTTTCTGGACGCAGACGACCAGTGGCTCCCTGGAAAACTTGGAACGCAGCTTGAAATTCTGGAAGCGGATCCCAATCTCGATCTCGTCTGTACGGCCATGAACGGTAAGCGGTTCTTGCTGCGGCCCGAGCGTTTTGCCCTCAACTTCATGGATTTGCTGCCGAATAATATCGTATACACATCGAGTGTCGTCGTTAGAAAAAGCACTCTGACGGCCGCGGGATGTTTTAATGAAGCGCGGATGTACTCCGAAGATTTCGAACTCTGGCTTCGGATAGCGCATCGCGGCAAAATCATGGTGCTGAACAAGCCCCTGATACGTTATATGAAAGGCAGGGGAATCTCCGCCAAGTTCTGGCCCATGGAGAAGGGCGAGTTGGAAACCTATGCTATAATGCTCAGAGAAGGCTGGATTTCCGCCCGGCGGCAGACCACGCTGCGGTGGTGGTCACTGTTCAAATATCTGATCAGGAGAATCCGATGGTCAATCTGATCTTGTGCGGCGGTTCAGGGACCCGTTTATGGCCACTGAGTCGCAAAAAGACGCCCAAACAGTTCGTACGTCTTTTTAAAGACAAATCGCTTTTCGAGGAAGCACTGTCGCGGAACAGACCTCTATGCGACAAATTTGTCGTAGCGACGAACATCGAACACCTGCCGCTTGTAGAAAGGCAGATGGCGCGGATGGGGATCGACAAGGTCGAAGGGCTCCTGGAACCCGTAGGCCGGAATACGGCCCCGGCGATAGCCCTCATCCTGATGGGGCTCCCCCGGGATGAACTTGTACTTGTCAGCCCTTCCGACCACCNNTCTCGTCACTTTTGGCATAAAGCCTCAATACGCCGAAACCGGCTACGGGTATATCGAGGCGGATGGAGAAAAAGTCATCTCATTTCGTGAAAAACCTGACCGGAAGACAGCCGAGCATTATCTGGCATCAGACCGTTATTTCTGGAATAGTGGTATGTTTGTGTTCAGCGCTGGCACCTTTCTGGATGAGCTTTCGAGCTATGCCCCGGAAGTTTTCACCGCGGCTGCGCGCACCTATGAACGCGCCGAAAAGGGCGATCTGCTGCGCCCGCGTCCGGAAGACATGAGTGCCATCCCCAGCATATCGATCGACTATGCCGTAATGGAGAAAAGCAAGAGAGTCAAAGTAGTGGCCTGCGACCCTGGCTGGAGCGATCTAGGCAGCTTTGACGCCCTGTACGACGAGGCTCGTGGTGACGCGGACAACGCAGCGCTTGCGGACAACGCCATGTTCCTGAATTCCCGGCGCTGCCTGGTGGTGGGAGGGGAAAAACCAATTATTCTTGAAGGAGTGGAAGATCTCATAGTTGTGCAGACTGATGAGACCACGTTGATAATGCGCCGCGGCCAGAGCCAAAACGTGCGCGACGTGCTCAAGGCAGTCGCTGACAGAAGACCAGACCTTTTATGAAATGTACAAAAAGACGAGGGATGGGCCTCTTGGCATTCAAACTATAGGGGGAGGTGTTCTAATCATGAATACGCATGACAAAATATACGTGGCTGGACATCGCGGCCTCGTGGGCTCGGCGATTGTGCGACGCCTGAAAGCTGGTGGGTACGACAACATTATCGTCCTCGGCCATGCCGAACTCGACCTGACGCGCCAGGCCGAAGTCGAAGCCTTTTTTGAGCAGGAAGAGCCGGACTATGTGTTCCTCGCCGCGGCTCGGGTAGGCGGCATAGGAGCAAATTCTTATTACCCCGCCGAGTTTTTTTACGAAAACATGGCCATCGCCCTCAACGTGATCAACGCATCCTGGAAAAATGGAGTCAAAAAGCTCCTCAACCTTGGCTCATCCTGCATCTATCCCAAAATGGCCCCTCAGCCGCTCAAGGAAGAGTACTTGCTCACCGGCCCCCTCGAACCGACCAATGAAGGCTATGCCGTGGCCAAAATTGCCTCCATCAAAATGTGCGCCTACTACAACAAAGAGTTTGGCACTAATTATATTTCCTTAATGCCGACAAATTTATATGGAACAGGCGATAACTATGACCTCTTTACCTCCCATGTACTCCCCGCTATGATACGGAAGATTCATGAGGCAAAGGAAGGTAGACAGCCGGTCGTGCTGTGGGGAGACGGGACCCCCTTGCGGGAATTCCTGCACGCCGACGATCTGGCCGACGCCGCGGTCATGCTCATGGAACAGTACAATTATAAGGATATCGGGGAACTCATAAACATAGGATCAGGGCAGGAGCTGAACATCAGGCAGCTCGCCGAACTGATCGCCGACGTGGAAGGATTCCAGGGCGAAATCCTTTGGGACACAAGCAAGCCCAATGGTACGCCGCGAAAATTCCTGGATAGTTCGCGTCTGTTTGCGCTTGGATGGAAACCCAAAATAGGCCTCAGGGAAGGCATCGAGCGCGCGTACCGGGAATTTTTATCATTCAATACGGAGAATCGAAGATAATGACATCGACGGATAATGAAACATGGGATGTAGTCATAACCGCGAAACGAAAGTGGCTTGGTCTGGATATCAAGGAGCTCCGGCAATACAAGGATCTCGTCAACCTAATGATCCGACGGGAATTTGTCTCGGTCTACAAGCAGACGATTTTTGGCCCTCTCTGGTTTATATTTCAGCCCCT
>DJVZ01000014.1 GCA_002441395.1 Spirochaetaceae bacterium UBA6243 | reverse complement strand
GAATATCTTCGCGGAATGTATGTTTAAACATTGACAATATCGCGGAACCACCCAAATACTTGAAATGTGACGACGCCACCTGACATGAAATACTCGCTTTTAAATACATGGGAAAATATTCTCGCCCATCTGGATCGGGTGCGCGAAAGCGACTGCGAACAAACTCAAATACAGCTTCTCATCGAGCTTCTCATTAACCTCAGGCTGATAGGTACCGATAGCGCATTTCCTGACATGAGAATCCAAAAAGGCAATATCGAGGACATCTGCGGGGATGTCGAACAAAGAACCCGCACCATGCTGGCCAGTATCAGAAATCCTTCCGCAAAATTCATCTATTACGCCCGCGAGGTAATAAAAAAATTTCCTGTCCGCCAGAATGCCGAGGAGATGATCGAGCGGATCCGTTCCGACGCAGAGGCATTCGAAGAAAACCGTCCAGAAGATGACCCCGTCAGAGGCTTTGCAGGCGATCTCCGCAAAGAGGTGCACCGCCGCCTTTCTCCACGCATCATTACGAATTATCTGGATCCATACATAGAACTTGCCGTGCACCGAAATCCGGAACCGATGGTACATGCGGGCTATGTCGCCCTTCCTTATACATTTTCACCTGAAAATGAAGATCAACAGTTTATCGATTTGGCCACCGATCTTCTTATGCGGTTAAAATTCCTCTGGGATTATGAAGAAGGCGATATGGCCACGGTGCGGCAGCATTTGCAGAATAATCTCGATATTTTCGAACGCTGTTTTCTTCGCGCAGAAGTCGAAGGACTTTTGAGCGTTTTAAATCCGAAAAGTCTTGATGGGGCGGACAAGGAGCTCGATGCTTTCAAACGCCTCGCAAGCGTTAAATTCTTTTTAAAAGAATCGTATCTGGAATCGCGCATCGATCTCTATGATCTTATTCTGCTCGACCTTGGACTTGGGCGACTTGTTTTTCTTCTCGCAAACGATCTCACCAATAATTATTTCGTTGAAGTTACTCCTCGGAATATCCGCGATGCGCTGGAGGTAATGCGCGAGCTGCTCGCTATTTCGAGCATAAAAGGTCTTAGAATTCAAAATGTCGAATTGCGGCAGAACGAGCTTGGTGAATTGCGAGAATCTTCAGTTTCCGATTTTATCAGGCTCAAACGCAGCCTCGAAGCAATTTCTTCTGAGCTGCAGCAGTATATTCAATCAGAAATAATCGATGAAATGACAGCGAGTCTCAACCAAATCCTCGAAAATTACAGAGTTCCGACATCGCGGCTTTCCCAGATAAAGACTCGGTTTTTCAATAATTTTATTCGCCGCACACAGATCCATGTGCTGAGTGAATTTGTCGAGAAAGTCTCCGCCGCAGTCGATAAAGAACTGGAGAGGGAGCGCGGAGAGCGTCAGCTCTATTTGCATTATCAGCGTTTAGTGGAAAGAGCTTCGGGTAAAACACTAAAAGGAGCATTCACGGAAAATATTGAAGCAAAAGGAATTATCGAATATATTGCAGTTACATGGCATAAACCCAAGCAGTGGCTGCGTCCTTTCCTGGGTGGCAAGGGCAACAGCATCATTGATATGGCCCAGATGGGACTACAGGTTCCCCCTGCATTCATTCTCAGCTATCCGCTCCTTGCTGCCATGGCCCGTCTCAAGGACACCGAGACAATCGGAGCGGTAATCATAGCTCACCTGCACGAACTCGAAGCGAGAACCGGTACACTGTTTGGCAGGGAGGACAAGCCTCTGCTCCTTTCGGTCCGGTCCGGCGCCCTCACTTCGATGCCGGGCATAATGTCGACCATTATGAACATTGGCCTCGTTCCACGAGTACGAGCA
Source organism: Spirochaetaceae bacterium UBA6243 (assembly GCA_002441395.1). Classification (GTDB taxonomy): domain Bacteria; phylum Spirochaetota; class Spirochaetia; order Treponematales; family Rectinemataceae; genus Rectinema. The sequence goes on along the minus strand of DJVZ01000014.1, from coordinate 10,329 downwards.
GCATTGTCCAAAAAGTACGGAGCAAATTTTGTCGACACTCTTTATCTGCGCTTCCTCGAGAATTGCGAGAGTGCCTTAAGCATCAGTCAGCAATACCACAAAACAAAACATGAGGATGGTGCCCATCAAGGAGCGGAGCAGTCTCAGCACGGTAAAATAGCTGCGCTAGAGTCTTCTGTCGTTGCTGCCTTTGGGCCTTCATTCTTGACCGACGCAGAAGAGCAGCTCTTTGCGTGCATTAAGCTTGTGTACAATTCGCGCACATCGAAGACAGCCAATCTTTATTCAAAAACACTCGCTTCTCAAAAGGCTGTGGAAACTGCGGCAACAATTCAGCAGGTAGTCTTCGGGAATCTGAATGAAAAAAGCCTCAGCGGCGTACTCATGACCCGCAACCCCATCACAGGAGAGGATGCGCTCTTCGGCGAGTTCAAGATCAAAGCCCAAGGGGAAGAGGTCGTGATGGGCAGCGCAGACACCATGCCGATTGAGCAGATTGATCCTGCAATTGCCAAGCCGCTCTTGTGCAATAAAAAAAAGCTCATCGAATTTTACCGTCAGGATCTCGATATCGAATTCACGGTTGAAGATGGTGTACTGTATCTTTTGCAGGCGAGAGCGGCAAAGCTTGGCTCTTTTGCCCAGCTGATGGCTGACACGGATTTCCTGAAACGAGGAATCATAACGCTCAATAAATATAAGGAGCATATTGAAAGTCTGGAGCTCGCGTACGCCAATATTTCACTTCCGAGAGCCGACTTTCGGTTCAGACAATGGGTTCCGCCCCTCGCGACAGGCATACCAATCAATGGCGGCGTGGTCTCCGGCACACTCATCATCACCGAGGAACGCCTCAAAGAAGCCGAAAAGCGCCGGGAAAGCGTGGTTTTCTTTGCCGTAAATACAAAACCGACGGATTTCAACATCATCAATCTCTCGAGTGCGATCGTCACTCAATATCCGGGACGCACATCGCACGCGGCCATTACCGCAATGGCCTTGAACAAACCCTGTATTGTCGGCTGTTCCGATATCGAAATCGACTACACACACCGAAGAGTTCTCTTTCATGCAGCTGGAAATATCGCTTTGGCCGAAGGAGAGCGGATCACCATCGATGGAAATGCAGGCGCAGTGTATCGGGGTGTCGCCCCCATTTCCGATACATTCATGCCCGTTTCCCGCATTCGTAAGGCTATTTTGAAGGCACAGTCTGCCGGAGAAGCAGCCCAGATCGTTGAAGGAATGATTTTCACAAAAATGAAGGTGCTCCAGCGCGAATCAAGTCTTCGGAAAAAAAGTCTTGCAGAAGTTGGCGGTTTGCGAGACCGCTATGTACTTGTGCGCGTCGATGCGAATATTGACCTCACCGAGAAGTTTCAAAGTAACGTTGCGGATATGCGCATCGCGCTCATGCTGCCAGTCATCAAAGACCTGCTAGCGCGAGGCGCAACGCCGATTATCTGCTCGCATCGCGGTGATCCAGGAACACACAGCATGCCGGGCCTTACCCGTGAACAGATTTATGAAACATACAGCCTTGTGCCGATTGCACAAAAACTGGAAAGCCTTATGGGAAGACCGGTCAAATTTCACCATGTAAGCATTGGCTCGTCCGGCATTTTGATCTCAAAAAAGGATATTGTTCCTGGCCATATCAACATGCTGGAAAATCTCCGCTATGCAACAGGTGAAAAAGACAACGACGAGGCATTTGCGCGCTCTCTCGCCACGTTGACCGACGGCTTGTTCATCAATGATGCGTTCAATGTGTGCTTGCGCCGCCATGCGAGCATTGTTGGCGTGCCTCATTTTGTCCGGGCGAGCATTGCCGGCCCCACCGTGATTCAGGAACTCAAAATCCTTGAGAAAGTGCTCGATATGAATGAGCGGCCATTTATCGCGGTATTCGGAGGTGATGAAATCGAAGCACAGTATGGTGCAATGGCATCAATGCTGCCGAGAGTTGACACAATGGCGATTATTCTTTCAAACAATATAAACACGGCATCACTCAATGACTGGAATGCAAGCCTGGAAGCCCAAACCACGCTCCTTGCATCGTTCCGCCATTCATACCCTGCAAAAATAATCATCATCGATCCAAGAGATTCCGCTTACCTCAATCAAATACGTATTTTGGCGAACGTGCTCGAAACAGCCCGAGCCATTTTGTGGTCCGGAGCTGCCGGTCTGGCATGTAAATTCCAGGATAAGACAAATTCTGAACAGATGCCGGATACTCTGCCTCCCTATATTCCCGCACTCCATAGTGCCATGAAAAAAGCCTCAATGACCGTCATTTGTTCGGAGTCGGAAAAGCATCTCGCTAGATTTTCTACGGAACATATACACATCTCCACCGGCCCACGCGCTTTTCTGGAATATCTCGAACGACTTTCCTTGCCTGGAATTACTGCTCTTTCAACATCCGATACGCAAGATTGATTTCATGCGACACTGATACTTCCCCATCTGTACTGGTCCGATACAATCTTGCGCGGACAGCTGCCCTCTGTCTATGATTGATGATATGGGTGTTTATAGGATGCATCCTTCCCTCAGGCTCATGGCGCGTGTTCTGTTTGTGTGCCTTTTGTTGAATCTCGCGGCAGCGGCCCCCGTCGCTGCAGATGATTCTACAGCTCAGATATCGGATCAGATATCCGAGCCGGCCCGTCCAAGAATCGCCGTAGTGCTCTCGGGTGGCTCGGCGTTCGGCATCGCACACGCCGGCGTTTTGAAAAAGATTGAAGAAGCGGGCATTCCCGTCGATATGATTCTCGGCACAAGCATGGGTTCGATTGTGGGCGGGCTCTACGCAGCCGGCTATTCGCCTCAGGCAATGCAGGATCTCATATCCACAATCGATTGGAACTCCCTGTTTATGGACCCAAAAGAACTCCCTCAAAACATGTTCGAGCGCGCTGTCGAATCGATGTATGCGCTCAGAATCGGATTCGATTCAAAAGGACCAAACATCGGCACGGGACTTCTGGAAGGCCAAAACATACTCTCATTCTTCACGGCGCGCACCATCCATATGGCCGCAAAGCCGGACTTCGACGCTTTTCCCGTCCCTTACCGCGCCATCGCGGCAAACGTTCTCAACGGCGATAAAGTAGTGTTCGACCATGGATCGCTCGCGGAGGCGATGCGCAGTTCAATGTCGATCCCTGTCGTTTTCATGCCGTATGAATACAATGACCAGCTCCTGGTGGATGGCGGTGTCGTCGACAACCTGCCTGTCGATATTGCGAAACAGATGGGCGCCGATATTGTCATCGCGGTGGTTTCGAGGGGCAAGGCGCCGGATTCGATCGACGAGCTGAACACCTCTGTAGAGATTGGGAGCCAGACGGGCAACCTTTTCATCATGCAGAACATGCAGCCGAATATTGAGGCGGCAGATCTCGTCATCACCCCAAATCTCCAGGAATTCACGACCGCAAGCTATGCCCGGGCGAAAGAGATAATTGCCCGCGGCGAAGAAGCCGGTGATGCCGCCATGCCCCAGTTGCGCGAACTCGCTGCAAAAATCGCAAAGCAGAGGGCGCTTGTCGCTCCTGAAGAACAGGCAAACCGGAAGGCCTTAGCCCCTCCTCCAGTGTTCTCCTCTCTGAGGATCGAGGGAGGTACAACGCCGGATAAAGACAAAATTATGAATATTTTTGCACCACTCATCGGCAAGGCTTATTCAAGAGAAGAACTTGAAAATGCGCTTCACGCGGCGTATGCCGCCGGCGATTTCTCCCTCGTCAAATTCGATATCGAACAGCTACAGGGCGCCGGGGCTCCCGGGGCACTGCGCGGTGTCGTTTCCATTGTCCCACAAAAACCTGTCGAGAACGAGTTCTTTGCATCCTTGGACTTTCAGGGTGCCGTCTCGAACAATATTTCAGGCAATTTAGTGGCGTCATTGGCGTTTTTGGCCAAAGAGCTCACAGGACCCGGCTCTGCGCTGTTTTCTTCGGTATCCTTCGTAAACAAGACCTCGGCGAGCATGGAATATTTCCAGCCTTTCGGGCCTTTTTTCATCCTGCCGTGGACCCGTTTCCGGTTTGAATATGACATGTCCGCTTCTGAATCGGTTCCTGTCGCGATAGCTTCAAAATTCAGAACATATGGCGCTGGCGTATGGGGAGGGCTCGTGCTGGGAAACATTGCCGATGTCATGGCCGGCTATTCCTTCGAAAATGTGCTCACCGGCGATGACTGGACGAGCCTTGTGGCCCAAAATGCGGGTGCGCTGAGGGCCGCGCTGAGGCTCGACACGAGAGACAGAACCGCATTCCCGAGGAAGGGAATTGCCTTTACTGCGTACGGGCGCTGGTTCAGTCCGAATTTCGGGGGCCAGTTCTCATTCGCGCAAATGGAGGTCAATGCTTCGGCTGCCATTCCGGTACGACGAACCGATGCCCTGCATCTGAGCCTTTTTGGTGGAACAGATTTTGTCGGGCTGGTGACAGGTGCGCAACCCGCCAAGATCTCCTATTATTCGACGCTGAGCCAGCCGGTTATGTTCTATGGCCTCGGCTACATCCCTACGAGCTGCGCGGGAAATTCCGTCCTCGCAGGGAGCCTCGAATACCGGCATCGCGTCAAGGTCATCAATGAATTGACGGGCGGCGATATATATATCTTCGCGAATGGGAGCGCGGGGGCGGTTGTGCAATACGACGACCCGTCGACCTATGCGATGTGGCCGCTCAAATGGAGCGCGACGCTCGGAGCAAGCGCAAGGCTGACACGACACTATGGCATACTTGTCGGAGCAAGTGTTCTCGGGAACATTGATGATACAGATGCAATCATGCCTGCATTCGTCATCCAGGTTGGTTCATTTAATCATTCAAGCGTCATCGACAGGCGCTGATGTCCGGCAAGCGCCGCGGCGGCAGTGAGGCCCCCCGGAAGGGTTGAATAGGCGCGCCCCTCATCCCCCCTCATTTCATTACCGTCATTAAAATGGCGCCATAGACGCTTGCTATGGCAACAAAAATACCCAGCGGCAGGGCAAATTTGCGTATTGTCGACGGTAAGGTTGCCTTAAAGTGCTGAACCGTGACCACCATGCAGACATGGAGTGGCGAAAACATCATGCCCGCATAGCCAAATGCGCCCGCAATCACAACCCCTGCTTTGAAAGGAATGCCGGACGATGAGATGAGCCCGAGCACGATCGGCATGGAGAGCCCGACATATCCCAGCCCCACGCCGGTCACGATTCCCGAGATGAATGGCAAAAGCGCAATGACAATGATCGAGGGGATTCCCGCGCTCGCGAGTTCTATCGATGCGGCGTGCGCCAAGTCCGCAGCGTTCATGAGCGCTGAAAAAATCCGAATGCCAATAACAACCGCAATCAATCCCAAAGTAGACTTTGTGATGCTCTTTTTGAATATCTGCGGTCCACCGGCGATTTTCACAAGATACAGCGAACCGATTACAATCCCGCACAGCACCGGCGCATAGCGTCCGACAAGCGATTTGGTAGTTGCATCAAGGCCGAGGCGCGGCGCAGCCAGCTCCCATATGACATCAAGCACAATATAACTGCCCAGCACAATGCCGAGAGGCGCAATGCCGCGCACAAGGCGGTGCAATTTTGTCTTCTCGAGCTTGCGCGGCGCACTGTCCTGCTCAAGCCGCGGGTGGGCGGTCGATTCCCTGCCCCTGGGCAAAATGAAAATAAGCCCGAGCGTAAACAGTGTGATCGGCGCATAGAGGTTCAGTACCATGAGCGTCGTTATGGGCAGCTTTGTCAGCCCGGCTGTCAGGATGAAAGCCGGATATAATGGCCAGATAAGCTCCAGAATATGACGAAACCAATAATTGATCGCCGAGAGCGTTTCCGGACTTCGGGAGTCGTCATCGTTCATGGCGCCAACCAGAGGTGCCGAGATTATTGCACCCCCCGGCATGGGAAGAGTGCCGATCAGGAGCGGCGTAATCGCGAGCGCAACCCTCCGTGAAGGCGCCGCCTCGGCGATAGCATTGGCAAACGTATCCATTGCGCCTGATTTCTTCATCGCCGCAGAAAACGCCATGATCGCAGCAAGAAGAACCACAAGCAAAATCAGGTCAGGATTGAGCAGTTCCCTGACGGCAGCAACTGCGACAGCAGCAGGGGTCAGGCCTTGCCACAGCGCAATGACAATACCGCCAATTGCGGCGGCCAGCCCGAGGTGCACATGCTTCGCGGTGGCGATCACGACCAGCGAAAAAATCACCAGTATTTTTATGAGTGCAGGGATGCTGAACATAGTGCCTTAAAATAACCTGCCCTTGATACTCTGCACAAGAGCAACAAATCAGCCCAAAGTCCATATGACACGTACGAATGATTGAATAGTTTTTCTTTGACTCTTGACACCCGGCAAAAGTTGCATTAAATTGACAATACTGTCAATAAAAAGACAGGGAAGGTTTTGCTCTCGAAGAGGAGTCTCTCATGCCTAAAATGGTTGATCATGAAGAGAGAAAACGTAAGATTGCGGACTTAGCGCTCGAACTCTTTGCCCAGCGCGGCTACTATGCCGCGAGCTTTGGCGAAATTGCCGATGCGTGTGGGTTGAGTCGAACCAATGTCTACAATTACTTCAAGAACAAGGATGAAATTTTCCATTATGCAGTCAGTGAGCTGCTTGACACCATTGCCAAGAAAATTGAACTCATCATTCGGCAACAGGAATTGAGCCTCGCGCAGAAGCTTCAGAAGATATACCAAGTTTTCACCAACGATATCGGGGAGGGCAAGTATACTTCAATCATCCTCGATCTTGCGCTCAGGCTGAAACGGGAGAACACTCACCTCGCGGAAGCGCTCGATGAAGCCACAAAAGCACTTCGCAATAAAATCGAAATGCTCTTTGCCGGCGAAACTTCGCTGCTTCCTTCTTCGCAGACCGCATTTGCCACGACGCTCTTTTTCTCCCTCATCGAGAGCAGCATCATGCATTCTCTTTTCACTGATGGTGCTTTCATCCAGAATAACATAGGCTCAATTCTGCATATGCTCGGCACCTGAGTTCGGAAAAAGGCGAAACGCCATGAAACGGGGGAATAAATGCATTTTGCATTTATTTTGAAAGACCCCGTGTTCAAGATATAAAACGACAGGGAGGAATCATGAATACCATTTCGTATGCGGTGGGAAGTACGGCATTGAATGTCACCTTGCGGTATCTCAACAGGAATCCTGAAAAAAACATCCCAAAGATCGCGGACGTCCTCATGCCCTTCACTTACCGGGAAGACATGAAGCGTCAGATCGCGACAGCCAAAAAAGTCATGCAGGACCCCGCCAATCCTTACCGGGGCCTTATCATGCGTGCATTCAGTGAACTCGCGCCCAATGTCCGCAAGAGTTTCTTATCGAACTTCGTGCTCAATTCAGCGATGGTCGGCGCGGACAGGACGTCTATGCTCAAAGTCAAATACAAATGCAATATCCCCTGGGCCATCCTCATGGATCCCACGAGCGCATGCAATCTGCACTGCAAGGGATGCTGGGCCGCCGAATACGACAAGACCGATTCCATGGACTATGCCCTCCTCGACCGCATCATTCGCGAAGGCAAGGAGCTTGGCGTCTATTTCTACATCTATTCAGGGGGCGAGCCCACGGTGCGGAAAGATGATCTGCTCAAGCTTGCGAAGGTCCATAGCGACTGCATATTTCTGGCCTTTACCAATGGGACACTGGTCGACGACGCGTTCGCGAAGGCGCTCGCAGAAGTCGGCAATTTCGGACTCGCGTTCAGCATTGAAGGTTTTGAAGATGCCACGGATTTCCGCCGTGGCAACGGCACCTATCAGAAGGTCATCCGTGGCATGCAGAACATGAAGAAATACGGCGCTCCCTTCGGGTTCAGCGCATGCTGGCATTCCAAGAACACCGAAGCGGTGGGCGACGAAAAATTCCTCGATTTCCTGATCGAACAGGGCTGTGCTTTCGGCTGGTATTTCACCTATATGCCGCTGGGCAAAGATGCAGATACAAGCCTGCTCGCAAAGCCCGAACAGCGCGAGTACATGTTCCACTGGGTCCGCAGGATGCGCGACACGAAACCGATCTTCCTCATCGATTTCTGGAATGACGGACAATATGTCAACGGGTGCATCGCGGGGGGAAGAAGCTACCTGCACATCAATGCCGCGGGGGATGTGGAGCCGTGCGCCTTCATCCATTACTCAAACGTAAACATTCACGATGTTTCCCTGCTGGATGCACTGCGCTCGCCGATCTTCAAGCAGTATGCCGCCCATCAGCCATTCAATGAAAACCATCTGAGGCCCTGTCCTCTGCTGGACAACCCCGGTATGCTCGCGGAGATGGTGAAAGCCTCCGGAGCCCATTCCACACAGCCCATAGACAAGGAGGATGTCGACGATCTCACGGCAAAGTGCGCTCCCGCCGCTGCCAAATGGACACCCGTTTCAGAAAAACTATGGGCAGGAGAACTGCCACACTATCTCGAAGCCCAGAAAAGGAAAGACGAAGAGCAGGAGAGAAATCGCGCGATCCTTGAAAAAAAGCTGAAGAAAACAAAGGACGACGCGAGCCTAGAGGCCGCCTCCTGAAGGATCCCCGACGACAGGGACGGCGGTCAATTTCCACGGCAGGGGCGCCCGGGCAAGGTCGGGTGCCGTCCAGGAAGCCCCTGCTTTTCTCAACGCACCTTCCGGGAAACTCGACGTGATGCCAAGCACGCGCGCCCCTGCTCGGACGCCCGCGATCGTACCGTTCACCGCATCCTCAACCACAATGCAGGCAGAGGGCGCGGCGCCGAGGCGTTCAGCGGCGCTGAGATATATTTCGGGATGGGGTTTCTTGTGGGTCACGTCTCCTCCGGTCAGCATGGTATCGAACTCGTCAGGGGTCAGACCGAGATAGTCCAGATTGATAAGCACCTTGACTCTGTCCGCTGCCGATGCAAGCGCTGTCTTCAGCCCGTAGGCCCGACATGCCCGCACATAGTCGACGGCACCGGGCATCGCCCGCATGCCTGCTCCATGCTGACGCGCGAGTTGGCCGTATATCTCATAGGTCCACGCCTTCGCCGAGACAATATCGATGGAAAGGCCATAGCGTTCCGCCACGCCACCTATGTAGCGGTTCTCCCCCGCCCCCACAAAAGGCGTAAAATCCTCGTATTGCACCTCGAGTCCGTAACGCTCGGCAAACATCCGCCTGGCGGCCTCAGCGATAAGGCGCTCGGAATCGACGAGCACTCCGTCCATATCGAAGAGGACAGCGCGGAAAGCAGAGCGGCCGGCATGAGATGAAGAATTCGATTTCATGACACTATATCATTATCATTTTTATACTTAATATATTCTTCGCGTGTAGGACTGAAAGCCTCGACCACGACGGCATCTTCGAGCACATCGACTTTATGCAGCGCATCCATGGGAATGCACCAGCTGTCACCAGACTCCAGTTCCCGTACATTGCCTGCTATATTCATCCGAATGCGCCCAGAGACAAGATAGCCGGTTTGCTCATAAGGATGTTTGTGCTCGGGCAGTTGTGCTTTTTTTTCAAGCCGGACTTCAACAAGAAGGGTATGTGCGCCATAGCACAGGGTTTTAATGTGATTCCCCGGCAATGTTTCATGAAAGCCCGTATTTGAATGTTTCCCAAACACGACAGGCCTCCTTTTTTCAATATATAGAGTTTCAGAGGCTACTTTACAGTGTTACGGCGTCATTGGAAAGCGGCCCTGTCGCAATAAGCCAGCAAATCACAATCGGCTCGCGCTCCCGAAGCCATGGCTGATATTCCCTTTTATGAGCAAACTAGGCAAGTGTTCCGAACAACATTCCCGCAAGCGTGGACATAACCACCACAAGCCCGACATAGGTGAGCGTCTTTTTCCAGCCGATCTCGCCGGCAATGACAAGCATAGAAGGCAGCGAAAGACTTGGTCCGGCAAGAAGCAGCGCAAGTGCGGGCCCCTGGCCCATTCCGGCACCCAGCAAGCCCTGCACGATGGGAATCTCGGTGAGCGTCGCGAAATACATGAGCGCGCCCGCGATCGCAGCGAATGCGTTCGCAAAGAGGGAATTGCCTCCGACGAGCCCCGCAATCCATGCATTCGGAATGAGCGCTTCGTGGCCCGGTCTTCCGAGCAAAAAGCCTGCGACCAGCACTCCTCCAAACAAAAGGGGCAGAATTTGCAGCGCAAAATCCCGCGTCGCAACCACCCAGGCGATCCTTTCATCCGCGTTGAACCAGCGAATCACTGCATATGCCAGGATTAAGCCAAAACCTCCGGTAATCCACCATTTTGCGCTATAGATCGCATCCCAGACGGGGCTGCC
>DJVZ01000047.1:12497-18826 GCA_002441395.1 Spirochaetaceae bacterium UBA6243 | reverse complement strand
CCCGTCCACCGCGACCACACATCCTGATGCGGATCGATGTAGAGCGATATGCCGTGGCGCGCCGCCGCTTCGACGATCCCTTCGAGATATTCGAGGTACACGGAGTCGTACAGGCCCGGGCCGGCATGCTCGAGCGCTTCCCATGTCACCACGAGGCGCACAAAATGCTGTCCCCACATCGCCAGTCTCGAAAAATGCTCATCCGCCTCTTCGGGCGGGAAAGGCCGCCCCACGAACGACACATGCGTTCCATCGTAGAAGCCTTCCCGTGCATGACTCCGCCCGTCCGGCACGGTTGGCACTTTACTGCTCCCGCCGAGATTTACTCCGCGCAGCGTGAGCCAGCGGCCGGCATCATCGGTGAAATGTCCGCAAGAGGCGCCTGCGATCATCATTGGCACTCTCCTCACAATGTAATGCTCTCTATGTTTCTATATGTCAGCATATGCAAGCGCTTGTTATAGAGCAAGAGGCATACTGTAAATTCTCTCTTTACAGGTTATGTTGTGCGTTCTACAATAAAAGTACGCAAACCAGAACAAAGGAGGTATGCATGAAAAAGATTCTATTCGTATCGGTTCTTGCCGTGGCGCTGTTGTTCAGCGCGACAGCTCAGGCAAAGTATGGTCCCTATGCGGACAAGGTTATCTATGATGTGAGGATGGATCAGACCATCGCCATCAAGGATACCGCGGAGGGGAAGACCGATGTCTTCTTTACCGGTATCGACGGAAAGACCTATAAAGGTATTCAGTCGGCGGATTTGGACAAGCTTTCCACCTACGCCGTGCCGTCCGGATCCTGGTCTCTGCTCCTGAACCCCATACCCAATGAGGCGCCATATACGTTCCAGACCAAAGACGGCCGCACGATCTTCAATCCGCTCGCCATCCGCGACGTCCGCTACGCGATCAACTGGCTCATCGACCGCAAGAAGATCGTCGATGAGATTCTGCTCGGCGCCGGCGAGCCCGCGATCACCGCGGAGACTCCGGGACAGCCCGGGACCTACCGTTTCAACCTCGTTCCCGCGAAGCTCGGCATGACGGTGCGCGGCAACGAAAAGAAGGCGCTCGAGGACATCGACACCGCGATGAAAGCCGCCGCCAATCTGCCCGAAAACAAGGGCAAGCTCGTAAAATCCGGACAGTTCTGGACCTACAACGGCGAGCCGGTGACCATCCGATTCATGATCCGCGTCGACGATCCGACGGGCCGCCTCCTCGAGGGCCGCTATATCGCCGATCAGCTCGAAAAGGCCGGTCTCAAGGTGGAGCGTCTCGAGTACGACCGCTCGAAGGCCGGCAAGCTCGCTTATTCCAGTGATCCTACCGATTGGGAGTGGTCGATGTACACCGAGGGCTGGGGCGCAGGCGCGACCCGCGCCTGGTGGGATGTTACGATCAGCCAGATGTATTCGCCCTATTATGGCTATATGCCGGGCGGCCAGACGGAAGGGTTCTGGAACTACGAGAACAAAGAGATCGACCGCATCGCGCAGAAAAACATCAACGGCTGGTTCCTCACCAGCGACGAGTACTGGAACGACAACATGAAGGTCCAGGAGATGGCGCTCAAGGAAGCGGTCCGCATCTACGTGTGCAGCCAGGTTCAGTACTATGTCGCGAACAAGGCCCGCTTCGACGCGCGCATGCTCTACGGCCTTGGCGACGGCCTCAACGACTGGTCTGTCCGCTCCGCCGACATCAAGCCGGATAGCAAGGGCGAAAAGGTTCTCCATATCACCCAGTATTCGGCGCGCGGCGGCCTCTTCATGAGCTCATGGGACCCCGTCGGCGTCGACGGCTTCTCCGATGTCTATTCAGCAGCGATCTTCGGGGCGTGCACCGACCCCTCGACCTTCGAGTCCCCCAACGCGGCCAAGGATACGCCGCTGCGCGTAAAATACGACCTCAAGAATGTCGAGACCAAGGTTGCCGCGGGCAAGGAAGGCGAGCCTCCCACAGGTCTCATCGATGTCGACAAGGCAGCCCTTATCTTCAATTCCAAGACCAAGAAATGGGAGACTGGCGTCGAATACAAGGATGTGGGCGACGGAACGTACGACTATGTGAAGAACTCTGCCATGAAAGCCTACAGCAAGCTCTCGGGCGTGCAGTACATCTACGGCAAGTGGCACGACGGCCAGCCGGTCACGATCGCCGATATCATGTACGCGATCGCCTTTACCTATGAGTGGGCGAACAAGGATGGCGACGGCGACAAGTACTACGACGAGGCCTACGCCTCCCAGTATCAGTCCTCGCTGCCCGTTTCCAAGGGTGTGGTGCTGAACAAGGATGGTTCATTCACCTCCTATTTCGACTTCAACTGGCCGATGGACAAGGACAGAGTCGCCGCGACCGGTGTCGTTTCCCCGAAGGCTGGCAACCCCGGCCGCTCGACCCTGGTCTCCTGGGAAATCTATGAGGCGCTCGCCAAGCTCGTCGCGGAGGGCTCGAAGTCCGGCACGCAGTATACTTTCGCCTACGACCCATCGGTCACCGAGGTGGATGTCATCAACCCGAAGTGCGTCGCCGACATCAAGGCCAAGCTGCAGGATTTCGCGGCCGCCAAGTACGTACCCGACTCGATCAAGCAGTGGGTGACCCCGGCGCAGGCCGTGGCGCGCTACAACGCCGCGATCAAGTTCATCGACACCTACGGCAACGCTTACATCTCCAACGGCCCCTTCTTCATCAGCAAGGTCGACTACAACGCGAACTACATCGAGCTCTCGGCCTTCAGGGATTATCCGTACCGCGCGGATTACTTCCCGAAACTCTTCCGCACGACCCTCACCCGCATCGATGACGTGAAGGTTCCGCCTACCGCCCAGCGCAACGCCGATGCCAAGATAGACGTGCAGATATCCGCGGTCACCTATCCTGATGACACGGCGAAAGCCGCCGACAACAAGGCAAAGGTCACGGTGACGCTGATCCTTGCCGACAACACCGAAAAGGTCTATACCGCGAAGTATGTCAGCGCCGGAAGCTTCCAGGCCGTCATCCCCGCGAAGGATCTCGGTGCCCTGAAGTCGGGTGCGTATACACTCGTCGTGCAGTCGGTATTCAACACTGAATCGCCGGCCGTCCAGGCTTCTTCGCTCGTGGTGTTCTAAGTTAATTGAATGAAGGGCGCGCTGCCGCGAAGGCGGCGGCGCCCCCTTTTCTTTTGCATACACTACTCGATTATAAAATGCGAGGCGATTTCTACATACGTAATCGGAAAGAACAGGTGGCTTTATGTACAAGTGGTTTGCCCTCAAGCGTGTGCTGAAAGGCATTTTTACCTATGTGATCATCATTTTTATCATGTCTGTCCTCTTCAATACCGTGAACGAGCAGACGATGCGATCTAATATTGAGGAGCAGGTGCGGGCCGAAACGATGCGCCTCAAGAACATGCAGCCGGCGGCGATTCAGCGCTTTCAGCAACAGCGCCGGGATGATCTCATTCATCTGTATCGTCTGGACCGCCCCTTCATGGAGCGGATTTTATACCGTACCTGGAACACCCTTACCTTCAATTTTGGGAAATCGACCATCATCAAGTCATCCCGGGGTGAACGTGAGGTGCTCACCATCGTTGGCGAGGCGCTCCCGCGTTCGCTCATTCTTTTTACGCTTGCCGCCGTGATCGAGATCATCGTCGGCATCATTCTCGGACTCAAGAAAGCCCAGAAGCCTGGCGGTTCGCTCGACCGAACTACGAGCCTTCTCACCATGATCGTCTATGGCATGCCGACATTCTGGGTCGCGATGATTCTCATCATGTTCTTTGTCTATCAATTGAAAATCTTTCCTTCCGCGGGCATGCATTCGGTGCCTCCGCCTCAGGGAATCATGTATTTTATCGATTTGTTGTGGCATATGACCTTGCCGCTTTTGACATTGGTGGTCATTGGTTTTTGGGGAATCTCATATGTGGTGAGGAATATTGTCCTGAACATCCTTCAGGAAGATTATATTATGGCGGCGCGCGCCCGAGGCATTCCCGAAAATAAAGTGTTGTTCGGCCATACGCTGCGCACTGCCGCACCTCCTCTCATCACCATGTCGGTGCTGTCGCTGCTGAGTTCAATCTCAGGCGCCATCATTTTCGAGGGTATCTTTTCATGGCCCGGCCTCGGCAATTTGTACTGGATCGCCGTGCAGCAGAACGACATCCCAGTGCTGATGGGCGATCTTGCCATCACCGTCGGGATATACCAGATTGGTCTTATCCTGCTGGATCTCACCTATGGCTTTATGGATCCGCGCATCAAGGTGGGAGGCAAAGCATGAACCTCGGCGACACGAAATATAGAATTTCAGAGTTCTGGTCGGAATTCAGAAAGGAACGCTCCGGCCTCGTCGGCCTCGCGATATTGATTTTGTCGCTGCTTGTGGTGATCTTCGAACCGGCTATTCTTCCCTGGAAAGAAGCGAACAGCAAGTGGCGGAGTATAGACTATTGGCAGGACAATTCGGCAAGCGCGCCGCCGGCGTGGACCAACGCGTTTACGAAACTGAAAGCGCCGGTGACCGTCCGCCTCGACGACGGGGAAAAAGAAGAGGCCTACCTGGACGGCGGCGTCAAGCTCGTCACCTATACGTTTGACTATCATTACACCGCCGACAAGGCTCCTCTCGATGTCATTTTCCATATTACCGGCCATGGAGACATTCCTTTTCAGGTGTCTGTCGAACGTCCCGACGGGACGACACTGGATCTTGGGCAGCGTTTTGAACAGGGCCTGGCGGGTCAGGACATCAGGATTTCAGTTGACAATGATGGACGCGAAGCGGCTTTCACATTCATAAAGAACTACGAGAGTGAAGGTGCGCTTGAACAGTATTCAGGGAAGAGCCTGCGAACCAACGATATTCTGTTCAATACCGCCCGAGAGGGCATGGCCAGGGAATTCAGGCCTCTCAAAGGCAATTATAAACTCATGGTAAAAGCCATGCTTCTGGATCCTGAAAATTCTGATGTTCAGAAACCCTATGTCGTGGTAACGGGCTCGGTCTCGGGGCTTTTGGGCACGGATGATTCAAAGCGCGATCTGTTCTCCGGGCTCGTCGCGGGCCTCAAATGGGCGTTGCTCATTGGCCTCCTGACATCGGCGATTTCGGTGCTGATCGGCGTCATGTACGGCATTATTTCGGCATATTTCGGCGGTACCGTCGATTCGGTCATGCAGTTTATCTACCAGATTGTGAACTCAATGCCTGTGCTTCCGGTGCTCATCGTCATTTCGGCCATCTTCAAGCCGAACATCTGGATGCTGATCGCGGTGATGGTTCTCTTCTTCTGGACGGGTTCGGTGATGACCGTACGGTCGATGGCCCTTCAGATCAAGGAAGAGACATACATCGAGGCCGCCAAGGCGCTCGGGGCGAAGAAGAGCCGGATCATCTTCAAACACATGGTGCCCATTCTCATTCCCTACAGCTTCGCGTCGATGGCGCTGTCGGTGCCAAGCGCGATTGTCTATGAGTCTTCAGTCAGCCTTCTGGGGCTCGGCGACGCGACGATCGTCACCTGGGGTCAGATTCTGCACGACGCCATGCAGGGCGCGGCCATTCTCAAGGGCATCTGGTGGTGGGTTTTACCGCCGGGCCTCCTCATCGCGATCATGGGGATGACGTTCGCGTTCCTCGGCTTCTCGATGGACAAGATACTCCATCCGAAACTCAAAACAAGGTAATTCACATGAACAGCCTGCTAAAAGTTGAAAATCTTCAAATGCACTATTTTACGTCCAAGGGTGCCGTGCGCGCCATCGATGATATCAGTTTCGAGCTCATGCCTGGCGAAACCATAGGGCTCGTCGGCGAGTCCGGATGCGGCAAGACGAGTCTGGGAACTTCCATTCTGAGGATGCCTACGCCGCCAGGGCGGTACATCAGTGGTAAAATTCTCGTCGATGGTGTCGATGTCATTCCGCTTCCCGAAAGAGAAGTGCGCAAAGACATCCGCTGGCAGAAAATCTCGATGGTGTTCCAGGGCGCGATGAACTGCCTGACGCCGGTGTACACCATTGGCCGGCAGATGATGGAAACGCTCAATGAACACAGCGATATGTCGCGATCCGACGCCGAGAGCCTCATAACGGAATATTTGGGCTATGTCGGTCTGTCGCCCGAGATTGTGCAGCGCTATCCCCACGAGCTCTCCGGAGGCATGAAACAGCGCGCGGTCATCGCGACGGCGCTCTTTTTAAAACCGGAGATTGTGATCCTCGACGAGCCGACTACCGCCCTCGATGTCATCGTGCAGGCGCAGATCATAAATCTGTTGAAAAAGCTGAAGAAGCAATTCTCCCTTTCGTTCATATTCAT
>DJVZ01000047.1:0-12488 GCA_002441395.1 Spirochaetaceae bacterium UBA6243 | reverse complement strand
GGCACACAGGGACCGGCGCATCCTTATACCGAACGTCTTCTCGCCGCCACGCCGCGGCTTTTCAAAAAAGTGGAGCAGCTTCAATTTATTCCGGGCACTCCGCCCGATTTGATCGCGCCGCCCAAGGGCTGCCGTTTCAACCCACGCTGCGACAAAGCCTTCGACAGATGTTTCCAGGAAGAGCCGCCGCTCATCGAAATCGAGCCGGGCCATATGTCCGCATGCTGGCTCCATCAGCGCGGCTGAACAGGAGAGAATCTATGACCGATACTATATTGAGCATCAAAAACCTGAAGAAATATTTCGAGCCACACCAGAGCTTTACTCAATCGATTGGGGGAGGCGGGCAGAAAAAGCCGATAAAAGCGGTTGACGATATTTCGTTCGACATCCGGCGAGGGGAAATATTCGGCCTTATAGGGGAGTCGGGCTCCGGCAAGACCACGACCGGCAAGCTTGTGATGAAGCTCATCGAACCTACGAGCGGCAAAATCTTCCTCAACGGCGAGGACGTAACACATCTCGACAAAGAGAAGCTCATTGCATACCGTCGCAAAGTCCAGATGATCTTTCAGGACCCCTACGCATCGATGAATCCACGATTCAAAATTAAAGACGTGCTGGAAGAACCGCTGATCATTCACAAGGTGAAAGGGACCATCGAGGAGCGCACCAAGATGATCGTAAAGGCGCTCGAAGAGGTCAAACTCACACCTCCGGATGAGTTCATGGGACGCTGGCCGCACATGCTTTCGGGGGGACAGCGCCAGCGTGTCGCCACCGCGCGCACACTTATACTGAACCCCATGATGCTTGTCGCCGACGAGCCGGTTTCTATGATCGACCTCTCCACGCGCGCCGAAATCCTTCACATGATGAAGGAGGTGCAGAAGGAACTGGGCCTGAGCTACCTCTACATTACGCACGATCTCTCCACGGCGCGCTACTTTACCGACCGGATTGCCGTCATGTACCTTGGGCGCATCGTCGAAATAGGGCGTGCCGACGACATCATCGACAACCCCTTGCATCCCTACACGCAAGCGCTCATCGAGGCGGTCCCCGAGCCGGTCTCCGGCAAACTTGACATCATCAAGGAATTGCCGATATTTGGAGAAATTCCGAGCCCCGCGAACATTCCGCAGGGCTGCCGCTTCCACACTCGTTGTCCCTATGCCACCGATGCCTGCAAAAGTGAACCCGAGCCGGAGCTCACGCTCGCGGGCGAAGAGCACTACCACGCCTGCAGCCGCGCGTATGAAATCCCGGCGGAAAGAAAGCACAAACAGGCGGGGTAGGAGAAAGTGAGGGCGTAATACGGGTAGGCGCGGCTCCCGGCTACGGTAGACAGAGGTGCCTGCCCCCTCTCTTTTCAGTAAATGTCAATCGTACTCTACAAAAAATCGGATAATTTGTAGAGTACGATTGACAGATTATTAAAATATGCCGATCATATAAAGATATGGAAATCATCGATCGCCGCATATTTCCTATAATGCGCGCGTTAAGCGACGAAAAAGCTATTCTTGTGCTGCATGGGGCGCGGCAGACAGGAAAATCCACAGCACTCCATTGGTGGCTTCAGGAAGAGAGAAACAGAGGCCGTCAGACACTTTATTTCGATCTGGAGGATCCGGCGATGCTTTCGTTGTGCGAATCCGGGGTTGAGGCTTTTATTCGATATATTGAGGCAAGGGGCTATCCACGTCAAAATCTGAGCGTTGCCCTCGATGAAATTCAATATCTGAGTGATCCCTCCAGGTTTCTCAAACTTCTATTTGATCATCACAGTGATGATCTCAAGATTGCGGTCTCAGGGTCGTCCAGTTTTGCCATCAAGAGCAAGTTCCGTGAGTCCCTCGTGGGGCGGACAATCCCGCTTGAATTGTTCAACCTTGATTTCGGCGAGTATTGCAGGTTTGTCGGCAGGCATTATGATTTTTCCGCTGAATGGCCTGAGCAGCTCGATCTTGAGGTTCGGCCTGTTTTTCAACACTTCGCAGAAACAGGGGCCTATCCCGGCCTGGCGAGAACAAAAGAGATTGCCACTAAATCAAGACGCATCAGGCAGATTATCCAGACTTATATTCAAACCGATGTGCGGGAGTTGGGGAAAATACGTTATCCCGATCGTTTTGAATCTCTGCTGCGGTTTCTCGCTGATCAGGCTGCATCGCTGGCGCAGGTGTCCGAGCTTGCTTCAAGTCTCAGAATGGCTCGTGAGACAGTGGAGGAATATATTTTTCTTCTGGAACAGACATATATCATCCGGAGGCTGCGGCCTTTTTCGGGGAATGCTCGTTCCGAACTCACAAAAACTCCGAAAATATACTTCGAGGACAATGGCATACTCGCTATGTGCAGAGCATATGAATTTCTGCCTCTTGATGGTGCTCTCTTCGAGAATGCCGTGTTCACCGAATTGAGAAAAAGTTTTGGTATTGAGCGTCTCCATTTCTGGCGAACGACTGAAGGCCAGGAGATTGATTTTATAATCGATGAGGGAAGGGTCGCAGTCGAAGCAAAACTGAGACCACGTCCCGCTGATTGCAAGAATCTGTTTAAGTTCCAGAAACGGTATTCTGCGAAGCGGCTTGTTATCTGCGGAATGGAAAAACCGGTAAGCCTGCCCGAGGGGGTTGAATTTCGGTATCCCTGGCATCTAGCGGATTCGGTTGGGCAGCAATGAAATTTAAAAAGTGCCGGTGACCGGATCGTGGCCGGCGCGCGTCAATGAGGGCCGCAGTACAATTGTGGCGCCTTCCCCTCAGCTCAACAGCCCCTGAATAATCAAATCGGTCGCTTCGTCCTCGGTCAGACCGCGGCTCAACAGCGTCTCGAGCTGTTTGGAGTCGACCGAGCCGATGGCGGCCTCGTGCGTCACGTGTGCGAGGTGATTGTTCACCTGGACGACCGGAATCGCGCGTGCGCGCGCGTCATCCTGCACGATTTCCTTGCAGTCGACATGGCCACGGGCATAGGGAGCGTCGGCGATGAGTTCGTTTTCTATGGTGGCGGACGCTCTGTTCTTGAGGGCGATGTGGCTGGTCAGCACGCCGGTGGAGCCTTCGCCTGAGAGGTGGGCGGCTTCCTTTATGTGGATGCGGTCTCCCTCGCGCCCGAAGATGCGGGTCATCATGTCGACCGTGGCATTTTTTGTGACTTCAGCCGCATACTCAAGTTCGACGACACCCGCTGCGCCTTTGATGAGCTCGAATTCGGTGGAAAATCGCGCGTCTTCACCGACCAATACTTTCGTGACGGGGACGATGGTCACGCCGCCGTTCGGCCCATGCACATGGCGCTCGAAGTACGAAAGCGAAGCGCCCTTTTCAACCGTAATGGTCGCGTTCATAAGATGCTGAATATTGACCGCGTTGGGGAAGGTACAGTTGGCGATGAATTTCGCGTGCGCGCCTTCCCCGATCACCGTGTCGATGATGATGCGCTGAACGCCGTTTTCGGGGATGAGCCCGAAACAAAAATTGACCGGATTTTTCAGAGTCACGCCACTTTTGACGCGGATGTGCACTTTTACGCCATCTTCGATCGATTCTGCTTCGACCATAAGCCCGTCGACCAAGTTCTTGTTCAACACCTGGTTACCATGTATTTCGACATGGGCGACATCGGGCGTAAATTTGTGCTGATTGATCGAGGCCAATAATTCCTCAAGAAGCGCTTCTTTATCGACAATTGCCTGTTCAGCCATAATTTTTTCCTTATTGTTGGCGGCGGTTCATCCGGCCGCAATTCAATTCGCCGCGAGCGGCTGTACCGCCGCATCCACCGTGGGCTGGCCGACATGAACGCAGGGCACGCATTTCCCGTTGAAGTAATCGAACATGCGCGACATCTCGCCCTTGTCGACGAGCGTCCCCGCGCAGATCAAAAACGCGTGGTCCGCATGCTTCAGCACTTCGGGGCTATGCGTGATGAGAATGACGGTCGATCCCCTATGCCGGAGTTCTTTGATGACCGCGAAGATATATTTGACCGAATCGATGTCGACGCCGGAATCGGGCTCGTCCATGAGCACAAGACGTGGTTTCATCGCGTAGATCGACGCGAGCTCGATGCGTTTGCGCTCGCCTCCGGACAGCGTCTTGTCGACCGCCCGCCTCATATATTTTTCAGGCGACAGGCCTGCGTGTTGAAGGGCGTCCTCGACGACAGCGCGTGACTTTTCCTTCGCGCCGGCGAGGATGAATTGACTTACGCCCAGGCCTTCGAACCGCGCCGGCTCCTGAAAGAGAAGGGTGATGCCTTTCCGCGCGCGTTCATCCACGGGAAGTGCTTTAATCGATTTGCCCTCGAAAAGTACATCGCCTTCAAAATCGCGGTACCCGGAGAGTCCCATAATCGTATTGGCGAGGGTGGACTTGCCGGCGCCGTTCGGGCCGATGATGGCGTGGACGTGTCCCTCCCAGATGTCCATGGAGAGGTTGTTCAGAATTGGCCGGCCTTCTTTGAAAAGGCTGAGATTTTTAATCTCGAGAAGATTCATGCTTTTGCCGCCTTGCGCTTGACGCTGTATCAAGCTGGAGTAAATTCATATCATTAGAATAGGATTTTCGGAACAAAAAATACTACCTTCCTGTGAAAAAATCAACCGTCAAGTATCGGGCTCTTTGCGCTCAATTGTTTTGCCCCTTCTTGCGCTTTTCTTTTCTTTTGATATTCTGAAGGGAGCGATGCAAACACTTCCTGTCCCGATCGCGGCGACCGGAGAAAAGAGGCGCGACAATGAACTATATCGATCTGCGAAGCGATACCGTCACATGGCCGACCTCTGCCATGCGCAAAGCCATGGCAGAGGCTGCGGTGGGCGATGATGTCTATGGCGATGATCCTACCGTGAACGAGCTCGAGCGGCTCGCGGCCGAGATGACGGGCAAAGAGGCGGCGCTGTTTGTGCCCTCAGGGACCTTTGGCAATCAGCTCTCGCTCTTCACATGGTGCCCGCGAGGAAGCGAAGTTATTCTGGGCGAGCAGTGTCACATTATTCAGCACGAAGCCGGCGCCGCTTCCGTGATCGCGGGCGTGCAGACGCGGCCCGTTTTTGCGCCCGACGGCATCCTGCCGATTGAGGCAATTGAAGAGCGGATTCGCGGCAATGATATTCATTTCCCGCCAACATCGCTCGTATGCCTTGAAAACGCGCATTCATCCGGACGCGTCATTCCGCTTTCATATATGAAGAATGTATCGGAGCTGGCACATCGTTACGGTCTGCCGGTGCACCTCGATGGCGCCCGGCTCTTCAACGCCGCGGCCGCACTTGGCGCGGGTGCTGCAGAGATTGCCGGCACCGTCGATTCGGTGATGTTCTGTCTGTCGAAAGGATTGTGCGCCCCTGTCGGCTCGATGCTCGCAGGTCCCCGTGACTTTGTCGAGAGGGCTCGACGAAAACGAAAAGTTATGGGCGGCGGCATGCGGCAGGCAGGTGTGCTCGCGGCGGCAGGGCTCATCGCGCTGAAGGATATGACGCGCCGTCTTGCCGAAGACCATAAAAACGCCCGCTATCTCGCCGGCCAGCTTGGGACGGTGCCCGGCCTCGAGGTCGATGCAGAGGCGCTCGACATAAATATGGTGTTTTTCAGACTGCCTGCTGGCTCTGATGGCGACGCGCTCGTCTCGCACCTGAAGGCACATGAGGTGCTCATCAACCCGCCCGAACTTGGTCTGTGCCGCTTTGTCACGCATTACTGGATTGACCGAGAGGCCATCGACAAGGCGGCGGCCCTGATGGCCGATTTTTTCAAGCGAGGCTAGGCACGGCTCACGTGCGCTATTTCCCCAAAGTACACGCGGTGGTAGTCTTTCTTCGCATAGTTCCCCTCGATGCCGCTGTCGAGAAAATGCGTGTTGTCGATATCCTGCCAGTACATTTTTCGGCACTCTATGACGAGACTGGCTTCTCTGAAACAGGGCGCGGCGACTTCCCGTGAAGCCATGGGCGTGAGGCCAGCCAAGGCAATCTTGTCGCCATCGCGGCCCGATTTTGAGCCAAGGATGGAAAGTGCCTGCTTATATTTTGGTTCGAATGCGTTGAGTGTAAACGTGTCGTATCTTTCCATGAATTCGTAGGTGTGGCGCGTGGGGCGCACAAACACCTGAAAGAACATCTTATTCCAGATTTGCCCATAGCTGCCCCACGAAATCGTCATCGCATTGTACGCCCCGGAGTTAAAATCGCCCGCGAAGAGCGAAAGCCAATGGTCGCGCAGCTGCGCCGGATCGTAGCGAAAGTCTTCGATTGCAATATCTTTTCGGTTCATGGTCTGTTCCTCCCGATTTCATGGATTGTTCTATATTTCATTTCCCTTGAACTGGCTCATGTAGAGATGATAGTAGAAACCCCGTTGCCCGAGAAGCGCTTCGTGGTTGCCCTGTTCGACGATTTCGCCGTCATTGATGACGACAATGCTATCAGCGTCGCGGATTGTACTCAATCTGTGCGCGATGACGATGCTCGTCCGCCCTTCCATAAGGCGCAGGAGGGCCTTTTGAATGCGCAGTTCGGTGCGTGTATCGACACTGCTGGTCGCCTCGTCGAGAATGAGGATGCGGGGATCGGCCAGGATGGCGCGCGCGATGGACAAAAGTTGGCGCTGGCCCTGGCTGAGGTTGCCCGCACGCTCGGAAAGGTTGGTGTGATAGCCATCCGGAAGCTGGCGGATAAAATGATCGGCTTCGGCCATTTTGGCCGCTTCGATGCATTCTTCATCGGTCGCGTCGAGCCGGCCAAATCGTATGTTTTCCAGCACAGTGTCGGCGAAAAGGAAAGTATCCTGCAGCACAAGGCCGATCGCGCGCCGAATATCCTTTTTGGGAATTTCCCTGATATCGACGCCGTCAAAAAGAATGCGCCCACTCTGAATTTCATAAAAACGGGTGAGCAGATTCGTGATGGTCGTTTTCCCGGCGCCGGTAGGCCCCACAAGGGCGACTGTCTGGCCGGCCACGATCTCCACGCTGAAATCCCTGATGACGATATTATCGGGCCCGTAGCCAAACACCACGTTCTGCAGGGTCACATTGCCCTGGAAGCCGTCGAGGTGGAATGGAACCCGCGGACGCGGCGCGCCTGCCTCGGCGGCCTGTCCATCGGCCCGGGTCTTGTGCCGCGAATTCGTCTCGTCTCGCCCGGCGGTCTCCGATTCCATATCGATTATCTCGAAGACCCGTTCCGCCCCCGCGAGCGCCGCCTGAATCGAATTGTAGAGGTTGGAAAGCTGCCGCAGCGGCGACGTGAAGTTCTGCGCGTAGTTGATGAAAGTCGCGATCATGCCGATGCTCACCAGCCCCTTGAGCGCAAGCCATCCGCCGAGGCTCGCGAGCACGATGACAAAGAAGCTCCCCAGCACGCCGGTCAGCGGCATGAGCAGCATCGCGTAGGAGTTGGCGTATACGGCCGACTTGAACACCGCCTGATTTTTTTGCCTGAATGCCTCGATCGCGGAATCGTTGCGCCTGAATGCCTTGATTTCCTTGAAGCCCGAAATGGTCTCTTCCGCCACGGCGTTGAGATTGCCGAGGTCCTTTTGCAGCTCTCTGAAGCCTTTGCGCGTATACTTCGCGACAAAATTGCTGAACCAGTACATGATGGGGATGACGACAAGGCTGGCGAGCGCGAGCCAGTGATTGAGCACAAACATGCTCACCAGAATGCCCAACATGGTGATGATGCTCGCGAGAAGCGCAATGATGTTCTGGGACACTGTCTGATTGATTGCGTCGATGTCGTTTGTCAGCCTGCTCATGAGCCCGCCCGCAGGATTTGTGTCGAAGAAACTCATGGGAAGCGACTGGATGTGCGCGAACAAATCACCGCGCAGATTCTTCAGGGCATTCTGCGAAATGCGGGCCATGCGCCAGTTCGCCAGGATATTGAAGCCGTTGCTCAGGACATACGCGATGAGCATCAGCGCCGCCGTATTCAGGAGGCTCCGGACGTCTTTGCCCCCTATGCTTGTGTCGATCGCCCTCCCGAGCAGATAGGGGCCGGCGAGTCCGAGGAGCGACTGCAGCAGCACGAAGCACACGACCGAGGCAAGGGGTTTTTTGAACGGCTTAAGGTAGCCGAAGAGTCGGATCATCGCCTTGCGGGGGTCTGAAGCCTTCTCGAACCGTGTGGGCCGTCCTGGCCGTCTCTGAAAGCTGGTGCGTACGTCCTGAATCGAAGAAGTCGTCTCATAGGCCATGGCGCACCCCCGCTCCCAGCTGAGAATCGTAGATTTCCCTGTAAATCGGGCTGGTCCTTAAAAGCTCCCTGTGCGTGCCTTCAGCCGCGATCCGGCCTTTATCGAGCACGATGATTTTGTCCGCATTCAGCACCGTGCTGATTCGCTGAGCGACCATGACGACCGTGGTTCCCTGGGCCGATTTGGCAATGGCGGTGTGGATTTTGGTCTCTGTTTCCACGTCGACGGCACTCGTCGCGTCATCGAGAATGAGAATCGAGGGTTTGCAGACGAGCGCCCGGGCGATGGCGATGCGCTGTTTCTGGCCGCCCGAAAGGTTGACACCCCGTTCTTCGATGTGTGTGTCGTATTGCGCTGGCATATTCATGATAAAACCGTGAGCCTGGGCCGCGGTCGCCGCGGCGATAACATCTTCTTCCGTCGCCTCGGGCCTGCCGTAGCGGATATTGTCACGGACCGTGCCGGAAAACAGCACCGTATCCTGTGGCACTATCGAGACATGTTCCAAAATCGAATCGCCTTTCAGGGTGCGTACATTCTGGGAATCGATGTATACGCTGCCTGCGCTCGCGTCATAAAATCGGGGTATGAGGTTGACCAGACTCGATTTTCCGGAGCCTGTCGCTCCGAGTACTGCGGTTGTCTTGCCGGGTTCTGCCCTGGTGCAGATATTCTCGAGCACCGCAATATCCATATCGCCATTGTAATGAAAGCCGGCGTGGTCGAATTCAATTTCTCCCTGAATGGGGGAGGGCAGAGAGGTGGCATCGGGAAGCTCGGCTACCTCGGGTTCCGCGTCGAGCACTTCATTGATGCGCTTTGCGGACGCAAGCCCGTTCGCCCAGTTGTTGGAGAGCTGGGTCATCATGGTGAGGGGCTGAAGGGTGGCCATCAGATAGTTCGTAAAGGCGATGATCTGTCCAAGGCTAAGGTTTCCATGAATTGTCTGCAGGCCGCCGAGCCACACGACGAGCACGATGCCGATATTGATGAGCAGTGTCAGAATCGGGCTCATGGATGCCATGAGCTGCATGACGTGAATGTTTTCCTGAGCGAGACTTGCGTTGGCTGTATCAAAGCGATCTGCTTCATATTTCCCTCGCACAAATGCCTTGACGAGGCGCGCCCCCGCGATGTTTTCCTGCAGAACGGTGTTCAGACGGTCCAGTCGCTGCTGGACCGTTCTAAAAAAGGGCTCGAGCCTTGTACTGAAAAAG
Organism: Spirochaetaceae bacterium UBA6243; assembly: GCA_002441395.1. Taxonomy (GTDB): domain Bacteria; phylum Spirochaetota; class Spirochaetia; order Treponematales; family Rectinemataceae; genus Rectinema. The sequence goes on along the minus strand of DJVZ01000047.1, from coordinate 3,064 downwards.
ACAATCACGATACCGCTGACAACAAGGATGGGCATCATGGCCAGCGCAAGGGTTTTGCTCGTCACGAACATGAGCACGATGCTTCCGATCATCGAGAGTGGCGCCCTCGTCCCGATGCGCAGCGACATCTGAAACAGCCGCTGGACCGCCGCGGTGTCGCTCATCAGGCGCACCATGAGTTTGGCGGTCGAGAATCTGTCGATATTTCCATACGAAAAATTTTGTATTTTGACAAAGATCGCTTCGCGCAGATCCCGTGCGATATTCTCCCCGACCCGAATGGAAGAAATGCTGTTCAGTACCGCAACGAGGGCGGAGAGCATTGAAATGCACAGCATGATGGCCGAGGTTGTCATGACTACTGTCAAATCTTTTTGGCGAATTCCTTTATCGATAATTCGGCCTACAAGTCTCGGCACCGCAAGGTCGAAGCCGACCATCGCGACGAGCATCACGAGAGAAAAGACCGCAAGTTTCCAGTAAGGCCTTGCAAAGTGCAAGAGTTTTTTGAATTCATTCATCGGGTGTTCCTGCCAGGCTCAGGTCGAGAGGAAGGTATTTTTCAATATTCCCATGGCGCGCATCACGGCCTCCCTTTCCTCGGGCTCGACGTCGCTCATCTTCTGTCGGATATAGGAGCGATTTTCCTCTGCGTTTTCATCGAGCACATGGCGCGCATGGACTGTGAGCTCGAGACGGACCTGCCTGCGGTCGGCACTGTCCTGTATGCGCGTCACAAGACCTTTTGCGACGAGGGCGTCAATTGCCTGGCTCACTGCCGAGCAGCTGACCTGGCGCTTCTCCGCAATTTCTCCGCCATGGCAATATCCTTTGTAGATATGCCGAAGCGTGTGGAATTGCTCCATGCTTATGCCGAATTTACTCGTTCCCGCAGACCGGAAATTCGAGCGGATACGGTCCCAGACCGAAGGCAGGACCTCGAGCAGGTTTTCGACGACCGCATCGAGCTTCGTCTCTGATTCATCCATAGTGATTGCCTTTTTTGGATACTCTTTTGGACGATTCAAGTGAAATAATATTTAAGTAACTTAAATATTCTGACGAAAAGACGGAAACATGTCAACAGACAGGGAGAATTTTTCGCATTGAAACTATGTGAGGGGTGCTGCTGTCTGTGGTGGCTTCCCCGCTTCGAAGAATATCTTTCGGTATTCGCGCGGCGACAGCCCGGTGCATTTTTTAAAGACTTTTGTAAAATGAAATGGATTTTCAAAGCCAAAGCGATATGCTATGTCGCTGATAGTGAGCTGATTATCCACAAGCACTGCGGATGCCGCCTCGATTTTCAGCCGCGTAAAATATTGAAATGGCGGCATACCCAGATGGTGCCGGAAAAGCCTTATGAAATATTCTTCAGAGAGCCCCAGCATGGCCGCAAGATCATCCGAGCTCAGTTTTTCCCGCACATGCTTCATCATGAGCGCAAGTGCCCGCTCCACATGTTCGTTTTTGGTCCCGCCGGAATGGACGTCTTCGGAAGTACTGTCGAAATGATCAAACCAGCGGTACAGTATGCTTATGAGCGCATGTTCCGCCGACTTCTGGGATCGTTCCGAAGAAGACTTCGACAGTCTGTACAGATCGTCGAGGAAAAAACGGTCCTTTGCATCCGCGGGGAGGGCACGGTTGCGCGCGTGCCAGAGGTGTCCCATGAGGCCGACGATCTCTTCGTCGACGGGGTTACCCGGTTCAGGTCTGAAGAGCACAGCATAATAACTGATAGGTTTTTCGACCGCTTCCGGAAGAATGGAATGAAATTCACGCGGCTGCACAAAATAAATTCTGTTGCCGTCAATGATGTATTTTGCGCGGTTGATAAGCAGAGCTCCTTGCCCTTCCATGAAATAATGAAATTCATACTCCCCGGGGCCGTGGGCGTGGTATCTTCCGTGCCACGCGAGCCTCTCCCCGCTTATGAGCCGGTACACGTAGACAGCGTCGTTTATTTTCATGGAATAGGAATATCAATAATAGATATGATTTGTCAATATTTCGCATTGTGTTTTTCGGAAAACCTGCCTACGCTTACTACAGGTTTTCGATAAGGACCATACCAAGCTCGAATGCAGGGGGCAGCTATGAAAAGTGTGTGTGGCATCGATCTTGGCACACAGAGCTGCAAAATAATCCTCTATGACCCCGGCGCGAAACAAATAATAGCCAAATCCCAGTCTTCTCTCGATATCATTGCGAGGAATGACGGGACTCGCGAGCAGCGCGCCGAATGGTATGAGGAGGCGCTTCTCGCCTGTTTTCAGGCAATTTCGCCTGAACTGCGTGCGACGATCACAGCTATTGGTGTTTCCGGACAGCAGCATGGTTTCGTGCCACTCGACGGACAGGGCCGCGCGATTCGCCCCATTAAGCTTTGGAATGATACTTCGACCGCCGCTGAATGCGCGGAACTCACCAGGCGCGCGGGGGGCGAGGCGTCGCTGTTGTCCGAAACCGGTATTCTGATGCTGCCAGGCTATACGGCGCCGAAGATACTGTGGCTGAAGAAGCATGAGCCGGAGAATTACGCGCGGGTACGGCATGTGCTTTTGCCCCACGACTATGTCAATTTTCTTTTGACTGGCAATGATGTGACTGAGTATGGCGATGCATCGGGAACGGCGCTCTTCGATGTGCGCGTGCGCCGATGGTCGCGGCGCATCTGCGATCTCATTGATCCGAGTCTTATCGATTATTTGCCCTCTTTGGTTGAGCCCGACAAGCCGGCGGGAAGGGTGAATGCCGCGGCCGCCGCACGCTTCGGCATTCCTGAAGGCGTGCTCGTTGCCGCAGGCGGCGGTGACAACATGATGAGCGCGATCGGCACAGGCACGGTGCGTGATGGCTTTCTGACCATGAGCCTCGGAACCAGCGGCACGCTCTACGGATATTCCAGCCGCCCTGTCGTCGATCCGGAAGGCAATCTGGCCGCCTTCTGCTCATCGACGGGCGGCTGGCTGCCGCTCCTCTGCACGATGAACTGCACTGTCGCCAGCGAGCAGATTCGCGCGCTTTTTGGCATGAGCATCGACGAGATGAATGTAAGGGC
>DJVZ01000039.1 GCA_002441395.1 Spirochaetaceae bacterium UBA6243 | reverse complement strand
GAAGCTTGGTATGCAGATGCCATAAGCATCGAAGCATAGATACATTGAGCGCCGCAGGCAGACAGTCAATACTGATACCCGCGGCGCATTGGTATTATTTGCCGATTATTGAGTCCATTTCAGTTATTTATTATATACTCGCATCTTTGCCTATAAAAATCTTTATAAAAAAACTTGACAAATCTCTAATCAGGGGTGATACTCTTTTTTATCTGGTTAACCAATTCTGGTTAACCAGATTGGAGGCATGTTTGCCATGAAAGGGCTTCAGGAAAAGCAAACGGACGATTCGTTCGAGGATGAATCCAAGGTGCTTGGCTATATTCAGAAACAGATCGTTTCAGGACAGCTCAAAGCGGGGGACAGACTCCCATCGGAACGGCAACTCTGTGAAATTCTTGAGGTCAGCCGAGGATATGTGCGCAAGGCGCTTTCGCGACTCGACCATTATGGCCTTATTGAAACTCTTCCGCAGCGCGGCACAATAGTAGCCGAACTGGGGAGCAAGGCAATCTCTGGATTGATAGCAAGCATTGGCAGTTTCGATGAATCTTTTGCGCCGATGGATCTGCTGGAGATAAGAGAAATTCTGGAAGGGTACGCAGCAAAAAAAGCTGCAAGGCTCGCTACACAAGAAGATCTTCAGGAAATTTTGAAATGGCATATGGAATTCAAGGCAAAAGCCGACATTGGTCAGCGTGCACTCGATGAAGACCACCTTCTTCATATCGCCATCGCCAAGGCCAGCAAGAATCCTGTGTGCCTGTCGCTCATAAGTTATATAACACCACAAATCATCGCACTCAATGTCGGTTTTTCTGAAAGTGATCCTAACCGCTTCGAACGCACGTTTGAAGAGCATGACCGACTTGTCAAATCCATTCTTGCCAAGGATGAACATGGCGCTGAGGTGGCAATGATGGATCATATGCGTGAAGCGAGACGGAGACGGTTCCCAGACTGAATATCTGCATGTAAATACAAAAGCGGATTTCAGATATGAAAGCTTTTCTGCGAGGAGGCAGATTTATATGAAAAGAAAATTGGTGTTCGCTCTCATGGCGGTTTTGAGCATGATGGCGGTAATCGCTGTTTCAGCTCAGCAGAAACCGGTTACCATTGTTCACTGGTACTGGGCTGACAATCCCGCATATTCTGCACAAATGCAGAAAATTGCTACGGATTTCAATGCTACAAACGGAAAAGGCATCACCGTTGTGGCGCAAGAGTATCCTTGGGATGGCGGGGCATATAGCGAAACGCTGTTCCGGGCGGTAATGGGTGGTGGCGGTCCAGACACTTCTTCTTTCAAGCTCACTTCCACTCCACTTTTTGCAGCGAATAATCTGCTTGTCAATTTGGACGATTTCCTTGCAAAATGGAAAGATAAAGACAAAATCGAACCAAGCCTCTACGACACAATGAGAAAAGCAAGCGGAACAAAAAGTGTCTATGTCATGCCGTGGAACACTCAGGTGCTCTATGTCTATTATCGGCCTTCGTTGTTCAAGAAAGCGGGAGTCACTGTGCCCAAGACCTATGCCGAGTTCCTCGAGGCCTGCAAGAAACTCACCATGGATACAAATGGCGATGGAAAGATCGATGTGTATGGCTTTGGAATGCGTGGTGCAAAGGGTGGCCAGGAGCCTTGGGGTAGCTTCATATGGGCACGTGGCGGAAATTTTGATGATTTGACCACACCGCAGGCCATTGCTGGCATGCAGGATTTTATCGATTTGTATAAGAATGGCTATGCTCCACCTACTGCACCAATGGATGGATTCAACGAGATTATCGCCAATTTCAAGTCTGGAAAGACTGCCATGACAATTCATCATATCGGCTCGTCGATTGGAATGGTTGACACTTTTGGCGATGATGTCGACGCCTTTGCCTTCCCTGGTGGTGTGGGACGATGGACGTCGATGGGCGATACGGAAAACATCATTCTGAAATCTTCCAAGAATAAGGAAGCTGCTTTCGAGTGGCTCGCATATCTTGCGACTGGCAAGGGGCAGGAAGCGTGGTGTGTGACGACTGGCAATGTGCCAGTCAGCAAGGATGTTCAACAGTTGCCAATCTTCCAGAATAACCGATTCATGAAGGTGTCGATTGAAGGTGCTCCCTATGCGGGCATTTTCCCGATCCTTGATACAACGACCGAATGGATCAGCACAATTTGGCCGAATACAGTGGCAGCAGCGCTCGCTGGCAAGATGTCGGCAGCAGATGCCATGAAGCAGTTGCAGAAGGGGCTGTGGGGCAAATAGCAATTTGCCCTGCTCATTGTTGGGATAAAATTCTTTCCCGGTGGCTGGCATAATCGCCAGCTGTCGGGGAGTCAAAGGTTGTGCGATGCATAAAAAAAAATTCAACCCCTGGCCATATCTGCTCATTGCTCCAGCACTGATCACTATTTTTGCAGTGGTGTTTTTCCCCGTATTGAATGCGGTTCTAATGAGCTTTCAAAGTTATGACCTGCGCAGGCCGAGTCAGATCCGGTTCACGGGACTGGCAAATTATGCAGCGGCGATGCATGATTCCCTCTTCTGGCAGGCACTTTTGAAGACGGCCATTTGGGTAGTGGTTGGCGTTGGTTTTCAGTTTGTATTTGGCTTTATGCTGGCGCTCCTTCTCAACAGAAAATTTTGGGGGCGAGGGGTTGTCCGGTCGATCAGCCTCATTCCCTGGGTGACACCTGGTGTGCTGATCGGCTTGATGTGGCGCTGGATTTTTGATGGCAATTATGGAGTGCTCAATGATTTGCTGATGCGATTAGGATTGATACATGACAAAATTCCATTCCTTGCACAGCAATCGACAGCCTTTCCTTCAGTCATTCTTACAATTATTTGGCAGGGGATTCCGTTTTTTGCGCTGATGCTCTTGGCCGGACTCCAGGGAATACCGGAAGAACTCTATGATGCGGCCAATGTCGATGGCGCAAATGCTTTTCAGCGTTTTTTTCTGATTACCGTACCATCATTGAAAAATACAATTTTTGTAACGACGCTTTTGCGGATAATCTGGGTCGCAAACTCGGTGGACGTCATCTTTAATATGACAGAGGGCGGTCCGGCATATTCTACGCAGACGCTAAGTGTCTATGTTTTCAATAAAGGCAACACACTCAATCTAGGTTATGCGTCGACAATGGCAATTCTTCTGGCGCTGGCACTTGCGCTGGTTGCAGTGCCATATCTGAAAATGCTGTTCAAAGCGCAGGAGGAATCGAAATGACCAACCGACAGCGAAGCCACAAGCGACGATTCCCCCGAACAGCGCGATTCCTGCGCGCCTTGCCGGGACATATCCTCCTGGCAGCCATGCTGATTTTTCTTCTTTTTCCGTTCTACTGGACTTTCGTGACATCCATAAAGCCTCAGAGAGAGCTTTATGGCAGCACAGTCACATATTGGCCTTCCAAGCCAACATTCGAATCGTACAGCAAGCTGTTCTCCGAATATAATTTTATCAAGCCCATGCTGAACAGCTTGCTGGTGGCTTCCGTCACGACTGTCGTATCGCTCACGGTCTCTCTGTTGGCTGCCTACGCCTTTTCGCGCTACCGGTTCAAAGGGCGGAAATTCTTCATGACGATGTTCCTCACGAACAACATGTTCCCCACCGTATTACTGCTGATTCCCCTGTTCGCCATCATGCGGAGGGTAGGGATTCTCTATACTCCCTCGGCGCTTATTCTGTCGTACACGACTTTTACTATCCCGTTTTCGGTCTGGCTTCTGAATGGCTATCTGGACGATTTGCCCATGTCGCTTGAAGAGGCTGCGATGGTGGATGGCGCCAATCGGGCGCAGGCTTTTCTGAAGATAATCCTGCCGATGCTGATTCCCTGCGTCGTCGCGACGGGCGCTTACGTGTTCATGACCGCGTGGAATGAATATACATTTGCGGTGATGTTCACGAACGAGAGCAACCGGACGATTCCCGTGGCACTCAAGAATTTCATAGGTCAGCTCGGCGTCGAATGGGGCATGCTCACTGCGGGCGGCATCATTACAATAATCCCTGTCTGTATCATGTTCTTCTTTGCACAGAAAAGACTTGTCGAAGGTCTAACGGCCGGTGCGGTGAAAGGATAACACCAATGGATGATCAAGCGCTTCTCGAAAAGGCTGCGGCCATCAGGACTGACATTGTCGAGATGCTCTACCGCTGTCAGTCCGGCCATCCGGGCGGCTCACTCTCATGCGTCGAGATTCTCATGGCCCTGTACTACAGGGTCGCGAGTGTCGATCCCCAAAATCCCTCGTGGGAGTGGAGAGACAGAGTCGTGCTGTCGAAGGGGCATGGCTGCCCGGCCCTGTATGCCATTCTGGCCGACAAAGGCTTCTTTCCCCGAGAGGACCTCTGGCGTCTAAGACAGATCGACAGTCACCTGCAGGGGCATCCCGATATGCGAAAGACACCGGGCATCGATGTGTCGACCGGTTCCCTAGGACAGGGCGCGTCGGTGGCGGTGGGGATGGCGCTCGCGGCCAAGTACAAGAAGGCGCGATACAAGGTCTATGCGGTCCTCGGCGATGGCGAGATACAGGAGGGCATGGTATGGGAAGCCGCGATGTCCGCGGCGCACTACAGGCTGGACAATCTCGTTTTCATACTCGACCACAACGGATTGCAGATCGACGGCTCGAACGAGCAGGTCATGTCGCTCGGCGACATCATGGCCAAGTTCGAGGCTTTCGGGTTTAAGTGCAGAAAGGTGGACGGTCACGACATAGGTGGAATCGCGGGCGCAATTTCCGCCCCGGCAGACGGCAAGCCGCTGTTTGTGCTGGCGGAGACCGTCAAAGGCAGGGGCGTGTCGTTCATGGAGAACAACGCGGGCTGGCATGGGAAACCCATGAATGCCGACGAGTACGGGATGGCTCTGGACGAGCTGAAAGGAAGGCATCATGGCTGAGGGCAAATCATTGAGAGTGGCGTATGGTGAAGCGCTTGCCGAACTTGGAGCGCAGAACGATAAGGTTGTCGTGTTGGATGCGGATCTTTCTCATGCCACGATGACGAGTATCTTCGCGGCGCAGTACCCGGAACGCTTTTTCAATTTCGGTCTCGCTGAGGCGAACATGATGGGAGCCGCGGCCGGTTTTGCGCACTCGGGGCTCATCCCTTTCGCGAGCACGTTCGCGCTCTTCGGGACGGGGAGGGCGTATGAGCAGATCCGGAATTCGATCGCGTATCCGAAGGCGAACGTCAAATTCGGGCTCTCACACTCGGGGCTGTCCGTGGGGGAGGATGGCGGAAGCCACCAGAGCATCGAAGACATCGCGCTGATGCGGGTGCTGCCGGGAATGACGATTTTTGTTCCCTGCGATCCTCTCGAGACGAAAAAAGCCGTGTTCGCCGCAGCGGCGATTGATGGTCCCGTGTATATCCGCGTCGCCCGTCCCGTCGTCGACGTGATTACAGTCGAAGACGCGCCTTTCATCCCCGGCGTGGCGAATATCATGCGCGAGGGGGTGGATGTCTGCATCATCGCGACGGGCCTCATGGTCAAGGATGCGCTCGCGGCGTCCGAAGAGCTGGGGCAGAAAGGCATCGGGGCCAGCGTCGTGAACATGCACACCATCAAGCCGCTCGATGTTGATTGTGTGCTGCAGATGGCCCAAACCTGCAAGGCCATCGTGACGACCGAAGAACATTCGGTGATCGGTGGTCTCGGATCCGCAGTCGCGGAAGCGCTGGCGGGGCAGTCGAGCGTAAAATTCGCGCGCATCGGGATACAGGACAAATTCGGGCGATCGGGCAAGCCGGAGGATCTTTTCAAGGCCTATGGACTCACCGCTCTGGATATCGAACGTCAATGCCTGTCGCTGTTGCGGTGAACTTGTACGGCTCGTGGCTTTTAAAACCAAGCAAGGGAAAGAATTATGAACGAAATATTGCAGTATGCTTTCGATGGCCAAGGACTCAGCCGCGTCTATGAAAATAATCAATGGATGGTAGGAATCAAGAATTACAAGCCCGCCAATGACATCGAGGGTATCGATTGCGTCGAACGCCACAACGAGACGGACGAATTGTTCATTCTGCTGGAAGGCGAATGTATCCTTTTGTACGCGCATGAAGTGAATGCCGGTAGTCCAGGCACGGGCGTTCGGCCCTCTTTGGATCTTGCCCTTAATCCAGCCCTCGAATTGAGGGCGCTTCGCATGAAGCCGGGCAGAGTCTATAATATTCCAAAAGGATTGTGGCACAATACGGTGACGAGATCCGACACAAAACTCATTCTGGTCGAAGCGGCTTCTACCGGTTCACATAACAGTGATGTGCTGGGCCTTACGGATCCCCAGATGAAGATTATGAAAGGACTCGTGACTCCGCTATGGCAGAAGATATGAAGAAACTCAGAATCGGCGTTGTCGGTGTGGGAAAGATCGGGCTTGCCCAAATTGAGGCCATCAAGGTGATTGAAGGTGCCGGCTATGCCGACCTCGCGGCGATTTCGTCGAGGGATGAGGCCAAGGCGCGCGCGGTGTGCGCCAAGTACCACATTCCTGCATATTTCACCGATTACCGGGCGATGCTTGCCGCGATGGACCTCGATGTCATCCACAACTGCACGACCAACGTCGTCCACTATGCGATAAACAGAGACATCATCGAGTCGGGCTGCCATGTGCTGTCGGAGAAGCCGCTCACGGTGGATTCGGCACAATCGGCGGAGCTCGTCTCGCTCGCGCGGACCCGGCGGGTGAAGACCGCGATCAATTTCGTCAACCGGCACCATCCTGTCATTCAGCAGCTCCAGAAACTGATTGCGAGCGGCTGGTTCGGAGACATCTACGCCGTGCACGGAAGCTATCTGCAGGACTGGCTCTTTCTCGACAGCGATTACGATTGGCGCGTTGAGTCGCGGTACGGCGGCGCCTCAAGAGCCTTCGCCGATATCGGCTCGCACTGGATCGATATGGCGCAGTTCTTGCTGGGGCAGAATGTGGCCGAAGTGCTCGCGGATTTCGCCACTTTTATTCCGGTGCGGATCAAAAGCATTTCCGGCAAGGACGGCGGAGTTGTTTCGAGCCCCGTTGCTGTCGACACGGAAGATTATACAGGCGCGCTCCTCCGGTTTGATCACGGCGCGCACGGCGGTTTTGTCGTTTCTCAGGTGAGCGCAGGGCGAAGTAGTGGCCTTAGTTTCGAGATAGATGGAAGCAAGGCTTCGGTGCGTTGGTCACGGGGGCGGCCGAATATTGCGATAATCGGCAAAAGGGGTGAGCCTGAGCAGATTCTGCACAGCGTCGGCGGCATCTCACGCAATGAGGAAGGTCCGGCCGAGCCCGCCGCTTCTTCCGCGGAACAGTCTCTCGGCGCTCAGAAAAATATGATCGACAGTTTTTACCGCTCCATTCTCTTTGGAGAAGCTCCCTGCTACGCCGATTTTGAACAGGGCCACGCAATTGTGAGGATCGTCGAGGCCGCGCTTAAAAGCCAGCGGAGCCGAACATGGATGGCCGTGTAAGAGGAGCGCGCGGGCAGCGCTTTTTTCATTACTGATTTGCGCTATAATCTCAATCCTCTTATATTTGAATCCACGAGGAGTCTACCATGAGAGTTCTTTT
>DJVZ01000045.1:94835-95028 GCA_002441395.1 Spirochaetaceae bacterium UBA6243 | reverse complement strand
AGTTCGTGAAAATGACGGAGTCCTTCTGAGGTTCTATATCAGCCATGAGCCATTTGCGGTCATCCCGAATCTTGCGATTCATCTGAACCGGGATATCAACAAGGGATTTGAATACAACCCGCATCAGCATATGCCCGCGCTCTTCGGGCTTGCCTCTTCCAAGAGCGAAGGGACAGACGCTTCGCTTGCGCCT
>DJVZ01000045.1:0-94685 GCA_002441395.1 Spirochaetaceae bacterium UBA6243 | reverse complement strand
CAGGCGGCGACACAGGTGGCATGCTTTTTCGATGCTGAAGAGATTGGCTCGATGACGCTCGGAGGAGCCCAGTCTTCGTATCTTCGCGATATACTCGCAAGAATAACGCTTGCATCCCGAAACTCGGGCCAGGATTTCTACAGAGCCCTGTCCTGCTCTTCGTCTGTGTCGGTGGATGCATCGCAAGCCTGGCACCCCGGCTATCCTGACAAATTCGACGAGTTCTACACACCGGTGCTTGGCGGGGGGATCTCGGTAAAATCTAATGCCAACATGAATTATGCCACCGATTTCACTTCGATGCAGATTGCGGAGATCGCGGCGGCCAAAGCGAATCTCAATATTCAGCGCTATATGGCCCGGGCCGACATTCAGCCGGGGAAAACGATCGGGCCCATCACCGCAAGCCGTACGGGCATTCCCACTGTGGATATCGGTCATCCACTGCTCGCCATGCACGCGATCCGCGAAACAATCGCGGCCTCCGATCACCTGGATATGATTGCCTTTTTGCGCGCGTTTTATTCCTGAAAGAGCTGCGTTTTTCCCTATGAAGCCGGGGCCCTGTCGTCAGGCATCCGGTTTTCAGGAAACGGGCCGCCACGCGCAGAAGCCAGAACGCGGACTGCCATGCCACCTCTCTAATGCCAAAAAAAGGCCACCCTTTCGGGCGGCCTTTTTTCTTTACCTAAACACGTTACTTGGCAAGAGGCTGATAGGTCTTGTCCGGATCCCATGCACCCTCGCGAGCTTCACCCTTGATGCTCGGAATCTTGAGGATTTGCCCGGGGAATATCAGGTCGGGGTTCGACGGGTCTTTGAAGGTCGCCTTGTTCGCCTGATACAGGACTGGCCATTTGTACGGGTTGTTGTACACGAACGTATACTCCGCGATTCTCCACAGACAGTCTCTGCGCTGCGGGATAAGCCGCACTTTGTAGGTCGAGGGCAGCGGCGCGAACTCATTGATCTGCATCAGCGTCCAGTAGGACTGTGCTGCAAGGTCCTTCGCCCGGGTATAATCGAGGGCATTGTAAGCGGTCTTGGCATCTGCGAGAGCCTCGCCACCCTGTTTGAAGAGTTCGGGGTAGTTGTTGGCCGCATTCTTGGAGGCCGCCCAGTCATACCTGCTCTGAGCGTCCGCGATTGCTGTCTGCGCATATTTCATGTTCTGGGCAACGGCGGCCTGCGCTGCTTGCCTGGCTTTTTCGGCCCGATCGGCGGCGACTTTTGCCTCAAAGTCCGGGGACAATATCGAGAGAACCTCGTTTGCCAGCGTAGTCGCAGGAACATATTTCTCATTGCTGTAAGATATCTCTGCGGCGGACATCGAGGTTGAGGCATCCTTGTACTCATTTGGATACTCGGCCTTGATGTTGTTCTGGTCGGCCCAGGCCATGCGGTCGCGCGCCTTCGGCATAACTTCATCCGCCGCGGCCTTGTCTTGAGCGAGCTGGGCTACAGCCGCCTCGGCGGCCGCTCTTTCTCCATTCACCTTTGCCATGAAGTCGTCTGACAGAATACGGACGACGTCGTTCGCAAGAATCACCGTGGCGTCATACTCTTTCTGGCTGTAAGCCGAATCGGCAGCTTGCATAGAAGTGCTTGCATCGCGGTATTCATCGGAGTAGTCCGATGCAAGTTTAACCTGATCCGCCCACGCCATGCGGGAATGTGCCGCTCCGAGTGCATTCGCTGCCTTGCCTGCCTTCTCGATTTCAACCTGCATCGCCTTGGCGGCTCTGTCGCTCGCGACTTTTGTTTCAAAATCGGACGAAAGAGTCGAGAGAACTTCATTCGCAAGCTCTGTCGCAGGTGCGTATTTTTCATTATTGTAGGCTATTTCGGCGGCAGACATTGAGGTGAAGGCATCATTGTACTCGGTCGGGTAGTCGGCCTTGATGTTGTTCTGGTCGGCCCAGGCCATGCGGTCGCGCGCCTTCGGCATAACTTCGTCCGCCGCGGCCTTGTCCTGAGCAAGCTGTTCTTTCGCGGCGCGGTCTGCGGCAACCCGAGTCTGGAAATCATTGGAGAGAATGCCGGAGACTTCTTCAGCCTTCTGTTTGGAAAGCATGTAGTCTTCGTTGCCATAGGCTACATATGCGCCAACCATCGCAACACTTGCACCCTTGTATTCATCCGGATAGTCATTGCGGACCTGATTCTCATTGGCCCATGCCATTCTGGTCTCTGCATCGGCAATCGCAACATCGGCGGCCTGTTTGTTCGCCGCTTTCTGGCGAGCTTCCTCTTCGGCCTGGGCAGCCTTTGCCTTTGCGGCCTCCCTGGCGGCGAGCACTTGCTGCTGGAACTCATCGGAGAGGGTTGAGGATACTTCATCCGCGAGGGTCTTCGCGGGGACGTATTTCTCATTGTTGTAGGCTATTTCTGCACCGGCCATCGAGGTGGAGGCGTCTTTGTACTCTTTCGGATAATCCGATTGGATGTCTACCTGGTCCGCCCACGCCATGCGCGCCTTCGCATCCGCGATCGCAGCTTCGGCGGCGGCCTTATCCTTTGCAAGCTGCTCGAGGCGGGCCTTTTCCCGTATCTGGGCCTCCTGCTGCACAAAGTTGTCCGACAAACCAATGTAGTTGGATACTTCGTTAGTCTCGAACAGTGCATCGTTGTACAGCACTTCTTCCTTAAGGGCTTTGGCCTTATCGAGGTGTTCCGTGGCGGCCGTAAGATAGATGTTGTCCTCTAGCCCGAGCTCGGAAGCCCTGTCCTTCGCATCTGTAAGATTAGCTTCGGCCTTTGCAATGGCATCGGTGACTTCCTGTTGTTTAGCACCTGCGGCATCGCGCGCTGTCTCGAAGGCACTCGCTGCATCCCAGTATGAGGAATACGCTTTCACATAGCTGCCTTCCTGCATGCTTTGATCGGCTTCTGCGAGGATATCCAAGGCCTGCTGGTATTCATCGGGGGCATTGACATCGGCCTTCACCTGCAGGGCTTCCGCCTGGGCACCTGAGGCCTTGTCTTTGCCTTCAAGCGCCTTGAGCTCCGCACCTTTGGTGACCACGAATGAATAATAGTTTTGGGCTTCTTTGAATGAGGCTGCCGAGGCGCTCATGTCGTCGAGCGTATCCTTCTGCCAAAGGTCTTGTGCTTCTTTGTACTTGTCTTCGCCCATCGTGAAATACATCTGAATGCTTTCATATTTGGAATAGCCGTTTGCTTCGATGTCTGCGCGGAGCACATTCACTTGGGCGGCCGCTGCAGCGGCGTCGAACGCCACGGCGGCGAGTTGGTACGATGTGATGGTCTGAGCGTAATTGGACGCTTCTTTAAATGCCGAGGCCTGCGAATAATACCGGAGTCCTGCGTCGTACTGCATCGGAGCCTGTGTCCGCGCGTCGGCATTGTCCGCTGCTGCTTGCATTTCATCCGCATGTTTTGCAGCCGCGTCGGCACGGATTGGCATGTCTTTCTGAATGAGCGCGTCCCACGTTGAGACGAGGTTCTCGAGTTCAGCTTTCAAAGGATATGCCTTTACGCCATCATACTGGGCAGGGGTCTCAACGAGATTGTTGTATGCTGCAGCGACAGCGTCGTGCTGGTTGCCCGCAGCGAGGAAACCATCGGGATCCACCGACTTCAAGTCGAAATCTGTCGCTTCAGTTTTTAGCGTATTGGCTTGCTGGAATAGATTCTGCAGCTCGTATTTCTCTACAGAAGGTGGCTGCGGTTGGGCTTGGGGCTGAGCCTCCTGCTGGCCGCCTTGAGTGACGGCTGGGGGAGTTTCTGTTCCCTGTGGTACCTGGCCAGTGTTGGTAGCACAGGATGCAAAAATCAGTGCTACTACCACCAGTACAGGGAGAAACCGTTTCACAAATTTCATCGCTACCCTCCTGGGATATTACAGTCTTTTGTTCAATGATATAACCATATCGCGATTGAGTAAACAAGAAAAACAAAATTTCTTTGTCTAAACTGCCTCCTCTCTCTATTCTTTTCTTTGAAGTTTCGAATATTATTTGCCTACATGTTAATTATAACACCTCGTGGTATGGATGACACATTTTTTCATGAAAAAGTGCGGAATAGATATTTTTTCGATCATATTATCGGCAGGAGTTGCATGCTTCATGAGCGGGGAAAGTGCCTTTGAAAAGCGCCATCGCAAGATGGTGGTGCCAAGGGGAATTGCGTTGTTCGGCGCGCTTTTATTCATCGCTTTTTTCGTTGCGGACCGTGAGCTTATTTCTCCTTCGTTTCCTAGAGATTTTGTGCGGATTTCTTCGAGGCTCGATGCCTGGGAAAATCGGCAGGAAGGGTTCAGGTTGGTGCTCGTTTCGAATGATGACAGGGCCCAGGGATTTCTCGAATGGGGAGCGCAGGGTCTCTACGGAAGAGTAGTGGAAGCGAAGGCAGACGGGAGTGCGCGCACATTTTTTCTGGGTGATGGGGGCATGAACGGGATCGAGCTGACCACCGCCATGAGACACGGTTCGATCGAGGTACATTACAGACCTCCTGTCCATCCCGACACCAAAGGCTCAGGCGGCCTGCAAGAAGCCACGGTTGCCGGGACGCGCCTGAAGGCGGCCGATGGGCTGCGGATCCTGGCTGCGCAGTACAAAAAGACACAAAAAGACGGGCGCGGCATTTCGCTCCGTCTTCAGTATCTTGGTGCAGGCCAGGCATCTCAGGCGCATACGTTCGATGAAGTGCTGCGGCGCGGGGAATCGCCCTACCAGATGGCCGCCTTCAGGCGCGCGCAGCAGGAAGAGGCTTCTCTCAATGTGTATCAGGCGCCGGCGGAATTGTCTCAGTCCCAGAGGACTGTCCAGCCGGAACAATCTCAGCGCTCTGTCCCACCGCTCGAATATGAAGAGATTGAATATCCTGTTTTTATTTCGGACGACTTTGTGAGTGTCGCGACCCAGCGTTATCTGTTCAACGGAGGAGCGCACGGGGCCGCCTCGACGGATTTCGACGTCATCGATCGAAAAACTGGAGTGCGGCTCGGGCTCAGCGATATTTTTGCGGGAGATGATTGGAAGGCGGGACTTGTTCCTCTCCTCAAGGCTGAGCTGGTGAGGCAGCACGGCTTTCAGAATGGACAAAATGAGGCCGGCGCAAACACCAGGGATTCAGGCGACCCCGCCCGCGCGGAGCTTAAGAATCAGGGCCAGGATGATCTCAGGACACTGGGCCTTTTCGAGCCTGACATATGGCCGTCCGAGGATGTCTTCGTCTGCGGGAGCGGCATTGGTTTTGAATATGATCGCTATCAGATCGCACCGTGGTATATGGGAGAGTTCATCCTCGTGCTGCCGTGGAGCGAGGTGAAGCCGTATCTCAGCCCGGCGCTTTTATCCGCCGGTCTTTTCCAGTGAACCCGGCGGGTCACGCCTTCGCGAGGCTCACCGTCCAGGTCTTTTCCCCGGCTTCCACCGAAATGCCCTTTGCCTGGTCGGACCACTCGATCTTCACCGCGAGCGTTTCCTCTGCGACGAGCTGACTGAATCGTTCGAGCGCGGCGTGAAGCTCCTCATCGCCGGATACTGTCAGCACGATCCGGTCAGTAACTTCAAAGCCTGCTTCTTTTCGGGCATTCTGAATGCCGCGGATGAGGTCGCGCACATAGCCCTCATGCAGGAGTTCCTCAGTGATGGTCGTGTCGAGCGCCACGGTGAGGGTGCCTTCGTTGAGCACTTTGAGGCCCTGTTTTTCTTCGCGCACAATTTCGACGCGGCTGGCGTCGAGGCTGATGGTCCGGCCTGAGCGAAGAGTAACCGGCGCTGTTGCACCGTTCAGAATGTGCACAATTTCCGCCCCGCTCATGTTGGCGATTTGCGTCGCCGCCTCTTTCATGTCCGGGCCAAGCTCTTTGCCGAGCACGCGGAAGTTCGCCTTTGCGTGATATTCTACGAGGTCCTCTTCTTTTTCGTGGATGATCACGGATTTGACATTGAGCTCTTCGCGGAGAATATCTTCCATGCGCGTCAGCACTTCCTGCTCTTCGGGCTGGCGGGTGATGAGCTGCACAGAAGAGAGCGGCTGGCGTATCTTGAGGTCGTTGGCAACACGGAGCGCGCGGCCCATCGAGACCGCCTGCCGGACGATGCGCATGTCCCGTTCAAGGTCGAGGTTCCGATACCGCACTTCCTCGGCCGGCCAGATGGCGAGGTGTATCGATTCCGGTTCGTCCTCGAGCTTGAGGTTCTGGTAGATGGTCTCCGTAACGAAGGGAATGACGGGGGCCATCACGAAAGTCAGGCGGCGCAGCACCCTGTACAGAGTTTTATACGCGCTTTTCTTGTCCGCGTCGTTTTCCGATTTCCAGAAGCGGCGGCGCGAACGGCGGATATACCAGTTGTTGAGACTGTCGACAAATTCGACCATCGGGCCTATCGCCGCCTGCAGGTCGTAGGCTTCCAGCCCCGCCGTGACGTCGGCGACCAGCTTCTCGCACACCGACAGTATCCACGTGTCGAGCGGATTTTCGACATCGCTGCAGTCGAAACCCTCCGCGACGAATCCATCGATGTTGGCATAGGTGACGAAAAAGCTGTAGGCGTTCCAGAGTGGGATGATGACGCTCTTGAGTACTTCCTTTACGCCCTCGTCCGAATAGCAGAGGTCTTCCGCCTTGGTGACGGCCGAATTCATGAGGAAGAGCCTCAGCGCGTCGGCTCCGAACTTGTCCATGACTTTGGAGGGATCGGTGTAGTTGCGCAGGCTCTTGGACATTTTCTTGCCGTCCTCGGCGAGGACAAGGCCATTGACGACACAGGCCTTGAAGGCTGGCTTGTCGAAGAGCGCCGCGGCGAGGACGGTCAGAGTGTAGAACCATCCACGCGTCTGATCGAGGCCTTCACAGATGAAATCCGCGGGGAATTTCGCCTCAAACTTTTCCTTGTTTTCGAAAGGATAGTGGTTCTGCGCATAGGGCATTGCGCCCGACTCGAACCAGCAGTCGAGGACTTCGGGAATACGGTGCATCGTGCCGCCACAGGAACAGGGAAGTGTAGTCTTGTCGATGTAGTGCTTGTGGAGGTCTTCCGGCACGTCTCCGCCGAGGTCGGCGAGCTCTTTGCGGGACCCAACGCAGACGGTCTTGCCGCAGGTGTCGCATTTCCAGATGGGGAGAGGATTTCCCCAGTAGCGGTTGCGGCTGATCGCCCAGTCGCGCGCATTTTCGAGCCACTTGCCGAAGCGGCCGTCGCGGATATGGGAAGGTACCCAGTAGACGCTCTTGTTGGCCCTGAGCATGGACCCTTTCACAGGTTCGATCTTTACGAACCAGCTTGAGATCGCGCGGTATATGAGGGGGCTGCCGCAGCGCCAGCAATGGGGGTACGCGTGCAGGATCTGGTCGCGCTTTACAAGTTTGCCTTCCTGCTTGAGGCGCTCCATGATCGCCTTGTCGCTGTCCTTGACAAAAATGCCTTTGTAATCGGGTACTTCGTCGGTGAATTTGCATTCGGCGTCTATGGGGCAAATTGTGGGGATGCCTGTGCCGCGCAGCACTTCGTAGTCGTCTTCGCCGAAGCCGGGCGCGGTGTGGACAATGCCGGAGCCGTCTTCGGTGGTGACATGGTCGCCGAGCACCGTCACGAAGGCTCCCTTTTCCGAAAGCGAAGCAAAGTAGGGGAACAGTGGCTCGTAACGGATTCCTGCGAGTTCGCGTCCCTTTTTCTTCCACGCCAGCTGCAGCGATTCCGGGTGTTTGTAGTAAGCGCTTAATCTTGATTCAGCGAGAATATAGCGTTCGTCGCCGTCTACGACGCAGACATAATCGATATCCGGTCCGAGGGCGAGCGCGAGGTTCGAGGGCAGCGTCCACGGCGTCGTGGTCCAGGCGACGAAGTAGGTGGAGCCGTCCGCGAGGCCAGCGAACGCGGGGTCAGTGTTTGAAGCTGGGAGGCTCGTTATTTTGAACCGCACCGTGATCGCGGGGTCGTGGACATCTTTGTAGCCGCCCAATGACAGCTCGTGATTCGACAAAACCGTGGAGCACCGCGGACAGTACGGAAGAATATAGTGCCCTTCGTAGATGAGCCCCTTGTCCCAGAGCGATTTGATGACCCACCAGATCGATTCCATGTAATCGGGGTCCATCGTCTTGTAGTCGTGGTCAAAATCGACCCACCGCCCGAGGCGTGTGACGATCTGGCGCCATTCCTTTACATAACGGAGCACCGAGGATCTGCAGGCCTCGTTGAATTCCGCGATACCGTAGCGCTCGATGTCGGTTTTGGAATTGAGGCCGAGTTCCTGTTCGATGAGGTTCTCGACAGGGAGTCCGTGGCAGTCCCAGCCAAAGCGCCGTTCGACGCGATAGCCGCGCATGGTTTTATATCGGGGGAAAATATCCTTGATCGTGCCCGGGACAAAATGGCCGAAGTGAGGAAGGCCTGTAGCGAAGGGAGGGCCGTCATAGAACACGAATTCCGGCGCACTTTCCCGCTGCGAAATGGATTTTTGAAATATCTTTCGCTCTTCCCAGAATTGAACGACCGATTCTTCCTGTTGAGGGAAGTTGACCTTGGGGTCAACGGGTTTGTACACGATATCCTCCTCGAGAGTTTGAGGAATAATGCTGTATGTTGCAAAAGGTTTCAATAGGTTGAGAGGCTGCGAGTCCAGTATGCGCTCAATTTCCAGAGAAAACCAGGTGGGGTCGTTGCGGAAAGCCATCTCCCTGTCGCTGTGATGTCGAGTCTGCCATCCAGAATGCCCTGGAACTGGGCCAGCGCGCTCGCCGACAGAATGCGCGCGTCATCGAACCAGAAAACAGGCATCGATACGCTCGTGAGCTCCGAGACCTTCCACGTTCCAAGCAGGAAAAGCTGCGCATTCATCGTCGCAGGGCCAAAGCTCGCCTGACCTTCCAGCCAGAGCGTGACATCCCCGGCGGCGAGGCTGCTGCCCAGCATGGTTATGGCATAGGCAGAGCTGCCGTCGGTGCGGACAGAAAGCTCGGTGTACGGCGTAAAAATGCCCGCATCGATCTGTCCCTCGAATGACCCCGAGTACTCGTCCGCAGCCCCGGTCTGGCGACGCCGGCCGCCGCTCGCCGCGATCGCCGCCGTGTCGCCGAGAGCCGTCAGGTATCGGGCGCCTGCGGTGACTGTCGAGTCCCCGTCGATCGAGGCCACGGCTTCGAAGCGGCTTAAGGGGGAGGGGAAAAGAGCCAGACGAGCCGCGGGCAGGCCTTTGGACGCAGGGATGAGCGACGCGTAGTCCATCGTTTTGAAAATGTCGGAAGGGCGGAATGCCTTCCCGACCCCCCATTTCAGGGGGAACTTCCCCAGCTCAATCCTGAATCCCGTGTGTGCCAGCGTGCCGGAAAGCGCGGCGGCCAGCTCCTCTATCTCTATAGACGCGAGCGTATCGGGAGACGCGGCCCTCGAACTCCAGGCCGGCCAGCTCCAGCGCAACGTCTGGCCCGATGAGAAGACGGACCAGCGTCCCAGGCTGGCTAACCCCGTGGAAAAACTCACCGACGTGAGCGCGGTGACACGGAGCGGCCCTGTCTGCAGGCGCCCATTGAGCACAATTTCTTCGTCGAAACCGGCACTTGGGGTGGCGCTCAGCGCCGCAACACCCGTGGCGACCCCCGTCGTCGAGGTGAACACGAGGCTCGCGGACTGAGCCGAGGAACGGTACGGGCATAACATTACCCACGCACCCAAGGCTGCGGCCCCGAAAATGCGCATGAATGAAAGCGCGCGCGGACTGCGGGCTCGGCCGGTGTCCTCTCGGCAAGCGCCATGGCTGCTCTGATCCTTCCGGCCCCCGCTTGCCCGCAGCGGCACTTTCCGGCGTTGCTCCAAAACCTTCACTTTGTCAGCGCCTCCATCGAAAACATACTGTCAGTCAGCATAATGTCGAGCCTAACCGAGTCCATTGAAAACAGGGTTTTCGAATTTTTCTTGAGCGCGTCGACGATTTCGACAGTAGTGGGCAGAAGTCGCCCGCTGATGGGTTCGACATTCTTTATGTACATTGTTTTCATGAGGATGCCGCTGCGTGCGTACAGTTCGATTTTGAGAGGTATTTCCCGCGTATTGTCGACCCAGAGTATCCGTACCGGATAGGAGATATCGGTTCTCGATGAGCTGAGCTTGAGTACTTTGCAGGGCTGGCCGTCGAGCGTTTCCTCCCGCAGTATTTCCGCGCTGTAGAAATCTTTCAGGCTTTCTCCTTCCGCGACTTCCTCATAACTCAGGTTGGAACCCATCAGTCCCTGGCGCATGAGGCTGCCCGATATGCGGACAGTGTCTCTCTCCGACGGGAAGTACATCCAGATCGAGGAGCCGAGGCGCAGCATGCGAACTCCCCGGTCCTCAGGGTTGCTGAATTCTAGGAACACGCGGTCCTTACCCCGCGCATAGGCGGCGAATTGTTTCTTGAGCACGCGCGAACCCTGGGTGATCTCCATCATCCCGACGTAGGAGATGCTCGAGTACTGTTGGGCCGCGTCGATGGCGTCGAGGATCGCCTGCGCTTCCCGGGAAAACCCGCCGCCTGCGGCTGCCTGTGCCGAAACAGAGATGACGCCAGCCACGCACAGGATTGCGACGATCGCGGGGAAGCGTATTTTTGAACGGGATTTTTGAACTCTCATAGGTCTCCACCTTATTGAACTGCTTTGAGCGCATCGACAACTTTCATCCTCGAGGCACGCCATGAGGGCAAGAATGACATGAGGGCCGCCGCGACCGTGCAGAACAGAATCCCCGACAGCACTCCGGAGAGCGATATCGTCGGCCTTATGGTGTTGTCGATCGGCCAGGAAAAGCCCGCGAGCGCGCTGGAAAAATCGAATCCCTTGCGCGAGAAGGTCGCGTTGAAGGCAATTCCCGCCGCCGTACCGAGCACCGATCCGCCCAGGCCCAGCATTGTGCCTTCTATAAGGAAGGAAAGCACAATTTTCGCCGGCGGCATTCCCATGGCCATCAGAATGCCTGTTTCCCTTCGCCGCTCGAGCACGACCATCGTCATGATGTTCGCGATGATGAACGCTCCCAGGAGCGCGATGAAGAACCACATGCCTATATAGATCGCCTCTGCGAGCTGAATGACCTTCGGATATTCGCCGATCGCCGACCAGGGGAGGACCGAAAGATTCGCAGACTCTTCAGTACTCAGCGCGCCACTGATTTTTTTCTGCCACGCGTTCGCCTGTCGGTAGTCCGGCAGCATCACGAGAATCTGCTGCGCCCCGCCCGGCATGGCGAGCATTGTTTGGGCGTCATCGAGGCGCATCTGAAACATCGAGCCATCGAGCGCGTTCGTTCCTGTCTGGAAAATGCCCGAAACCCTGAGCGATTTGAACCCGATGCCGCCATCGGATCGCGTGGCGACAGTTTTGAGCGTGTCGCCGACCTTGAGCTCGAGGTCCGCCGCGAGCCCGCTCCCTATAATTGCGGTACCCGGTTCATCGCAGTATGAACCGCCGGGCAGGATGTTTCTGTTCAGCATGAGAAGGAATTTTTCCTTTTCGGGATCGCCGGCTATGACGACCGCCGGCTTGGTGTAAGGTCCGGATGAGAGAAGTACGCCGAAGCGAATGCGGGGAGCGGCGAGCAGATGTTCTGCCTGGCTTGAGCCCGGGCTCAAGCCTTCTATTTTCTCGGCCAATGCGTCCGCGTCGGGAATGTATTCGTCCACGGGCATGAACCGCGAGCGCTCCCTGAAGGCCGCCGTCGTTATATGTATATGTCCCGTCTCGTTTTTGGCGTAGTTTCGTACCATCGAATCGAGAAACCCTTCAGTGAGTCCGTTGCCGGCCACCACCATCAAGGTCGCCAGAAAAGTTGAGAGTACCGCGAGCAGGCTCCTTCGCGTGTTGCGGAGGAGATTGCGCCAGGCAAATGAAATCAAGTTCATAGCCTTCCCTCCTTACACGAAGCGCAGGGCTTCGGTCACTTCAATGCTGCTCGCCTTGCGCGCCGGCATGAGGCTTGCCAGCCATGACACGAGCACGCCGAAGATAAACCCCTGCGCGAACGTGGCGGGGTTCCATTCGCCTCTGATGAAGAGATCCTTGGGCAAATTGCCAAGATCGAGATTCCCGAACATTCCACCAAAGGAAATGCCGCGGCTGGTAAGCCACCACACAAAGACCGCGCCCAGCAGTACGCCCCCCGTACTCCCTATGACGCCGACAAGAGTCCCTTCCAGCGAAAAGAGGCGCTTGATCTGCTTGGGTTCGAGCCCATAGGCGGCGAGGACGCCTATTTCCCTGATGCGCGAGTACATGCTCATGAGAATTGTGTTGAAGATGCCGACTGAGCTGATCAAAAGTACAATGACGATGATGATGTAGGCGAATTTCGATTTCATGTTCCGCATTGCGAGGTAGTCGCGCATGGCCTCTCCGATGCTGACCGCGGCGAGGTCATTGTTGTTCTTCTCAATGCGGGAAGCGGCCGAGTCCGCCTGTGCGACAAGCACGTCGAGCCTCGATGCGGGGGGTAGACGGATATCGATTTCGGTGACGGGCAGGGGAGCGTCGACCAGCGCTTCGGCATCCTGCGTCGTCATGTAGATGGCCTGCTGCGAAAGCGAATAGAGCGGCAAATCGGCGATGCCGCCGACTACCAGCTCGATTGCATTGAGGCTGCCATTGGGGAGCACGGCGGTGACCACAATACTGTCGCCCTCCTTGACATTCAAATCTCGCGCAAGGTCTGTGCCGACCACGGCTTTTGTCGTCACTCCCCATCCGCCGCCCACCACCTTCTGCGCGGTCTTGAAGACCTTCCTGTCCGTATCAGGCCGTACCACGAATGCCAGCGCCGGCGTCTCGTCCGCCCAGTTCGAAACCTGCACATAAAACCTCGTGCGTGGCGTCCATGTGCTGCCGACCGGCAACAGCGCGGCCAATCCGCCCATTACGCCTTCGGGATCCTGAATGCCATATTCAAGAGGCTGGCTCGTCGCGTGCGCCTCATAGTCCTTCGATCTC
This sequence comes from Spirochaetaceae bacterium UBA6243, assembly GCA_002441395.1. Taxonomy (GTDB): domain Bacteria; phylum Spirochaetota; class Spirochaetia; order Treponematales; family Rectinemataceae; genus Rectinema. Next base: position 81,754 of record DJVZ01000045.1, on the reverse strand, counting down.
ACGCTTATTGAGCCGTTGTCGTAATCTATCGCGGTGTCGATCGTCACCCTGTCCATGCCCGCGAGCAGGGACTGAAACGTGATGAACACGGCTATCCCCACAGCCAGCACGACAGCGGTGATCGCGGTGCGCCTGCTGTGACGCGCTACATTTCGCAGCGCGATCTGAAAGAGCATCCTGTTGTCCGCTTTCATGGCGCGCGCCTCTCGTCGCTCTCGACCTGGCCGTCACACAGGGTGATGATGCGGTGCGCCAACTCCATGATGCGGGGATCGTGCGTCGAGAAGAGGAAGGTGGTATTCGTTTTCTTATTGATTTCGCCCATCAGTTCGATTATTTCGCCTGCGGCATGAGAGTCGAGGTTGGCAGTGGGCTCGTCGGCGAGGACGATACTCGGTTTTTTGACAAGGGCGCGCGCGATGGCGACGCGCTGCTCCTGACCACCCGAAAGCTCGGTGGGGTAGCGGTTTGCCTTATCCGCAAGTCCGACCATCGTTATTATGGCGCGGGCGCGTTCGTGTATCTGCGCCTTGTCGTGGTTTCCCTCGATGAGGAGCGGCAGTTCGACATTTTCAGTGACAGTGAGGACCGGAATCAAATTATAGGACTGGAAGACGAAGGAAACATGTGTGCGCCGATACGTCGCGAGCTCGGTTTTGTTCATCGATTTCATCCGTGCGCCTTTCCACGCAAGTTCCCCTTCTGTTGGTGAGTCAAGGCAGCCAATGATGTTGAGAAGCGTCGTCTTCCCCGAGCCCGAAGGACCGACCACCGCAGCGAATTCGCCTTGCCCGAAAGCCAGGGAAATGTGGTGAAGCGCCGTGACCTCAGCTTCTCCTTTTCCGTATATCTTTGTCACATTTTTCAATGTCAAAACTACTTCCGCCATAGAAGCCTCCTGTTATTTCCCGGATTTGAGTGCCGCGATCATCTGATCGAGTGTGTCGATGTAGTTTCCGAACGCTTCAGAGCCTTTTTCCGTAAGCACAACTTCAGTGAGTGGTTTCTTGCCGCGGAATTTCTTTTCTATCACGATATATTCCGAACGTTCGAGCACCGAGAGCTGCGACGAAAGGTTTCCTGCGGTCATGTCGAGCGTTTCCTTGAGCTGTGTGAACGAACATATATGCCTGGGTTGGGATGTGAGGCAGGCAAGAATGCGCAGCCGGGCCCGCTCATGAATGACTTTGTCGAGATCTGGCAGATTCATGATGCTCTCATCGCAAAGAGTCCGGCTACGCCGAGCGCGAAAAACGATCCGCCCCACACAAGTCCGCCCCATAGCCACGGCGACTCTTGAACAAAGAAAAGCGCTGTCGAGCCCAATATCAGAAGAGACCAGCCAAGCGCCCTGAATTCCGGCAACCGAATGCGCAAATCCAGCGCAAATACGCCAAACGAAATGAACATTGCCGAAAGGGGTATCGCGAGTGATCCAGGGCCGGCAGTCATAAAGAATGCGGAAGTCACGACGATCGAGACAATGGCGGCGATGATGACGGCGAGGGGACCCCTTCCATAGACAATGCGCAATACACTGAAAAGGGTTTTGTTTTTCCGCGCCATTATTTTGGAGATCAGCGTGATTTTGATTGTGCCGCCAATCGCAAGGAGAATAATGAATATCCAGAACATGAGGATCGCGGCATGAGTGGTGGCCGCGTCCCCGTTGCCGATCAATGCATGGCCTGCGACACAAAATGCCGTAATGACAATGCTGAATCCAAAGGAAAGCCAGATGATGGCTCTCCGGAAATCATGGTCGGAGAATAATTTTGAATCGCTTATGGCTGCATCGCGGATTTCTTTGAGTGTGGATTCGAATTCTTGTAATTTCTGATCAGATATGTTCATATGTTCCTCTTTCTCTATTACAAACTAGTTTGTAATACAAACTATAAACGTATTATAAAACCAAAAAATTCCGCCGTCAATCCTTTGCCCCTTGGGTTCTCGTCAAAAATAACAAGCTGTGGTATAATTTCAACAAATAATTAATTTCTGCCCTAAACCATGAGGCAGGTACGGATCGGATTCAGCAAGTGGAGGCAATGTCGGATGCGCACCGAAGGTGTGGATATAGATTTTCGATTTATCGAAGATGTTCAGAGCATAGAAAATATCCGGCGAATTGTGCTTCGTGTTTCAGAAGGCGACATCACCGTTATAAAATCTCATGATGTGTATCTTCGCTATTACATCGAGCTGGAAGGCGTTTCCGGCGAAATTGATGCCTGGTCGTGCAAGGTTCGCCGCGCCGAAAGTATCGCCATTCTCAATGTGATGGGGAATGATTTTGTGCGGATCAGCAAATGCAGTGTCTTTATTCCATCGTACATCTCCGATATCGAGGTGCATTCTTCAAGAGGTTCGATACAGATCCGCGATATGCCTTCAAATGTGCTCGCCATCACGGAACGGGGCAATATTGGCGTGACAGGCGCCAAATTCGTTGAAGCTTCAAGCGTAAGCGGATCCATTAACATTGAAGGCAGCGAAGGCTGCTCTGTGCGGAGCATCGATGGCGTGCTCAGGTGCAGCAGAATTTCCGGTTCGGCTCAAGTGGAAATACAGAACGGATCGGCATTCATCGATCAAGTCGAGAAAAATGTGGCGGCCGTCTCCGAACAGGGCAAAATAAACGTGCGCAGAGTCGGTGGACGAATCAGGCTCATCTCCAGCAAAGGCGATATCGAATTCGAGGTAAGCGGGCTCTTCGGCGGAGGAGAAATCCAGACATACTCGGGCGATATTTCGGTTCAGCTCGAGCACAGCAGCGTGGAATTCAGAGCTGAGACACTCTCCGGCCGCATTGATACCAGTCATTCGGTGAATACTGCGGGCATGGGACCGCAGCGCTGCGCATTCCGCACAGGCGATGGCGCCCGCCGGCTCTATGTGAAGAGCGTATTGGGCGACATCGAAGTAAATTGAATCGATGCGGATTTATTCGGTAAACAGCAATCGTATTTGATTCTTGTAGAGTTCGTTGATGGCGTGACGCTTCAGTTCCTGCTTTGCTGAGAGCTCGCGTCCAGCCTCGAAGGGCGTTGGCAAGAGGGCAAAGCGGAATATCCGCTCAAAGGGCTTGAAACCATTTTTCATGCTTACGAACGCATTGATTTCACTATCGATCAGCTCTTTTACCTCTGGCTGGTCAAGAAGCGACGTATAATCATTGAAAGGAATTTCGTTTTCCTCTGCCCACTGAATGAGCGTTTCCTGCTGCGGCACGATGAGGGCGGCCAGGTACTTCTGGTCCTGGCCGAGCACTACTGCCTGCTGAATGTATGTGCTCTCGCACAGCCGCTGTTCAATGGGTACGGGCTCGATGTTCTCGCCGCCGCGCAGCACGATGGTGTCTTTCACGCGTCCGACGATCTTGATTTCGCCATGAATGGTGAGCATGCCGAGGTCGCCCGTGTCAAGCCAGCCGTCATCGGAGAGTATTTTTGTGGTGAGGTCGGGACGCTTGTAATAGCCGAGCATGACCTGGGGGCCACGGACCTGAATCACACCTTTTTGTCCTGCGGGAAGCACGTTGCCGTGTTCATCGACGATACGGATTTCGGTGCCTCTGTGGATGGGGCCGACAGTGCCTGTCACCGGATGAGTTTTAAGTCTGACTCCGAGCACCGGCGCCGTTTCGGTGAGACCGTAGCCTTCAAGAATGAGGATGCCGAGCGCGTCGAAAAATTTGTCGACGGTGGGAGGAAGGGCTCCGCCTCCGGAAATACCTGCAATGAAGCGCGTGCCGAGCTTTACCTTGATCTTTTTGAACACAAGCACGTCGCCCAACGCGCGCAGAGGAGTCAAGAGCACAAAGGGAATAATTGCCATGCCGATGTCGAGAACACGAGAGCGCGAAGAAAATTTCGGCAGCCGGTCGAGCAGCATGTTTCTGAAATAGGCCTGTGCTTTCCCGATAGCGACGAACATCGAGAACATTGCTTTCTTGACGCCTCCGCTTTGTCGGATCGTTTTGTATACGCCGTCTTTAATCGATTCCCAGATTCGCGGAACAGAAGTAAACCACTGCGGCTGCACCGCCTGCATGTCCGCGAGCAAAATCGAGCCGACGGGTTTTGAATACGCGACCGTGGCTCCTGCCTGCAATATGATGTACTGAACGGCCCGCTCGAATGAGTGCCACACTGGAAGCACAGAAAGAAATACATCGCCACTTTTTACTCCAAGGAGAACTGGCAGATATTCGGTCTGATGCAGAAAGTTGCCGTGGCTGAGCATGACGCCTTTTGGATCTCCTGTCGTGCCGGAAGTGTAGATGATGGTCGCAATATCGTTGCGCGTGCCTTTTGCGGCTTCATTTTGAAAGAATTCAGGCTCTTTTTCGTGGAGCGCCTGCCCTTCTTTCATGATGTCAGAGAAAAACAGAACGCTTAAGCCTGCATTGCGTGCTTCTTCAGCCGCCGATTGTGGTGATTGTGGTGGCGGGTCGAAGAGGATGACGGTCTTCAGGTGTGCATAGGGCGCTTCCCTCAGCGACTGCGAAGTGAAGGGAATGCGGCCTGCCTTGATGTCGAGGATTTTTTGCAGCTGACGATCATTCTCGAGGATGACAATCGCGCATTCGCTCCAGCTTAAAATGTAGGCAATTTCCTGGGCGGTCGCGTCGCAGCCGCGCGGTACATCGGCGGCTCCGAGGCCCAGCATGGCGAGGTCTGCAATGAGCCATTCTTTCCTGTTGTCAGAAATGAACCCGATATTTTCGCCTCGCTTGATGCCGAATTTGTGCAGGCCGGAAGCGCAAATACCCACTTCCTGCAGCAGTGTGCCATAATCTGTCGGCTGGAATTTGCCCTGTGCATCTTTTGAAAGCTGTGCATTGGCCTTTGGTTGTTTTTGGGTGATTTCAATATACATCTGAGGAATGGTATTTGCCATTTGGCTAAGCCTCCTGTCGTATGAATTGACATAATTACTATAATTGTAAAATTGTGTATCGTCAAGCTAAGTAATGACATGTAGGAAGGGACGCTTCGCGCCTCATCCGCAGTAGGGGCACTCTATAGAAATCTGTCCTGAGGAACTTCGTCAAAATACTTTTTCAGAATGATCCGCATTTCATCGAGAGAAGGCGCGTTGATGAGCGAAAACTTGAGGTGGTGTCCAAAGGTCACGTTATCCGCGTAATACGAAAAAGATCGTCTGCAGGTTTCCTTCTGCCATTCCGGCGGAAGCAGGGTTTCGGCGAGGTCGATGTAGCGCAGTCCGATCGCAAGAAGATCGTGTTTTTGGGCGGACGCCACGGATATCCCGGCAAGTTCCTCGTGCAGCCGAAGGAAAAGCCAGGGTTCGCGCACCGCGGCCCGCCCGATCATCAGGCTGTGAATGTTCCCTGAAGCCAGAAGCGAACGACACTCTTCGGCCGTCGAAATATCCCCATTCGCGATGACGGGGATGAGGAGTTCTTTCGCGAGCGAAACTGCGAAACGATGGTCAGCCTTGCGCCGGAATTTCTGCGTGTCGAACCTCGCGTGGACGACGAGAAAATCGAGGCCGGCCTCCGCGAGCGATTTGGCCAGAAATATAGTGCCCTCTTCGCCCTTCGTGACGCTCAAACGGATTTTGGCGGAGAGCGGGCCTGCCCAGCTCTCACGCGCCGCCGCGACCATCTCTTTTGCCAGAGGGACATTGTCGAGAAGTGCGGCTCCTCTCCCCGAGCTTTTGATGTGTGGCGCCGAACAGCCCATATTGATGTCGATCCCCGCGGGACGCCGTTCGGCGGGGACTTTGGACATGGCGCGACATGCGGCGGCAAGCGAATCCGGACTGCGCGCGGTGAACTGTACCGACGTGCGCGGTGGACAGGGCGCAGGATCGAGGTATACCGATTCATTTCTTCCGCCGGAAAGAAAGGCTTCCGCGCTTGCCATTTCGGTCGTATACCAGTCTGCGTCCCCCATCTCATGCACGAAAGTCCGGAATGCCCTGTTCGTGATGCCGACCATCGGCGCCAAGAGCAGAGAATTGCGCGGAAAAGGAATCATAGTCTGGAAGGTACTCCAACGCGATAATTGTAGCAAGACAATGCCGCCCGTACCGAGTTGACTTCATGCCACGGAATAGTGTATAAATTTTCGGCGCGAGTTCCCTCATTCGGGCTTCGCACGGGAACGGATGTGCGGACAATACGAAGCCCACATAGCGATTTTGCGGAATCAGGAGGATTTTTGTGAGTGTACATATCAGGCTGAAAAGATTCGGCGCAAAAGCCAGGCCATACTATCGAATAGTCGTCATGGATTCCCGTTCTGCGCGCGATTCCAAGACAATTGATGAGCTAGGCTACTATCATCCGATCGAGACAGAGGACAAGCAGCTCAACATCAATGAAACCAAGGCCAGAGAGTGGCTTTCGAAGGGTGCTCTGCCCTCCGACACCGTCCGATCCCTTTTCAACAAGAAAGGGATACAGCTCGGCTAAGCCGGTTGGGATATTATGGAACGCGATCTCGTTGAATATATTGTCAAATCTCTTGTCGATAATCCCGATGCCGTCAACATCAAGGTGATTGAAGGTGAAAAGTCCACGATTCTTGAGCTGAGGGTCGCGGAGAATGATATCGGCAAGGTCATCGGCAAGAATGGCCGCATCGCGCGTGCGATCCGGACTATTTTGTCTGCTTCCGCTTCATCTCAGTCGAAACGCGTCATTCTGGAGATTCTGGACTGAAATTGGTCAGCCGCCATGAATGATACGCGGAAGCCAAATTATCTCGCCGTCGCAAGGCTCGGTTCTGTCAGAGGCCTGGAGGGCGAGCTTAGACTTGTAAGCTATTCCGGTGAATTTTCACACATCGCGCGTGCGGGCGAAATTCTTGTAGGCGGGCCGCTCGGACTGGAAGACGCCAGGCCGATGAAGATTCTGCATGTCTTGCAAGGCGGCTGGGGAGCCAGCATCGTTTTTGAGGGCTATGGGACGCCCGAAGAAGCGCGCCAGCTCGCGGGTCGGGAGGTCTTTCTGCCGCGCGAACAGGCTTGCCCCAAAAAACCGGGTGAATATTATGTTGCCGATTTGGTGGGCATGATCGTGACGGTGGGCGGGCTGCGCGTCGGGGTAATCGCTGCGGTGATCGGAGGGGGCGCCGACGACCTTCTGGAAGTGAGGCTAGACCGCGGGGGAGCGGCGCTTGTTCCTTTCCGCAAAGAGTTTGTCGGCAATGTTGATGAGGAGAAGGGTGAGCTTGAAATTGTGAGCTCATGGATTCTGGAATGAATATCAAGCTTCTTTCGCTCTTTCCCGAAATTCTCGAAGCCTATTTTTCAGCTTCGATCATGAAACGGGCGGTTGCGAAGGGGCTTGTTTCATACGAACTTGTCAACATTCGGGATTATGCCTATGACCGCCACCGCAAGTGCGATGACGAGGTGTTCGGCGGCGGCGCGGGCATGCTGATGAAACCTGAACCTCTGGACAGAGCGCTCGAGGCAGCGGGCTCTCCAGAGCTTCGGACAATCTATGTGACGCCTTCCGGCAGACTTTTCAACCAGGCGATGGCTGCCGATCTTGCGAGGGAAGAGAATCTCGTCATCCTTTGCGGACGCTACGAGGGAATCGATCAGCGCGTCATCGACACGAGAGTGACCGATGTGGTCTCCATCGGGGATTATGTGCTTTCTAGCGGCGAGGTCGCCGCGATGGTGCTGGTCGACGCGATATATCGCTTGGTGCCTGGCGTGATTTCGGGCGAATCGCTCTCGGAGGAGAGTTTTTCGTCGGGCCTGTTGGAGTATCCCCAGTATACAAGGCCTGAAGAATATGCTACGATGCACGTCCCGGAAGTGCTGGTAAGTGGCAATCACGCCACGATCGCGCGGTGGCGGCTCAAAGCGAGCCTCATCAAGACGCTGGCCTACAGGCCGGAACTTTTGCATACAATCGATCTGTCCGGAGAAGTCGGCAGGTTGCTCAAAGAAGTGATAGACGAAGGGGGAGAGAATGAACCTCGTACAGCAAATTCAGGCGGAACAGATGCGGACTGATCTGCCCGCATTCAGGGTTGGAGATACTGTCCGCGTCAGTTTTAAAATTGTTGAAGGTAAAACAGAGCGAATTCAGGTATATGAAGGACTCGTCATCACGACGAAGAATGCGGGGGCGGGCAAGACATTCACCGTGAGAAAAAACTCTTATGGCGTGGGCGTCGAGCGTGTCTTCCCCTATAATTCACCTCGTGTCGAAAAGGTCGAAATCGTGAAGACCGGCAAAGTCCGCCACGCCAAGCTCTACTATATCCGCACAAAGGTTGGCAAGAAATCGAAGGTCAAGACTCTGGTTGGCGGCCGCAAGAGCGATCAACGACAAGCATAACGGAGCTGCGGCGCGCTCCTGCCGCGTTTATACGTGTATAAAGCTGCCCGGGCGGATGTTTGGGCAGCTTTTTTATGGGTAATACGGAATTTTGAAGCACAGCCCCACCTTCTCTTGCGTACTATAAGTGGGAGCGCAAAAACAAGAATGTATGTAGCCCGGGGGAAATTGAAAAAATGTACTGCGCAGCGCGGCAGGGAAGGCGAAGATAAGGCCCTCCAATATCTTGCCGGGGCCGGCTGGTCTATTCTGTCCAGAAATTTTCGTGCAAGGCGTGGCGAAATCGATATTATTGCCGCGCGCGGCGGAATTTTAGCCTTCATCGAAGTCAAAACGGCGAATCGATATACACGGGAAGACCTTCAGCATGTCATCAATGCAAAAAAACGCCGGTCAATCATCGAAACTTCTAAACTATTTCTCACGATGAATCGAAAATATAATCAGTATCGCATTAGATACGATGTGATGTTGGTACAAGGGGATGCCTGCGTGAGGCATATGGAAGGCACATTTGCGGAACACGATGAAGCAGAGTAATATCTCGCGAGACATGCCAGGCTGGGCCGGCTCGACTCCCGATGATTTTCTTCTTTCGGATTATGATATCACCGAAGAAATGAAAGCCACGAGCTGGAAACGACTCTATGAACTCAAGCATAAACTTGTCGACGACCACTATCTGGACGGGGCGATTGCATCGATTGCCGAAATGCTGTCAAATACAGTGAAGGGCAAATCGCGATGAGCAACGAACCGAACAATAATCCATCGAAACACGGAAACGGAAAATTCCGCAACCACAATTTTCGCAGGCGCAAGCCGGCCCGGTCGGCCATACAGCAGGAGGCGAATGCATCATCACAGAAGCCTCAGGCTGAACGCGCGACGCAAGAGCTCAAGATCTGCGCGGTGTGTGGCAAGCCTATCTTCGATCTGACGGGAGCGATTGCGTCGAGAGAAGACGGCGAGCCGATTCATTTTGATTGTGCCCTGGAACTCCTGTCCAAGGAAGAAAAGCTCACGCCGGACGAAAAGCTCATGTACATAGGAAGCGGGCTTTTCGGAGTATGCGCACAATCCGCAGCGGGCAAGTTGGAAATACGGCGAAAAATCCGCTGGGAGGCGGCCGGGACGATTCAACCCTGGCGTAAACCGATGATGTCTTCGCCCAGTCTGCCGTAAGCGGGACAGCCCCACCGTCGCCGCAAGTTCCATGAATCGCGGCGCGCTTATATGCCGCGGCGCGGTTGTATAACATCAAAGCCGCAATAGGGAATGAGTGTCGTGGGAATTCGGACCGAACCATCGGCCCGCTGGAAATTCTCGAGTATTGAAATAATCGCGCGTGAACAAGCCACGGCGGTGCCGTTCAGCATGTGCACAAAGCGGTTTTTTCCCTCTTCATCCCTGTAGCGCACATTGAGCCTGCGAGCCTGATAGTCGGTGCAATTTGAAGTTGAGGTGATTTCTCCCCATTCGCCGCTGTTGCGCCCGGGCATCCACGCTTCCAGGTCCCACTTGCGATAGGCGGGAGCCCCGAGATCGCCCGTGCACGTATCGACGACCCGGAAAGGAATATCGAGGCTCGAAAAAATCTCTTCCTCGATTGCGCGGAGCTCCTCGTGGATTTGACCGGAGTCCTCCGGCAGGCAGTACACGAACATCTCGACTTTCGTAAACTGATGCACGCGGTAGAGGCCCTTTGAGAATTGGCCCGCCGCCCCGGCTTCTCTCCTGAAGCAGTGGGATACGCCCGCAAAGCGGATGGGCAGCTGCTCGTTTTCAAGGACCGCGCCGCTGTGGTATCCGCCGAGCGTGATCTCCGCCGTGCCGATGAGACAGGTCCCTTCACCTTCCAGCGTGTAGACGTTCGATTCCGCCCCCCGTGGGTTGAAGCCGATGCCTTCCAGAATTTCGGTCTTTGCGACATCCGGCGTGGTCATCAGCGTGAAACCATGCTTTGAAAGAATATCCAGGGCATAGCGCACGAGCGCGAGCTCGAGGATGACACCTTCATTTTTTAAGTAATAGAATTTCGTCCCCGAAACTTTCGTCGCCGTGTCAAAGTCTATGATGTCGAGACTCTGGCCGAGCTCGACGTGGTCCTTCGGAGGAAAATCAAAGCTTGTCGGGACGCCGACGCGTTTTACTTCAAGGTTGTCCTTGTCCTCTTTTCCACGGGGCGCCATGGGATGGGCCATGTTCGGAATTTTGGCCATTTCAGCGGCAAATGACGTTTCGACTTCCTGAAGTTCCGATTCGAGGCGGGCGATCGTCTCTTTGAGCCGTTTGCCCTCTTCGATGCGACGTGCGCGATCTTCCGCGGACAAGGGAGATTTCATCGCCTGCGCATTCTCGTTCCTGAGACGCCTGGCGTCCTCAAGTTCGCGAAGCGTGCCATTGCGCTTGTCGTAGAGTGAGACCACCAGATCGGCATCCGCGTTCATATAGCGATCGCGAATATTTTGCCGGACCGCATCCAGATTATCTTTGATAAAACGTATGTCGAGCATGGCTAGATAGTATCGGCACGCGCGTACTCGCGCAAGCGGGAGTTGAACCGTTAGCCTCAAACAGGCTACCATTCATCCGTGATGGAACGAATACAACAGATGCGATCCCGCATCGCTGAAATAGAGGAACTCATTTCGAAAGCGGATATTCTTCGCGACCAACAGAAATACCGCGCTCTGATGAAAGAGCGTGCGCGCCTTTCCGAAGTCATCGAGACATTCGACGAAACGCAGAGGATTGCCTTTTCAATTCACGAGACCGAAGCGCTCGTGGAAGACGGGCAGGATGATGAATTGAAAGAACTTGCCGAACAGGAGCTGCTGCAGCTTCGGAGCCGCTCCCTCGTGCTTGAGGAAAGACTGAAGTCACTCCTTATGCCGCGCGATCCGTTCGCCGATAAAGCGGTCATCATGGAGATACGCGCGGGCACGGGTGGGGAGGAGGCGGCGCTGTTTGCTGCCGACCTTTACCGTATGTACACCCGGTACGCGGATGGTCACGGATGGAATCTCGAAGTCATGAACATGAACGAGACTGAGCTCGGCGGCATAAAAGAGATCATTTTTTCGATTTCGGGCGGTGCCGCGTATGAAAGACTCCGCTATGAATCCGGCGTTCATCGGGTGCAGCGTGTGCCCGCGACCGAAAACTCGGGCAGAATTCACACGAGCGCGGTGACGGTCGCCGTGTTGCCCGAAATGGAAGAGACGGAGATCGAGATAAAGCCCGAGGATCTGCGCATAGATGTCATGCGTTCCTCCGGACCGGGCGGACAGAGCGTCAACACGACGGATTCCGCGGTGCGCATCACGCACCTTCCCACCGGCATCGTGGTGCACTGTCAGGACGAAAAGAGCCAGATCAAGAACAAGGCCAAGGCCATGCGCATTCTCCGCGCGAGGCTCTTCGAGATCGAGGACGAGAAACGTCAGGCCGAGCGCTCCGCCGAGAGGCGCAGTCAGGTGGGGACAGGGGACCGCTCCGAGCGCATACGGACTTACAATTTTCCGCAGAACCGCCTCACGGATCACCGGATCGACCTGACGCTCTATAAACTCGATCTCATCATGGAAGGCGAGCTCGATGAATTGCTCGAAGCGCTGGTGGCGTGGGGCAAACAGCAGACCTTCGAATCAGGCGGGCGCGAAATGGCATGACCTACAGAGATATGCTTCTCGAGGCGGCACACTCTTTCTCTTCAAGCGAAACACCCTTCCTCGACGCGGTTCTGCTGCTGTGCTGCAGCCTGGACCTTCCCAAGGAGAAGGTGCTGGCGATGCTTCCGGATCGGGTGGAGAATGTGCCGACTTCTTTTCATGAGATGGTCGAGCGGCGGCGGCGCGGCGAAAGCGTTGCGCACATCCGGGGTTTCCGCGAGTTTTTCGGGCGCGAATTTCTGGTAAACGACAATGTGCTTTCGCCGCGCCAGGACACGGAAGTGCTCGTGGATGCCGCGCTCGAGTCGGGCGACGCGCTTTCAAAAGCCTTCAATACAGGCGAAGGGGCCAGCCATCTCTCCGTGCTTGATATGTGCACGGGGACGGGAGCGGTCGCCGTCAGCATCGCCGCCGAAAGGCCGCAGTGGCGGGTGTCAGCCTCCGATGTCTCGCCTTCTGCCCTGGATGTCGCAAGGGAAAACGCCCGGCGGCTTCTGCCGTCCCCATCGATCAGCTTCATCGAGTCCGATCTCTTTTTCAGTATTGAAGGAAGATTCGATCTCATCGCGGCGAATCCGCCCTACGTCTCCCGCGCGCAGGCCGAGCGGCTCGTCGGCGACGGCTGGAAAGACCCCCTCCTCGCCCTTGACGGAGGCATCGATGGCATGAAATTCGTCCGGGCGATAATCATGGAGGGGCATAAATTTTTATCCCAAAATGGTGTATTATTATTGGAAATGGATCCTTTCCAGATCCCTGAAGCGACAGCCCTATTCGAAAAGGAAGGATTTTGCGACATTAGAACGTGGAAGGATCTTGCGGGAAGAACAAGAGTGGCAGGTGCTCATCATGGATGAAATACTACAGAATTTTCTTTCGAAGGCTGAACATCGTTTTAACGCTGAGGAAAAGAATTTTCTGTCAAGCGCCGCGGAATATACTCAAAGTACCCATGGCGACAGAAAACGCGCTTCGGGTGAGCCAGCGTTCTATCATGATGTACGCGTCGCTGAAATTCTGCTCGAACTCGGCATGGATTTGGAATCGATTTTGGCCGGGCTCCTCCACGATACAACAGTGGATCGCGTCTCCGGTTTTTCGCCGGTGCCAAATTCCGCGCAGGAGAGTTCAAATAAGCCAGACAGCGGCGGGCAACCTCAGAGCAGTGCAGCACAGAACCCGAATAAAGTACCATCGCCACAAGGCAAATCCGGTCGTACGCGGAAGGAAAAAGATGCCGGTGCCTTGAATTCTCTGCTTGCGGCCCCGGATCCGCACATTGAAGAGCTCTATGGCAAGGAAACGGCGCTGATCGTGGCCGGCGTCAACAGGCTTTCGTCCGTGCGGGCGAAGAACAAGTCCGTTCACGCCGCCGAGACGATGCGGAAGATGCTCTTCGCGCTCACAAGCGACATCCGTGTCATCCTCGTCAAGCTTGCGGACAAACTCGACAGCATGCGCACGCTGAAGTATCTGCCGGAGGAGCGTCAGAAGGAGATTGCGACCGAATGTATCGATATCTACGCGCCGCTCGCCGACAGGCTCGGTATTTCATGGCTCAAGGATGAGCTGGAGGATTTGTCGCTCAAGTCGCTCAACCGCGAAGTGTTTGATCAGATAAAGGACATAGTGAATGTGCGCAAGGATGCGCGCCAGGAATTTCTCAAAAAAGTGACTGAGAGGATTCTCTCCTCGGCGGCAAAAGAAGAAATTGAAGTCGAAGTGAGCGCGCGCGCCAAGCATTTTTACTCGATATATCAGAAAATGCGGAAACGCGGCAAAAGTCCCGAGGAACTCTATGACCTTTTGGGCATACGCATCATCTGCAAAAGCATCAATGAGTGCTACTCTCTGTTGGGCCTTGTGCATCGCCTCTGGAAGCCCATCGACGGACGGTTCAAGGATTATATTGCCATGCCGAAATCGAACGGCTACCAGAGTCTTCACACCACCGTCCTCGCGTACGGTGGTCAGCTGCTTGAAATACAGATTCGTACTCGCGAGATGCATCTTGTCGCCGAATATGGCGTCGCGTCGCATTGGCTCTATAAAAAGGGCACGACGTCCGAACTGCCGCAGCTCGAGGACCTCCCCATTATCAACAAGCTCAAGCAGTGGAATCAGTTTATCGCCGAAGGCGACAGTTACCTCGAAGAGATCAAGCGCGAGCTCCTGCGCGACTCCATCTTCGTGTTCACGCCGAAGGGCGATGTCATAGAGCTGCCCGCTGGATCAACTCCCATCGATTTTGCCTTCGCAATTCACTCGGACGTGGGGGGCCACTGTCTCGGCGCGAAAGTAAACGGCACCATCGCGTCTCTCGATTCCGAACTTCAGAATACGCAGATTGTCGACATCATCACCTCGCCCAACGCCAAGCCCAACCTCAACTGGCTCAAGATTGCCCACACGAGCAAAGCCCGCTCGAAAATTCGCCAGCTTCTCGTGCAGACGGGGCAGGCCGTCGCGATAGACAAGCACATCGTAGCTGCCCGGAAGAGCGAAAAGGCCCCTGCAGAATCGCCACAGGCCCGGCCCCATGCACAGGATCGCGCGCAGGCCGAAGCCCAGCGCGGGAGAGATGAAGGATTTCCGTCGGTCGTCGAGTTTCATAGTTTGAAGCCGGGCCTTGTGCTCCGGAGCGAAAAGGCCGGGGTCTCTGTCGGCGGGATGCGCAACATGATGATTCGCATCGCTGGCTGCTGCAAGCCGGTGACCGGGGACCGCATCGTCGGATATGTGTCCCGCGGCCGGGGCATCATAGTCCACCGCGAAGACTGCCGTTCGCTCATGTCAATTGCGGATTTCGACGAACGGCGCATCGATGTCAAATGGGAAGATGAGGCGATAAACACCACGGCACGCTACCGCGTCACTACCAAAAAAACCGTTGATATCTTCTCCGAAATCGAGTCGACGGTGCGCAAGTGCTCGGGCCGGCTCAAAGAGGGCAAACTCGGGGAGCGCGGCGACGGCACACTCTCTGGTTTTTTCATCCTCGAGGTCGATTCGCATGAAGATTTGAGGCGCGTTGCGAAAGCGCTCCGCACGCTTCCCAGTATTCTTTCGATTGAAGAGGAGACACTGTAGCGCGCTGTCCAGCCAATCGGCAAGGGGGGAGAAGGGCGCCCCTGCGCCGGCGTGGCTCAGCGCCACCAGAGGGCATTCTGATTGCTTATCGTTTCGAAGCCATAGCTTGAAAAGTTTTTTTTGTTTGCTTCATAAAGATTTGGATCGATGCGCACCATGACAACCTCGAGGTTTTTCTGCACGTAGGTATCGACAAACTGCGAGATGTCCTTTTGTCCCGATTTCATGATGGCATCGCTCTCCTGGAACAGGAAGGAGGGTATGCCCCAGCTCCACAGCGTCACCATACGGGCAGCAGATTGCAGGGGATCTCCTTGGGTCGCCATCTTCTTTTCAAGAAGGGACTCGCGGGCCTTCTGGTATTCGGCCGCCGGAAAATATGAGGCGTTGGCCTTTATCATATAGAGTTCGGTGCTGCGGACCAGTTCTTTGAAGGTGAAGACAAGGTCGGCGGGTCTTTTCCCTGCCGGCACGGAGAGCATCGATTCGATAGCGAGCCAGGAGGAATTTCGCGTCGGTGTATAGACAATGCGGAGATTCTCAGGGTCTGAATCTTTTGGCATTCCTTTGCGTACGGCGGTCTGGAACCGGGATGAGGGAGCATTGGCAAGTTCCTGAAGCATGAGAGCCGAAGTATATGCGTGTGTATCTTTTGGGTCAGGCCCCCGATAGCGTATTTCGATCTCCATTTGGCCCGTGGGGATGCCGCTGTCAGGGAAAACAAGGAAAACGGGGCGACTGACGCCAGGCTTCGGAAATGTTGCCAGTCCTGCCGGCCAGGGGTTTCGTGCTTTTGAAAGTTGTCCGAACCGCTGATCGACAAGAGCAAGAACCTGTTCTTTGTCGAATCCGCCTGCTATTGCAATACACGCGTTATTGGGAACGAGCCATAATGAAGCGAAGCTCTTCAATTGGGAAGCATCCACTTTTTCGATCACATAATCAGCGCCAAGCGTGTCGAGCCGATATGGTTCTTTTGCGAATAATTTTTTTGTAATCGCCATATTGCTCAGCATATCGCTGTCGGAAAGCTCATTCTGAATAAGCGCGCGGGTGGCCTGCCGGGCATACTCAATACCATCTGTCTGTGCGAAAATGAATTCCCTGCGCTCTTGAGAAAAGAGATACAGCAGAGTATCGAGGGCGGGCACGAGATTTTCTTTTTTTGAAGAAAAACCAAATTCGAAGCGATCGATACTTGAGCCACCTTCAATACTGTTCGGCTCAAGAACATCGATAGCCAGAGCAGGTTCGGAAATGCCTGGCTTTGTCGCAGGGCCGTTGAACAGCGCGTACTCCAGGAATTTGAACAGGCCCGCCACCGGCGCCGTTTGAGCGTCTGCGCCTGCATGGAAGGCAAGGACAACGGCAACATTCTCTTCACCTTCGATAGGATTGAGAAATACAGTCAGTCCATTTGCAAGCGTCTTGATTTCAGGCTCGGCAAAAGCCGGAGGCATCGCTGCGAAGCTTACAAGCAAAGTTATTATTAACAGACATGCGTACTTATGTTTCACTCTTTCATAGTAAAAAGCGAAACACACATTGTCAATCTTGGGGTGAAGCGTCGTCGCTTGACTGGGATTCGTCGTTCTGTTCGTCTTGTTTTGGAGAAAGCCCCAGCAATCGCTCACGGGAGTCTTCCAGCCATTGAAATACTTCGTCGCGTGTAAAGAACATGTCTTGCTTTTGCGGATCGAGAAAAAGTTTCCATGGTTCAATTTTGAGTGCAGACGAAATCTTGAGTATTGCTTTGCTCGATGGGAAATTTCTTCCTGTTTCCAAATTGGCGATAAATCCTGGCGAAAGGTTTGCCAGATGGGCCAGCTCTTCCTGAGACATTTGAAGAATGCTTCTTCTCAGCCGCAGATTGGATGCAAGGCAATATCGCACATAGTCCATTTGGATAAGATTACCCTAATAAAACGCGTATCTCTGTAGCGAAAGCATGTATTTTGCCTTCTATTGCGAAGGATCCGTCTTCACTCATGCAGAACCGCATTCTGGCATTCTCAAACCTTCTCCAGATTGACCACTATCTCGGGAACTCATACAATATACGTATGTTTACGCGTGAAATATATATAAAAAGAAAAGAGGCATTCATTCGCGCTCTTTGTGAGCGCGGAATTACACGGGGGACATTCATTTTGCTTGCCAACAGTGAATCCCCGCGCAACTATCCCTCAAATTGCTATCCTTTCAGGCAAGATTCGTCGTGGCTCTATTTTGTGGGCACAGGTTTTCCTGATTTTGGATATTCTCTCGACATCGAAACCGGGCGCACCTGTTTGTATGCAGACGAACCAAGTCTGGATGATATTATTTGGACAGGTGAACTGCCTTCTTCCAAAGAGCTTGCATACAAAGCCGGAATCGATTATTCGTCGCCGTTTTCCGCACTGCATTCTCTGGTGGCGGACAGGCTTGCCAAGCAAGAGCCGCTTTTTATTCTCCCCTCTTACCGCAGCGAACAGGCGGACAAGCTGGCTGAACTGTTCAGCCAGGGCGATTCCGCTCGGCGCGACCTCCTGCGCCAGTTTGTCGATCCGCGTGTCATCCTGGCCCTTGTTGGCGTACGGGAAATCAAGGGGCCTGAAGAAATTGCTGAGATTGAGCGCGCCGTGGCCATCACTAAGGCCATCCACGAAGATCTTCTGCATTCTCTTGAACCAGGATGGACGGAGAAAGCCGCCGCCGACTACGTTCTTTCACGCGCAAGCGCGCAGGGCTGCGAACTCAGCTTTGCGACTATCGCGACATGCAGGGGCGCTGTCCTCCATAATTCGCCCACTGGGTATGCCGCCACTGCACAAGATACTTTTTTGCTCGATGCCGGCGTGGAGATGCCTTCCGGATATGCGGGTGACCTGACGACGACTTTTCCGGTGGGCCCCCGGCTTGGAACGCAGGCCCGTGCGATATATGAGGTGTTGTACCAGGCCTTTGAGACCACCGCGAGGGCATTGGCTCCCGGTGTGCGATTCATTGACATCCATAAGACAGCTTCGCTGGCCATTGCGAAAGGACTTATCTCGTTGGGGCTGATGCGCGGTGACCCACATGAGGCGGTTGAAGCCGGGGCCCACGCGCTCTTTTTCCCTCATGGGCTTGGGCACCAGATAGGCCTTGATGTACATGACATGGAAGGTTTGGGCGAAGACTATGTGGGATATGGCGAGGAACTCAGGAGAAGCGATCAGTTTGGCCTGCGCTCGCTCAGGCTCGCAAAAACGCTCAAGCCCGGAATGGTGCACTCCGTCGAACCTGGCATATATTTTATTCCTCAGCTTGTCCAGAAATGGCGAGCGGAAAATATTTGCAAAGACTTTCTAAAATATGATATCATCGAGAAGTGGATGTCCGTTGGTGGCATGCGCATCGAGGAAGACTGGTGCATCACGGAAAGTGGTGCGCGGCGCTTGGGCCCGGCATTCGATAAAAAAGCTGAAGCACTGGAAAAAGCAAGGTCAGGAATATGAAGACAGTATTCGTATCGGCATTTCTCGAAGATGCAATTGTTGTGAAGACTATGCTCGAATCCGCGGGCATTCCTGCAGAATTGCTCTCCGATCAGATGCTGGACATTAATCCGTTTTATTCGATAGAGCCGAAAGGCGCAAAGGTGATTGTCCCTGATGACGCCGAAACAGATGCTGAAGCAATCGTGGCAAATTTCAAGGAGCATAAGAAAATAGAAAAGTAATTTTTATATCAGGAAAAGTTTAATGAAAAGAAAGTTATTTGTTCCTATTATAATAACCCTTGTTACCATACTTGTGGTTGGAGTGGCTTTTTATGGTGTGCAAAGATATGTTGCAGACCGCAATTTCGACACAATCGATCATGCATTGAAAAGTGTGATTGATTTGCAGGCATCTGCAGTCTACAACGGCTATTTTGCGTGGACAGGATTATATGATTTGATTATGGAAGGCAAACTTGCCGAAGCGAATGAGCTCGCGCAGGATGCGAAGGAAAGTTTTCCTCTCATCGACTCATTGGAAATTGGTCAGGGAATCCCGCCGGAGGAAAATTTCGTCATCACATTGGATGGTGAGCTTCTACGGATTGAATACCCCATTCGAAATGATGACGAAACAAAAACGGCGCCGAATACTTTTGCTGTGACGGTCATCCAGGCTCAGAACCTGCTCGATATCGTCTCGCCTCACGAGTTCAGAATCGATACGGTACACGGACGCAAGACCATATACGGCATCCCTGTCTCTCCGAGCGTTCCCTTCTTCAGCCTATGGAATATTGCTTTTATGGCATTGCTGACCAGCTTGATCGTATGGTTTATTTTGCAGCATTATTTCCGTAAAAGCGATTTCTTCCTTGATACCCGAGGCCTTGAATCGATTATATATCTTTTTGAGCAGACAGAGAAAGTGTCGGCCAGCCATTCGAGAAATGTTGCAATATTTGCGCTCTTTGTAGGGAAAAAGCTTGGATTTAAAGGCAAACGGCTGAAGAATTTATATGTGGCGGCGCTGCTTCATGACATTGGCAAGATTGGTGTGTCTACAAGCATTGTCACGAAGACAGGCAAGCTCGATTCCAAAGAGTTTGCCCAGATGAAACAGCATCCCGTGATATCCGCGCGAATTCTCAGAAGCTTTAAGGAATTTGAACATTTAAGCAACATTGTGTTGCATCATCACGAAAGAGAAGACGGTTCCGGTTATCCGGATGGTCTGAAAGGGAAAGAAATACCTTTGGAATCGAAGATCATTGCGGTAGTCGATGTTTTCGAGGCGCTTGTAGGCGAACGTCCTTACCGCAATCCCATACACCCTTCGAGCGCCTTTGAAAAGATGAAGCAGATGCCTCTCGATCAGCGAATCGTCAACGTACTGATTGAACATTATGGAGAACTGGGCACATTCAAGCCCCCCCGCTGGGTGCTCTCTTACAGCCCCTGGATGTTCGCCTCCTAAGGGTTCTGGACACAATATGGCGGATTTAATAATGCGAAGGGGGACGCTTGTTTGCACGTTGTTTTGAGCCGTCAGCATTCCTGTAAGGATTTTTCATGTTGCGCCGGATTGTCTGGTAGGCATTGCATGCCTCGTAATAGCGTTCAGGGTCTTTAAAACTGGAAAATTCGTCGCAGCGGAAAAGCTCAAGCAGCGCAGGGAAACGAGCGTCGGTAATCAATGCTTCGGTCTTTTGAATTGGCAGAACCGCAAGCGCCGCCGGCATCATGTGGTAGCGGATAAGAAATCCGACATCCTCCTGAATTCCTTTGGGGAAGCCCAAGCGCGAAAGGAATTTCCTTGCGCGGCGGGCACCCAGTTCAGCATGCTGATCGAAACGTCTGCCTTCACGGCTTTGGGATTCCGGCTTCCCGATATCATGGAGAAGCAGTGCCAGGGAGAGGGTGAGGTCGCGGTCTTTCCTGTACGAAAATGTCTGCATGGTATGGTTCCAGCCATTTCCTTCGGGATGGAAATCTTTCGAATGATCGACCTCATCGAGGAGAGCCAATTCCGGCCATTCCCGCGCAATAAAGCCGCTCCGCTTGAGAAGTTCAAAGCCGGAGGCGGGGTAGGGGCCGGAGAGAATGCTGATGAGCAAGTCTTTTTGAAAAAGAACAGACGTAGATGCAGGGATGACAAGTTCTTCGGATTCCGGCATAAGGGTTTCACGGAGTGTCGCAAATATTGCGGCGTCAAAAAGGCTTCGTTCTGATTTTGCATAACGCGACGGAAGAGTCCGGGCCCTTAGTTCATCATAGATATTGTCTTTGTCGTAAAATATGCCGTTCAGAGGATTCTTGCGGAAATTCATCCATGGTCCGCCGAGATCGTCTTCAAGCGCATTCTCGGTGCAGAGGAATCTCGCCTCTTCCTGAAACGAGGCATCGGCATAGGGCAGGGCCGGATATTGCAGTTCGCCAAAGCAGCGGGCTAGCTCGATCACGGAACCCTGCACTACAAGAAACCGAATCGGGCGAGGCTTTTCATCGTAATAGGCGTCGATCGCCGTGATACCATATTCAAAAAAAAGAATGTTTGTATCTTCAAGCTGTTGATAAATGTCGCTCATGTTCCATTCAAAACAGGAAGTTCTGCAAGGAGTTTGTCAAAGAATTCGGATTTTGGATCAGCCCCCAACAACAAGCTTTTTTCTTCCTCGCCGAGTCGATACCGCAGCGTAAATACAGTAAAAGGCGGGCTGAAAAGGAAGTCGAAGAAGCGCTTTTTAGGCAATTCGATCGCCGTGATGAAGGCTAAGGGAAGTACGATGTCAGAAAGAGGCTCCTGCGGAACTTTTGGTGCGGCCATTCTGAAAAGCGATTGAAACCAGTTTTCTCCCGGAGTCGGGCGAAAGCGAATCGCTGAGCCCGTGAGCACAAGAAGGCCCCATTCCCCCTGTGATTTCCGCGAGCTGAAATGCTGGCCCATGGTCTTCGAGAGTATTGTCTCGCCGATTTCCTGTTCGAAATTAGCCCAAAATGCTTCGACATCAGCTTGCATCATTGTTCTTCCTTCGTATGATCTGTGTATAATATACATTGAATCTGATTTTTTTTCATCCCCGCATTCTGGCCTGAGATATGAAAAAATGATACCTGCCCACCATGAGCAAAATGCGCGGCATTGCTGCTGGTCACTGTTGATACTTATGTGCCTTTCGCAGCCTGTCGCCTCTTTCATTTTTGGGACGGTATGCGGCGGAGAAAGTGTCGCGCCGTATTCTCTATGGATCGGATTTTATGGTCAATCTCTTCAAGGTCCGCTCATACAGGGATTAACTGGAAAATTTCTCGGGAAGCGCCCTGGATAATGACCTAAAGCTGCTTTTTTGTAGCGAAAATCCACATCGATTCTTGTTTGGCTGCGACTGATCGGCACGTGATCAGTTTTCCCCCCGCGCTTCAAGCCACCGGCTGAATACAGAAAGCCCCTCCGGCACTGCACGTCGTCCCAGCCCGATGCGGAAATGAAGCCCGAATTCTTGGCCGTAGAGAGCACCGGGCAAGATCAAAGCGCCCGTCTCCTGCAAGAGCTGATCGGCGAGACTGGCAGCATCATGCCAATGCTGGTGACCGGCACTGAGAAGTGCTGGAAATGCAACAGACCCGGCCCGGGCCGGTATCCATGTAAACAATTCCCTGTGTCGCTCAAAAAAATGCTTAAAATGCACGACGTTCGCTTCGCAGATGGCCTTGTTTCTTGCGAGAATTTTGTCGGAATGATCGAGTGCGATGCAGGCCAGCGTCTCGGACGGCGCCGATGCGCAGATTGAATTATAGTCCTTAACTGCAGCGACTTTATCGAGAATATCCTTGCGGCGGGTCGCAAGCCAACCGATTCTGAGGCCGGCGAGCCCCCATGCTTTGGAAAGCACCGAAAGTGAAATGGCGTTTTCATAGATTTCACAGACGGCGGGCAGCCGCTGAGTGGCGCCAAGCTCGAGCATGCGGTACACCTCATCGACTAAGAGCAGGATTTCGCGGGCTCTGCAGATGTCCACTACGCGGTTGAACTCACCGGGCGTCATAAGCGCTCCCGTCGGATTGTGAGGCATGTTGAGGACAAGCATTTTCACTTTTTGCCGCCCGGAGGAGCTCTCTGCACCGCATATCAGCTGCTCCAGCTCATCCGGATCAAAAAACCATCGTCCCTCGTGTTCTCTGACCTTCCATTTCAGGGTCTCTGCGCCAAGGCCTTTGGGTATCTCGATAAGAGACTGATAGCATGGCCAATTGACAATCACCGTGTCGCCAGGTCGTACCGTGGCGAGGTACAAATTGAGGATGGCTTCTTCGGCGCCTGAATGCACAAGAATTGAGTCCGGGTCAAGGCCGCGGTAGAAACGAGCTATTTTCTCCCGCAAGAGAGGAGAACCTTTCGATTCGGTGTAGCCGAGCCAGGTGCGCTGCAAAGCATCCAAGGCTTCTGACGACTGTCCTGTCAGTGCGAGCAGCTCGTCGATCGACATGCTTTCGCAGTCTGAAGTGCACAGAAGGTATCGGGCACTGAATTCATGGCGAGCAAAAAATCGCTCAAGCCCAAATGGTTCAAACATGTGCATCCTCCAAGAGCCTCCGCACAATCCATGCAGCCATAAAATGTCCTGCTGTTTGAGGCACAAATGGTGCGGAGCCCTGAATTCCCCTTCGCCCCTCTCGAGGAAGCGGTCTAACAGCCGGTTCATCCGACCACACAGCGGGAAAATCGAGCGGTATCTGCATTTTTGAGAGCTTTTGGCGCACGGCCCGCGCCAAGGGGCAGCCTTTGACTGACGCCATCGGACCGAGCTTCAGTCTTTCTGGCATGAGACGCCCTGCCGTTCCCATGCTCGAAATGAAGATAAAATCTCCCTGGCGCAGCGCGGCGATGAGGCTCGCTTTCGGGCCGAGTGAATCGACACAGTCGGCGTGGACGGAGCATTCGCGGGCGATAATGCCCGCTGCGGTATCACTGGAAAAGAAAAGTTTTTCGCCCACAATTTCTATGGCCGGGTTTATTTCTTTTGCCACATCGATAAAAGCGTCGCTTTTGGCCTGTCCTACATACCTTTGAAAACCGAATGCGAGTCTGTTCAAATTTGAGGTTTCAACGGTGTCGAAATCAACAACATGCAGATAGCCAACTCCGGCCCGCACAAGATCCAGTGCGCATGCCGCTCCGACACCCCCGAGACCGTAAACCGCCACATGCGCGTTGGCCAATGCGCACAAGCCAGACTCGCCCACAATAATCCTGGTTCTGTCGAAAAATGATCCGCTGGATTTTTCGGAAGGGACATTCTGTAGATTCGTCATACGGCATGCTCCGGCATCATCATGGAATCGACTGTAAGCTCAATTATCCAAAAGATATGCGGCCGTGAAATTTTTCTCAAGGAGTGGTGCAAGCGCCTTTAAGTCGAGTTCCAGCACATGGGCCATCTTATCGGTGATATCGACGATGTGCTCGAGTCTGGTCCATGCAGAACCGTGCGGCGGCTGCCAGGGTGCATCGGTTTCGGATAAAATCCGCGACGCGGGAAGGCCAAGCAAAGATTCTATCGCATGCTTTGAGTCGCGCAACAGAGGCGTGCCAAAAGAAAAATACGCATTGATGCCTTTCTTGAGTATCATCTTTGCCTCTTCGAGCCTGCCTGGCCAGCAATGGAAGATGACTGAAGGGACTCCGTCGAGCTCCCGGCCGTACGCCATGAATACATCTGTCGCTTTTCGAAGGTGGACGACGAGCGGCAATTGGGCGCGGGCGGCGAGGCGGGCCTGAAATAAGAATGCCTCGGCCTGTTGGCGCATGGCATCGGGATTTCTGGATCGAAGCGGCCCGTCGCCAAAGAAATCGAAACCTGTCTCGCCGATAAACCGAATTTTCTTTTCATCGCAGAGAGAAGAGAGAAAAGTGGCATTCTGCATATCCGGATTTTGAGGATGAATCCCGAAGCCTGCAATGGTCGGAGGCATCTTCGCCCGAAGTGCTTCGCTTTGCAAGAATTCGGCGGGGTCGTGCGATACTACGGCACCACGCCACGAAAACTGCAGGGCTTTTCGCGCAAACCCCGGCTCGCGCCCATCCAGATCCACCAGATGAATGTGTGCATCGCAATACATGCAGCAATTCTGTCCCTTTGGCGCTCGCCGGTCAATCCAAGCGAAAAAGAAATTAAAAAAATGTGGGTTCACTCCTTGCAAAATAAGATGCCATCCAATATATTATGTATAGCAAGATATTCTTAAAAAAGGAGACGACATGGAAATCATCCATATGGATGCGAGGCGCGTATGGCGCTCTGTCCTGGATCTGGCGCATGCGCGGCGCGATGCGCTTACACTGTCTGGCCGCATGGCAGGCAAACAGGGCAGGGCTCCCCGTCGGAACATTGATACTTCCACCTCCAGGGATGTGTATGGTCGTGAGAATCGTGCTGACATGTATGCGAGGGAAGAGGCAATTGAACTGTATAAAAGA
This sequence comes from Spirochaetaceae bacterium UBA6243, assembly GCA_002441395.1. GTDB lineage: Bacteria > Spirochaetota > Spirochaetia > Treponematales > Rectinemataceae > Rectinema. Next base: position 56,711 of record DJVZ01000045.1, on the reverse strand, counting down.
CTTTCCTTTGATAAAAGGCCTCCGCTCTGAGGTGATCGGGCAGGCATTGGAGAATGAATGTGATAATTCCAATAATCGATTTGTGCGGCGCGGAGAACCGGGGCCTGCGCTGCACCACAATGCATGCTAAGATTAGAGAGAAGAAAGGAAGTGTGCGATGGGCGCAGCTGAGGGACTGTATGAAAAATGGAAAAGCCAGTTCAGGAAAGGGTTTCTCGAGCTCTGCGTGCTCGAGCTTCTATCGAACAGCGGCAGAAGCTATGGTCTGGCGATCATGGAACGGCTCAACAATGCCGGCGTCGATGTCACTGAAGGCACTTTGTATCCACTTCTCATGCGTATGACAAAGGACGAAAGCATCGAGGCGCAATGGGAAACTCCTGAAGTCGGGCATCCCCGGAAGTACTATGTCATCTCAGACATCGGGCGAGCGCTCCTTGTGCGGATGCGGGAAGAATATGAAAAAAGTGCCGCGGCGCAGCGGAATCTTATGAGCGGAGGACAGGGGTTATGACGCGAAAAGAATACATCGACATTCTGGCCCAGCGACTTGAAGGGCTCGATGAGGCTTCTCTCAACGATATTGTTCTTGAAATTGAAGACCATCTTGACGGCCTTGCACGGGAACACCCGGAAAAAAGTGCCGAGCAGATCATCGATGAGCTCGAGCCTCCCGAGTCTCTCGCGGACAGCCTGAGGGACGCGGCGGGGCTTGGCCCTTACGGGGAGCGCGAATCAGGCGCGCCTCACCATACAGATCAAACAGGCCAGCCGGAAGGTCAAGCCGAAGATTCGTCCTCGCCGTCTGCAAAAAAGACGGTTCGCATTGTGATAGACGACGAAGATTTGGAGGAGGCCATCCGAAAGGCATTCGACATAGCAAAAATCTTCAAGCGAAATCGCGATGAAAAAAAAGAAGGCTCATTAAAAGATGTATATAACCTTTCCTTTGGAATCAAAGGAACTGAGCTTTCCGATCTTCGCCACGTTTCGGTCCGCGCGCGTTCTGCGGATATACGAGTGCTCTTTTCGAATGGGGAGCTTGAAGTCGATACGCCGGAGGAAGAAGAACCGACGCTTCTGATGCAGCACGCCGGCAAGGACGTTTTAAGAATTGCCACTCTGGTGGGTTCATCGGAGCCTGATCGCATAAATCTGCGTATTCCCGCATCGGTGGATGAGCTTGATATTTCGACGGCCTCTGGAGATGTGCATGTGGTGGACCGTGTCGGATCGCTGTCGATTGTGACAGCCTCTGGCGATGTAGTTGTTGAGACATGTGAGGGCGATGTGGAAGTAAAAACCGCTTCCGGGGATATCAAGCTGGCCCAGTGTCAGGAGAATCTCAAGGTATCGACGGCTTCAGGCGACATTTCAATCCAGGCTGACGACATGTGCAACGCAATCGAGATTTCCAGCGCCTCTGGAGACATTATGCTTGTATATCCTGACGGCTGGGGTGCTTCGCTTTCCATCTCGACTGTTTCAGGGGAGATCGAACACGATGGCCTGTCCGTTGGAAGGCGAAGGGTGCGGATTGGAAATGGCCTTGTGCCTGTGAGAATTTCCACAGTCTCGGGGGATGTTCGGATACAAAAGGAAGAATAAAAACAGCGCCGGCTTCGAAGGCCGGCGCTGCCCAATCGCAAAAGGAGCCGCATTCAACGCGGCTCCTTTCGATCATAGATACCCGATTGTCTTTGCTTTTTCGGTGAGTTCCGCCCTGAAATTTGGATGTGCAACCGAAATAAGCTCGCGCGCCCGTTCCCGTACGGTTTTGCCGCGCAGGCTCGCAATGCCGAATTCGGTCACCACATAGTCTACAAGGCTTCGATGCAAGGTCACGGCAGTACCCTCCGTCAGCATTGGCACAATGGTGGAGACGGTGCCGTTTTTTGCGGTGCTGTAGCATGCGATGATGCTCTTGCCTTTCCCATCGAAACCTTCAACCGCACCCTCTGCGGTGTCGGATTGGCCGCCGGTGCCCGAATACTGCACAGGCCCCAGACTTTCGCTCGCGACTTGGCCGGTGAGGTCGGCCATCAAACAGGTGTTGACCGAGACCATTTTCGAGTTTTGGGACACGACCGATGGATTGTTCACCCATTTGCCCCGCATGAATTCAACCGCCACATTGTCGTCGAGCCAGTCATACAGCTTGCGCGAACCCATGGCGAATGTGGCGACGAATTTGCCCTTGTGGAAGGCCTTGGCCGTATTGGTGACGACCCCCATCTCGTAGAGCTCCATCATCGAGTCGACGACCATTTCAGTATGGACGCCGAGATTCTTCTTGTCCCGCAGGGCCAGGGCGGCGGCGTTCGGAATGCCACCAATGCCGAGCTGGATAGTCGAGCCGTCTTCGACAAGTTCCCCGATGTATCTGCCGATAGTGAGGTCTGTTTCGCTGGGCTGAGGCGAAGGAAGTTCCGGGACGAGCTGCTCGTACTCGACAAAATAGTCTACGTGAGAAACATGCAGGTGTGTGTCGCCGAAGGTCCGCGGCAAAAGTGGATTTACCTCCAGAATCACAAGGTCTGCGTTTTCCAAAATGTCTTTTTCATAGGTGATTCCGAGAGAGAGCGACACAAAGCCATGCTTGTCGGGCGGAGTACAGGTACCGAAGAAAATATGGGGCTTGCGCGCAAAAATAAAATCGGTCGCGGACCGGTGCAGCATGTTGGGCACATAGGTGACTGTTCCTGTATGCTTCTTCAGGGCGGCGCGCGATCCCGGTGCATGGAACCAGCTTGCAAGCTCAAAATGTCCTTTCATCTCAGGTATCATGTAAAAATCATATGCCTTGAGCGTAAGGCAGGAAAACACGCGTACATTCTCGACACCGTCGGCCACGGTATGGAATTGATCCATGCAGCCTTGTGGCTCGGACGCGCACATCGCCACGACGATATTGTCGTTGCTCTTGATTTTCGAAACCGCATCAGGAATTGAAATAAGTTTGCGCTTATACTCATCCTGCAAATTCATATTGCCTCCTAATCTTATAATGAATTGCATTGATCCTTTCGTACTCAAATCCTTAAAAGCGAGGCGCCGACGGCGAGCCCAGCCCCAGAGGCGACCAGCACAACGAGGTCACCTTTCTTTATGCGTCCTGCCTGAATGGCTTCATGAAGGGCCATGGGGATGCAGCCTGAGCCTGTATAGCCATAGCGGTCCATCACCATGGTAGTTTTCTCAAGCGGTTCTCCAAGAACTTCCATTACCTGCTCGATCACTGATTTGTTGATCTGGGTGAACAGATAATGGTTCACCGCCGATTGGGACATCCCCGCTTTTTCAAGAAGACGCAATACGATAGGAGGCCAAAGCTTCACATTCCTGTCGCCCGGTAGTCTTTGCAGCAGCTGAAGGCCATATTCTCCTGCATCGAGACGCTCGCGCGTGACGGGCAGCCTTGTACCGCCTGCATAGACGCCGACGAAATTCCACTGGGTCCCGTCGGTGACAAAGGCGCCATCGATGTAGCCCGAGCTGCTGTCTTCCTGCCGCTCGAGCACGACGGCTCCGGCCCCGTCGGCGAAGATGGACCATCCAAAGGCGTCGCCATCGCGGATGTAGGCGGGCATGTTGTATACCCCCACGACCACTGCGTAGCGCAGGCTGGAATCGGTCATGATGTGTCGCGCCGCCGCATCGAGCGCTTCGACAAAACTTGCACAGGAAGCGCCCACATCAAAGGATTTCGCGTCTGTCTCGCCTCCCTGGAGGCGTCCCTGCAGGACGATCGATGTTGCGGGAGAGATGTATTCAGGGGTGTCCGTTGCGACAATGAAAAGTCCGACTTCCTTCGGGTCGACGCCGGCAGCCTCGAGGGCGTGACGGGCTGCTTTTTCTGCGAAGTCCGCGGTGCTTTCCTGCAATCCGGAAAGACGTGCGATATGTCTCTTCTTAATGCCAATCTTTGCTTCCTGGCGCTCCGCATTGAATTCGACACCGGTCAATTTTTTTAGTGTCACATTGTCGATCGGTTCGCCAGGTGCGTATAAACCTGTACCGATAATCACTGCCTTTGGCATATGTTCCTCCATTTACAGAACTGATGCTGATTCATCCGGTCGTTGCATTTCTCCTAGCCCGTGTATATATAATTGCCCCATTTCTTCTATGGTTTGACGGGCAATTTCCGGAGATTTATCGAAAATGACTTCAATGCCGAGATAGTGGGCCACCCCAAGCATGAATTCGATGCACGTCGTCGAATCGCAGGTGAGGGAAGCATCTTCCCGCTTGAGATAACCTCTGTGGAAGGCATCGTAGTAATCCCGCACTTCATTCGGGAGCACAAATTCCGCTTCGCGCACTATATTGTAGCAGTAGCGGTCCATCGAGAGAAAAAGAATGAACAGCCACAATCCGCGCATTTCACGTTCAACCCGGTTGAGGCCGTTTCCAAGATTCAAGCTGATAAAATGGCGCACATCCCTTCCTACCGAGCGAATGACCTCCTTATAGAAGGATTCTTTGCTTTCGAAGTAGCGGTAAAAGGAACCAATGGCCAGCCCTGCATTTGAGGTTACGTCATGAATGTTTGTTTCGAAGTACCCTTTTTCACCGAACAATTTCCGGCCTTCGGCAAGCAAAAGGTCCCTGCTGTCCGGCCAAAGTTCAATGGGGAGCGGTGTGATCGATGTCGCAAATATCCTGTCGGCATTGATAGGCTGTGTTTTAAAAAGACCTTTGCTTAAAATTGTCACGAGCGCATCGGTCTGCACGGGAATTTGGTGCAATGCCGCGCGGATGCTCGCGAATCTCAGCCCGGCGAGCGCAAAGAGGTATTCTGTTATCGAGGGCGTTCTTCCAAAGACTACCTGAAAGGCATGCTCGTATACATCTTTGAGCTTTCGCTCATATTCAAAGAGCCGATACTGTCCTTCCCGGAACACGCGCACGAGTGGCGTATAGTCTTGGGAAAAGTTATAAATAATAGAGACGAAATTCGGCAGTCTTTGTGATAGCTCCATGCTGGACAAAGGTTTGAGCGCTTTCTCAATCTGCTGCACAACATGATCCAAAATGGCACAGAAGATTTCTTCTTTGTTTTTGAAATGCCGATAGAATGCGCCATTGGAAAGGCCGGCAGACCGGCAGATCTCAGCCACTGATACTGTGCCATACCACTTGGTGGAGAAAAGAGTTACCGCGCTGTCTATAAGCGCTTGCCGCGTATCTGAGTTCATTGTTGCCTTCAAAGTGAGAAGCGATTCACTTCTTACGTATCCTTAGTATAACCTTGCTTTTTCATATGCGCAAGCGAAAACTTTCAAGAAATGTACAAGTAATGGACCAGTTTGAGTAAAATTGTTTAATTATATATATTAAAACAAGATAATAGATAATAAATTTTTACAATCGACGCTATGTGTCAAAAAAATGAATTTTTCCTCTTGACGGATAACAAAAACCGTTCAACAATAGTGTGAGAGATGATTCATCTATTACGCGCATGAAGGGAGTAGACGATGCACGTAGGAGTTGCGGGTATTGGGCTTTACATTCCAAAACATTACATGACTGCGGCAGACTTGGCAAAAGCGACGACTGTGCCGGAGGATGTCATTGCGCTCAAGTTTGGCATTAAGCGGAAGCCGATTGCGGGGCCGGAAGAAACGACAAGCTATATGGGGATGATGGCTGCAAAAGCCGCACTCGATGATGCGGGCATAAAAGCAGAGGACATCGACCTTCTCATCTGGTGTGGAGCCCAGCACAAGGATTATCCGTGTTGGCTCGCAGGTCTTTATGTAGCGAATCAGCTCGGCGCAACCCGTGCATGGAGCTTCGATATGGAGGCGATGTGCGGTTCGATGATGGCCGCTCTCGACGTCGCCAAGTCGCTCATGATGGTCCGCGATGATCTGAATACGGTCCTTCTTGTTTCAGGATATCGAAACAACGATTTAATTGATCCCTCATATCCACCGACACGGTTCATGATGGACATTGGCTCGGCAGGCTCGGCATGCGTGCTTAAAAAGAATCTTGGACGAAATGTCGTGCTTTCCTCGGCGTTCAAAGGTGATGGTTCTCTCTCGGAGATGTGCGTGGTGCCGGTGTTCGGCTCGAAAGCATGGCCGCCCAAGCCCGAAGACGCGCTGCATGCATCATTTATCGTGCCCGATGAGCAGGCATTCAAGCAGAAGCTTGGTGAGGTCACAATGCCGAATTTCTACGCGGTCATCCGCGAATCAATGCGGAAGAGCGGTTTCGTGGAGCAAGGTATCGATTATCTTGCGATTCTGCACTTCAAGCGGAGCGCGCATCTGGCAGCACTTCAGGAACTGGGCTTGAGGGAGGATCAATCGACTTATCTTGAAAACTATGGGCACCTGGGGCAGAACGATCAGCTTCTCTCGATAAAGCTGGGGTTGGAGACGGGCAAGATACGTGAGGGCAGCCGGATCGTGATGGTTGGGGCAGGACTTGGTTTTGTGTGGGCGTGCACCGTAGTGCAGTGGGGTGCGTGGCAGGAAAGCGTAAAGAGTTAATGGTTACTACCGGCCGGGTTCGTCTTGGCCGGATAATAAAAAAGCCGCAGCCTTAAGGGGCGGTTTCTAGGAGGCATTCATGAAAAGAATGATGTTAGCACTGGCAGTGTTCGCGCTTATTGCGGGCAGTGCATATGCGCAGGGCACCATCAAGATCGGCGGCATATGGACGCTTGCCGATATCACGGGCAAGCAGGGTAGTGCCGCCGCGCAGATGGCGGTGGACGAAATCAATGCTGCAGGTGGCATACTTGGCAAAAAGCTTGATCTCATCGTTGTCGACGATGAAGGCAAGGCAGATAAGGCGGCGGCAGCCGTTGAAAAACTGGCCACTGTGGACAAAGTCGATGTCTTTATGGGCGGCATGGGTTCTGGTGCTGAGCTTGGAAAAATCCCCGCCTTCAAAAAATATGGCAAAGTGGTTATGTCGACTGGTGCCGCGGGCAGCGTAACGGTAGAGAAAGCGCTCGGCCCAAGCCCCGAGTCAGATTTCTATTTCCATATCCATCCGTGGGACTACAACCAGGGCGCCTCCTACGCTGAAGGCTGGGATGCGATCCAGAAGCAATATCCGAATATTAAAATAAGGAAGATTTTCCTGGCATATGAGGAAGGAGCTTTCGGCAAGTCATCGTGGGACGCGACGAAGATCCTCTTCGGGGGCGATAACCGCTACATCGTCGACGGCGCTTCATTCAAGAGCGCGCTCTTTGGCGGAGGCGACTATACCTCAGTACTCGAAGCTGCAAAAGCCTTCAAGCCGGACCTTTTCCTCTGGGCTGGCTACGATGCCGATGCTCTTCCTCTGCTCGAACAGTCGAAAGCCATGAAATTCAGTCCCGGTATTTACCTTGGAGCCCCTCCAGGATGGCCCATTGGCTTTGGTTCTTCCAAGCTTTCCCGCAATGTCATGCTTTATGGCATGTGGTCGCCAGCGATGAATGACAACAATCCGGCGAGCGCCAAGTTCTATAAGAATTATGTCGCGAAATACAAAGAAGAGCCCGCAACCTACTTTGCGCCGCTCTCCTATTCCGCAGTGTACATTCTTGCCGACGGCATCAAGGCGGCGGGAACGACCGAGACCGCTCCGCTCATAAAAGCCCTTGAAGCGACCAAATATGCTTCTCCGCTCGGAGAGACCATCACCTTCAAGCCTTCCAACATCATCAAGCATCAAGGTATCACGAGGCAGAAGATTCTTCAGTGGCAGGGTGGGTTCCAGGAAGTCATTTGGCCTTTTGAAGCTGCTACTGCAGAGCCGGTCTATCCGTTCCCCGCGTGGAAGTAACTTAATTAATAAAATTATGAAGTCCGCCGTAGGAAAGCGCGAGATGCGTTGCCCTGCGGCGGCATAGTCTAAGCATACAGGCAGTCAAGATGGTAGTAAAACGACGTACAGCGATCATCGCCGCGATGAGCATAGCGGCTACAATCGCACTTATTCTATGGAAACCAACGGTTCTTATTTATGGATTGCAGGCCGCCGGCCTCTATGCAGCTGTCGCCATTCCGATGGGACTGGTTCTTGGCATTGTCCATATCGTAAATCTTTCTCATGGCGAGTTTATGATGGTCGCAGCATACGCCGCATATTCCGCATGCAAGGCCTTGGGTATGGACCCACTGCTGGCGATAATTCCTACGGCTATTGTTACCGCGATCTTTGGCTGGGTTATATTCCAATTGACGATTCGGAGAGCGCTCAAAGGCCCTGAACTGAATCAACTCATCCTCACCTTTGGACTTGCAATTGCGTTTACCCAGACCATCAACCTGATCTTTACTTCCCAGACCTATAAAATACCGCTCGATTATGTCTCCGCGTCCATGGATATCGGAGACATAACGTTTGGAACCTGGTCTTTTGTCTTTGTGGCCGTAGCGATCGTGTATACGTATGGACTTCAATTTTTCCTTACGAAAACGACGACAGGCAAAGCAGCCCTCGCAGTCGGCCAGAATCCGCGAGGCGCCGCGATTGTCGGCATTGATGTCTATCGGACGTATGGCCTTGTATTTGCGCTTGCGATGGCGCTCGTTGGCGCTATGGGAGCGCTTTTCCTTACAAAATCGGCAATTTTCCCCGGTGTTGGCACGCCATTTACAATGAAGAGTTTCTGCCTTATCGCAATGGCTGGTGTCGGCAATATACCTGGCATACTTGGTGCAAGCGTGCTTCTGGGGGTCGCGGAGAATTTCCTGAGAGCCTTCCGTCCAACCCGGGATTGGGCAGAGATTGTATTCTTTGTTTTGATCATTGTCGTCATAGTGGGGCGCTCCCTGAAAGGAAGAAAGTCATGAATCGCAATGTATCTCGCATTTTCGCGGCGCTCTTTGGAATACTTGCAATTGCATTGCCCCTTTTTGCGGGAGATTATCCGCTGCAGGTTGCGCGCAATATCATGCTGTACATGGCTTTGGCAATTACCTGGGATATGCTGCTCCGCTCCGGACAGATTTCCTTCGGTATAGCCGGCCTCTTTGGCGTGGGAGCGTATGCGGCAATCCTCGGCGTTATCCGTGCGGGGATGCCTGCCTGGTTTTCGATAATTTTTGCGGCAATTTTTTCAGGTGTTGTGGCATTTGCCATTGGATTTCTTATCTTGCGCTTAAGGGCAATGTATTTTTCGATTGTCACGCTCGCCCTCGGTGAAATCTTCAGGATCATAATCCACAATCTGCATGATTTTACCGGTGGCCCGGAAGGCGTGGTCATGCAGCAGGGCGTCATCTTTGGAGGCAGTGCCGGTAAGCTGTACTGGCTTACTCTTGCAGGTTTGGCGGTGGCTATAGCGGCTTCCTATTGGTTTGAAAAGAGCAAGATACACTTTGCGCTCACCGCGATTCGCAACAATGAAATTTCGGCAAAATCTTCAGGAGTGAACATATTCCGCTGGCTGCTTCTTGCTTTTGTCGTGACCTCCGCCATCCAGGGACTGCTGGGTGGCATTTTTGTCCAATCGTACGGATTTGCAACGCCAGATACGGTGTTCAGTGCTGATTTTACCCTTCTGCCTCTCGCAATGGCTCTGTTGGGCGGCGTGTACAGCACAAGGGGGCCGATATTTGGTGCTATCCTCCTCGGGCTTGTTTCAGAGTGGCTTAAACTGAAGATACCTTATGGTCACCTCGTGGTGTACGGAATCATCATCATCATCGTCATCCTCTTCATGCCTCAGGGTCTAAAGCAGCTTGTGCGACAGCCAGCGAACAAGACTGACAGGAGGAGCGCATGAGCAAGCTGAAAACAGAAAACCTTACGAGGCGTTTCCTGGGTCTTGTCGCGGTGAACAATGTCTCATTCTCGATGGAAGAAGGCGAGATCCTTGGCATTATCGGCCCGAACGGCGCGGGAAAGACGACCTTCATAAATCTCATCTCGGGAATCATCATGCCAAGCGAAGGGCTCATTGAATACAAGGGCCAGGACATCACCTATATACCGGCGCATGAGCGCGCCCGAATGGGGATAGCCCGGACGTATCAACTGATTCATCCTCTGGAAAACCTCACATTGATAGAGAATGTCATGGTTGGATCGATTTTTGCAAAGGGTAACGGGTTGAAAGAAGCTCGCCGCAGGGCCGAAGCGCTCTGCCAGGAACTCGGCCTTACAGGCCTGGACAGAGACACAAGTCGGCTCACCATTCTCGAAATAAAAAAAATGGAAATTGCGAGGGCGCTCGCCAATGAGCCGGAAGTGCTGTTTTTAGATGAAGTCATGGCCGGGCTCAATGCGGATGAAACGAAGGATATCATTGCGATGGTACAGAAAATTGCTCAGGAGCGGCACCTTGCGGTGGGCGTCGTTGAGCACGTCATGGGCGTTATCCGGGAACTGACGCACCGGGTGATCGTGCTCGAGGCCGGTGAACTGATTGCGGAAGGCAAATACGAAGACGTATCCAAGAACCCTCGAGTCATCGAAGCCTATCTCGGAGGAGGAGCCGCCTAATGCTCACAATACAGAATCTCGAATGCGGCTATGGCCGGATGAAAGTGATCGATGGGGTGAATTTTGCGGTCGGCGCCGAATCCGTAGGATTGTTTGGCCCCAATGGTGCGGGGAAATCGACTTTAATTGCTACCGTTATGGGTATGATAAAGCCATGGAAAGGTAGCATCGAACTCGATGGCAAGAGAATAGAAGGTGCGGAAACACATACCATCGCAAGAATGGGAGTAGCTCTTGTCCCACAGGAGAGGGAGCTTTTCCCAGGCATGTCCGTCGAGGACAACCTGGTGCTCGGCGCCGCGTACATTCCCCACGCAAAGGATGACATCCCCAATCAGCTGGAAAAAGTTTTCGCGCTTTTCCCCATACTGAAAGAAAGACGCACGCAGTATGCCGGCACCATGTCCGGGGGCCAGCAGAGAATGTTGGCCATCGGGAGGGCGCTCATGTCAAAGCCCGGACTTCTGATTCTTGATGAACCATCGCTTGGCTTGCAGCCATCGATCGTCGCGGAAGTGTTCGAGGTGCTGAAAGGGCTGAAGAGCTCGGTATCGATCTTAGTCGCCGAGCAAAATGTACGCGAAAGTCTGAAGGCGATCGACCGGGGTTGTGTGCTCGAAAATGGCCGCATTGTGCTCGAGGATAGTGCAGAGGGGCTCAGAACGAACCCGTTTGTCATCAAATCATATTTGGGACTGTAGGAAAGTATCGCAATGGCAGAGATGATGGTCAATGGCGTTCGGATCGTCTATGAGCTGTCTGGCGAGTGCGATGTTGGTGTTCTTAAGGCGCCAATTGTCCTTTTGAATGGCATCGCGATGTCGATTTCGCATTGGAAACCGCTCATTGCGGCGCTGCCTGCCGGAACGTGTTGTCTGAGCCATGATTTTCGGGGACAGACCCTCAGCGGCAAACCCGCAGGGCCATATTCGCTCGCCATGCATGCCAAAGACCTCGTCGATCTCATGGATGCCCTGCATATTGAGAGAGGGCACATCGTGGGGACTTCCTACGGCTCCGAAGTGGCGATGGAATTCGCAATGCTGTATCCAGAACGATGTGCGTCGCTTGTAGTGATTGATGGAGTGAGCGAACTCGACCCGGTTTTGGAAGCAGCGGTAGTCTCGTGGATGGAAGCTGCCAGAAAAGATGCCCGTCTGTTCTATAAGACAATGCTTCCCTGGACATATTCCTCGAATTATATCGCCGCCCACAGGGATATGCTGACTGCGCGGGAAGATGGGATGGCTGCTCTGCCGGCAGAATGGTTTGCGGCTTTTGTCGAGCTGTGCAAAGCTTTTTTAAAGATCAACCAGACGCAGAGGCTGAAGCAGATATCATGCCCCGCGACGGTGCTGGTTGGTGAAAAAGATATTCTCAAGCATAGGGGTTTTTCGGAGATCATCGCCCGGAACATTCCTGGTGCGGTGATGCATGTCATTCCAGACGCGGGCCATGCGGTGGTGATCGAGCGGCCTGCGCTGTGTGCGGAGGAAATATGGCAAGCGGTTTCGCTGCGGTGATTGGAGTTTCAATATTTTTTGTGACAGCCGGGAAGGGTGTACCGGTGGTCTATGTTCATGGCAACACCGGCTCCTCGGTTTGGTTCAGGCCCGTGATGGATGTGCCGGGATGCAGAGCTGTCGCCATCGATATGCCAAACTTCGGTCAGTCTTCGCCTCTCGACGGAGATATCAGCATTCAACGCTATGCTGCGTACGTCGCTGGTTTTATGGATTTAAAAGGCATAAAAGAAGCGGTTGTGGTCGGGCATTCGCTGGGAGGCTGTGTCGTGCAGGCCCTCGCGCTTGAACGGCCGGGCCTTGTGAAGGCAATGGTCCTCGTCGATTCGGGTGCGCCGAATGGTCTTGTAACGCCTAAAGATCGCCATCCTGTCATCGAGCTCATGAGGACCAATCGGGCGGTGCTCGAACAGGCCCTTAAAGCGACTGTGCCCACACTCAAGGATGACGCATTGTTTAAAACAATTGTCGATGATGCACAAAAAATGGCTCCTCCTGCGTGGATTGGCAATGCGGAAGCACTTTCCCACTTCGATATCACCTCGAGATGTGCCGAGTACGAGGGACAGGTCCTCGTAATGCGTGGCACTCTCGACCCGATCATTACCGATGAAATGGCGCGGGCGACGGCCGGAGCCTACAGGCACGCCAAGCTTGTGACGCTGGAGGGGGTGGGTCATTCGGTCACTGTGGAAAACCCGGTCCTTTTCCTGCAGATTTTCCGGGATTTCCTCGCGGAACAAGGCATCTGCAAAAAATAAATCCGTAAAAATTCACAGGATACTCTATAAGGAGGAACTTTCATGGCGAAAGTCAGCATTATCGGCGCTTACAACACTCAATTTGGAAACTTTGTGAAGAAGAACAAAGAGACTGGCGAAGTCACCGATCTGAAGTCGATCTACGATCTTATGCTCGAAGCGGGCAGGGGAGCGATCTCCGACGCGGGTATCGATCCGAAAGACATCGATGGTGTCTGGGTTGGCTCCTGCGCTCCCGGCATCTTCGCAAATCAGGAGCATCTTGCGGCGTTCGCGCCAGAGATCGCGCCTGATGCCCTGCGTTTCAAACCGACGTATCGCTGCGAGGATGCCTGCTCATCGGGCTCGGTTGCGGTATACAGCGCGCTCTATGCGCTGGAATCGGGGCGGGCGAAGGTCGCTCTGGTGCTTGGCGTCGAAAAAATGAACCTTCTCGATACAAAAGGCGTGACGCATGCGCTTGCCACCTGTTCTTACTGGCCGGAAGAAGGAGCCAAAGGCTATACCTTTCCAGGCTTGTTCGCCGAATATGCCAAAGGCTATGCCGCCCAATATGGATTTGACCGTCCGATGCTCGCGGAAATGCTCGCCACCGTTTCGGCACTCAATTACCGAAATGGCATCGACAACCCCCTTGCGCATTTTGGCAGAGGCGGTGTCGCAGACCGTCTCGGCCTCATGACCGCAGAGGCGATTCTCGCACTTCCCGACGAAAAGAATCCGATGATCGCCGAACCCTTGCGGCTGCACGACTGCTCGCTCGTCACCGACGGCGCCGCCGCTATCGTGCTCGTGCGCGACGACCTCTCACTTGCCAAATCGGAAAAGGCGGTCAAAGTGGCAGGTCTCGCCCATGTCAACGAGCGCCTTCCCATCTCGGTGCGCCCTAATATGTACGAACTCATGGCCGGCAAGCGGGCGGTGCAGCAGGCATTCGCGGAGGCGGGCATTACGATCGCGGATGTCGATCTGGCCGAGGTGCACGACTGCTTTACGATCAATCAGCTTCTGAGCACCGAAGCGCTTGGACTCTCCGCCGATGGCCGTGCTGGCTACGATTACATGGAAGGCCGGTTCACCCGCGACGACGGGCACTGCCCGATCAATCTCTCCGGGGGGCTCAAGGCGAAGGGACATCCCGTCGGCGCGACGGGCGTCTCGATGCACGCGCTCGTCTACAAGCAGCTCGTCGGCCAGCCCATCGGCGCGGTGCCTGCGAAGAAGCAGCCGACAGTCGGTGTCACTTTCAATGTCGGCGGCTCAAGCGTCACGAACTGCGTCACGGTGTTGAGAAAAGAATGAGATGCCTGGCGGTAGGGAATAGGGGATAAAGCGAGGGGGCGCCCGGGGGGCGCCCCCTTTTTTATATTTTGGCGCTCTGACGCTTGAGTTTTTTGGTAGTAGTCATCTCGAGCGGTTCCTTGAGGATGTGCGTCCTGCTTATCTTCTGATAGGGCCGCAGCCTTTGATTTACCTCGGTGATGATGTCCTGAATGCGCGCCTCAATCTGATTTGGCATAAGACGGTTTTGCGAAATCCAGTCCTGATTCGGATAGATCAGCGCCTCGATTTCTTCCGCGACCGATTTGCCCTCAGGATTGTAGCCGCGTACAAGTATCTGATCGATTTCATCATAGAGCTGGAACTCGTTCTCTATCTCTTCGGGATAGACGTTTTTGCCGCCCTCGGTGACGATAAGGTTTTTGATTCTCCCCGCAAGATAGAGATAATTTTCCTTGTCCAGCTTCCCGAGGTCGCCTGTGCTGAGCCAGCCATCTTCGGAGAGCACCTGGGCTGTTTCTTCGGGCATCTTGTAATAGCCCTGCATCACCATGGACCCACGGACGACAATTTCTCCGATGCCATCTTCGTCTGGATTTTCGATGCGAATTTCGACGCCGGGGAGAATTTTACCGACAGAAGTCTCTTTATAGTGCTCGACCGGATTGAGGGTGAGAATCGGCGAGGTCTCCGTGAGTCCATAGCCCTGGACAAAATCGATGCCGAGTTCGTTGTATTGACGGAAAACCTTCGGGTCGAGCGGCCCGCCACCCGAAATGCAAATTCGAATCGAAGAAAGGCTCGCTTTTTCCAGCACGGAATGGAACAGGCTCCTCCCGGGGTTTACGCCGAAGGCTTTCTTGATGAATCCCGAGATGGCCATCATGGTCCGGATCAGGGCATACGTAAACGCGCCCTTTTCTTTCACACCCTTCATGATGCCGGCGAGGAGTTTATTGAACAGCATCGGCACGCCGAGAAACATCGTGACCTTTGCTGCTTTCAGGTCTGAGAGGATTTGCTTGACGACCATGCGCTTGCCGAAGACCAGCTCGGCGCCGACCGAGAGCGATTCGATGAACACCGCGAGCATCGTGTAGGAATGATGGATCGGCAGCAGCGCGTAGAACACATCCTCGTGCAAAATATTGAGATTCGATTGTGCGAAGAAACAATCCGAAACAAAATTTTCGTGGCTCAGCATCACGCCCTTGGGGACGCCTGTTGTGCCTGATGTGAACAGAATGGCGGCAGTGCTCTGCATCTTCACGGGAGGCTGCTCAAATTTGAACCCTTGGGGCGGGGTCATGTCGTAGATATAATTCCCCGCTTTTTTTGTGAGGGCAAAGCAGGGCATGTCGTGGAATTCTTTCTGGATTTCCTCGAACTTTTCTTCATCGATGAAGGCTGCCATCACATCCCCTGCTTTTATCAAGGTGATAATTTCCTGGGTGGAGAGCTGATAATCGATGGGGACGACGACGGCTCCCGTGTACAGAACGGCGATAAATGCAATAGCCCATTCCGGCGAATTCTTGCCGGTCACGGCGACATGGGTGCCAGGCTTGATGCCAACCGAGCCTAGGTGGGCCGCGACATTGACAATGAGTGTCCGGGCTTCTCTATACGTCAGACTGACTCTCTGGGGGCTATACACCGTGAAACAAGGGCTGTCGGGGAAACGTTCCGCGGTAATATCGAAGAGTTGCGGAAGTGTAGGCCATTTATCCGAAAAAACGCGACCTCGATACGCATCGAGAAATTTCCAAGGTTCTGTCTCTCTCATATTTACTATTATGCTGCAAGAACATTGTGATGAAAAGTAGGGGGGTACGATTTTCTTATTAAAGTAAAAATACTATCGCCCCCTTTCCGGTAGGCCTGTTTTTGCGCTATTCTTTTGTGCACTTTCTGTGCATTGTGGAGGGGAGCATGAAATCGGTGGAGCTTTCAAAGGCTTATGACCCAAAGTCGTTCGAACAGCGCATATACGAAATGTGGAAAAGCGAGGGCCATTTTCAGCCGAAAGTAGACAGGCACAAAAGGCCTTTTACCATTGTAATTCCTCCTCCCAATGTAACCGGTGTCCTTCACTTGGGACATGCGCTCGACAACAGTCTGCAGGATATACAGATCCGGTACAGGCGCATGAAGGGCATTCCCACGCTCTGGCTGCCCGGTACCGACCATGCGGGCATCGCCACGCAGAATGTCGTGGAGCGCAAGCTGCGAAAGGAAGGCCGCAGCCGCGAGTCTCTGGGGCGCGAGGCCTTCATCGAAGAAACGTGGAAAGTGGCCAGGGAGCACCGCGCGTTCATCGACAACCAACTCGCCCGAATCGGAGCGAGCGTCGATTGGAGCAGGGAGCGCTTTACGCTGGATGAGGGGCTTTCACGCGCCGTCCGCGAGGTATTCGTGACGCTGTACGAGCGCAATCTGATCTATCGCGGCGAATACCTGGTGAACTGGTGCCCTTCGTGCGGCACTGCCCTCTCGGACGATGAGGTTGAGCACGAGGATGAACCGGGCGCGCTGTGGCACATTTGGTATGAACTTGTCGACGGTCCCTGTCCCGAATGGCCGAGCGGCAGGATCGAGATCGCGACCTCGCGCCCGGAGACGCTTTTAGGCGACACTGCCGTTGCGGCCCACCCCAATGATCCTCGCTATGTGGCCATTATCGGCAAAAAAGTGCGTCTGCCTCTGACCGATCGCGTCATTCCGGTCATCGAAGACAGCTATGTCGATCCTGAATTCGGCACGGGGCTCGTGAAGATCACGCCTGCACACGACCCGAACGACTTTTTGGTCGGCCAGCGCCATGGCCTTGAACGCATCAATATTCTCAATCCCGACGCCACCCTTTCCGACGCCGTGCCGGAAAAATACCGAGGCATGAAAGTGCTCGACGCGCGCGTGGCTGTCCTCGCCGATCTCGAGACACTCGGCCTCCTCAAGGGCGAAGAGAAGACCACGCACGCGGTGGGACATTGCTACCGCTGCCACACTGTCATCGAGCCCTATCTCTCGAAACAGTGGTTCGTGCGCATGAAGCCGCTCGCCGACAAGGCCCTCAAGGCCTGGCAGGACGGCGACGTCGTCTTCTTCCCCAAAAAGTGGGAACACACCTACAGGCACTGGCTTGAAAACATCCGCGACTGGTGCATCTCCCGCCAGCTCTGGTGGGGACACCGCATTCCGGTGTTCTACTGCAAGGATTGCGGCGCGATGATAGTGAGCCGCGAGGATCCGACAGTCTGCACCCAGTGCGGTTCCGGCAACATCTACCAGGATGAAGATGTGCTCGACACCTGGTTTTCAAGCTGGCTGTGGCCTTTCAGTACCTTGGGCTGGCCGAAAGACACCGCGGACCTCCGCTATTTCTATCCCACAAGCGCCCTGGTGACCGGCTACGACATCATTTTTTTCTGGGTGGCCCGCATGATAATGGCCGGTATGGAGTTCACCGGACAGAGCCCTTTCAGGGAGGTCTGCATCCATGGCCTCATACGCGACAAACAGGGCCGGAAAATGTCCAAAAGTCTCGGCAATGGCATCGATCCCCTCGAAATTGTCGAGGAATACGGTGCCGACGCCCTCAAATTCACGCTTGCGTACAACTGTGCGGCAGGTCAGGACATCCTCCTCGACCGCGACAGCTTTAAAATGGGCAGCAAATTCGCCAACAAAGTGTGGAACGCTTCACGCTACATCCTCATGAATCTGGAGGGACGAGCGTTCCTGTCGGAGCGCGAGCTGACCTACAACGATACGGACCGCTGGATCCTTCACAGGCTCAACGAAGCCGCGAAAACCGTAGGACAGGCCCTCGAATCCTGGCGATTCAACGATGCCGCTCAAACTGCGTATTCCTATTTCTGGGATGATTTTTGCGACTGGTATATCGAGGCTTCCAAACTTTCGACCAAATCGGACGACGATAAAGAAAAGGACCGCGCGACGACGGTGCTCCTTAAGGTGCTCGATGAATCGCTGAGGCTGCTGCACCCTTTCCTTCCCTTTGTGACTGAAGAAATCTATGGCATGCTGCCAAATGCCAAGGGGCGGCTCATTTCAGCCAGCTATCCCGAATGGACCAAGGAGCGCGAATCGCCCGACATTCAAACACATTTTGAAGCCCTAAAAGAGATTGTCACGCTTGTGCGAACCTTGCGATCCGAATTTCAGATTTCACCCGAGGTCTCCATTCCGCTCGATCTTGCCTTTGACGGCGACTTCGCCCATGCGGCATTCATTCGCGGGCATGCGGCTCTCATAAGCCTTCTTACCGGCGCATCCTCGGTGTCGATCGGCGGCGCTTCCCGCGAAGGTTCTGTCTCCCTTGCGGGCAATGGCGCGACCATACATGTGCAGGTGCGCGGGTTACTCGATATCGCCAAGCTTGTCGATCACCTCTCGAAAGAGGTGGAGAAAGAAAAAACCTACATCGCAAAACTCGAATTCAAGCTTGCAAATGACGCATTTCTTTCTTCCGCTCCGCCTGATATCGTAGAAAAGGAGAAGGACAAGCTTGCGGTTTCCACGGCAAAAGCCGCCAAGCTCGATCTGTATATTCGGGAGCTTTCATGAATTCAGGAGAGGATGGCCCTCAGAATGGCGAGATTTCTCTTCCCAAACAGAATTCAGTGCTCCGCTCCGACCGCCTCACCATGGACAAGGCCGCCATGTTGCGCCTCAAGCGCATGCACCTTGCGCCCTACATTCAGCTGGCAACCTGCCTCATCGGCAAGCCCAGAAGAAGCGGCGGCAACATGTTCCGGCATCAGCTCGACACTATGGCGATTCTTATGGACTATGGCTATATCGACTCCGTGCTGCTCAAAGCCTCTCTCATTCATGACCTGCTTGAAGATGCCCCCGAGACGGATCCGGACAGCATTCTTTCGATCGATGACGAAGCGATCGATGTCTATAAACTGGTGCTCGAGGTAACCCGGCGTCCGGTCGAAAATAAGGCTGAGTTTCTTACGCGTATTCGCGATTATGGGTCGCTGCGTGCCAGGGTGCTCAAGAGCGCGGACCGCATTTCGAACATGATCAGCCTCGGCTACGTGACCGACGATGTGTTTGTCCGCCGGTACACCGATGAGACAGAGCAATTCGTGTTTCCAATTGCCGAAAGGGCGGATGAGCGCATGCTCGCGGAGCTGAGAGAGCTCGTTGCCACCCGCCGCGAATATCTGCGCAACAGGATCGAGATTTAGCGCTGATACGGAGGAATGAAAAATGAATTGGACCGGAAAGCTGATCGCTGCGACCATCGATCATACATTGCTGAAAGCCACCGCAACCGAAGATCAGATAAAAGCACTGTGTTCGGAAGCCAGACAGCACAAATTCAAAGCAGTCTGCGTAAATCCATATTGGGTCCCGGTCTGCGCCAGAGAACTTGCCGGTTCTGAGGTGCTGATTGCGACGGTGGTCGGTTTTCCCCTCGGGGCAAACGGCACGGCTGTCAAGGCGGAAGAGGCGCGCCGCGCGGTCGCGGAGGGTGCCCGCGAAGTCGATATGGTGATCAATATCGGGCGCGCAAAGGCGGGAGACTGGACTTCGGTCCGCGAAGATATCGCTGCGGTGGTAAAGGCCTCGAAACACGCCATTGTCAAGACGATTATCGAAACGTGCTACTTGACGCGGGAAGAAAAGGTCGATGCATGCAGAGCGGCGGTGGACGCAGGAGCGGTCTTTGTGCAGACGAGCACAGGGTTCGGCACTGGTGGCGCAACGGCGGAGGATGTCCGCTTCATGAAAGAGAGTATCGGCGATGCAGCTTTCGTGAAGGCTTCGGGCGGCATCAAGACTTATGAGGATGCGGTGGCTATGCTCGAAGCGGGTGCGTCGCGCATCGGGGCATCCGCGGGCATAGCGATCATGCGCGATGCCGAAGCATCGGTCTAAAATGTCTAGATAGTCTTCGCAATTGTAAAATTCTTATTGACAATCTGCGGCGGTCGCTTTACCATTTACGTTACTTAATGCGATAGATTGGCATAATCTTCGCGTATCGTGTAGAGCAATCTTCAAAGGAGGATGAAGCATGAAAAAAGCGCTATTAGTGCTTGTCGTCGCTGCACTCATCGCGGCGCCGGTGTTTGCACAGTTCAGAGTCGGTCTCGTCACCGACGTTGGTGGTATTGACGACAAGTCCTTCAACCAGGGCACGTGGGAAGGCATTGTCCGCTTCGCGCAGGATTTCAAGCTCGCGAAAGGCAATTACAAGTATTTGCAGTCCAGCGCGGAAGCAGATTATGTCCCGAACCTTTCGACCTTTGCGGATGAAGGATTGAGCCTCATCATCGCTCCGGGATTCCTCTTTGAGCAGGCAATGACGCAGGTCGCGACCAACTATCCGACCCGTAAGTTCCTCATCATCGACACCGTCGTGAACCTCCCGAACGTCGCCTCGGCCGGCTTCGCCGAGCACGAAGGCTCCTTCCTCGTTGGTGTCGCGGCGGGACTCAAGGCGAAGGCCGACGGGAAGAACATCGTTGGCTTTATCGGCGGCATGCAGTTTCCGCTCATTGAAAAATTCCAGGCTGGTTTCGAGCAGGGCGTAAAGGCAGTCTATCCGGATTGCAAGATCCTCGTAGACTATGCCGGCGATTTCGCGGCTCCGGATAAAGGTCAGGCTCTTGCGCAGAAGCAGTACAATGCCGGCGCCTATATCATTTTCCATGCCGCTGGTGGCACGGGCAATGGCCTCATCAAGGAAGCCAAAGAGCGCTCCCAGAAGGGTGATATCCGCTGGGCGATCGGCGTCGACAAGGATCAGTATGCCGATGGCATCTACAGCGGCAGCAAGTCGGCAGTCCTCACCTCGATGATGAAGCGCGTCGATGTGGCCGCGTATGACGTTTGCAAGATGACCATGGACGGCAAGTTCCCCGGCGGCCAGAGCCTCGTCTTCACCGTGAAGAACAAGGGCGTCGGCATCCCCGACAAGAACCCCAACCTCTCTGCGGACATTCTGGCGAAAGTCAAAGAGTACGAAGCGATGATCGCGTCCGGCAAGCTCGTCGTTTCCGAGGTTCCGGCGAAATAAGCGCATGAACGTCTAGATTCAGTGTTACAGCAAAGGGCTGCCCATCTAGGCAGCCCTGTTTTTAATCATTTCCTAACACAAATCAGAAAATCTATTAATTTGTCCCGAATATCCTCTCTTTGTACATCGTGAAAATCGTATATGGCGTGCGCTTTTGCGTCGCCTGCACATTCACGAAATGAAGACGAAGATGGAGGAAAACGCAATGAAACGAAATGCAGTTTCGAGGAAGCTGGTTTTGCTCGCTCTATTTGTTGTCGGGCTGACAGGCGTGCTTGGCGCACAGAGCCTCTTGGGCTCCGGCGCGTCATTCCCTGCTCCTGCCTATACCAAGATGTTCGATGAATATTACAAAGCGACTGGCGTCAAAGTGAATTACCAGTCTATCGGGTCTTCAGGCGGCCTCAAGAATATTCAGGATCGTGTCGTCGATTTTGGTGGTTCGGATTCGTTCATCAAGGACGCGGATTTCAGCAAGTATCCCGCTCAGGTCGTACACATCCCCACGGTGATTGGCGCGGTCGTCGTCACCTACAATCTTCCCGGCAATCCCAAGCTCAGACTGACCGGCGACGTGGTGGCCGACATCTATTTGGGTAAAATCACGAAGTGGAACGACAAGGCCGTTGCGGAGCTCAATCCTAATGTCAAGCTTCCCAACCTCGCGATCATGCCCGTCTACCGTTCCGATGGCTCGGGGACGACCTTCAATTTTACCGCTTATTTAAGCGCGGTGAGCGCTGAGTGGAAGTCAAAGGTTGGCAACGCGAACTCCGTGAGCTGGCCGGCAGGGCAGGGCGCGGCGCAGAATGCCGGCGTGGCGGGTGTGGTAAAGCAGACTCAGGGCAGTGTCGGCTATGTCGAGCTGGCCTACGCAAACCAGAACAGCATGGCAGTGGCGGCTATAAAGAATTCAAGCGGCATGTGGGTCGATCCGAGCCTCGAATCGATCTCGGCTGCTGCCGCAGGAGCCTTCCCGGCAGATACCCGCATTCTTCTCGTCAACACCGACGCGAAAGAAGGTTACCCAATCAGTGCTCTCACCTGGATCATCGTCTACCGCGAGCAGAATTACGGCAACCGCTCCCGCGAGCAGGCTGATCAGCTCGCCAAGCTCCTCTGGTGGATGATCCACGATGGCCAGAAATATGTGACCTCGCTCGATTATGCCACGCTGCCGGCGCCCGCGTTGAAAGCCGCCGAAGCCATCATCAAGAGCATCACCTACGATGGCCAGCCTCTGGTGAAATAAGTCCGATGCGCAGGCTGTGTGTTGCCGCCTTAAGATGGCAATGCCGGCCTGCCTTGACTTTAAAGCAACATTTATGTATTTGGTTTCTAAAACATGAATGACAGAAGATTTAATGCCCTGCTCGGTTTTGCAGCTCTGGTAATCGTTTTTATCTTCGCAGGGTTTTTGTTTACTCTTGTAGTGCAATCCCTTCCGGCGGTAAAGCAGGAAGGGGCTGCATTCTTGTATGGTTCGGAATGGAACCCGGTCACAACCCATTTTGGTGCCTTGCCTTTTATAATCGGTACTCTGATGACGTCGGCCATCGCTCTTGTCATCGCGATTCCCCTGTCGCTCAGCGCGGGGATAGTGATGGGCGAGTATGTCAATTCGAGCTGGATTCGCTCTATTTTAAATACGCTCATCAATGTGCTCGCTTCAATCCCGTCGGTTGTGTTCGGCCTGTGGGGGATTGAAGTCGTGATTCCGCTGATAAGGAAGCTTGCGATGCTGGTGGGAGCCCCTCCCTATGGCGCCGGCATCCTCTCCGCTTCCCTCGTGCTCGCGATCATGATCATTCCCTACATGTCCTCGATGACCCGCGAAGCGCTCATGAATGTTCCTGCGGGCCTGAGAGAAGGCGCCTTCGCCCTTGGGCTCACGAAGCAGGAAGTGGTCACGGGTATCGCTCTTCCTTTCGCAAAAAATAGCATATTTGCCGGAATTCTGCTTTCACTCGGCCGCGCGCTCGGCGAAACAATGGCGGTGACCATGCTCATCGGCAACGCGACGCGTATTCCGACGTCGCTGTTCTCGCTCGGGAATACGCTGGCGAGCGTCATTGCGTCACAATTCAACGAGGCCGCAAGTGATGTCCACCGTTCGGCCATGATGGGGCTCGCTCTCATTCTTCTTGTGATCACTATGCTTGCCGGCTGGTTCGGAAGGTCCCTGATGAGCAAAGGGATGGGCGCCTATGGAAAATAATGTTTTTGCGGGCCAGTACAGGGGCCGGAAAAGAAAAGACATATTTTTCAGAATCGCAGTGATGGTGCCCGCGGGCATTGTGATTGCCCTGCTGTTTCTCATTTTGGCGCAGGTCGTGGTGAATGGCGCCAAATCGCTCAATTTTGATTTCTTTTTTCAGCAACAGAAGCCTTTTGGCGAGATCGGCGGCGGCATTGTGCAGGCGATTGTCGGTACGCTCATGCTGCTGGCCACAGCAATTGTAATAGCGCTGCCATTTTCTCTGCTTGCGGCCCTTTATCTATATGAACACAAGGGTTCAAAAAGGGCCAATGGGCTTTTGAGTGTGGTCAACACCTTGCAGGGCATTCCCTCTATTGTCATAGGCGTTGTCATTTACTCATGGGTTGTTGTGCCTATGAAAACTTTCTCAGCGCTCTCGGGCGGCATTGCGCTCTCGATCGTCATGCTGCCCCTCATGATCAGCATGATAAAAGAATCGCTGGAGATGGTGCCCGCTTCGTATGTGGAAGCCGCGCTCGCGCTGGGAGCTCCCCGCTGGCGCGTGATTGTCGAAATCGTTTTGCCCGCAGCCGGTTCAGGCATTCTGGAAGCGACAGGCCTTGGAATCGCCCGCGCCGCAGGCGAAACGGCTCCCCTTCTCTTTACCGCTTTTGGCAATCCATTTTTAAGCCTGAATTTTAAAGGTCCTATCTCCGCGCTTCCCTTAGTGATCTATGAATACATTAAAAGCCCGTACGACGACTGGCATCAAAAAGCCTGGGGAGCGGCCTTGCTCCTCGTCGTTTTCGTATTGAGCCTCAATCTCTTTATTGGGACAAGAAAGAAACGATAATCGTTCCCTCTCTGGCGAAGAAAATCATGGTATGATATACTCGTTTTTTATCCTAATCCAGGGGGTTGCAGGTGTCGTACATCGTAGAGATGTTTCACATCACTAAGGATTTCCCCGGAATCAGAGCAAACGACGATATTACGCTTCAAATTGAAGAACGGTCGATACACGCTCTCCTGGGCGAAAATGGTGCAGGGAAATCCACACTGATGAGCATTCTATTCGGCTTGTATCAGCCTGATGGCGGCTCAATCCGGGTACGAGGCAAAGAGGTCAAGATCAGCGACCCAAATGTCGCAACTTCACTTGGCATTGGCATGGTCCATCAGCATTTCAAGCTCGTGCACAATTTTACAGTCACAGAGAATATTATCCTCGGGATGGAACCGCACAAAGGTCCGGTCATCGATATCCGTACCGCGGAACAAAAAGTTGAAGAAATTTCGAGACTTTATGGATTGGCGGTCGATCCGCGCGCAAAAATTGAGGACATTTCAGTCAGCATGCAGCAGCGTGTTGAGATACTCAAGATGCTCTACCGCGATGCGGAGATCCTTATTTTCGACGAACCCACGGCAGTCCTTACGCCTCAGGAGATTCATGAGCTCATGCAGATCATGAGGCGGCTGGTGGAAGAGGGCAAGACCATTTTGCTCATTACTCACAAGCTCAAGGAAATTAAGGAAGTTGCGGATGTATGCACCGTTCTCAGGCGAGGAAAGTTTGTAGGAACGGTGCCCGTCGCAGATACCGACGAAGAGAAAATGGCTGAAATGATGGTAGGCCGCCAGGTCAGTTTCCATGTCGAGAAGATGCCCGCAAAGCCGGGCGATGAACTTTTACGCATCGAACAGCTCAATGTAAAAAATCTCAAAGGAGTGCTCGGCGTTAAGAATTTGTCGCTTACCGTGCGCGCGGGGGAAGTTCTTGGTCTCTGCGGCATCGACGGCAATGGACAGACGGAGCTGGTGCAGGCGGTCACGGGGCTATGTAAAATTGAATCCGGTAAAATCTATTTGAAAGATAAAGACATAACACACCTCTCGATCAAAGAGCGGACCGATCGCGGTCTTGGGCATATTCCCGAAGACCGCCAGAAGCACGGCCTTGTGCTCGATTTCACGATGGGTGAAAACTTTATCATTCACAATTACTATGAAAAGCCCTTCGCCAACTTCGGGATTTTGAATAAAAAAGCCATTTTCGAAAACGCCGAGAGGCTTATTCAGGAATTCGACGTGCGTTCGGGCCAGGGGGCCATGACGCCGGCGAGGGCCATGTCCGGCGGCAATCAGCAGAAGGCCATTGTCGCCCGCGAAATCGATCGCTCGCCCGATGTCTTCGTGGTGGTTCAGCCAACCCGCGGCCTCGACGTCGGAGCAATCGAGTATATCCACAAGCGGATTATCGAAGAGCGCGACAAGAACAAGGCCATTTTTCTCGTCTCCCTGGAACTCGATGAGATCATGGATGTTTCTGACCGGATCGCGGTGATTTACAACGGTGAAATTGTTGGCATTGTGGATGCGGCGGCAACCAATGAGAACGAGCTTGGCCTCATGATGTCCGGTGCGCTCCGCAAGACTCGCAGCACTCCCCACCCCGCACACGAAGCGGTTCACGCCTGAACGGAGGAAGATCGATGACAGCAAGAAAAGAAAAGATTGTGCTTCCGCTCATCGCGGTGCTTTTGGGATTTGTGCTGGGCTCTCTCATCGTCAAACTTACCGGGCGTTCGCCGCTTTCGATGTATGCAGCGATCATCAAGGGCTTTTCCGGCATCGACATCTTGAACGGGCAGCCCATCAACACACGCTATATCGGCGAATTCGTAATTCAGGCGATGCCGATCATCCTTACGGGGCTATCCTTCGCGTTTGCGTCGAGGACCGGGCTTTTCAGCATAGGCGCGGAAGGCCAGCTTATGATTGGCTCGATTTCGGCGACGGCTGTGGCGCTTCTTCTGGAGGCGCCCAAAGGGATTCATCTGCCGCTCGTGCTGCTCGCGGGGATTCTGGGCGGAGCCCTCTGGGGTGCCATTCCCGGCCTTTTAAAGGCCCGCTACAATGTGCACGAGGTCGTCGTCACCATCATGATGAACTACATAGCCTTGCATTTCAATAATTTTGTCATTCTGCACCTCTTCGGCAGCGCAGACAGAGTCAAGACCGCGCCATTTCCGACGACCGCGCTGCTCAAATCTCCTTTTTTGGAGAGCATCACCCGGAACTCCCGCCTCAACTGGGGATTTATTCCCGTCATTCTTGCCTTACTGATATTTTCTTTTATTATCAATAAAACGACCTTCGGCTATTCATTGCGCGCCGTTGGTTACAATAAAGAGGCCGCCCGCTATGCCGGCATGAAAGTCAGTCGCAACATCGTCGCGTCCATGGCGATTGCCGGCGCGTTTGCGGGCCTTGCCGGCGCGGTGATCACCGTCGGCACCTTCAATTTCGGCCGCGTCATCCAGTCCGCGGAAGGCTATGGTTTCGACGGCATCGCGGTTGCGCTGGTCGGCGGCAACGAGGCCACAGGTATTTTGCTGGCCGGCATGCTGTTCGGGGGCCTCAAGGCAGCCCAACCGCTGATGCAGTCTCAGGGTATCCCACGCGAAATCGCGGGCATCATTCAGGCATCGATTGTGCTCTTCGTCGCGATGAAATATGGCATCAAGATGGTGATCGATAAATTCGAACGCAAGCAGGCACCCAGTACGGAAGGGGATCGCGTATGACTTTCGAACTTTTTCTTCAGATGTTTCCCATCGCGCTCATGTTTTCGGCGCCAATCATCCTGACCGCGCTTGGCGGACTCTTCAGCGAGCGCTCCGGCGTCGTCAATATCGCCCTCGAGGGCATCATGATGGTTGGCGCCTTCACCGGGGCCACGGTGACCGTGCTTTTGGAGAATTCAACGCCGGCGGCGGCCTGGTACGGATTGCTCGCCGGGCTCCTGGCAGGTGTCGTTTTCAGCTCTCTCCACGCCGTCGCGAGCATCAATCTCAAGGCGGATCAGGTCATTTCGGGAACCGCGCTCAACATTCTCGCCGGCGGGCTCACCGTATATCTCTGTCAGATTATCTTTCATCAGCAGAGAACACGCTCTTTTTCCAACGGCATTCAGAAATTCAGCGTGCCCGGCCTGAGCAAAATTCCTGTGCTCGGCCGCATGTTCTTCGATCAGGTGTATCCAACCTTCTATATCGCGATTGCGATGGTGCTCCTAACCTGGTTTGTGGTGTACAAGACGCCACTCGGGCTCCGCATGCGCGCATGCGGGGAGCATCCGCAGGCAGCCGCCAGTATGGGTATCAATGTGGTCCGGATGCGCTATTTCGGCGTCCTCGTCTCGGGAGCGCTCGGCGGGCTTGGTGGTGCGGTCATGGTGCTCACGGCCGACATCCAGTACACGCTGGTCTCGATTCATGGCACAGGCTTCATATCGCTTGCTTCGCTTGTATTCGGAAAGTGGAATCCGTTTGGCGTACTTGGGGCGGGGCTGTTCTTCGGTTTCTCAACCGCGCTTTCGTTCTACGCGAAAGACATTCCGTTTCTTGCCAATTTGCCCGGCGAATTTTTCTATATTCTTCCGTATCTGCTCACCATCATCGCGCTTCTTCTCTTTGCGGGCAAATCGGTCGGGCCGAAAGCGTCCGGCGAAATTTACGATTCCGGCAAGCGCTGATGCTGACAATGCTTTATGCTGCGTGGTTTTGACTCATTCGAGCATGAACTGATTGAGAGGCTGAAGGCGCGCGGAACTGGAAGGTTCTCGTGCTGGCCTGAATTCGAACGCCGGCTTGATGCCGAGCTTGGGCAGCTCACCGGGCTTTTATTCGAGCTCTATGGCGACAGGCCCGATTTTGCGTATTGGGTCGAGAATCTCGTGTACGGAGCATTTGAAGCTTTCAAGGCGCGGCCACGCTGGCTTAAGGCCCGTGATCACGCCCTTCCTCCCGAAAGTGGCTGGTATCTTGCTCAGGATGTCGTAGGGGCGGTGTGCTATGTAGACCGCTGGGCAGGGAACTTCCGGGGCATAGCCGAGCGCCTTCCCTATCTGAAAGAACTGGGCATCAAATACCTGCACTTAATGCCCTTTTTCAAATCTCCCGACTCCGAGAACGACGGCGGCTACGCAGTTTCGAGCTATCGGGAGACCAATCCTGCGCTGGGCAGCATGGCGGAGCTCTCGGCGCTCGCCAGGCTCTTGGCGGGGGAGGACATATCCCTCGTCGCGGATTTCGTCTTCAACCACACTTCGGACGAGCACGACTGGGCGCTCGCGGCGAAGTCGGGCAGCGCGGCACATCGCGATTTCTACCTCACCTTTCCCGATTTCCGGGAGCCCGAGGAATATAGCCGGACGTTGAGGGACATTTTTCCGGAATCCCGGCGCGGCTCATTTACCTGGAATGAGGAGATGAAGCGCTGGGTGTGGACGACCTTTCATTCCTACCAGTGGGACCTGAACTACCGCAACCCTGCCGTTTTCAACGCCATGGCGGGAGAGATGCTCGCGCTCGCGAACCACGGGGTGGCCGCCCTGAGGCTCGACGCGGTGGCCTTCATCTGGAAAGAGAAGGGCACTCCCTGCGAAAACCTTCCCAAGGCCCACACCATCATTCGCGCTTTCCAGTCCGTGGTGCGGCTCACCTGTCCCTCGCTTTTGTTCAAGTCCGAGGCCATCGTGCACCCTGATTCCATTGCCCGCTACATCGACATGCACGAGTGTCAGCTTTCCTATAATCCTCTTTTGATGGCCGAGCTCTGGGAAGCCGCCGCGACGAAGGAAGTCCGCCTTCTTGCGTACTCGCTGAAAAAGCGCCACCATCTGCCATCCGGCTGTGTCTGGGTCAACTACCTCCGCTGCCACGACGACATCGGCTGGACTTTTGCGGATGAAGATGCGGCCGCGCTCGGCATCAAGGGGTTCGACCACCGCCAGTTTCTGAACCGCTTTTATCTCGGGGAATTTCCCGGCAGCTTCGCGCAGGGCCTCAAGTTTCAATACAATCCCGCGACGCAGGACATGCGCATATGCGGCACGGCCGCTTCGCTTGCGGGCATTGAGCGCGACCTGCGCCGCGATCCTGGCAAAAACAGAGAAACAGCCCTGCGACGCTTTTTGCTTCTGTATGGGATAGTGTTTTCGGCAGGTGGTTTACCCCTCATATATCTCGGCGATGAGCTCGGGATGGAAAACGATCCCGACTGGGACAAAGACCCCGCCCATGCCGGCGATTCCCGCTGGGTGCACCGGCCGGTTTTTCGGGAGGCGCTGTTTGAAGAGCGTCACGACCCTGCCACGGTGACAGGGAGTGTGTTCGCCCAATTCAAAAAAATGATTCGCGCCAGGGCGGCACATAGAATTTTTGCGGTGCAGGATATTCAGATGATCGAGAGCGGTCATCCCTCCGTGCTGATATTCAGAAAAGTGTCGGAAACCGAGACTCTTGTGGTGGTGGGCAATTTCAGCGAGCACTGCGCAGGAGTATCGATGGATGTCTGGCACTCCTTGTTTGAGGGGATAACCAGCCAGGACGAAATCCCGGAAGCGGTCGATCTTCTGTCAGACAGGCATTTTGTCCCGGAAATGCCGCCAGAGCTCTTGCCTTGCGAACTGGTGTGGCTCTATATGCCTAACGGGGGGCGTGCCCAATAAAGAAGCCAAAAGAATTTTTTATCAATGGCTTTTCCCTCATCTTTATTGTATAATTAATCATATTTTGGTATATCTATATAGGATAAGATTTAATGACGGAGCGGGACAGAGGTTCTCGAAGGAAGCAATGAATGATAGATGTAAACGCACTTCAGAAATATTCGCTTTTCGGAGGCGTCACTTCCGAGCAAATGGAAAGAATCAAGCCTCTTTTAGGTTCGGAGCACTTCGAAGCCGGCGAATGCCCGCAGATCGAAGGCCAGCCGAACGACAAAATCTATTTTATCCTCAGTGGTGAGGTCGATATCTTTAAACGGGAAGTTGTCATTGCCCGCCTCAAAGAAGGCGAAACCTTTGGCGAAATGGAACTTCTCGACATAATGCCGAGCATCGCCACCGTCCAGGCCGCGACCTCTCTTGAAGTCGTCACGATTTCCAATCGCGCCCTTTATGACATCTCCAAACTCGACCTCAAGACATTTTCGATGGTCGTAATGAACCTTGCGCGCGACCTTTCCCGACGCCTGCGCCGCATGGACGAGCTCGCCTGCGGAGAGGCGAAGATTACATAATTGCGCTGTGTGCAAAATGACGTGCTTTTGCCGGAGACGGGCATCGAACCCGCACGCCGCTTGCGCAGCAAGGGATTTTAAGTCCCTGGTGTCTACCAATTCCACCACCCCGGCACTTTAAAATCAGATTCTAGCCAGCGAGCGTACAGGCGTCAAGGACATCCGAGGTTCGGCGCTATCGAACCTCTCAGACTCAAAGTCCGAAAAGGCGCTCAAGAAAGTGCGCCACGCCATCCTCGTCGACCGATTCGGTGACAAAGGCCACCTCCTCCTGAATGGACGCGTGCGAGTTGCCCATCGCGACGCCAGCCTTCACCGCCTTGAGCATTTCAAGGTCGTTCTCTGCATCGCCGAAAGCAACAACTTCTTCGAGCGTCCCTCCAAAATAGCGGAGGCATTCTTCAAGTCCCTGGCGCTTGCTGACACCGCTCGCCATGATTTCGAGCATGGTCTCGTGCGAGAACACTGTCTCCAGAAGTCCGGGTACGCTATTCGCAATCTCTTCGCGAATGGGCAACAGCTTTTCATGCGGCCCGATCGCCAGGAATTTCAGGATGTCTTCGCCGGCAAGCGAATCGAAATTCCGCTGGAGACCCTTTATGCCGGAGCGCTTTTCGTAAAAGTCCACCATAGCCGAAGGGTGTTCGTATATCCACTCTTCACCGACATAACAGCAGAAAAGCACTTCATGGCTCGCATGATGCCTGCCAGTGGCGGCAAGCGCATGGAGTGCCTGCCTGGGGATGTGATGAGTGGCAATGCGCGCGCCGTGAGGACCGTAGATATCCGCTCCATTTGTGCATACAAATGCATCAGGCTCAAAAGCGCCCTTCAGAAAACCATATGCCGCCGCATAGATGCGGCCTGTCGCGATGATGAGTTTTTTCCCCTGTTTCTGCAGATGATTCAAGGTCTGCGTCACATGAGGAGAGAGCCGATATCCTTCATCGAGGATGGTGCCGTCCATGTCCATCGCGATGAATCGAAGCTCGGAGGGATTCAGGGTTTTCGGATCTAGCATGAGGCGATGATATACCAAAGCGAAAAATTGGTCATTATGGCGAGGGTTTACACACTTCCTCCAACCCGGCACAATAAGCGTACATGACTCACAACAACAGCTCGGCCACCTATATTATAGAAGGCGCTGACCTGATTTTTCCTGATGCGATAATGCCTCACGCAACCCTTGCGGTCTTCGAAGGTCGAATAGCGCATATTCTTGCGGACCACGAATTGTCTTCTCCCCTTGATCCGGCGAAACTCGATCCGTCGTTTGAAGGGGCGCCCGTCCTCCATGTTTCGGATGCCTTTGTCGTGCCCTCGCTCGTTGAAATGCACGTGCATGGCTGCGGCAGTTGGGGTTTTGAGCGAGTCTCCGGACCAGAGGAGCTATTGGGCGCCGCGCGATTTCTTGAGGAAAGGGGAGTGGGATGCTTTGTCCCGACTATCTTGTGGGAAGAGCGGGCACTCTCTTCACTCGTCGCCGCGATTGAGGCCAGTGGTCTCCCTCGAGAGAGACTTCCAGGCATCTATCTGGAGGGCCCTTTTGTCAATCCTGCGAAGCGGGGAGGGATTCAGCCCGGAAATATCCGGCCGATAGACCCGTCTCTTGCGAAAAAAATTCTCGATGCGTCGCAGGGGCTCTTGAAAATCAGCACACTCGCGCCTGAACTCGACGGTATAGAATCGGTCTATCGAATTTTTCAGGGTGCGGGCGTCCTCGTTTCACTTGGCCATTCGGATGCGAAGCTGCAATCTCTCAAGCTTCCAGGGCATCCGTATTCGATCACGCATCTCTTTAACGCGATGTCAGGGATCGACCACAGAGAGGGCGGCCTCGCGAATCTCGCGTTTTCGCAGTCACCGGATTATGTGGAAGTGAATGGGGACGGCATTCATGTGAATGCGACGAGCCTCAAGCTCAGTGCCCGCGCCATCTCGAAAGATTCGCTCATTCTGATTTCCGACGCGGTCATCGGGGCCGGCATGCCGCACGGGAGATTTCGCTACTATGAGCACGATGTCGTCTCGACGGAGCGTGGTGTGAGATATGCCGACACGGATGTCCTCATGGGCTCGAACAGGCTGGGCATGGACATCGTGCGGAATTTCACCGCTCAGGCTGGGGTCCCCCTGTGGCGGGCCGTGCGTGCGATGTCCCTTGTTCCGCGGAGGGCTCTTGGGATGGCGAAAGATTATGGCTCGATCGAAATCGGAAAAGTTGCCGATATATTTATATGGGATAAAGAAATGGAAATTGCAACACGTCCCGAGGCCTTGCTCGCCAGCGGAGAGTCGTTCTCGCGGGACAGCAGATCTCAGTTTGGGGCAAAGTTGTAAAAGAGGAAATAAGACATGGACCATCGTGGTACAACGGCGTGGATCAACCTCTCCGCGATCCGCTCAAATTACCGCCGCCTCGCCGAATTGGCTCGAGGGAGCGCTGTCTGTCCCGTGATAAAGGCCGACGCGTACGGCCACGGCGCGCTCGCGATCGCACATGCGCTCGAACGGGAAGGAGCCCCGTATTGCGCGGTCGCCCTGGCCAAGGAGGCGCTCGAGCTGAGGGAGTCGGGGATCCAAATGCCGCTTCTCGTGTTTGGTGTACCCGATCACTCATGGTCCTCGATCGCCATCAGGCTTGGCTGCGCCCAGACGATCTATACCGAAGAACACGTACGCATTCTCGCCTCTGCCGCCAAAAGCGTGGGCAAGCGCGCAAAGGCGCATATCAAAATCGACACAGGCATGAACCGCCAGGGCCTTCCCCCGACCAAAGTGAAGGCCTTTGCGGGACTTCTGGCCGATTATCCGGAGATCGCGGTGGAGGGCATTTATTCGCATTTCGCGGACGCGGACAGTCCCGATCCTGCGTTTACGAATCTGCAGATGGAACGGTTCACGGCCGCGCTCGCAGGATTCAGCCAGGCTGGCATCGTGCCGAAATACCGCCATATCGCGAACAGCGCGGGCCTCCTTTTTCATCCTGAGACGAGGCTCGACATGGTGCGTCCCGGCATCCTGCTCTATGGGCTCAGTCCGGCTCCCGGGCTTGGGCTTCCCCCGGGATTTGAGCCTGCGCTGACGCTCACCACAAGCATTGCACATATCAAGGAAGTGCCGGCAGGGGAGAGCATCAGCTACGGCCGCACCTTCACGACGAAGCGGCGCAGCAGGATCGGTCTTCTGCCGATCGGTTATGCGGATGGCTATCCGCGCGCCCTCTCGAATCGCGCTACCGTGCTGGTCCGTGGCATGCGCGCTCCTGTCGTCGGCCGGGTGTGCATGGATATGACGATGATCGACCTCACCGGAATCCCCGGGGCTCGGGCGGGAGATGAGGTTGTCGTTTTTGGGGGGCGAGAGCTCCCCATTTCGGAGATAGCGGATCTGCTCTCCACGATCGATTATGAGGTTGCCTGCATGATTTCAAAGCGCGTGCCCCGCGTCCATATCGACGAGAGTCCCCAGGAGGATTGAGATACATGGCAATTCGATGCATACCGGAAGGCTTTCACGCTCACAAATACCACGCGCTTGGCAATGATTACCTTGTCATCGATCCCGAAGAACTTCAAATTTTTCTCTCTCAGGACGCAATTTCCGCACTGTGCGACAGAAATCGTGGTATTGGCTCGGATGGAATCCTGTATGGACCTCTTGCATTCTTTGAGGAAGGCGCCCGTGCCCTGCCTGATGATTCGCCTTTCACAGGATCCCGCAACACCTTTGCGCTGCGCATTTTCAACCCCGACGGTTCAGAAGCTGAAAAATCGGGCAACGGCCTCAGGATTTTTTCGCTTTACCTGTACGAAAGCGGCCGCGTTGACGAGACGCCTTTTCAGGTCAGGACAAAAGGCGGTCTGGTCGAATGTCAGATATTGCCGGGAGAGGGCGAAGAGCGCTTCATCACTGTGGCGATGGGGGAACCTCAGTTCCTGCCGGGTAGCACCACACTTTCTCTCGAGGGTGTGGAATATCGAGCCGTTCGGGTTTCGATGGGGAATCCTCACTGTGTACTCATGGGCCCGCCTCCTTCGCCCGAACTGGCGAAGCGCATTGGACCACTCGTGGAGCACCATCAGGACTTCCCAAACCGGACCAACGTGCAATTTCTCGAAGTGCTGGATCGGAAGAACATACGCATCGAAATCTGGGAGCGAGGCGCAGGATACACTCTGGCGAGCGGTTCATCGTCCTGCGCTGCCGCGGCGGCGGCGAAACGGCTTGGTCTTGTCGACGATACCCTTACGGTTCATATGCCGGGAGGTGCGCTGGAGATCGATATGCAGAAAGAAAATATAAAAATGACCGGTCCGGCGGTGCGCGCTTTCGACGCGCTGTTTTCTCCGTATACACTCAGTTTGGCGCAGAAGCGATGACAATCGCGCCAGGAAAGGAAACGTACATGAGCGATGTGCTGAACACCATATTTCCCGAAGCCCGCGCCCTGGAGCACTGGCTGGTCGATATACGCCGGGCCCTCCATCGCATCCCCGAGCCAGGCAATGAAGAACATGAAACTTCCAGCGCAGTCCGTGCAAAGCTCGACGAACTTCATATTCCTTACACGCAAATTGGAACGGCAGTAGTGGGTCTTCTTGAAGGCGAACGACCCGGACGGTGCGTCGCGCTTCGGGCGGATATGGATGCGCTGCCGATTGAAGAGCCCGCTGATCGTCCCTATGCCTCGCTCCATCACGGCTATATGCACGCATGCGGCCACGACGCGCACATGACGGTTGCCCTTGGAGTCGCGAAGCTGCTCTCGGCGCATCGGCACGGCTTTGCCGGTTCGGTGAAATTCCTTTTTCAGCCCGCCGAGGAGACAACAGGAGGGGCCAGGCCCATGATCGACGCGGGGTGCCTCGAAAATCCCCATGTGGATTTTGTACTCGGACTCCACGTTGCTCCTGAACTGCCCGTGGGCCACATCGAAGTCAAATCAGGTCCTTTCTATGGTGCCTCCGACAACCTCGAAATCATCATAAAAGGCAAAAGCTCTCACGCCGCCTATCCCGAGAAGGGAATCGACGCCATCGTCGCTTCCGCCTCGGTCATCCAGGCCCTGCAGACTGTGGTGTCGCGCTCGATATCGGCGCTCGACAGCGCGGTCATCACCATCGGAAAAATTCAAGGCGGAACCCGGAACAACATCATCGCCGATGAAGTGACACTCACCGGCACCATCCGGACACTGTCGGAGGAGGTCCGCCATTCTATATGTTCCAAAGTCATCGACGTCTGTACGCAGACTGCCTCCGCCTTTGGCGCTTCGTGCGAAGTGCATATTCGTCCGAGCTATCCTGTGCTGGTCAATGAAGAAAAAGCGACGGAACTCGTCAGGGATACGGCAGTACAGCTCCTTGGAGAGTCAAACGTACATCTCCGACAGAAGCCCACACTTGGTGTCGAAGATTTTGCCTATTATTTGCAAGAGAGACCTGGGACTTTCTGGCATCTTGGATGCAGAAGACAGGAGAACCGATCTCCGTCGCCCCTCCATTCTCCCGATTTCGATATCGACGAAGCGTGTTTGCCTGTCGGAGTGGCCGTACAGGCGGCCTCGGCGCTCAGATATCTCCAGGCCGAACCATGATTTCTTGTTTTGTTTGATGGGGCTGTGAGCAGACCGTAAAGTTGGCTTGCATGGGCATCCAAGCCATTATATACTGCCGTCCAGCGAGTGGGTGATTTAAATCTCTTTTCTGTGTTTTTGGGTGGATATGAAGATTTGCTCCGTAGAGACAAGAGTATGAAACTCCGATACATTGCGTTGGTTATTATTTTTTCCTTGGGGGTTTCGGCATTTGCCGCAACCAATGGCACTGTTGCCATCTCTGGTATTGTTCCGGAGTCTGTGATTCTATCGGTCTCTTCAAGTCACGTAAATTTGACAGCAAATCGGGGTTCCGAATCAATGATTTCCGTGACTACACTCACCGTGTGGAGTTCCGGCCATTGGGTAATCGCCGTCGAATCGAAAAATGGCGGCTACCTTCTGAATTCGGATGATTTACAAGAAAAAATTCATTATTTATTTACTTTGGGAATACTTACACAATCTCCTGAGGAGCTTAAATCTCCATGGACAAGTGAGGTTCAGTCTCCTACATCAAAGGTAGGATTAGCCCTTCCCCTCGCCATTCTCCTGCAGACAGAAGGGCAGATGATTGGAGAGGGGACCTACGAAGATTTGCTCACAATAAATATAAAGCAGTTTTAGCCGGAATTTTTAGAGGCCGCCTCCACAAGTGCCTTAAAGGGAGCAAGAAACGCCGGATACCGCACGAAGAGTCCTTCGGGATGAAACTGCAGAGCCAGCGCAAACCGCCCGTCTTTTGCTTCGAGGGCCTCAATGATGCCATCCGGACTGCGGGCTGTCACTTTAAAGTCTTGTGCTGGTTCTTCAATTGCCTGATGGTGGAGGCTGTTCACGAGGAGCTTCTCGGTCGCAAAAAGCGCAAAGAGCGAACTTCCCTTTTCGATTACAATATGATGGCAGAGCTCATCGTGGGGAATGGCGGGGTTGTGGAGCAGCGCTTTTGAATCGCTGCGCTCGATGTCCTGAATGACGGTTCCGCCGCGCGCGACATTCATGAGCTGGCAGCCCCTGCAAATGCCGAGCATCGGGAGCTTGGCATCCCAGGCCCGGTTGCAGAGCTCGATCTCCC
The DNA here is from genome assembly GCA_002441395.1 of Spirochaetaceae bacterium UBA6243. Taxonomy (GTDB): domain Bacteria; phylum Spirochaetota; class Spirochaetia; order Treponematales; family Rectinemataceae; genus Rectinema. The sequence goes on along the minus strand of DJVZ01000045.1, from coordinate 19,650 downwards.
ATTCATCCCGCCAGGTATCCCATGATCCCAGTCCGGGGAGAGGTTCCTCGCCAAAAAACCACGGCGCCACATCGTTACCGCCGGAAAAAATAATGCCGTCGAGACGGGGGATGAGCAGGTGCGCCTGCTCCTTGTTGGTGACCGGAAGCACGACCGGAATGCCTCCGGCTGCCCCAATTGCGCGAACATAAGAATCTTTGAGCGAAATATACGGTGCCGGCTGCCGCGAGCGGTCCTCGAAGCTTGTAATGCCGATGAGCGGTTTTGTCATGCGGGTATTGTAGCCGACACGGGCAGCGAGGTATAGTGCGTCAATCTGAAAATGCCCTGATTTTGTATAGTGACACCTGGGAGGACCCATGGAAAGTACATCGTGCCCGGAAGGTATTGAAATCGAAAATTCGAACCATTATTTCGATGGAGTAGAGCTGGAGGCTCTTGCGCAGGAGTATGGCACTCCACTGTATGTGATGTCGGAGACGATTGTCCGGAGACACTGTGAAGCATTGCGAGAATCCTTCTTAAGGCGCTATCCGGGGACACGTGCGTACTACGCGAGCAAGGCCTTCCAGACACTCGATATGCTCCGGATCATCAAGGACGAAGGGCTTGGGGTCGATGTTGTCTCTGGGGGAGAGCTCTACGCGGCACTCAAGGCGGGCGTCGTCCCCTCTGACATTATTTTTCACGGCAATGCAAAGACCGACCACGAATTTCGCCTGGCGGTGGAGGCGGGGGTAGGGCGCATCGCGGTCGACAATCTTGAAGAGATCTACAGAATTGAGCGCGAGGCCGCGCGGACGGGCAAAACGCAGACAATTCTTTTCCGTGTGACGCCTGGAGTCGACAGCCATACGCATCGATTCATCTCCACGGGAAGCCTCGATTCGAAATTCGGCATACCGCTCGAGCCTGTGGAGACGACGCGCTATATCGAGGCGCTGGCGGCCTGTCCTCATGTTGACTTTGCGGGCTTACACTTTCATGTGGGGTCGCAACTTTTGGAGAACACTTCGCACCTGGCGGCTCTGCGGGTTGCGCTTGGGTTTGCGGCGCGCCTCGCCAGGGATTTCGGGCTTACTGTGCGAGAGTTGAACATGGGGGGAGGCTTCGGAATTCGCTATCTGCCAGAGGATAGGGCCCCCGCATTGTCTGAATTTGTTGATCCCTTGATGGCCGCCGTGCGGGAATGGAGCGCACGAGAGAAACTTCCCCTTCCCGCATGTGCGATTGAGCCCGGGCGCTGGATTGTGGGGGAAGCGGGGCTTACGCTCTACCAAATTATTGCCGTAAAGGAAATTCCAGGTGTGCGAACCTATGTTGCGGTGGATGGCGGCATGGGAGACAACATCAGGCCCGCCCTCTACGATGCCAAATATCATGCGGCGATTGTGGGCCGGACCCGGGATCAGGGTGCGTCTGTTGGACGCGGCGAAGCGGCCGGCCATGGCCGGGCACAAAATCGGAGCTCGGTTGTCGAATCCAATGTGGCGACCGCTTCAGAGCGTCCATTCCGGACCGTGACGATTGCGGGTCGCTACTGCGAATCCGGCGACATATTGGTTCGCGATGCTTCTTTGCCGGAGCCTCGTCCTGGAGACATTCTCTCTCTCTTCTCGACGGGTGCTTATTGTTTTGCCATGGCGAGCAACTACAATCGCGTACCCAGACCCGCCCTCGTGATGGTTAAGAATGGCAAAGCGCGCCTCTCCGTGCGACGCGAAACATACGAGGATTTGCTTTCACGCGACATCTGATGCTCTTTTGGGCAAAATGACATGGTATTGCCAGCGGTGCAATGATCACAGGCGCTCAGGGTTTTGAGATAATAGAGATTTTTTAATTATTGGAAGGACTTGACTTTTTAGAAAGATGAGTTTACACTAACACTAATTATATTATTACCATAACCATATATGGAGGTGTGGTATGAAAAAGTTTTTTGTATTCCTTATCATTGGTTTGGTGGCAGGCAGCGCGGCATGGGGAGCCACCATCGGCATCACCGTGAATGCCGCAACAAAGCTGGAAGCAAGCGTAGACCAATCAACATGGACGATTGCCCTCGACAACTCCGGGACTGCGATAGATCTCCCAACTCAAGGACAGCTCACCGTCAAGGCGAGCAAGTCCGCGTATACGGTGACATTCACTTCGGCGAACAGTGGTACTCTTAACAATGGATCCAATACAATCCCCTATAAGGTCAAAGTGGATACTTCCGCCTGGACTACGGGTGTCGCAACGAATAACCTCAGCTCGTACACTCAGCTGACAGCTTCTGCCGTTAAGACCATCGTATTTCAGTCGAGAACGCCCACAGTAGGAAAGACCTTTGCGATCGGTTTCAATATTGAGGCCTATACCGACTACTACGTGGATGGGGCGTACACGGACACGATCACCATCGCGATCGCGCAAAACTGATTCATGCAGGCTTAGGTGCTCTTTCTCAAAGCGCGTTGCTGTTTGGGAATTAAAGGGCATGAAGCAGAATGAAAAAGTATGTAGCCCTGTTGTCTCTTCTGATCCTCACGGGTGTTGCTGTATGCGCCCAGCAGAGCATCAATATAAAGGCCATTGTCGCCCCTGTGGGCGCCAATATTACGATGGACTCATATCTGTGGAATATCGCGCTCGCAAATGACGGGACGATATCATACCAGAATGATCAGCAAGGCGTTATGACAGTTAAGTCGGGCAGCACATGGCTTTTCCATATTGACTTCAGTTCTGAGCACCTTGGATATGTCAAACAGGGGGCCTATCAGATCCCGTATTATGTCCAAGTGACCGAGATACCGAGCAGCTATAGTGGTTTCATTCTGCCGTCATCGATCATGGATGGCTATGTACAGTTGACGAGCACTCAGAGCATCTGGTTTTTGGGGAGAACTCCGAAGGCCGGCATCCGCTTCTATGTGGGGATTAAAATCGATGCGACATCGGGGCAGTTCTTTGAATCGGGCACCTACACAGATACTCTGACAATCAATTTTGTTGCGCTTTGACCTCAGTGACCATCGATAGGAATAAAAAGGCCGCCTGGGCTTGCGAAGCTTATGGCGGCTTTTTTATCTATCGGGCTGAGAGGATTTGAACCTCCGACATCTTGGTCCCGAACCAAGCGCGCTAGCCCCTGCGCTACAGCCCGAAGAATACCATGAAAGTAGTATGCCAGCATTCTGATCTCACCGAAACCCGTGCTGACACATAAAAAAGCCCGTCGCGCGGCGGACGGGTTTAATTCCGCATTACGGCGGAACCGCACAGATACGCGCCTGCGCGCATGCACCATGCGGTGATCGGGAGCGACGGGGCTTGAACCCGCGATCTCCGGCTTGACAGGCCAGCGCGATAAACCAGCTTCGCTACGCCCCCATGTCATTGCTGACGGATTGTTACTATACCGGCGCCCCTTTTTTGTGTCAATAGGATATAAGAACGGCGCCTGTCTTCCGGTCGAATTCCAATGCTTCTTGCTGGCTGCCCCGGGGTTCCATACCTCTAGGGTGCGTCAGTCTGAACCGCAATAGCACACCGGATTCAGGCAGCGTTTTGTTTTGGTCGGCCGAAATCAATGTATAGCCTAAAGAGGAGCAGGCATATTTACCGGTTCTGCCGCCAGGCAGGGCGATGGAATCCGATATTATGCGGCAGGTGAGCCCGCCCGCTGCCCTTTCTGCTACTGTTGCCGATTGCATATGGGAACTGTCATGGATCGGGAGATGCCCGCCGCTGGGCTTTTTCTGCACGCTCTGCTTTTTTACAAAGAGAAAGCTGAAGGACAGTTTTTCTTTTGAGAGCCCGGCTTCTTCGGAAAGCGAGGTGAGCCAGCGCGGAGCAAAACCGGCGGGTACTGAAAAATGGCACCAAGGATATTTTGCCCTTGGCGCGGGCATTCGGACTGGCTCGAGGGTGCGGGGATGGCCGATGAGATATTCCTGACCGCTCTTGAAGATGCCAGGCATGGGGCACGCGTACGCGTGAGGACAGGGCGCCAGAATTTCGTTGCCGCCTATGATTGCGGCCGCCCTCATTGCACTCACAAGGCCTCCTGATCGAGGCTCTCCGGGTTCGACGATGAGCATTTTGCCTTGGGGAGCGCAATACTGGGCAGTCCGATGATATAGCTCGGAGGCATCCTCGGAGAGTATTCCTTCATGATGCCAGAAAAATTCGTTGAACACGTTTACTGCACAAAAGAGGCTCGCCTTTTCATGCAGGGGTTCACCAAACCGGGCGTGCCTCAGCTCGATTTTCCAGGGGGGGAGCTCTCCTCCATGTTTTGCGGCGAGCAACTCCAGGATAAGTCTGCCCGCTTCCATAATCCGCGGCGTTCGATCGGCGCATATGAAAGTGAGCGGGGCCTTTCTAAATTCGGGCTTCGCACAGTAGAGCGCCAGGGGAAAAGTGAGCGGACCAGACCCCATATCGATGATCGTGGCATCGGCGCTGAGCTCGAGAGGGAGCTCCGTCAGAAGCGCGACAAGCCGCACAAGATTCCATGGCATAAAATAACGGAGGTAGGCGGAAAAAAAGGCTGGGTTATTGAGATAATCGATAGTGCGATGCGCTCTCTCCATCGTGAGCGAACGCCACAGGTCCCGGATGTTGTAGCGGAGCTCTGTGCGCCTGCGCTCCGGCACGGGGTTCACTTCATCGATGCATGCGGGGAGTTTTTGCAGTGCCGAAGCCGCATCTTCGCTGATTTGAAAACTATACAGGAGAGAATGTTCACCCATAGAGGGACTATAGCATATTCCAGAGCTTTTTTCGCAGGGGGAAGATCCAGTCGGCGCCCAGTGCGGTCCTGTCGGTAGAAGATGGGATTCAAGCTTTGTTTTTCACGGTCTCTTAATCCAGGCTCAGTATTACTTTCCCCGCTTCACCAGAGAGCATCGCCGCAAAGCCCTTCTCGAAATCATCGAAGGAAAACCGGTGGGTAATGACAGGGCTGATATCGAGGCCCGAAAGCAGCATTGTCTGCATTTTGTACCATGTCTCGAAGATTTCACGCCCGTAGACGCCCTTGATGAAGAGGCCCTTGAAAATGACGCGCGACCAGTCGATGCCCGCGCCGTCGGGCAGAAGGCCGAGGAGTGCCATGCGGCCACCGTTGTACATGTTCTCTATCATCTGCTCGAGAGCTTGGGGGCTGCCTGACATTTCCATACCGATATCGAAGCCGCCCACCATCCCCAGCTCTTTCTGCACTTCCTTGAGATCTTCTTTTGCGACATTGACGACGCGCGTTGCGCCGAGTTTTTTCGCGAGCTCGAGGCGCCATGGATTCACATCCGTCACCACTATGTTGCGCGCTCCCACATGCCGCGCGATTGCTCCCGCCATGCATCCGATCGGTCCCGCCCCGGTAATGAGCACATCTTCTCCTACCATGTCAAAGGAGAGCGCCGTATGGGTTGCGTTGCCAAATGGATCAAAAATGGCCGCGATTTCATCGGGGATGGCTTCATGCACATGCCACGCGTTTTGGGCGGGAACAGACAGGTATTCGGCAAAACAGCCGTCGCGGTTGACGCCGATGCCTACGGTGTTCGGGCAGAGGTGGTGCCTGCCCGCGCGGCATGCCCTGCATACGCCGCACCAGATATGTCCCTCCGCGGATACTCGCTCGCCAACTTTGTAGCCCTGCACCGAGCGCCCCATATCCACTATTTCACCGACGAACTCGTGCCCCACGGTCTGGCCCAGGCGAATGGTGCGCTGTGCCCAGGTATCCCATTTCCAGATATGTACATCCGTACCGCATATGGCTGTTTTTTTAACTTTTATGAGAAGATCGTTATCGCCGATTCTAGGAATGGGAGCGTCTTCCATCCAGAGCCCCGGCTCGTTTTTCCGCTTCACAAGCGCTTTCATATTGCTCCTTTCTGTCCGCGCGGAGGCGTCGAATTGCAAGGACGTGGACCTCGCGAATCAATCTTCAATTTTCAGTATACTACCTATAATTGAAATGAGGAATGCGAAAAATGAAATAAAGTGCGCTGTGCAATCTTACAGCAAAAAGAAAAGCGCCGCTCCTCCAACCGCTATCGCAGCTCCCACGATCTCCATCAAATAAATCTTTTGTTTGAGTATCAGCACCGAGGGCACAATGATAACGACCGGGGTAAGCGCCATCAGCGTGCTTGTCGCGCCCACCTGGGTGTTCTGAAGGGAAAAGAGGGAGAGGACCACGCCCAAGAACGGCCCGAAAACCGAACCTTTTAAGGTTGAGGTAAATGCTTCCCTTATTTTGGGCACTTTGAAAAAGACGTGGGTTCCCTGTCCTATGAGGAGGGCGTTGATGCCGAATCCGATGATGGCCACAAGGGCCCGGATCTGTGTGCCGGAAATAGGGCTGTAGTCTCCCAGACCGGCCTTGGTGAGCACCATCCCCCCTGCCTGGAACAGCGCGGACAGGAATGCGTACCCCAGGCCCTTTACCGAGAGCCTGCCTTCGTTATTTTTTCGATTTTGCCGTGAGCGCGTAAGCACAACAATAAGTATGCCAATCACGGTGACCGCCATGCCGATGAGCCTGTGCGGCTGCATTCTCTCCGCGATGAAGATATAAGCAAACAGCGCGGTAAAGACTGGAGTGAGTGATTGAAAAATAACAGTAATTCTAGAACCTATCATTACATATGCATTAAAAAGGAAAAAGTCTGAGATGACGAAGCCGACAATCCCCGACAAGGACAGGAATATCCACGTCCGGAGCGGTGCGTCGTAGGGGAAAGGGACCCCGCGCACTATTGTTCCCGATATTGCGAGGAAAAAGAAGGCGAAGACAACTTTCCAGAAATTGACCGCCAGCGCTCCCACTTTTTTTGAAGCATTTTCAAAAAATATCGCTGAAAAGGACCAAAACACCGCAGTTCCAAACGCAGCGAGAAGCGCAAGCTTTTCCATGATCCGCTATTCTAGTGAAAGCCCATCCCTTGCGGAAGGGGAGGCGCTTTTTCCCCCCTGTATTATGTCTGTTTTCATTTGACCTGGGCTCAATCTTGGAATATGTTTAGTATAGGAGGCTCAATATGGCAGTGATTTGTATTTCACGAGAACTGGCATCCTACGGCGAAGAGACAGCCCAAGAACTTGCAAAGCTCAATGGATACAAGATCGTCGACAAAGAACATATTGAGGCAGCGTTATCCGCTATCGGCATCGATATTGAAAAGCAAGAGCGATACGACGAGAAGAACCCCGGTTTTTGGGCGTCTCTTTCTCAACAGCGGGATGAGTACCTGCATTTCCTCACCCAGGTGATTTACGAAACCGCACTTGAAAACAATTGCATAATTCTTGGGAGAGGCGCCCACGCCATCCTGCGGGGTATTCCGAATCTTATTGGCATTCGTATCGGCGCCTCGAAATCTGTCAGGGTGGAGAGAGTGCGCAAAGCGCAGAACATCGATTCGCGGCATGCCCTCCAGATAATTGAGAGCAGCGACCATGATCGCGCGGGCTTTCATAAATATTTTTTCTCGGTCGACTGGTACAATCCATCCGAGTATGACATGACGCTCACTACCGATCGCTTCGATCCAATTCACGCGGCAGCCGCGATCGACGCATTCCGCAAGTCATTCATCAGCGATACTCAGGAAATGAACGCGACCGCAAAGATGCAGGATCTTCTGCTGGGGGCGAAAATCGTCACCGAAATCACGTACAACCGCAAAATTCCGATTCATTTCCTGGAGGCGGCCGTGGAGCGCGGGGTGGTCGTATTGCATGGCGTGGCGAACACCCATGCCGCGGTGGACAGCGCCGTCGCGGCGGCCAATCTCATACCTGGAGTCAAGCAGGTCGAGAGCGCGATCCAGCTTGTGCAGGAATTCACCGTCGTGCCATGATCGGCGCAAGGTACAGTAACTCACCGGGAATTGGACTGTGAAACACGTATCTTCTTTCCATGCCATCCTCGAGACACTGCGCGCAGCGCCAGGTTCAGGCACACTCTTTGTCACGGAAGATGAACGCCGCAGGGGCCCGCGGATACGACAGATTCTGGAAGAAGCTGAACGGCAGGGCCTAGCCGTTCGCGCCGTGCCTGCGTCAAAGCTTGCGGAGATGAATCCTGAGCACCGTGGTGTAGTCCTCGCCGTCGAATCGGAGCTGCAACGCACGCTCAGCCTCGAAGAGCTGTGTGAGCGAGTCTCTCAGGTTGATGCCAGCCTTGTGTTCGTGCTCGACCACATTGAGGATCCGCACAATGTGGGGGCGATTCTGCGCTCGGCGGACGCCTTTGGCGTCGATGCCGTGATTATTCCAGGCAGGCGCGCATCGCCGCTGACCGATGCCGCCGCGCGCAGTTCCGCCGGCGCGATTGCCTGGATGCCGGTCATTCAGGTGAGCAACCTCAGGGCCGCTGTCGATGAGCTGAAAAGCGCCGGCTACTGGGTGTACGCGGCGGATATGGCGGGGGCCCCGGTCGGCGAACATCCGATGTCGAAAAAGGCGCTTGTCGTCCTCGGCAATGAAGGCAGGGGTGCCTCCAGAATCCTGAAGGAAGCCGCGGACGAGAGCATCTCGATCCCCATGCACGGCCACGTCGATTCCCTGAACGTATCGGTGTCGGCTGCGATTCTGATGTATGAATACAGGCGCGCGTGCAGGGGCTAGGAATCCCTGGGCGCGCCGTCCGGATGTGTCTCCCCAGGGGACACTGCCTGTCCGGGCGCGGCTACACATCCCAGATGTCGCGGAATTTGTGCTCGCGCTCGCAATACTTGCAGACGAATGTCGTCTCGCCCTTGCGGATGAATTCGGGGGGCACCCCTTCGTTGTTCGCCGGATATGAGATGCAGTTTTCGTTCTTGCACGAGATTTCGTCGAAGCCGTAGATGCGGGGCGGCATCGAGAGGCGGTATTTTTTCGCGACATGCGCGTGCCGGATCAGATTGAGCGTACAGCCCGGCGCGATCGCGGCGAGTTTCTTCAGGTCTTTTTCGCCGAAACTTATGATGTCGGGCAGAGAGATGATGCCTTTGAAGGTCTCTGGCCCGCGGTTCGAGTGGTAGACGCCGTGGCTCGACCGCACATCGAGCTTGAGGATTTTGCGCGCCGCGTCGATGGTATCCCAAATCTCACCGACGGGCTCGCCGGTCGCGATGTGGTCGATCACGATGCCTTCTTCGACAGGCTTAATGCCGACCTTATATTCTGGCTTATTCTTTTCCTGCGCTTGGGCTTCATGCACGAAATCATCGACGAATTCGAGCTTTTGGGCGTGCTCGCCCTCGAAATCCTCGCCGATGCGGCCTGAAAGCATGGCGATCTCTGTGATGCGCGTCCAGTATCCGTTGATCGACTGGCCATCCCAGCCGTTGAGGGGCAGCTCGTCGAGAAAGAATGGGATGGTCGGGGAATTCCGGTCGCGCGGCAGGGGATGGTAGAAGTGGCAGCCGTCCGGCAGCTGGCCCAGGAAGTCTTTTTTGAAGGTGACGGCCTGGCGCAGGTAGGGGGCGCGCTCGAGGACCGCTTCGCCCATGCGCTCGAGCTGGAGGCGGGTGAAGTACCAGATGGGGGCGACCTTGGCCTGCGCGAGGTACTCTTCGATCGATTCGAAGACGCGGACCGAAAAGCCGTTCGCCTTCATCTTTTCAACGTAGTAGGGCGGCATGGACAGAAGCTCCGGCGCGATGAGGTCGACCTCGACGTTGCGGAACACTTTCAGGCCGTCGGCCTTGGAATGCACGGTGCGTCCGTGGTACAGGTCTCCCGCCATGGCGATGTGGATGTGGCCGTCGTTCCAGCGGAGCTGCTCTAGGAATGAAAACTCGTCGAGGAATTCCTGCGTGGGGTGTTCGTGCTTGCCGTCGCCCGCGTTGATGAAAGAAGGCTTCGGTTTGCCGGTAATGTGCGAGTAGTCGGAAAATTCCTGGTCCAGCCACGTACATGCACCTTCGAGCTTGGTACGGAGGATGAAGCAGGACTCCCCGGAATAGCCGAAGAGCATCTTGATGGCGTCGGTGATGGATTCGTTTTTGTTGAACGAACTCGTCGCCGCGTCGAACACATTGACTCGCGCGCCGAGGAACTTGCCGGCGTTGCGGAACGACTCCCTGGTTCGGGTCGAATTCTCCATGAATATCAAATAAACCTGATAGTCAAGGTCGTTTATGCGAAATTCCGATACGTCGCCGCCGGAAATCGCCGCTTCCTTGAGCTCCCTTGCCTTGCGGTACAGATAGCGCTGTTCGTCGAGCGATAGATCATTGACGACCGAAATCGATCTGCCTTTGAAAGGACCATTGCGGGCCATCATTTCCTCCTTAAAAAATGGTGATCCCGCGACGCGGGATCTATCGAGCAGCCCTCGCGAGTCGGGCGACTGCCTCCAGTCGTCCGGTCTGAGGGTAAAAATCGAACAAAGTTATGTCTTCCGTCTTCCAGCCTTTCTGCGTCAGGTCCCGCAGGTCACGGGCAAGGCTGGCGTGGTCGCAGCTCACATAGAGGAGCGCGTCGGCCTGCGCACCCGCAAGCCATGCGCGCAGTTCGGGCGAGAGCCCCGCGCGCGGCGGGTCGGCGACAATGCAGTCGAAGGCGCGATTCGCATGAGGTGTTTGTATCCAGCGCTCCACAAGTATATCCGAGAAGCCGACTTTGGCCCTTGCCCTGCTCAGGTTGAGGCGCGCCGCCTCCATCGAGGCCGCGTCGCTTTCGACGCATTCGATCGAATCGAAATTGTCCGCGAGGAAGAGCGAAAAAAGCCCGGCGCCGCTGTAGAGATCGAGCGCCAGCACGCCCTTGAGAGGTTCGACGAAGCGCTCCACGAGCTTTTCGAGAACGATTATATTGCTCTGGAAGAAATGCGCCACGGGAAACTGAAAGTTTTTTCCCCGCACGCTCGCGGCCGCATAGGTCTCTCTTCCCTCAATGTAGATGCGTTCGTCCTGCCCGAAGACGGAGAATCGCGGCCGCTCGCCGATCAGCGCCGACAGGGCTCGGTAGGGGTGGGCCTTCCGGTTTTCGGCGACGAGCCAGTGTTCGAGCGTGGAAATGAGGATGGGGCACTTGGGTATCCTTATGGCCTCGGGCGAACCGGCTTTTGTAAAGCCGAGCCCTCCGTCGCCACAGGCGTGGATTTGAGTTCTGTTGCGGTAGTGATAGGGCTCTCCGGTGACGATATCGAGCTCGCCGGGATCGAAGCCGCCAATGCGCTGGAATGTCTCCCGTGCGGCGGCCTGTTTGAGTTTTGTTTGGTAGGCATATTCTATGTGCTGGAGGGCGCAGCCGCCGCATACGCCGAAAAGAGGGCAGAGCGGCTCCGAACGGTGCGGAGAAGGTTCTTTTGTTCCGATGAGCTCTGCCCGAGAGAAGCTGGCGTGATCCTCAACAATCCTGCAAAAGACGAGTTCGCCTGGAATTGAATAAGGAATGAAGACCGCTTTGCCTTCCGAGAAAGCGATACCCTCACCGTGAGAGGAGAGTTTTTCAACCCTGAGGGTAAGCAAATCGTCGGTCATGAAGCTTTCTTACTGTAATGGATTCCCGCTTTTTTCGCAACAGGGCATTTTGGGGTCGCGCGAGGTAGGGGNNCTCTCGGTGCGGCTGAAGAAGTCACGGGTTCCAAGCATCTCCTCGAGGTCGATTCCCAAAAAATCCTCATCGACTGTGGAGCATTCCAGGGCAAGCGCGCGGAATCGGACAATAAGAACAGGGCGCTGCTCGGCGACGATGTCGATCCCGCTTCGATCGACGCGCTCGTGCTCACTCACGCGCATTACGACCATTGTGGGCTTGTGCCCTACCTTGTGAAAAAAGGCTTTAAAGGATCGATCTACGCCACGTCGGCGACCCGGGATCTCGCGAACCTCATCATGACGGACTCCGCACACATCCAGGCGCGCGACGCGGATTACCTCTCGCGGCAGGCGCAGAAAAAGAATGAAAAATTCGAGTGGAAGCCTTTGTTCGATGAGTTCGACGTCATCCAGGCAATGGACCAGTTCGTCACGGTTGGCTATCATCGTCCGATTTTCGTCGGCGACGGCATACAGGTGGAGTTCTTCGACGCCGGCCACATTCTCGGTTCGGCGTTCGCGCGCGTCACGGCTAAGGACAAAGAGGGCAATACGGCCGTCATCGGTTTTTCCGGCGACCTGGGCCGCAAGAACAAGCCCATCATCAAGGATCCCGAGTGTCTGAAGGACATCGACATACTTTTACTCGAAAGCACCTACGGCGATCGCCTCCACGAGTCGACCGACGACGCGGTGTCGAGGCTCGAAAAGCTTGTCAACCGGACCGCGGCCACGCGGGGCAAGCTCATCATCCCCGCCTTCGCGGTGGAGCGTACGCAGGAACTCATATTCTACCTCCACCTTTTGCACGATCAGGGCAGGATCCCCGAGATGCCGATATGGGTCGATTCGCCGATGGCGCTCAACGCGACCAGCATCTTCGCGATTCACCCCGAGTGCTACGACAAGGAGACTTACGACCTCTTCACGACGCACGCGAAGAATCCCTTCGGTTTTTCCGATCTCAACTTTTCCCGCTCGGTGGAGGATTCGAAGGCGCTCAACCAGGCCAAGGGGCCGATGATCGTCATCTCGGCCGACGGCATGTGCGAGTTCGGGCGCATTCAGCACCACTTGATGCACGGGCTTGGTGACCCCGCGAACACCGTGCTCATCGTGGGGTACATGGCCAATGGGACTCTTGGCCGGCGCCTCAAGGACGGGGCGAAGGACGTGCGCATCCACGGCGACTGGTATCAGGTGCGCGCGGACATTCAGGAGATCGACGCGTTCTCCGCGCACGCGGACTGGAAAGAAGCGGTAGAGTGGCTGGGCTGCGTCGACAAAGTGCGTCTGCGGAAAATCTATCTCGTGCACGGCGAAGGCGAGGCCCTCACCGCGATGCGGGGGCATGTGCTCGATGCGGGCGCGAAGGATGCCGAAATCGTAAAAGCGGGAGAAATATATACGATTGCCTGAACCTCGCGCCGATGCCGCTTGGTAAGCACAACAAAAACCCGCGATTTTGGGGCGGTCCCTTTTCGTGGGTTTTTTATTGCACGCGCTGTTGTGGCCTGAGGTGGGCCGGCCTCAGCAGATCGTGTCGAGCTTGGCGACACGGGTCGCGTGACGGCCGCCTTCAAATTGCGCGTTCATATATACACCAAGGATTTGCTCAACAGGCTCCGTGTATTCGACCCTTCCGCCGAATGCGACGAAATTGGCGTTGTTGTGCTCTTTTGCCATGCGCGCAGTGAAACTGTCGTGAATGAGCGCGCAGCGGATTCCCTTGTGTCTGTTGGCCGCGATCGAGACGCCAATGCCCGTACCGCAGCACACGATGCCAAAATCATAGCCACCCTTGAAATATTCCCGCACGGCCAGCTCTGCCTGATCGGGATAATCGATCCGATCCTCGACATCGACACCGAGGTTGACAACCTGGTGGCCCTGGCTTTCGAGCCATTTCACAAGCCGGAACTTCAGCGCAACCGCGCCATGATCGTTTGCAATGACAATCTTCATAGACCTTAGAGTAGTGATGAATGCACCAGTGGTCAAGGATTGGGCAAAAAGTCTGGGCCCCGGTGTCAAGGCTTGATATAAGCAAAGCCCTTCTGCTGCTTTTCCGCGAGCTCCAATACGCCGATCGGCACAACGACGAAGAATTCAGGCACTTCTTCTTCGTTTATGTTGTGGCTCTTCAGAGAATTCTGGCAGGCGCAGAACCTGACTCCCCGGTCGGCCAGGATTGTCATTGTATGCAAGGATTTTTCGTCGGGCGAAGCGAATATTTCCACTCCTTTTCCATTCGCCACGACTTCGACCTGGGACCGCTCGACCTCAATGCCCGCCAGAAGATTATGCACGTTTGCGAGAGCCAGCTCCCATTTCTCAATTTCGTCCACATGAAAAACAACATTGACTATCATGGCCTTTCCCCTTTCATGATTTACCACTGGAAAGCGACCGCGCGCTTCCCAAGTATGAAATCGTCGAAAATGACGCGGGCTGGTCTATTCGCCATGCCGGCACAGACGTGGAGCGGGAGCAGATGCTCTTCGCGCGGGTGGCAGTAGCGGGCAGAGGGAGCTTCTTCCCAGTATTCGAGGCTGTGCTCACGGTCCGACTCCGAGAGATCCCCTGTGCAGAGATCGATGAGCCAGTTCTGAAAGGCATCATTCTTCGTGTCCGTGGCGGCTTCCCCGCGCCAGGAAAATGCCCCCAGATTGTGGAAAGAAAATCCTGAGCCTATGACGAGAATGTTTTTCTCGAGGAGGGGGCGCAGAGCCCTGCCAAGCTTAAGGTGAGAAGATGGATCGAGGCTGTGGAGAAGCGACATCTGGACCGTGGGGATAAGGGCGTCGGGGTACATGAGTTTCAGGGGTATGAACATTCCGTGGTCGAAACCGCGGTTTTTGTCGACGCGCGAAGGAATGCCGCTTTTTTGAAGCAGCCCGGCAATGAGTTCCACCAGTCCGGGTTGGCCGGGGGCGGGATAGGTTATATCGTACGCTTCTTCAGGGAAACCATAATAATCATAGATCAGGGGAGGGGACTCTCCGCCTGTCAGCGTCACTTCATGTGCTTCCCAGTGGGCGCTTATCACGAGAATCGCGTCCGGCTTTCTGAGTTTTGCCGGGAGCGCTTCCATGAAGCGGACCATCGACCGGTGGCCGGGATCGCCCAGAATCGGCAGCGGGCCACCGCCGTGAGAAAAATAAACAATCTGGGCCGCGCCGTCGTTTTTTTCTATCTCTGCCATAGGCTTATTCCTCCTGAAAGACGATTGGCTGTTTCTATCAAATCGATATATATAATATACTAGTTTTATCCAGGCAGCGTTGTCTGTCATAAACAAAATGCTGTGAATACAGGGGTTGAAGAGCATGGCAAACGACACAGATCACCTGTCACCTTCTCTCGCCATCGCGTATTGCGATTACACATACAGAGGGTCGCCCAATACCGACCTGCTCCTGCTTGCGGCGAGCATCCGGCGTTATGGAGGAATCTGTGGATCGGCGCCGGTTTGGGTCATGTGCCAGGATGCCGGCAAGATACAGGCGCAGGTCTTTGAAAAGGCGGCGGCCTTGCATGTCGAGCTGCTCCCGTATCGCGACGTTCAGGACCTGACGGATTTTCCCTTTGCGCAGAAGGCGCTCGCGGCGGCCGAGGCGGAGCGCCGCGCTGAAGGGAAGGCGTCGGAACTCCTCTGGTTTGACCGTGATTCGCTTGTGCTCAATGACCTCGCGCCCCTGCTGCCGTGCGCTGAAAAAAAAGTTTCGTTCAGGCCTGTGAACGTTCAGAATATTGGCCAGGCTAGCGCTGGACCGGAAGATGTCCACAACGAATTCTGGCGGCGCGCATGCGTGCTCGGCGGTGTCGATTATAGAAGCATGGGGACTACAACGAGTTATATAGACCGGAAAGTTTTGCGCTTCTATATTGCGGCGGGTCTTGTCGGCATAAGGCCGGAACTAGGAATATTTCGTGAATGGGAGAGGCTTCTGCGGATTTTTGCCGGGGATAGGTTCATGCGAGCATATTGCCAGGAACATGTCCTGTACAAGATATTCATGCACCAGGCCGCGCTCAGCATCGCCGTCGCGGGCAAAACCAAGGTTGCAGAACGCCAGGAACTTCCTCCTTCCGCAATGTATCCCATGAATTTCTGGAACAGCGACTCAAATGCATACAAGCCTGCCGTCCTCGATGAGGTGATTTCTCTCCGCTACGACACTGTTCTGGATGATGATGGCTGGGGGAATTTCCCGATGAGCACCGGGCTCCGGAACTGGATAAACGACAATATCCGATAACGTGCCGGGGTTGCCTTAATGGCGTTCACGGCGACACCCCTGTTCTGCACGCGCTCCGTAAGTTCCACGGTAAACAGAAGCAGCATATATTTTGAAACCGCATAGGCCTTGGCCAGTGCCATTGCTCTCGTAGATAAAGTCCCTGAGACTTTTGCTCTTTATATATTATGAAAGTCACCGCCTATAATACCGACAGTGGCTTTGTCCATGGTTTCACCTCTGTGCAAAACATTTCCCTACCGCGACGTGGCTGCACGTACTATAACATCGGATGCCGTGGTGTACAAAGGTCGGGGTTCGGAATATCAGAATGTTGCCTACACAATATATTGTATATGTTGAAAATTATAACGCAAGATATTGACAACTCCGATGATCCCACATAGGATGACGTTGTTGCATGTCAAAGGTTCTGCTTTCTTATCAATGCAGCATGCATGCACAGGGTTCTTTTAGCACAATGTTTTCAAATTGACAGGATGCCAGGGAAGAGGAGTGCGAGTCTCCCGCTGCCCCGCAGCCGTGTCGGGAGCGAAAGCCCAAGAAAAAACCACTGTCTCGCGGTGAGGCGAGATGGGAAGGCGGGTGAGTAGGGTGCCCGGAGCCGGAAGACCTATCCTGTCTGATGCGTCGGTTCGTTTCCCGAGGGAGGAAGAGAGCTGTGTGGTGTGTCCGCAGAATGATTGTAGGTGAAGAATAGGCATCTAAGATTTCTAAGATCAATCGGTTCTGTTATTCCATCATTTTCTCCCATTACTCCCTCCGAATGATTTTGGTCTCCGTAAAGTATAGGTGTTCATGAGGGAGGTTCCATGTTTCAATCAATAATTAAACGCAATGGCAGTGAAGTCCGTTTTGACGCGGAGAAGATAGGCTCCGCGATCTCGAAAGCAGGCGCGGCGACGGGAGAATTTGATGCCCCCATTGCGAAGCGGCTTGCACTCCGCGCGCTGATGATGGCCCAGCAGGCTTTCGGTGAGAAGATACCGACCGTAGAAGCAATCCAGGATATCGTCGAGGAAGTTCTCCTCGCTTCTCCTTACCGGAAAACGGCGAAAGCCTACATTCTCTACCGAGACCAGCACGCCAGGATCAGGGAAATCACCGCGCGCTCGAACGGGGAACTGGTCGATCAGTACCTGAATCAGAGGGACTGGCGCGTCAATGAGAACAGCAACATGACCTTCTCGCTCCAGGGTTTGAATAATTATATCTCGTCCGAGATCAGCAGCGGCTATTGGCTGAACCAAATCTATCCATCCGAGATAAGAGATGCTCACCTCGACGGCGATTTCCATATCCACGACCTGAATGTGCTCTCTGTCTATTGTGTTGGCTGGGATCTCAAGGCGCTGTTGGTCGAGGGATTTCGGGGAGTCACGGGAAAGATCGAGAGCCGGCCCGCCCGGCACTTTCGGAGCGCGCTCGGTCAGATCGTCAATTTTTTCTACACCCTGCAGGGAGAAGCCGCGGGAGCCCAGGCATTTTCGAGCTTCGACACGCTGCTCGCGCCATTCATCCGTTACGATAGACTGACCTATCCTGAGGTGAAACAGGCGCTCCAGGAATTTCTGTTCAACATCAACGTGCCGACGCGGGTTGGCTTCCAGACTCCTTTCACGAACGTCACCCTCGATCTCGTGGTGCCGAAAACATACGCGGACGAGGCAGTCATTATCGGTGGCGAGCCGCAGCCAGTGACATACCGCGAATTTCAGCCTGAGATGAACCTCTTCAACAGGGCGTTCCTCGAGGTCATGTACGAGGGCGACGCGGCCGGGCGGGTCTTCACTTTTCCGATACCCACCTACAATATCACTCCGGATTTCGACTGGGACAACCACGAGCTCGATATGCTCTGGAAGGTGACGGCCCGATATGGGGTGCCTTATTTCTCGAACTTCGTCAACTCCGACATGAAGCCTGAGGATGCGCGCTCGATGTGTTGCCGCCTCAGGCTCGACAACCGCGAGCTCAGAAAACGTGGCGGTGGTCTGTTTGGGTCTAACCCTCTGACCGGCTCGATCGGCGTGGTGACGATCAACCTGCCGCGGATAGGCTACCTCGCCCACGATGAAGATGAATTTCTCAGGCTCCTCGATGCTCGCCTGTTGCTCGCCCGGGAGAGCCTCGAGATCAAGCGGAAGGTGTTGGAGCGGTTCACCAGCAATAATCTTTACCCCTATTCGAAGTATTATTTGCGCGACGTCGAAAAACATTTCGGATGTTTCTGGAAGAATCACTTCTCGACGATTGGGGTGATCGGCATGAACGAGGCGTGCCGGAATCTCTTCGGAGAGGGCATTGCGTCGGCTGTAGGGCAGAAGTTCGCCCTCAGAGTCATGGATTATCTGCGCCACCGCCTCATAGAATTCCAGGAATCGACAGGCAACAACTACAATCTTGAGGCAAGCCCCGCAGAGGGAGCGAGCTATCGTCTGGCGAAGCTCGATAAGAACAAGTATCCGGATATCATATGTGCCAATACTTCCAATGACCTCGAGGGCGGCGAACGCGAACCATTCTATACCAACTCGACACAACTTCCAGTGAATTACACCGACGATATTTTCGAATATCTGGATCTGCAGGATGAAATCCAAGGCAAATACACAGGTGGCACCGTTGTTCATGTCTTCTCAGGCGAGCGCGTCGAGGATTATGAGGCGGTGAAAGCCCTGGTTCGTACGATCTGCAGCAATTATAAACTTCCGTATTTTACATTCACGCCTACGTTTTCGATTTGTCCCGATCATGCCTATATCCCTGGAGAAGTCGCCGTATGTCCGAAATGCGGCAAGCCGACGGAAATCTATTCCAGGGTTACGGGGTATCTCCGTCCCATTGCGCAGTGGAACAAAGGAAAACAGGCAGAATTCGAACTCCGGAAGACATTCAGCGTCAAGAAGGAGGAACTGTGCTCATAGGCGGACTGCAGCGCTGCTCGCTCGTCGACTATCCGGGACACCTGTGCGCCGTCATCTTCACGCAGGGCTGCAACTTTCGCTGCCCTTATTGCCATAACCCCCAGCTCGTCGACCCCGCGCGCTTCGAGGCGCCCCT
The DNA here is from genome assembly GCA_002441395.1 of Spirochaetaceae bacterium UBA6243. Classification (GTDB taxonomy): domain Bacteria; phylum Spirochaetota; class Spirochaetia; order Treponematales; family Rectinemataceae; genus Rectinema. The sequence continues at coordinate 788 of DJVZ01000045.1, read as the reverse complement.
CGACGAAGAAAAAGTCTTCAATTTCTTGCGGTCCAGGATCGGCCGGCTGCGGGGAGTGGTGGTGAGCGGCGGCGAACCCCTGCTGAACGATGATCTGCCGGAATTCCTGGACAGGATAGGGCAGATGGGATATCTGGTCAAACTCGATACGAACGGCAGCTTCCCCGACCGACTCTCGGCGATTGTGTCGGCCGGGCTCGTCGACTTCATCGCGATGGATGTCAAAGCACCCTTCGGACGCTACGGCGAGCTGGCGGGCGTCCCGGTGGACGTCGGGGCCATCCAGGAGAGTATCAGGATCATCCGAAACTCAGGGACAGAGTATCTTTTCAGGACGACACTCGCGAAACCGCTCCTCGATGAAAAAGATACCCGCCTGATCCGTTCGTTCCTTGGCCCGGGGGCGCATTATCGAGTGCAGCCCCTGAATCCTGCGGCTGAGTGGCTCAGACCTGAAGCCCGCTGACCTTTATAGAAAATTCTTTTCAAGATATGCCACAAATCTGTCCACAATTGTTGGATCAAACTGGGTACTTGAATTCCTCTTTAACTTACAATGAGTTATTGACAAATTTTAAGTATATCGTAGCTGTTTATCTACGTCAGTCTCGGGACTGGTTATGCTAATGATCCCGAATTGTCTGTTGACACCATGAGACTTGCGCAGTATACAAGATTAACATTATAAGTGATTATAAAAAAATATATTACAACTTTCATCTGTTTTGGCAGGGAAAGTGTGATTGACCTCATCTTGTTGCTCAACCCGTGATTACTATCAATCATGC
>DJVZ01000005.1 GCA_002441395.1 Spirochaetaceae bacterium UBA6243 | reverse complement strand
AAAATGTATTTACTAGCATCTTTTCGAATGTAATAATAGTATACATACTATTGGGGGCAGGAAAGGCAAATGATGAAAAGAACAGTTCTCCGGATGCTGAAAGAGGCTGCGGCACAATATTCAAATATTCCTTATGCGTTGAAGAAAGCCGATTCGGGGTATGTCGGCACTACTTTTCTGGAAGTAAGAGAACAGGCACGCAAGTTCGCTGCCTGGCTTTTAGTAAACAATTTTAAAAAAGGGGACAAGGCAACAATAATTGCTGAAGGCTCTCCCGAATGGCTGGTCTCGGAACTCGGGGTATTGTGCGCAGGCATGATCTCCGTCCCGCTTTCCATCAAGCTTCTTGCGGACGAAATTCCCTTCAGAATCGAGCATTCTGAATCGAAAATTATCTGTACTACGCACAATCAGTTGGAAAAAATCGCGAACGCCTTGGTGATAGCTCATACTCCCGATATGCGCATTGTGTATTTTGATGATGATGTTGACTGGGGACGCAGCGTTCTGTCTAAATCGAAAATTCCCGAAGATTGCATTATCTCTTTGAAGGAAGCCCTTTCAGCAGGGGCTTCATTGCTTGCGCAAAACGATGAGTATGGCCAGAAATTGGATTTGATTGAAGAAGAAACCGAAGAAAATGATGTGGTGACGATATCCTACACGTCCGGGACAACGGGCAATCCCAAGGGGATCATGCTCTCCCATTTGAATTATTGGTCAAACTGTCACGACGCGATAGACCTGTTCGATAATCCCATGTATTTCAGGACCCTGTTGATCCTTCCCGTCGATCATTCGTTTGCTCATACGGTGGGTCTCTATACGGCGATGATTTGCGGAATTTCCCTCTATTTTGTGGATTCCAGGGGAGGGGGAATCGCGACACTGAGGAATATCCCGGCCAATCTAAAAGAAAGCGATCCGATATTCCTGTTTACCGTTCCGTCTCTTTCAGGCAATTTCATGAAGAAGATTATCGCGGCCATTGAAGAAAAAGGCGGCATTATCGAAAGCATCTTCAAAAAGGGGATTGCGGCGGGGATTCTTTGGAACGGCGACGGTTATCACAAGCCTCCATTTAAGGATCGATTCAATGCGTTTTTCCCCTACTTCATAGCAAAACTGCTAGTGTTCAATAAAATTAAGAAGTCTCTGTTCGGCAACTCTATTCGGTTTTGTGTCGGTGGTGGGGCGTTTTTGGATATCAAGCAGCAGCAATTTTTCGCGGCGCTTGGAGTGCCGCTCTATCAGGGATACGGCCTGACCGAAGCCGCTCCGATAATTTCGTCGAATACCCCCAGAGTGCACAAATTTGGTACTTCTGGAATAATGGCCCCTTCCGTACAGTGTAAAATTATGGATGAAAACGGAGCGGAAGTTTCGCAGGGAACGATGGGCCACATCACCGTCACCGGCGAGAATGTGATGCTTGGGTATTATAAGAATTCTGAAGCTACCGCCGAAGTGCTCACCGATGGCCGGTTGTGGACCGGGGATTTGGGCTATATGGATGAAGAAGGCTTTCTCTCTGTAATAGGAAGAGCGAAAGCGCTGCTGATTAGAGAAGATGGCGAAAAATACAGTCCCGAAGAGATAGAAGAAGCCATTACCATGTCAACGGATGTGTTTGACCAGCTCATGGTTTGGTGTGACCATAAAAAGTACACAATGGCACTCGTCACACTGGATGAAACCAAAGTAAAGAATTTAATTACCAGAAAATCCATTCATTCTGCCGAAGCTCTCTTGGCGGTTCTTATTGAAGAGTTCTATAGATTCAAAAATGATCCGAAGGCAAAAAAGGTTCAGTCGGCATGGGTCCCTTCAGTGTTTCAGATTTTGGAAGAACCCTTCAGTGAGCAAAATGGCACGATCAATTCAACCATGAAGCTTGTCCGGCACAAAGTCGCTGAAGTTTATAAGGAATACATTGAATATTCATATGTATCTGAGGGATCCAGCACAATAAACAAGAAGAATCTTGCCCTTGTCGCCAAGAAATTCTCTTTGAAATAGTGCTCTTCTGTCTTTTTATTGGATACTCAACGAACACGATGCATGTATGGTAGAGTATGCATACCATGGGAAAAAGCGATGATCCTATAGATACACAATCCCTTGCAATTCGTTTGGTGAAATCGGCGAGCATAACGAATACTTCGGGAGAGGTCTCTTTTCCGGATATTCTTATACCTATTCTTCGAGAAATTTCTTTTTTTAATTCACACCCGGAGCATATTCAGGAATTTTACATTGAAGGGGATGAATGGAAACGCAGAATTGTCATTGCCCTNNGACACCAGCAATTATGGCGCTTTGGAGCCTTTTGCGTTTGACCCAGAAACTCTCACAAAAAAGATGCTTCAGTCTCTGTCCTCGAAAGAAAAGCTGTCGCCTCCGGAAATCTTGCTCAAAAAGGATCTGGAGAGTTCGTTCTTTGTCCCCGGCAGGGGGATGCTCGATATGAAAAGCGGCTTGGCCGCGGGAATCGCCGCGCTTGCTGATTTTCTTGGAGATGATGAGAGGTCAGGCAACATCGTATATATGGCGGTCCCGGATGAGGAGGGTTCCTCTGTCGGGATGAAGGCCGCCAAAAAGATCCTCTCTGCGTTTGCTTCCGAACACGGGCTGCGGCTGAAGGCCATCATCAATCTCGACGCGGCGGTTGACCAGGGGGACGGGGCGGAGGCGAAGGCCGTGTTTTTAGGCTCCGTCAGCAAGCTTCTTCCTTTTGTGCTGTTTGTCGGGAAACCCGCGCACGCAGGGTCCCCTTTTGATGGTTTCAATCCGGTTATGGCCGCCTCGGTGTTTGCAAGAGAGGCTGAATGCAATAGTGAGTGCCTGAACATTCGGACAGTATTTCCAGGAGAAGAACCTCCTCCTCCAACTATTTTGTATTATCGTGAAATGCGAAGTCGCTATGATGTGACTATGCCTGCAGATGTTTTTTGTGCCCTCAATGTTTTGACATTTGAAAAGAATCCTGCGAAAGTTTTTGAAAATGTTACCTTGCTTGTCCAAAAGGCACTAGATAGTTCTATCTCGCTGCTGTATGAGCGAATGTCAGCTTTTTCCAGGAAGCAGAATGAACATGTGGTTATGCAAAAATTGTCTTCAGAAATTATTGATTTGCCAGAACTTATCAATCGTGCTGAATATGTGGCGCCCGGTATTTTAGACCGCCTCAGAAGGGTTGCGGAGAAGAGTTTTCCTGAAGATAAAGTATTGCAAACTGCGAAAATTGTGCATGAATTGCTCACGTATGCTCAAATTGAGGGCCCCTGCGCAATTGTAGGATTAGCTCCTCCTTATTATGCAAAAGCTGAATTGGATTCAGATCGTGATCAATTATTTTTGGCATACGTGAAAGATGAAATAAATCAATTCAACAGGGACCATGAGGAATCTGTAAAGATCCGTCCCTATTTCCCGGGGATTTCGGATATGAGTTTCCTGGCGCCTTCAGTTGATGCGCAATCTATTGAATATATAAAACAAAGGTCAGCGGTGGACCAGCCCGATTTAGACGAGTATCTGAAAGACTCCCTGGATGTTCCCGTGATCAATATTGGGCCATGGGGCAGGGAATACCATCAATGCGGAGAGCGTGTTAATCGCCATTATGCCTTTAATCTGTTACCTGAATTAGTATTCAAAATATGCCAAAGGCTTCTGAAGGAAAATTTATAAGGATTTATAAGGATCCGATATTTTCCAAATCAGAATATTTGGGAGAGAGACAATGACTATTGTAATATCTTTAGGAGGCTCGATTGTTGCCCCCCAAGAAGGTCCAAGCGGTTTGTTTTTATTACAATTTCGAAATGTGTTGCTATCATGGTTGGAAGCAGAGAATCGAAAGGCGATTATTGTGGTTGGAGGTGGATCCGCGGCCCGTCAGTGGCAGAAAGCCTACAAGGAATTTATCGAGCAAGCCGCCGAGAGGGAAACAAGCAATGATGGAAACAGAGGAGTAGAGCCAGCCAGAGCGCTTTATCTCGATGAATCGCTTGATCGAATCGGCATTGCGGCGACAAGACTCAACGCGCAGCTGGTAAAGGAAGTGTTTTCCGATTACTGCCCAGATTCGGTAGTGACAGACCCTAGCGCCGATATTTCGATGCGCGGGGAAATCTTGGTTGCCGCAGGATGGAAACCTGGTTTCTCGACAGATTATGATGCCGTGCTTCTTGCCGAACGGTTTCATGCGAACCAGATATTGAATCTTTCAAATATTTCTCAGATCTATAGCGCTGACCCCAAAAAGGACCCCGGCGCGAAGCCTCTTGCGCATATAACTTTTGACGCTCTCTTAGAAATGACAGGAAGAGTATGGAATCCTGGCGCAAACCTTCCCTTTGATCCAATAGCTGCGGCAAAGGCAAAAGAGCTTGGGCTCCGCGTAATTTTTGCGTCCGGGTCCAATCTGGAGAATTTTGACAAAATACTAAGCGAAAAATCATTTATTGGCACAATAATAGATTAGAATTCAAGAGATCTGGTGTTCTTCTTAAGGAGAGTGCGTCGTTTCTTAAGCGAGCCCATTGCAGCGTTAAATTTTGTCGATAAGCATCGAGCATTTGCCAGAGGGAATAGGGAGTGTTTTTTTCTTTTTTCCCAGTACATTGATAGTAAAATAATACAATTTTTCACTCTCCATATGGATTTCCCATCCTCGGCCGGATTTGCCGGAAAGGATGGTAATCATGTTGCGCTTAAGGGAGAGGTTTTCGATACCCATGACTTCAAGATTGGGGATAATCCAATCTACAGTCTTTCTCGGCAAGGAGATATAAAGCCCGATGACGTTTTCAATAACCAATGTCACTGTGCAGAGCCCATTTGAAGGGAAGTAGTTTTGCAGCGGCCACTCAGGATGCCCATCCCAGACTGCTTTTCCTTCATTCATTGGCTGATATGCGCTCCACACCGTGGGATGGTTGTTGTGCCGATTCCCTTCGTGTTCGTTACTGTGCATGGAATCGAGAATGTAATAGAGATGCCGTATCGCTGAGTCTCGGGCGAGCTCGTAGAAATAATATTTTTCCATACCTTTAATTACCATGAAGGTAAGCCATGGGAAAACGCTGCCACGAAAGCCCTGGCCCTTTTTATCAAAGGCGGGATGATCGGCGGAAAGGGAAGGGAATGGATTCTCGGTGCCAAAGCACTGAGGATCCTTAAGTTTTGCCACAAGTTTTTCAGCACGTTCTTCATTTGGAATTTCAGCAAGCAAAAGCCAGTACGTCCCCAGTGTTTTTGTGGGTATCTGATTCTCATGTTCGCCGAGGTCGTAGTAGAAACCATCTTCAGCGTTCCACATTTTTGAGTTAATTCTTGTTTTTATTGAGAAATAGTCTCGCTTGTACTGAAATGAGGCGTCTTTATCGTTGAGAATGTCGCCAAGCGCGGAAAGATAGAGTGCGTTCATCGCCATGGCGGCGTTGAAATCGATGAAGTATCGCACGTCGGTCCGTGGGGTGTTTTCCATCCCTGTCGAAGAGAGCGGTGTCGCGAAGAGGCCGTTGGGCATTTTGAAATTCGCCTCGAGCCATTTGTAATGCTTGCTAAGCATGGGCATTACTTCTTTGACTCGTTTTTTATTGGCTGTCTTGTGATAGAGGTTGAACTCTGCCCAGGCAAGGAGAGGAAGTGTCACACCGTGCGGATTGTCCTTGGGGAGAATGGGCTCTCCCGTTTCGATATCGTAAGCGGTATGAATTGCGCCATCGGGCTCTTGAAGCGCGTACAGCGCGTCGAGTCCGTTCGACGCCGGATAAATTCGATTGCTATAGACGAGAAAAAAGCTGGAGAAGACTTGCTCAAGAAAATCGAGTCTTTTCTGCTCAGGATAGTAAAAAAACTTTGTTTTGCTGATTTTTGTCTGGCTGCCCCCGTTTGTCCAGCAATCAGCAATCCATGCCCAAGTCCTATCATAGACATCGACAAAATCCTGGTCATAGAAGTGGATATGAGGAAAATCCTTCTTATTCAAGCAGTTTACCCTCTTGATGAACGTTTGTTATTAACCGACTTCACAGATAACCGGAAAATCTTATATGAAATTACACAAAATTCAAGTATACCGTGATTTACTATACTCATTCCATATTCATTTGTCAAATTTATTTATATACAATGCATGTTATATCCAATTTTATGATAAAAGTTGTGTGTACTTAATTTAAGCATTGGAAATCAATTATTTAGGATTTTCCTCCTCATTGCGTGCGGGCGGCGGGCTCGCTAAAAGCCGACAATCTTCGATGGAGCTCAAACCGCGAACAATATCTTCCGCAAACGCGTCACAATCGGGTGCGCCGCAAGCCCCGCAATCGATCCCCGGCAACCGGTTCCGTATTTGTTCGATTTTTTCAGCCATTTGCAGAGCCTTCGACAAATCGGTATCGAGTACGAGGACAGGGTTTGGAGGTAATGGCCTTGTCCATTTGAATGCGAGATATTCCTTATCTGCCGTGGAGCTTTCTGGAGACAGAGATTTGGATCGTTCTTTTGCGGTGCGGTGATGATCTTGAGCGGTTTTCGAGCCAGGATATGCTGAGAAAGGGTGCTGGTATCGCTGGCGCATCGTCGAACGCGCGATATGAGGATTTTCAACAGCCATTGGCCCGCCAACACAGCCACCTGGGCACGCGAGCGCTTCGATGTACTGGATCGAGTCGATATTGCCGTTTTCAATAGCTTCAAAAAGCTCAATGACATTGGAAATGCCGTCGACGGATACCGCATTTTCTATGTGGAGCGCATCAAGTTCTCCATCTGATCGTGCCCATCCCATGCCGGGTTCGAGATTGTTCATGATTGGCAATAAGTGATGGGTTGAAGCATTGCCAGAGGAGATGGCATCGATGTGAGGGGCGGAAGAGGGTGTCGGGTCGAGCGCGCGTTTGAGAGAAGCGTAAATGTCTCCAAACGAAAACACTGCATCGATCGCAGATTGTTCGTATCCTAAAGGAGTTCGTACTGAGGTTACTTTTGCCGTGCAGGGACTAAGAAAGAAGATACCGACTTTTTGTGACAAAGAGCCAAGTCTTCTTCGAGCCTCCCGGGCAGCGATTTCTGAAGGGGGAAGTATTGGCATAAGGTTTGGGATCAGACTTGGGAATCGCTGCTGAATGAGCCGAACTATAACAGGACAAGCACTTGAAATGCGTGGTCTGAGGGCTTCTTGAGCGAGAATGCTGCGTGTCATCGTTGTCACAACAAGTGCTCCCCACGCCACATCGAATACTTCATCAAATCCAGCAGAGTGAATCGCATTAAAAATATCGCTCTGGGAGTACTTTGTGCCGAATTGAGCATAGAGGGACGGAGCAGGAAGCGCGACTTTGATGTCGTACGCATCCATCATGAAGAGCGGATCCGAGACCGCCTTTTTCGCGCCTTTAGGACATCGGCGGATGCATTCGCCGCAATCGATGCAACGATCTTCAAAAATCTTTGCTTTTCCGTTTCGCACCCGGATTGCTTTGGTGGGGCAAAATTTAATGCAGGTAGTGCAGCCAACGCATAAATCCGCATCGAGCAGGACTGAGTGGAATGTCTGGAATATATTTGGGGACTGATTTGCAGGTTCAAAGCTCACTTATGGTTCTCCTGCGGGAAGCCTGAAGCGCATCTGCACCGTTGTTCCTTTGTTTGGTTCACTTTGTATAATAAACTCATCGGCATTTTTTTTCATATTGGGCAATCCCATCCCTGCACCAAACCCCATGTCCCGTATTTCTTCCGAAGCGGTCGAATATCCTTCCTGCATCGCGAGTTCGATGTCGGCGATACCTGGGCCCTGATCGATAAAACGGGTAGTTATGCCCTCTTGTGAGATTTCGATTTCGGCCCGGCCACCGTCCCCGTGAATAGCGATGTTCATTTCGGCCTCGTACATCGCGATGGCGACTCTTTTAATAAGGGCCGGCGGCAGGCCAAGCTGGGTCAAGCGGTGTTTCATGTCGGTAGAGGCCTTGCCGGCGGCGGAGAAGTCCAATCGGGGAATGATATATTCAATGATCACCACAAGAGGAATCTCCTTTTATCCCGGCTTGATAAAGCTCACCGCATGCGGTGAACATGGTATTGTGAGTTTTCATGAGTACAATGCCTTGTTCCCGGGCCATTTGAATCATTTCGGCGGAAGGTTTTTTGCCCCGGACAAAAATAATCAGGCGGATATCCATGAGGTCGGCGGTACGCAGCACTTGAGGATTGGTAAGGCCAGTAAGCAAAGCCACACGCTCTTTGACAAATGCGATGACATCGCTCATTAAATCGGAACCGCAGGCGGTCTCGATATCAAGATTGTACGCAATTTCTTCTCCCGCAACAATCTCTGCATTTATAATCCGGGCAATTTCAGTGGCGCGCATCCTGTTTCGCTCCTAAAATCAATTTCTCTCAATAATCTTCTGTGTGTCTTTGAAAAATATGGCGAATATCAAAGCGGGGATCTGCCGCGAAAAGATCGGGCGAGGGTCAATCGGTCCGCATATTCGAGATCGCCGCCGACAGGAATGCCTGTTGCCAGTCTTGTAACTCGCACAGGCTCTTTCTCAAGCAATTTTTTCAGATACAGGGCTGTCGTATCGCCCTCGATCGTTGGATTCGTTGCAATGACAACTTCCTGAATGGGGACAGAGGTTGCAAAAGATCTGTGAATTCTCTGAATGAGTTTCCCAATATTGAGTTGATCGGGGCCAATCCCCTCCAGAGGAGAAAGCAATCCGCCCAGCACATGGTAAAGGCCTCTGTATTCTTTTGATGCTTCTATCGTGATGACATCTTGAGGCTGTTCCACAATACACACGATGCTTCGATCGCGGGAGGCATCAGCACATACTTGGCATAGCTCGGATTCAGAATAAGAACCGCATTCAGAGCAGAAATGGATTGTTGTGCGCAATGTCCGGATGCGCTCGGCGAGGGTCTCGCTGAATGAAATGTCGGACTTGAGGAGAGAATACACTATTCGAAGCGCGCTTTTACGGCCTAATCCCGGCAAACGGGTGAGCAGCGAAACGAGATCCTCAATTGCTTTCATGGCTGTATCCTTTTTGGAGGCTCCTATCCTCTGTCCCTGGGGTTGCGTGCTGTGTCGGGTGCTTTGAGCCTGTCAGGGCGTGGTACTTAAACCTCTGTTCCCGGAAAATTGCCCGGGTAATTACCCAATGGCATTCCTGATCCCCCCATAGAACCGGCGAATTCGTTTTGAATTGCCTCTTTGATTTTTTCCGCAGCATTATGGTGGGCCGCGCGGATGAGGTCCTGGAGCAGAGGAATGTCTTTGAATTCGGAGAGCTCTGGAGAAATATAGCATTCAAGCAATTCCATGTTTCCGGAAAGAGTGATTTTGACCATGCCGCCGCCAGCTTCTCCTGTGGCCCTGATTGCATTCATTTTCCTCTGCATCTCTTCAGCCTGCGCTTTTAAGGCCTGGGGATTTTTCAACATGTCAAAGATATTCGATACGTCCATAATTACCTCCGNNTTTCGTTACACAATATTAATCAAAATCTTCTTCTGTATCGATGAGTTCTTCGGAGCCTTCAGAGAATTCACGCGACTCTGAGGCATCCTCCGGCGGAAAGCTCGGCGGGGCCAAAGGTTCGGGGGAAGGAGCCTCGGAAGGGAGCTTTGTCGCGATGACTTTCCCTTTGAACATTTTTCGAATGAGTTCGATGGTCCGGGCGTCGGTTTCGGGGAGTGCCTGCTCGTCCTGGATTCGCGTTGTATTTTCAAATTCGGCCGTGGTATCGAGTTCCGTTTCCGGGAATGAATTTTCAAAAGAAGTGGGGCTGTTGTATTCAATGTCCGGTTCCGGCTGCACGGCGGCCTCGTGACTTTTTGATGCCGCTGGCGGATGGGGGGCCTGTTGGGGAGTTTCCCTCTGGAGGGGAGACGCAGTTCGCGCTTCACTCTGGCGCGAAGGAGGCGTGTGGTTCTCTTGGTCTTTCGCAAAATGAGGTTCTATAGCGCAGGGCGTTCCAAGAATCTCGGCCCCTGTTTCTGCAATGAGGGAGGAGAATCGCGAGATGATATCCATTTCTACGTGATTCATCACCGGGATGATGAACCCGTTATGTTTTTTGGTCCATTCGGCAGATTTTTCCAGCGCTGAAGCGAGAAAGAGATTCTGGCCCCGCAGCTTGGCAATGATTTTTTTCTTCAGCTCAGAAGAAGAGATGGCCCCGGATGCGGGGGCATGAACCTCTGTCGCCTCATCAGGTTCTGTGGGCGGATTCGCGGATTGCTGGTTTGCGGCGAAGCGCGAATGCAGGTCGCGGAGGAGCGGCGCACTCTGGGCGTCGGCGCTATTGCCCGGGCGGCCCTGAAAAGGGAGTGAGGCGTCCTTTTCCCGCTGTCCGCGAGGCGGAATTTCTTTTGCTTTAATAGCTTGTTGCACGGAATGAAGCGCGTTAAACAGTTCGGGTGGACTGATGTATGATTTGATGTGGCACAATTTGGCCACCGCCAATTCGAGCTCATACCGGGGTTCAATTGTTTCTTTGAGATGACGGTATGTGTCGAGCAGCAGCGCGATTGCGTACTCAATCTGCGTTTTCGAGAGGGATGCGAGTACCGCCGGCTCAAAAACGGTCCGGGGTGCGCTCAAGAGGCCTTCCTTCTGTACTCCATACAGGATGAGCAGGACGGAACGGCAATAATCAACCGCATCGGTTAAGAATTGCTCTGGAGACACACCCCGTCCAAGGATTTCATCGAGTACACTGAAAGCTTCTTTCGTATCGCTTGCGACAATCGCGCGGAAAAGGTCGTTGAGGTGATCGATTCCGACCAGCCCGAGCGTGTCGCGAATATTCTGCACAGAGATCATGGTGCCGGAGAAGGAAGCAATCTGGTCGAAAAGGGTGTAGGCGTCCCTGACCGACCCCGCTGCTTCGCGGGCTATCCAGAGGAGAGCCTCTTCTTCGGCCTCGATTCCGGTTTCGGAGGCGGCCTGCCGCAAGAGTTGAAGGATGACTTCAACGGGGACGAGCCTGAAATTGAATTGCTGGCAGCGGCTTTTTATGGTCGCTGGCACCTTGTGAGGTTCGGTTGTCGCAAAAATGAAGACAATATAGGGCGGAGGTTCTTCGATGGTCTTAAGTAGCGCGTTGAAAGCGCTCATCGAGAGCATGTGAACTTCGTCGATGATGTAGATTTTATAGCGCCCTGAGTTGGGGGCGAAGAGCACTTCGTCCTTTATCTGACGGATATTGTCCACAGAAGTGTTTGAGGCACCGTCGATTTCAATGACATCGAGGGAAGAGCCTCTTGAGATGGCGAGGCATGAGGGGCAAGAACCGCAGGGGTGTGGCGTCGGGCCATGCTCGCAGTTGAGCGCTTTGGCGAGTATGCGCGCCGTGCTTGTTTTCCCGCACCCGCGAGGACCGGAAAAGAGGTAGGCATGTGCGATGCGGCCTTGTTCCAGAGATGAGATGAGGGTTGCCGCGACAAAATTTTGTCCGGCCAGCTGTTCGAAAGTTTGAGGGCGCTTGCGTGTTGCGGTGACTTCAAAGGGCATGTATGAAAAATAGCATGGCGGCATGGAAGGGTAAAGCAGGCAAAGCGCATAAGGCCAGGCGCTCTGCGGCACCGCACCTGCTGCGTACCGTTGCTTCCTTCCGGACCTGGCGGGGTTAGGCAGTGGTTACGAGCACAGTGCCTGGCCTTATGCGCTCGAACTGCAAGCGGAGAGAGAGGGATTTGAACCCTCGGTACCCTTCCGAGTACACGCGACTTCCAATCGCGCACCTTCGACCGCTCGGTCATCTCTCCAGGGGTAGAATCGCGCTCAATAATGAGGGCAATCGTGAGAAAACCGAGGCCCCCTGCCCGCGGTTTCCTGTCGCGGAGAGAGGGGGATTCGAACCCCCGGAACCCAGAGGGTTCAACGGTTTTCGAGACCGCCCGATTCAACCGCTCTCGCATCTCTCCAATAAAAAAAGCGAGGCTAAGAGGATTCGAACCTCCGACCTTCAGATCCGCAATCTGAAGCTCTATCCAGCTGAGCTATAGCCTCACGAAAACCGGAGAGGGAGGGATTCGAACCCTCGGTACCCTTTAGAGGTACAACTCCTTAGCAGGGAGCCCGATTCGGCCTCTCTCGCACCTCTCCTTAAACCAGATGGCTCATCACGGAGCAGGGGGGATTCGAACCCCCGGTACCTCGCGGTACAGCGGTTTTCAAGACCGTCTCCTTAAACCCCTCGGACACCGCTCCAACGTAAGCAAACCATTCGGCGAGAATCGACAATACGAGAAAGCGGGGCAATTGTCAAGGGCCGCAGCTGCCGTCAGCCTGCGAATCTCTGCCCCTGACAGGAGTTGCGCCGTACAAGTTCATCTTCCACGAGGCGTGCCAGGGTGTGTTTGTCTGTGGGCGGATGGATGTTCACCGATTCTTCGGGGCGGAAATCGGCCGAAATGCGCATGATCTCTGTTGAAGGAGGCAATACTTCGAGACAATCGGCGAGAAGTCCGGGCAGACGTGACGGATGCATCGCCGTGATCTCGCCCGCGAGAAAATTTCGGGCAAACGCGGAACCTTTCACAATGCGGAAATCGTGAAATTTGACGCCTTCTGTCTCCGTGCTTGCAGCCAATTGCGCGGTTTCAATCATCATTGTGCGCGATTCTCCGGGCAGACCAAGCATGAGATGCACCGTGCGCTTTAAATGGGTTCGTTTCGCGATTTCCATCGCATCGAGGAAGGCCTTGACGCCATGGTTTCGCCGGATAAACGAAAGGGTCTCTTCGTGTGCCGACTGAAGGCCGAGCTCAACCCATACTTCCATGCCCTGCTCCATATAGGCGGCGAGAAGATCGGCTTTCTCCTGGTCAAAGCAATCAGGACGTGTGGAAACAATAATACCCTTTAATGGCCCCATTTTGGGAGCATGCGTTTCGGGCGCGGCACGAGGTGCTTCGCCGACTTTTTCATATACGCGCCAAAAAGCATCGATAGCATTTTCGTAGACTTGAGTCAATGTTTTTGTGGCAGCGTTGGTGCCTGTGTACGCCTGAAAATAGAGAAAAAAGGCGTTTGCATGGTAGCGCCTCCGCGTGAAGATGAGCGCGAGTTCAATTTGTTTTTCCATACTGGGGACAGGTGCTTGAGTTTTCTGATATGCGGAAATATTGCCATCGGGGGCGCAGAAGCGACATCCGCCCTGCAGTCGGTCAGGACTTCTATGGGGACAGGTAAAACCGGCATCGATGCCAAGTCGCCATACATGTTCGCCATAGCGGGCTTTCAGGCACTGAGAATGCCAGTTGATGCGCGGCATGCTTTTCGGGTCACGCAATTCCTGCACAGTAAGTCTGATCTTCTCCTTTGCTGACTTGTGTTTGTTTACTATGATACCATGATAAACAAGGATTTTGCGAGCAATGAAGAAAAAGATGTATAAGTATATTTCGGGTTTGGCCGGCGGCCTTGCTATTTTTTTGCTGATTTCTTTTCTGTCTGGATGTGATCAGTCGCCTCAAAGTGCATTGGTGTGGACCGATGTCCCTGAACTTGTCATTGCCGCTCAGATATTTAATAAAGAGAATGATCGATTTGCCGTCGATGTTGAGTATAAAGCGAATGTAGCTTCTGAAATGAAAAAAACAAATAAACCTCCGTCCCTCGTTGTCGGAAAATATCTGCTTTCCAAATCACTGACGAAAAAATTTGTTTCTCTTGATGTGCTTTTTTCAAAATATTACCTTGATCCGAACGATATGTATCCGGCATTGCTGCGCGCCGGCAAGCAGGGCGCGGCGCACATTCTAATGCCCTTGTCGTTTGATTGCATGGTATTGGTAGAGAGAAAGTCTGAAAATGAGAGTGCAGGAGTCGCCGTGCTCAATCCTGATGTGCTTCAGAGCTCGTCGGAAGCATTTACCAGAATCGGAAATGGCGAAATAAGCGCGATGGGATTTTCTCCCCGCTGGAATCTAGAGTTTGCAGAGGACTGGCTTCTTGCGGGAGGTACTGGTTTTTCCTTGAATCAAAACTGGAAATCAACCTCTGCCCCCAAGCCGAATGAGGCAAATTCATGGCCTATTCTGTGGGACAAGGGAAACCTCGAAGAATCTGTCGGCGCTCTTTTGTCTTTCAACTCGAATGTAACGACAGAACAGGAAGATGCTTTTGCTTTTACATATTTCAATAAACCCGGCTATCAACTTGTGCTTGACAATCGCGTCCTCTATTGGCCGATGAAGGCGAGTGAATTTTTCAGACTTCCTTATTCGGCCAAAACGCAGTTGCGGTATCGTTTTCCTGCGGTGAATCAAAAACTTTTATTGACTGCAGATACTCGATATATGGGAATCCCCAAGGGAGCAAAAAATAAAAAGGCTGCATTGGCATTTGCGCGCTGGCTTTTCGTTGCGGGTAACCAGGAAAAGGTTTGGAAAGAAATGGAATCGCAGCAACTGTTGCCGGATTATGTGGGCCCCTTTGGGGGATTCAGCAGCATAATGCAGATGAATGAAACCGTTTTTTCGAAATACTTTCCTGAGTATGCGCAAAACCCTCTCGTGCCTTCCGCATTGCCAAGTGTTACAGCCCTCCCTGATTATTGGGGCAGTTTTTCACGTGATTTCTTGCGCCACTGGCTGGAAAGCGTTTTGTCCGATTCTGCATCGAGTGGCTCAATTGATGAGCGTTTTTGCGCATCGCTTGAGCAATATTTGGGGACCATGCCCGACTGGCGCATTGAAGATCGTTAAAAGCTGCTTCCAGATAAGGTGGGCGAGCCCGCAATAGTCCCGAATTCTTTAAAAAGCGCTTCATATTCTTTGAAGGTCGCGCAATGTACTGCTTGAGCACGGAGCCCTGCCCCGCCCGCAAAGCCTTTTGTATATGCACAGAAATGTTTGCGAAATTCTATACATGCGGTTCTCTCACCCAGATACTTTATGGCCAGCTCGAGATGGCAGGCTGCTGTCCGGGCGATGATGCGCGGGGACAGCTGTTCATCTGAATGCTCCGCGGCTGTCTGCCCCGCAAGGGCTTTCAGCTCGGAAAAAATGAAAGGATTTCCGAGCGCGCCGCGCGCGATCATGACGCCATCGCAGCCTGTCGTGCGCCTCATGTCTATCGCATCTTGGGCGCTGAAGACATCGCCTGAACCGAATACGGGGACAGTGGTTTGTTCTGCGAGCGACCTGATTGCGTTCCAGTCTGACTTGCCTGAATAGCCCTGGGCTCGGGTTCTTCCGTGCAATGTGATGGCACATGCGCCCGCTTCTATGGCAGCTGATGAGGTTTCAGGATAGTTGATGGAATTCTGATCCCAACCCGTGCGCAACTTGACCGAAATGGGGACGGAGGTCGCGTTGCGCATGGCCCGGATAATTTCGCCGATTCGCTCTGGTGTTTTCAGAAGCGCCGAACCCGCGCCTGCCTTTATGATTTTGGGGACGGGGCAGCCGCAGTTGAGATCTATCACGATGGGGTTATATGCCGACACGATTTCTGTCGCCTTTGCCAATGTTTCTGGATTCGACCCAAAAAGCTGAACCGCATATTGTTTTTCGACCGGATCGCGCACAAGGAGTTCCCTTGTTTTGGAGTGGCCACGGATAAGTGCCTCCGCGCTCACCATTTCGGTATAGCAGAGCGCCGCGCCGAACTCGGTGCACACGGCGCGAAACGCCGCATCCGAATAACCGGCCACCGGCGCGAGGAAATAAGGGGCATTCCATTTTTCTTCTCCGAGGGGGAAGGGCCAGGGTTTACTGTGTTTCATACGGAAATTCCCGCGCGCGGCGCATCCGTGAGCCCCGCAAGGAAGAACATGTGGGGCTGCGTCTTCTGCGGGCCGCCGCGCTCGATTTTCAACCTGTCACGGCGACAACATCATCAAGGGTTGAGCCTGAAGAACCGACACGCGTTCTGATAGGTGGTTTCGGCGACTTCTTCCACATCGATATTCAGGAAATCCGCCAGGAACTGCGCCGTGGACGGAAGGTACTCAGGCATGTTGCGCTTGTTCCTGTACTCCGCGGGGACCATGAAAGGCGCCTCACTCTCGAGAAGGACGCGGTCGAGCGGGAGGAACGCGACGGTCTCGTGCAGGTTGCGCGCGTTTCTGTAGGTCAGGTTGCCCGCGAACGAGAAATAGATATCGAGGCCCAGGTCGAGAATGTCCGCCGCATACGCGGCGTTTTCCGAATAACAGTGCAGCACGGCCCCGGCGGGAGGCATTCTGTCCTTCAAAATATCGAGTACGTCTCTGCCCGCCTCGCGGTTATGGATGACGACGGGGAGGTTGAGGCGCGCGGCAATTTCGAGCTGATCGATGAAGAGCTCGATCTGGCTCCGCTTGTCGCCGAACTTGTGGTAGTAATCGAGACCGATTTCGCCTATCGCGATGACGCGAGGCAATTTTATGGATTCTTCGATGAAGCGCTGCCAGTCCCTTCCAGGATTGCTCACTTCCGAAGGAGAAACACCGACGGCATGATAGACATGCTCCGCGGGCTTCAAGTTTTCGTATACCTGTTTGAAGTCCACGAGGCTGTTGCAAATACTGACAATACGGCTGACACCGACAAGTTTTGCTTGCTGGCAAACAAGAAGTTGTTCAATCGGGTCATCGTAAATAAGCCCGATGTGGGCGTGAGTATCAAAATACCTCATGGCTTTTCCGCTATCAAAATGGTGGGCAGCCCATACGGGCTGTCCTTAAATGTAACATGAGCAGGCGCCAGCGTCAACAGTGATTTATTTCACTATGAATTGCGCGCATTTTTGTCAGAGCATGATCTCCCGGTTCATTCCGACTTTCCCCAATGGTTACATTTCAAAATCCTGCCCCAGATATGTCTCGCGCGCAAGGGGGTTGTCAATGATACTCTGCGGCTCCCCGTGCGCGACGATGATCCCCTTACTGATGATATATGCGCGCGTGGTGATGGCGAGCGTGTCGCGGACATTGTGGTCGGTGAGAAGGACTCCGATGCCTTTTGCGGAGAGAGAGCGTATGAGAAGCTTTATTTCGCGGATCGCGATCGGGTCGATGCCGGTAAAAGGTTCGTCGAGGAGGAGGAATTTCGGCTCGATGGCCAGCGCGCGCGCGATTTCAGTTCTTCGGCGCTCGCCTCCGGAGAGAGTATAAGCCGGCTGTTTGGCAGCGTGGGCGATACCGAATTCTTCCATAAGAGTGCGCGCTTTTTCCTTGCGCCCCGACAGTGGTAATTCACTTCGCGCTTCAAGTACCGCGAGAATATTTTCTTCGACAGTCATGCGGCGGAATATCGATGGTTCCTGGGGAAGGTACGAGATGCCGAGCATAGCCCGCTTGAACATGGGGAGCCGGTCAATCTGTGTGCCGTTAAAGCGGACGCTGCCCGCGCTTGGTTTGAGAAATCCCGCGATCATGTAAAAAATAGTGGTTTTCCCCGCGCCGTTTGGTCCCAAGAGGCCGACCACTTCCCCTGTCTCCATGGAAAAACTGACATCGGCAACGGCGAGTGTCCGTCCGAACGATTTTCGCAGGCGGGAGACCTCAAGCGTTGCCATGCTCATTGAGATGCAGAATTTTCCTTTGAGGTGATATTTCCGGAGACTTCGCCGGAAATCTGCAGGTTCGACCAGTCTGAAGTCGCGGAGATGACATCGCCCTTGAGGGTGCCTTCTTCGGTGACGGCGATTGCACCGCCATGAAGCTTGATCTCTTCGGTGTCGCGGTTATAGTGCGCGTATTCGGCGCGAATCGACATATCTTCTTTCAGGACGAGCACAGAGACGGCCGCTTCAAAAATGGACTGTTGCTGATCGAATCTGACCCATTCGGCATCGATGATGGTGTTGTTCTTTGTATCGTTGACGGCGACTTTACCTTGGGCAAGGCCGATTTCCGTGTCTCTTTGGTAATTGAGCTTTTCCGCGACGAGCGAAAAGCCTTTTTCGGTATCGTTGACGGTGACATTCCCGCTGCATGCGACGTTTACGTAATCTTCTCCGCTGAGTTCGACGCGGTCTGCCGTTATGAAGAGGCTCCCCGTGATGATTTTGACCGAGCCTGTGAGGATGGTGTCCTGTTTGTCCTTCGCGAGGACACCCTGGACGCTGCGTGCGCTGAAGGATATGGGCTTTTTGCCGCTGGCAGTTTGGGGTCCGGCTGGAGGGGAAGACGGAACTGGCGCCGCAGGGGGAGTCGCTTGGGCAAGCCCTGTCTGCAACGCTCCGACTATCATTGCAAGTACGAGTAGCCACAAAGGCGCTCTTGTTTTCATAGATTTATTCTACCTCATGTTATTGATTAACGGAACCGGATACGTTTTCCCGAATTTCGTAATACTTCTGCTTTACGTCAAAGAGCAGTCCCTTGCCAGCCATCAACAGTTGTTCCTTCGCTTTTATCACCACCTCGGCGTCATTAGGGGTCTCGAATATATCGAGTGCCCGTTTGTAAGTAATCTTTTTGGTTTCGAAAGAGACATCCCCTTCCGCGCTTCTGACCTGTACATGTCCTGAAAATTCGGCATCACCGCTTGCTTCGTAGAAAACGGCTTTGTCCGCTTCTCCGGATGCGGAGACCGAGCCATCATCGGTATTGTAGGTAGTGAAGGCAAGCCCTTCAATTTCCAGGCGCTGGTCGGCCTCGTACCATGTGGCGAGGCGTGCGGAGATTTGCATGGAGAGCTTGCCGCCACGGTATTCTTTCCGTGTCAGATCGACAAAACGAGCATCGGGAACTTCTGCCTGCGCGTCACTTGTGTTTTCTTCAACCTGCTGGCCGCAGGAGGGAAACAGCAGAGACAGGACGCATACAAGGCACAGCACTGAAGCGATTCGAAACATCCCCTTTAGTGCTTTTTTATAGCCGTCCATCCATGTGCGCTCCTCGCGCGAGTCATGATCCGGAATGATTCAGCGCCGCTTTAATGAATTCTCTGAACAAAGGATGCGGCGAAGTCGGGCGCGATTTGAATTCAGGATGAAACTGCACGCCGACAGACCACGTATGATTTGGCCACTCGCAGGCCTCGACAAGCTCGCCGTTCGGCGTCGTCGCGCTCACAGTGAGATGATGCTCTTCAAGCTCTGCGCGGATATCGTTGTTGACTTCGTAGCGGTGGCGATGGCGCTCGCTTATCTGCTCGGTTCCATAGGCCGCGCGGATACTCGAGCCCGCCTTCGTAATCGCGTCGTATGCGCCAAGGCGCATGGTCCCGCCATAATTTTTGATTCTTGTCTGCTCTTCCAGAAGGCATACGACAGGGTGCGGCGTCGATTTGTTGAACTCGGTCGAGTGCGCGTCCTGCCAGCCAAGCACCGAGCGCGCGTATTCGATGACCATGATCTGCATGCCGAGGCAGATGCCCAGATATGGGATATTGTGCTCCCGCGCATAGCGTGCCGCACGAATCATGCCTTCGATGCCACGCTCGCCAAACCCTCCTGGAACGAGTATGCCATGAATGTCTTTGAACACGGAGTCCAGGTCCGCGTTCGGGTCTTCGAGGCGTGATGAATCGACTTTTTCGATTTCGAGGCCCGCGTGGTGCGCAATGCCTCCGTGGCAGAGCGCCTCCCATATCGATTTGTAGGAATCGTGCAGATCCATATATTTGCCGACGACCGCGATTTTTACCTTGCGGTTCGGCTTGGTGATGGCCTGGACGACAGTTTGCCATTTGGTGAGTTCGGCGTGGCGGCTCTCGACGTTCATTTTGCGCAGCAGGAAAAGGTCGAGCTTCTGGTTGTAAAAAACGAGGGGAACTTCATAGATGGTGGGAGCATCGTAGCCGCTTATGACTCCTTCTTCTTCAACGTTGGTGAAGAGTGAAATCTTCCGCCGCAAATCTTCATTCAATGGTTTGGTCGAGCGCAGAATGAGGGCATCGGGCTGGATTCCGAGTTCCTGCAGCTCCTTGACGGCGTGCTGGGTGGGCTTTGTCTTTATTTCGCCGCCGGAAACGGCGGGCACAAGTGTGACATGGACGGAGATGGCATTTTGCTTGCCAAATTCATGGATGAGCTGGCGGCATGCCTCCAGGAAGGGAACTGATTCGATATCGCCGACGGTGCCGCCGATTTCCACTATCGTCATGTCAACTTCGGGGTTGCTGGCGACGGCAAGGATGCGCTGTTTGATTTCGTTGGTGATGTGGGGGACAACCTGGACAGTGCGGCCCAGGTATTCTCCGGCCCTCTCTTTTTCGATGACTGACTTGTAGATCTGGCCAGTGGTGATGGAGTTGGCCCGGCTCAGTTTCGCGGTGGTGAATCTGCCATAGTTGCCGAGGTCGAGGTCGGTTTCGGCACCGTCGTCGGTGACATAGACTTCACCATGTTGATAGGGGCTCATCGTGCCGGCATCGACATTGAGGTAGGGATCGATCTTTACCATTTGCACGGTAAAACCACGCGCTTCCATGAGAGCGCCGATTGAGGACGCGGCGATCCCCTTCCCAAGAGAAGAGCACACGCCTCCGGTTACAAATAATAGCTTTCTCATGGGTCTTCAGTATCCCAAATTGTCGCGTGGGCTGTCAATCCTGCATGGTCCGCATGCTTTAATGCATTGACAAATGGCGGTACGATCTGGTGATATAATAGTAAAAGATGAATCATGAACAATTGCTCGCGCGGGGGCTGGCAGCCCTCGATTTTGATGTCTCAAGCGGAATTTCCGAAACATTGTCGCGGTATCTCGATGAACTGGAGCGGTGGAATCCTCTTTATGGGCTCGTCAACGCCGAGGGCGAAGATCTCGTCATAAAACACGTCCTTGATAGTTTGGCCCCCTGGCGTGTGCTGGAGGAATTGTTTGCAGATATCGAAAGTCCTGTCGCGCAAGCCGGCGAAGTACGCGTCGCCGATATCGGAACGGGTGCGGGATTCCCCGGCATCCCTCTCTCCATAGCGTTTCCGGAGCATCCTTTCATCTTGATAGAGCGGCTCGAAAAAAGAGCGCGTTTTTTGGAGAACATTGTGGTGCTTCTGAAGCTAGACAATGTCGAAATTCGCCAAAGCACGGTGGAAAATGAACATGAGCCACTCCAATGTGTCGTGTTTCGCGCTCTGAAGCCTTTTGGGGACAGGAGGGTGTTTCGATCAATATGGAAAAAAATTCAGCCGGGTGGGGCTTTATGTGCCTACAAAGGGCGAATAATGCACGCGAAGCTTGAGCTTGCCGAGCTTTCGGATGATCCGGTGTTAGGCGGTTTGGTGGCGAATGCCCGGATTGTGCCTGTGTGGGTTCCTTTTTTGGAGGAAGAGCGCTGCGTGGTCATCGCGAAGAAAGTGTCCTGAAAACTGCGGATGTCGAGATCCGGCCAGCCGTCTTTTAGCCTTGTTCGCGCTCGATGACAAACGAGCGCATCGAAACAGTTGAATTCTGGAATGCTTCGTAGAAAAAGCTTACGCGGTCCTCTGGTTCTTTCAGCGCGAGAACGGCAATGGCTGGCAGGATGTGCTCAGGCGTAGGGATGGCCGGAGAATGGCCAAGATTTTGCAATGTGAATTCGCTGAGCGCGGCGGCATCCCCCGATTGCACGAGCGCGGCAATCTTTTTGTCGGTCTCGATAGCCCACACAGGAGGTTTGGTGTCGATATTTTTGCTCATTTCATAGAGATTGTGCACTAAACCCCCGCTTCCCATGAGTAAGACTCCCCTGCTTCTGAGAGGCGCGAGGGCTTTCCCGACCTCAATGATTTTTGAGGTATCGACATGGTAGGAAAGACTTATCTCAACCACAGGGATCTTTGCGTCGGGAAACATATGGACGAGAATGCCCCAAACGCTCGTATCAAGGCCGCGCTTGGGGTCGTTTTTTGCATTGATGCCCGACGAAAGCAGAAGATTGCAGATTGTCTCCGCCAGTGAGGGATCTCCTTGTGGTTCATAGCTAATCTCGTGCAATTCTTGTTGAAATTCGATGCTGTCGAACATTTGTCGAGGGCGAGGAGCACTGGTTACATGGACTTCCGGCGTGCTCCAGTGGGCTGATATCACTGCGATGGCGGATGGACTTGGGATGCGGGCCGTAATGTCGCTCAGCGACTTGGCAAAATCATTGTTCAGCGCCGCGTTGATGGCAAGTCCATGTCCGGCGAAAATGGCGGGCATAATTACAGAAGATTCGACAGTTGCAGCTTTTATATTTGTTTCATCGCTCATGATTTGTAGGATAATCCATGGCAGGCCCTCGCGCAATAAAAAGACCGGGGGCACCTTAAGCGGAAAAATTCCACAGTTTGGCGCGCTTCAGGTCCACCGCCTCGGAAGAGAAAGGAATACCCTCGAGCTCAAGAAGATGCTGCTTCATGGCAGTACCACCCTGGTAACCGGCGAGGCTTCCATTCGAAGCGATGACGCGGTGACATGGAATGAGTAGGGGCAATGGATTGTGCGAAAGCGCGCGTGCAACAGCACGAAATGCCAGGGAATTGCCGCTCGCCCTTGCAAGTTCGCGATATGTGCTGATGTGCCCGAAGGGGATGGTGGCCTCGAGCATAAGAACCTTCTGCTGAAAAACACCGAGCGGGCGCAGACTTTTTTCAAGAATTGCAAAAGGTAACTGGACGGGGCGCCCCGCAAGGATGGCGTGAAGCAACTCTGCAATTGACTCGATAGCGGAAGGAAGAGCGGCTCCCTTCTCCCAAAGTGTTAAGTGTGGGAAGTCGACCCGGGCCCGATCAAATTGCGCCACGACATCTTTGGGCAGATAAATTCGGCAGAGACTTGAGGCGTCTTGGCCTTCCCAGAGGATGAGAATGTCGCCAAATGAAGACGTAAGGGGCGCGCAGAATATCGGGGCGCAGGGTAATGTAGCGGAAGAGTCCTCCGATATCGATGAATAATTCATACTGATGGTTCCTCCTGTCGAACCTGATGGGCACGGATTCCCAGATTGTCGGCGTGCAAGGGAATAATGTGCCATGAATGCAGAGCGCGTTCTGCGATGTCGGACGCAAGGCTTTTATTTATTTTTTCGGGGGCGGAGGTATCGAATACTGCCAGAATTGTGGGCCCTGAACCAGAAATCCACACTGCGGCAGCATTCTGTGCCCGGCATGCAGTTTCAACAATTTCAAAATCGGGGATAAGAGGACGACGGTATGGTTCGTGAATCCGATCTTCGCAGACGCGGCCAAGCATAGTCAGGTCCGCCTTCTGTATCGCAAGGGCGGTGAGCACCGCATGCGAAAGCGAATGCACGACATCTGCGCGCGGGTACACGTCTGGCAGAGCTTTGCGCGCCACGCTTGTTTCGAGATTGAAATCGGGGATGCAGGCTTCGAAATGCCAGTGTTCAGGCGCACTGCTGTGGCTGACGATGATTTTCCGCCCCGCGAGTGCCGCGGCGGTAAAGCCGCCATACATGGCCGGCGCCGCGTTGTCGGGGTGGCCCTCGATGTCGGCGGCCGCGCGAAGAAGAAAATCCAGGTTTTCCGGTCTGTGCAGAAAAGCGGAGTAGTCAACTTCTGTCCCCGCTTCTGCCCCTGTGTGGAAAAGAAGCGCGGCCGCCGCCCCCGCCACCGCGAGGGATGCGCTCGAACCAAGGCCCCGGGCAGGCGGAATATTGGAGACAAATTCGACAGCGATTTCGGGGACAGAGGTTTGCAGGATCGAACACGCGTGACGGAATGAGCGCAAAAGAAGGTTGTCTTCACCGGCCCATTGGGACGGGCACCCTGTAAGGTACGTTCTTGCGGCTCTTTTGATGCGGACTATGTTCGAAAGTGACAGCGCGATTCCCAGACAGTCGAAACCGGGGCCGAGGTTTGCGCTCGTCGCGGGGACTTCGATCTCTATCATAAGGGCCTCGTTGAGTCTAATTGTTTCCCTTGGGCTGTTTTTGAAGGCTGATGGGCGAAATCGGCGAGCAGCGCCGCGAGATCCGATTCTTCGGCGATCGTGTGGTGCTGGATTTTCGCGGTGGTAAGGGCTGCAATGGGCGCTGGAACAGGAATACCGGTAACTCGGGAGAGTTCGAATGCGAGATCGAGGTCATTGGTGTTTTCGCGTAAAGACAACAGGGGGCCTTGGAGCGCTTTAAGGCAGGCGGCGGGAAATTTGAAGGGACTTGCGGTCGCGGCGATCACGACAGGGGGCGATGCTTCAAGCTCCTTCCCTGCACGGCGCCTCAGGCTCGTCCTTGCGATCTTTATCGATTCATGTGCGACCGAACAGGCGACCGCGGTGTGCGGGTCGACGAGCACCCCGTGAGCTTCCCACATATGCTGGATGCTCGCAAGCGTCTGGATATCATTTGCCCATCCCGCAGAGAAATCAGCGATTTTCGTACGGCTATGCTCAGGCAGCTGAAAAAAACCCTCGTGCTCGAATTCGCTCATCATGGCCGCGACGAGTTCAGGATTATCATCGAGTGCAAGGTACAAGAGCCGTTCAAGATTGCTTGAGACCAGGATATCCATCGAAGGGCTCAGGGTTTTTGAGAATTTTCTCCGTCTGTCGTAGAGGCCTGTGCTGAAAAAATCGTGCAGAATTCGGTTTGAGTTTGAAGCACACACGAGTTTTCGTATGGGAATGCCCATTGCTTTTGCATAGCGGGCGGCCAGGATATCGCCAAAATTGCCGCTCGGGACGACGACATCGAAGGCTTGGCCTTTTTCCAGCACTCCAGAAAAAAATAAGTCGCGCCAGGCCGCCGCATAGTAGACAATCTGCGGCAGGAGCCTTCCGATGTTGATCGAGTTCGCGGAACTGAGGCGCAGTCCATAAAAAGGCGAACCGGGGTTCGACGCGGTTTGGAAGATGGCCTTGACCGCCCGCTGGGCGTCGTCGAAATTGCCCCGCAGGCCGATGACGAATCGGCCGTCCGTGGGGACAGAGGTCATCTGGAGGCGCTGTATTTCGCTCGTGCCACTGGCGGGATAAATGACCGCTATGCGGATGCCCGGTTGTCCGCCGAGCCCGGAGAGCGCCGCGGAGCCAGTATCGCCCGAGGTCGCGGTGAGTATGAGCATCGGTTCATCGATGCCGCGTTTTTCAAGACTTGTGCGCAGCAGCCCGCCCAGAAGACTGAGGGCGAGGTCTTTGAAGGCACAGGTCTTGCCATGAAAAAGCTCGAGCAAAAAAAGAGAGGGCGCGCCGCTCGCGCTGGGAAGCCTGACATCGCAGTCCAAAGAACCGGCCGCGGCGAGAGGAACAATCTCCTGGACATCAAACATCGGAGTTTCGCCAGTACTCGAATATGTTCCTTCGATGAGGGGCCGGAGCTCCTGTTCTGGCCAGTCGAACCATGGAGACAACACCATCCACGCCAGCTCGGCATACGAAAGGTTTGGCTCAAAGAGTGCGTCGGACGCCAGTTTCGGCATTTTTACAGGGACAAAGAGCCCGCCATCCTGGGGCATACCCTGCACGATAGCCTCTGCGATGCTCACATTGACATGAGCATTCCGTGTACTTGTATAGCGGACTGCCATGTTCATGAGCATACAGAACTCGTGGATATGAGAAAAGCCCGCCGCGACACAGCAGCAGGCTTTTCGGATTCAAAATGATTGGCAAAGGCGCCTGAAAGCGGTATGGTCTCAGGCCACCCTGAAGGCTTTGGGCATCAGATCTTGTTGAAATCGAGAGGCACAGACGGATCGCGCTTGCCGAGCTCGGTATTGAGCATGAAAAGCCCCTGCGCCGAGTTGCCAACGAGATCGATGTTCTGCAGGATTTCGGTCGCGTTCTTTTCTTCTTCCACTTGTTCGTTGATGTACCATTGTACAAAGGTCTGGGTGGCGTAATCCTTCTCGGCGATTGCGAGGTCCATGATTTCGCGGATGCTGGCGGAGACGCCCTGTTCGTGAGCGAGGACATGCTCGAATAGAGGCTTTACGTCCTTCTCTTTGAATTCGGGTGTGTCGATCTTGGCAAACGCGACGACTGCGTTCTGATCGTGGAGGTATTCCGCGAATTTCATCGCGTGAAACATCTCCTCATGATACTGAACGGTGAGCCATTTCCCGATTCCGGTATAGCCGAGTTCGTTCATTTTGGCGGCCATTGCGAGGTAGAGATATGCTGAATACATTTCGCGATTGATCTGAAGATTTATTCGATCGACCATTTTCTGTGATACCATCATTTCCCTCCATATTGTTCATTTGACGTTGAGCGGTCGAACCGCTTTCGTTTTTAATATAATGATTTTTATATAAAGGGCAAAACCCGTCAAAGACCCGCGATTTCTGCGTGCCGAAAACAGCTCACAAGATGGTCATTTACAATGCCGATCGCCTGCAAGTGTGCGTAAATTGTCACCGAGCCGACAAATGAAAAACCAGCCTTGCGCATTTCGCTGCTGATCGAATCCGAAAGCTCCGTACGAACGGGAATTTCCGAAAGAGTATGCCATGTATTTGTAATGGGCCGACCCTCGGTAAAATGCCAAATCCAGTCATCGAATGAGCCGTGATGTTCCTGGATAGCGAGAAAGATGCGGGCATTCGTCACCGCGGCTTCAAGTTTTCGTCTGTTGCGTATCAGGCCAGGGTCCAAAAGCAGGCGCTCGATATCTTTTTCAGAATAACGGGCGACACGCTCCGGATTGAAATCGACGAAAGCGTCGCGATAGGCTTCACGCTTGCCGAGAACCGTACGCCACGAAAGCCCTGCCTGCTGGGTCTCAAGCAGCAAAAATTCAAAATGTGTACGTTCCTCGTGCACAGGGGTTCCCCATTCCTCATCATGATACCGCACATACAAGGGATCATTGCCACACCATGGACACCGAATCATACGACGATAATATCATGAAAAAAGGCAGATTGGGATTGATTTTAGTCTTTGGATACATATAATCATGGACAGAGCTGCGTTGTTTGGCATCCTCCTTATAAATTTCAGCAGCTTGAGAGGGAAGAATGAAAAAATTGAAAATCGCTGCGGTTGTGTTCTTCATGATTATGATCGCGGCAAGCCCCGTGCTCGCACAGAACGTTACGAACGATGTCCATGCCGAAAAAGGTGATTTGGTTGGCTTTGGTGGTGTGGGCTATGGATGGAGAGGTTTTGGAATCAGTGGTGGGGTTGAATCTATTATACAGAAATTCACCATCCCAGGATTTCCTCTTACAATGGGCGTTATGGGAATCGCAGGTCTGGATTTCGGCACAACTCTCAACTTTTCCGCTGCGGGGATGGCCACGCTGCACTGGGGCATGAAGGCGTATAAGGATTTCCCCGAATTCCTGCGGAATTTCGACTGGTACATAGGGTTGGGCATGGGTGTCGGAACTGTTCCCGGAGGCTTTGGCGTTTCCTCGGGCGGCGGTCTTTCGTATTATGTGAATGACAAGCTTGCGATCGATCTTCATTCATTCTATATCAATCATTTTGTCGGGAGCGGATCCGGTTTCAGCGAAACGATCGGCATCCGGTATGCGCTGAAATAAGGGCACGACCATTCAGTTGAGATGGAGCGCGCGGCTTTAAAGTGAAAGCTGCGCGTTTTTTTATATGAGGCCTTTCTACTTTGAATTCTGTCGTCCCCCAAATCACTGCTCCGACAAGAGAACGCCAGCCCGAATTTGAAGCGTAAAGACTTTTGAGCCGGCATAGCTGGCGTAGAGGCTTATTGTGGCGGGAGCGAGCCCGAACGCTCGTGCTTCGAACGAAAATGAGAGGCCTGCGGCCCAGTCGCTCATATGAAAATATTCGCCTGAAGCGTTGCTCCATCGAGTATCGAAAAATGGCGCAAGCTCAAAATTCCGGAATAGTAGTGCTTCGGCCATGTCGAGGTACATATCTTGAGGTGCGACTGCTATTTCGGCGTTTGTGATCAAGTCAGAGAGCGCAGAACCTCGGGGCGCCGCACTCCGGAAGCCATCGAATTTTGATTCGGCGAATTCCTGGCCGTTGAGAGAGACTTTCGCAAAGGCGCGGGCTTTTGGGCTGACCCATGTCGAATTAATGCCTCCCATCAAGGTGCTTTGGATGCCCGAGGCAATTTGAGCCCCCGAGGTGTTCTCGACAAATCCGCCTGCTTCCACTGAATACCAGGGCTGAAGGAAGGGTCCTGCTTTTGAAAACTGCTTGGTCGATGAGGCCTCTACAAGTCCCAACGTCTGCCATGTCGCGATGGTACCCGCTGTTTTTAAAAGCATATCCCCACCGAGCTGAAATCCAATTTTTTTATTTTTTAACACCGCGGTATTTTTTACGAGCCCCGCGAATTCCCAATATTCAGGCTTGTGGTCCAAAATATAAGTACTGCCATATTCTCCCCAGAGACGAGTCGTAAGCCATACATTCAGGCTGCCCAGAGGATTCGCCCGAATGCCTGTTTCGACGGCCCATTCTTTTCCTGGCTCTGGATTCAGGGCGGCAAAATAAGAAACGACTGCTCTGAATTTTGAAATTGAAAATACAAGTGAAGCACCGATGCGCGGCTCTGTTCCTGTTTCGCCTGGCGCACGCGAGAAGGGTTCGAATAGTTTGAGAATTGGCAGTCCTCTTATCATGAATGATGCTGAAGGCATCTCGCCGCTCTGAAGCTGTTGAATGGTTCTCACAAGGCTGTTGTGGATCAGCGAGCGATGCTCGAAAAAGCCGGGAAGAGGCGAATTTTCAAATTGTGAACGCAAATTGGGGTTAAGTTTTTCAAGTGCTGCCTGCGCGCTCTGTTCACCCTTCGAGATGATGATGTCGGGGTCGCTGAATTGCATGTAGGACAGGTTTTCGACATCGTTGCGGATCACAAAGGCGTGGGATTTTCCGATTTCTTCCATGCCCGCACGCGTCTTTCCTATATCCACTGCGCGGTTGAGCACTGTGATCGGGCTTGAAAAATTCATTGTGCGGTCGTAGAAGGCGGTTGAAATGATCAGGTGATCGCTGATCTGGAGGGCAGGCTCGACAGGCGCAATGATTGTTGCTCCCGCGTCGATGAGCCCGAATTCACCGAAAGGCTGGGGCTCAAAAATTGCGGGCATCGCGAAGGCGCTTGTCATCACGCGATCGAAAGGTCCTTCCGCGATCCATATCTGCTGACGGGATTTGAGATCCTCAGCAGTGACAATGATGGGTATCGCAGTTTCGGAGAGATCAAGTTTGCCTACAAGTTTTCGGAACGTTGCCCTGAAGATTTCGGTATTTATGAGTCCGCCATTGGTGGGAATAACGATATCAAAATAGGATTCGAGCGGAATTGCATGGATGAGCATCTGGATATCGTCGGGGGAATACCCTGCGGCATAGAGCATGCCTACAATGGCACCCATGGAACTTGCAACAATGAAATCGGGATATATGCCGGCTTTTTCGAGCGCTTTGAGGACGCCAATATGGGCATACGCGCGCGCGGAACCTCCACAGAGCACCAGACCGAGGGGTGCACGCAGGGCAGATGGTGTGGCAGTGGCTGGTGCTTGCACGCCATTTCTCTCTTCGAGTCTTTGGAGAAATGTCGCTTTTCCTAAGAATACCGGCTCTGTTATGTTTCGAAGTGTATCGCCCTCGGGGAATTCGAGATCGAATGTACCGGGAAATGCTTGCGACGGGGATGCATTTTGCTGAGCGATCAGCGGCACAGACATCAGGCTTGCGAATGCGAAGAGAATCACAATCCGCGCCACACACATATTTAGTAATGCCTTCATTTCTTTTTACTATATACCAGTGGAAGATAAGCGCGAAAGAGCAGGATCGAAAAAGTTGCAGAGTGCGCTTCGTGTCGTTTCGAGCACACACCATACCCGCCAGGCGCCTCGACATCGCACGCTAAAGTTTGCTATTCTTTTATCATGCAGAGCGATGATGATTCTTCGAGCGACTCCGACTGTTGTCTTTCGTGTGTTGGCGCGGCATTCCGAACAATGAGCTTTGGCTATTCCGAAGAGGCGCGCCATGGTGACTGAAATTCTTGTCCTGTTTTTGCTTATCCTGCTCAATGGTTTTTTTTCGCTCTCGGAGACGGCGCTTGTTTCATCGCACAAGGTGAGGCTTCAGGCTGAAGCGGACAAGGGGAAAAAAGCCTACAAGCTTGCGCTCAAGGCGCGGGAAACGCCGAGCCGATATCTTTCGACGATTCAAATCGCAATCACGCTTATCGGTATTCTTATGGGCGCGTTGAGTGGTACGACTTTTTCCCAGTGGCTGGCCCAGTGGCTGGCAAAATGGTCCTTTCTCGAAAAATATGCGGCTTCGGTCTCTGTGGCCCTGGTGGTATTGGCGATAACCGTTCTTTCTGTGGTGATTGGCGAGCTCGTTCCCAAATCCATCGCCCTCCATAATCCCGAGCATATCGTGGGGCTCACCATTCAGCCCATGCATGTGCTGAGCGTGATTTTCTTTCCAGTAGTAAGACTTTTGTCGTCGGCTACTGATGGGCTTATAAAACTTTTTGGTTTTTCTCATGGCCGTGAATCCGCGATTACGCCTGAAGAGGTAAAAATTCTTGTAGAACAGGGAGAAGAATCGGGTGTATTCGAAGCTGCCGAGCGCGAGATGGTGGAAGACGTGCTGAGTCTGGATGACAGGCGGGTTACGCTGTTTATGACGCCGCGGACGGATGTGGTGGTGCTGGATGTGGAGAATTCGTGCGAGGCGCATATTCAGGCAATTATCGAAAATGCCGAGTTTGGCTATCTGCCTGTCGTTGATGGCGATCTGGATCATACAAAGGGCATGCTTGCGGTAAAGCGAGCGCTGAAACATTTGGCGGAAGGGCGTTTTGTCAGTGTTGAAACCTGCATGGAGCCTCCGGTAATGGTTCCGGAGACATTTTCCGGCTTGCAGGCGCTTGGCATTCTCCGCGACGCGAAAAAATCAGCAGGACTGATTATCGATGAATTTGGCGGTGTATCGGGTCTTGTGACCATCGGCGATCTGCTCGAGGCAATGGCGAATATTTCAGAGATTGAGCAGGAAGAAACGCCGCAGATTTTCAGGCGAAACGATGGCTCATATCTTGTTGACGGCTCGATGCCAATCGATGAATTCGCCGAGAACCTCGGGCTCAATATCGAGTCTGTCTCGAGTGAGGATTACGATACTGTAGCCGGCTTTGTGCTTCATTGCTCAGGTTCGATACCTAAGGCCGGGGATGTGATTGAATGGCCTCCTTTGCATATCGAAGTGGTCGATATGGACGGCAAGCGAATCGATAAAGTGCTTGTGAAGAAAGCAGAGTGAGTTCTCAGTAATCTTTTGCGGTAAGCGGTATGGAGCCTGCTTGAAAAGAGGTATCGCGCCCCTAGTGTTTCTTTTTAAAAATCCAGTGTCTCTGTAGCATATAATTGAAGAAGACTGAGACAATGGCATCGACGGCAAGCCTTGTGAACTTGTAATCTATTTTTGTAAGCGAGGTTAGTGCAAAAGTTCCGCCCGATTTCAATGCGATGCTGCCGAGAACCATTGGGCAAAACATTGTAAGCTGCTGTATTACAGTGTATTTGTACGGTGTTTCCTTTGAATAGAAACTCCACATTCTGTTTACGCTGAAATTGATGACAGCTCCGATAATACCTCCGAAGGCAATCGAAATGGTATAGTGTACATGCAGCAATTCGGTAAAGAGAACCATGATCCCGTAATCAACAACACCGCCGATAAAGGAGGATATCTGCGCCTTTGAAAACGTCAGTATTGAATGGTGCATTTCAGATGCTTTCTATACTAATTTACCTGGATGTCAGAAATTTTCGATACGTTCTTCTTCTTTTTTTCCTCTTCGTCGCGCTGATCGGCAATCCTTGCCAATTTTTTAAATTCGGTAAAATTCGAAAAGGCGAGGACCACATTGGCCAATCCAGCCATATAGGTCATGGTTCCATGGAATATTACTTCAAGCACCAAGAATAAGGAAATGAAAATTCTGGCCTCGGTTGGGCTCAATTTTCCTGCATCAATAGAATATTCTCCACTGATCTTATATCGAAGAAGAGCAAGGATGATTTCAAGACCATAGAGTACAATAAATCCATACCCTAAGATTTTTGAGAATCCCTCTGCATAAATTATAAATCCAAGACCAACCAGTACGATGCCTATCCAATCCACTACCAGATCGAGTGAAAACCCATACCATTTTCGTGGTGTGTTTCGGTAATACGCGATGCGCCCGTCGAGCGAATCGCCAAACCATGAAATAGCAAAACCCACGACTCCCAACAGCAAAAATCTCGGATCAATCCTTGCCCCCAGGATGAAACTTAAAGATACGATCACGTTCCCGAAGAAACCGATGCCAGTCAGCATATTTGGACTTACCCAGGAAGGTATGTATTGCACGAGGAATGCGATGGCTTTCTGCTCTTGTTTTTTTAGCAGGTTGGTTCGATTCCGGCCTTGTGATATCAGGAACAAAACATGATCGAACTGCGAATTGTGCTTTTGTTTCATACCCATTTCCCTCTAATATCATTCTCGAGTTTGTTTTGTCAATATGCGGAGCATCTGGACAGCCCTACACAATATGCGTTAAAAATATATATATTTGACGCAGGCGTCAATAAAAACGATCTTTTGGGAGAATAACGACCGCAATGTACAGGAAAAAGCTTTTGTATGTCGCCATCTACGCGATTGGAATGGCATATCTCGAGGCTGCGATAGTGGTATATTTGCGGCGATTTTATGGCATTACCGATTTGATGACTAGTGCCCCTCCTTTCGATCCACAAATATCATTAATTGAAGTGGGGCGAGAGCTTGCAACGCTCATCATGCTGCTTGCGGTTGGGCTTTTGTCGGGGAAGAGGCTCCAGTCGAAAATTGGGTTTGCCATATATGCGTTTGGTCTTTGGGACATTTTTTATTATGTTTGGCTTGCTGTGTTCATTGGATGGCCCAAGTCATTGTTTGATTGGGATTTGCTCTTTCTTATTCCTTTACCGTGGTGGGGACCTGTCATCGCACCGGTGATGATCGCGGCGCTCATGGTACTCTGTGGGAGCGGACTGGCAGCGCTTGAGGATAAGGAGCGAATACTACGCCCGACAAAGGCAGAATGGCTTCTGCTGGTGTTGGGAATTTGCGTAATGCTGTACGTATTCATGGCTGATGCGATCGCGCAGATGCCGGCGAGCATCGAAACGCTGGCCAGACTTCGTCCCTCATCATTTTTATGGGGATTTTTTGTCGTCGGATATTTGATTTCGGCTTACTCTGCATGGCGTATTCTGTCTGCAAAATCTGTTGGGAAACCATCTGTCAGCAATTCCGGGAGAGAAAACAATGTATCATAATACAGAAGATTATTGCCTTGTTCTGGGTGGTGGCGGGTCTAAGGGTGTCTATCATATTGGTGTCTGGCAGGCACTCCAGCAACTGGGAATTCCCGTGGGAGCCTTCCTGGGCACTTCGATTGGCGCGGTCATTGCGGCATTCCTTGCGCAAGGTTCGGGAAAGTTTCTGGAAAGACTGGGACAGGAAATTACTGTTGACAATGTGATCAATTTGCCAGACGGATTCGCAAGAGATGGGGAAATAGATATTGGACTGCATACCATATCGAGCATACCCCATTTCTTTGCTTCGATTCTGAACAATAAAGGACTTGATACGGCACCCTTCAGACGCCTCATCGGAGACAATCTCGACGAAGAGGCGCTTAGAAAAAGCGGAAAAGATTTCGGTGTGGTAACCATCAATGTGACGAATCTGAAGCCTCGTGAAGTTTTTCTTGAAGATATGGAGTATGGGAAAGTGGTCGATTATATCATGGCGAGCTCGGCCTTTCCCGGCTTCAAAAATCCTCAGATTGACGGCAAGTCCTTCATGGATGGGGGAATGTACGACAATATTCCTTATGCAATGGCCAGAAAACGGGGGTATCGAAAAATCATCGTTTCCGATCTTTCGGGCATAGGCAGGACAAGAAGACCACAGATCGATGGGTGTATCACTGTTTACATCAAAAATTCGATCGATATGGGATGGGTCCTGGATATGAACAGAGATTTTTTGAACGCGTTTATGCTGCTTGGCTATCTTGATACGATGCGGACCTTTGGTCGCTTTACTGGATATTCCTATTTTTTGGAGCCTGACAATGAACAGGAACAAGTGTATGCTCCGGACCCATCGATACCATTCGACAAAAAGCCGCAGTATATGTGCTATGACAGGAGAGAGCTTCTCGTTGCGCTGGAATGCGCCGCTTCAATTCTGAATGTTGAAAAAATCCATGCGTATTCTTATGGTGAACTCGAGAAAGCGATTCTGAAAAGCGCGCGCGAGACAGAGGACAAGATAGTCAGAGTCGTCCAAACATCAAAAGAGAGAATCATTTCTCTGATGAAAGAATTGAAAGAGGCTGTCCTGAACCGAAACTTCACTGAATGCCCCTATTACTACTATCGTCTGGTCACAGCATTGTTTCAGCCATCATCTTCTGAAATTCTGAAAAAAGCCCTGGAGAGGCTTAATCCTGAATTACCGATAGGTGTGGCATGGATCGCATGCCATGTGTCGAGAAGCCCTGTCGCTATTCCTGCGGAGTTTTTAGCAAAAAGGACTGAATGAACCAGCGGTGCAGAGAGGCGTCTGGCAACAGTTCGGGATGGAATGTCGCGGCAACAATTGAGCCCTGGCGCACCATGACGGGTTCGTTCCGGTAGGTCGCGATGACTTTTACTCCCTCCCCAAGGGCAGTAATTTTAGGAGCACGGATAAATACGCCGTCGATGGTGCCTGTCTGGGGAATGCTCGTCTGCACGGGCGCATGGAAGCTGTCGATCTGGCGGCCATAAGCGTTGCGCAGGACGGTGACGTCGAGGACGCCGAGTCTGGCCTGGTTGCTGCCTTCGATGTTCTTCGCAAGCAAAATAAGGCCCGCGCAGGTGGCAAGGACTGGCAGACCATCCTCGATGCGGGTTTTGAGCGCTTTGAACATACCGAAGCGCTCCAGAAGCATTCCCATGACCGTGCTCTCGCCGCCGGGGATGATAAGGGCATCGACACCTTCGAGGTCGGAGAGGCACCGCACTTCGACGATCGTTATCGACGCAATGTCTGTCCGCGCGAGCGCCTTCCCATGAGCCTCGTAATCTCCCTGAAACGCCAGAAGCCCGATGCGCGGACCGCTCACCAGCCTCTCCCGGCGATCTTCTGGTTTTCGGCGAGCTCATCGAGGCCGATGCCGACCATGGGCGCTCCGAGGTCTTCAGAGATTTCCGCCAGGATTTTCGGGTCTCTATAGTTGACGACTGCGGAGACGATGGCCGTGGCGCGGAGCTCGGGGTTGCCGGACTTGAAAATGCCTGAGCCCACAAAGACAGATTCGGCGCCGAGCTGCATCATCAGTGCCGCGTCGGCGGGGGTCGCGACACCGCCCGCGGAGAAGTTTGGAACGGGGAGTTTGCCGGTCTTTGCGACTTCCCAGACAAGCTCGAATGGTGCTCCCAGCTCTTTCGCGGCGGTCATGAGCTCTTCGTCGCGAAGGCTGGCCAGGCGCGCGATGCCGTCGCGGACGGCGCGCATGTGCCGCACGGCTTCGATAATATCGCCGGTGCCGGCTTCGCC
The DNA here is from genome assembly GCA_002441395.1 of Spirochaetaceae bacterium UBA6243. GTDB lineage: Bacteria > Spirochaetota > Spirochaetia > Treponematales > Rectinemataceae > Rectinema. Next base: position 5,034 of record DJVZ01000005.1, on the reverse strand, counting down.
CTTTGTGCGGATCATGGCCGCACCTTCACCGATTCGGCGAAGCGCCTCGCCCAGCTCGCGGCAGCCGCAGACGAAGGGGACTTTAAAATCGTGCTTAAAAACGTGGTAGTGGTCGTCGGCGGGGGTGAGCACCTCGGATTCATCGATAAAGTCAACGCCGAGCGCCTCGAGAATCTGAGCTTCCGCAAAATGTCCGATGCGGCACTTCGCCATGACGGGAATCGAGACCGCATTCTGGATCTCTTTGATGATTTTGGGGTCAGACATGCGGGCAACGCCGCCTTGTGCGCGGATATCGGCGGGGACGCGTTCGAGGGCCATAACGGCGCACGCTCCTGCCTTTTCAGCGATTTTTGCCTGCGCCGCATTGGTAACATCCATGATAACGCCGCCCTTGAGCATTTCTGCGAGTCCGACTTTGATGCGCCACTGCTCGCTCTGGCGGCTTGACCAGAGTTTCTGTTCCATATTGTTATCTCCTCGCTATTCGCTGTGCGGAAGAAATTTGCTTAATTGCAAGAGCATACAGTAGCGAAAAAAGGTACTTTGCGCAAGGGCGGACTGCTGCCTTCTATGTCGCTCCCCTCCATGGTATTATTCTCGAATGAAGATACTCGTGACTGGCGCATCCGGTCTGCTGGGCCGCTCGCTCATGAAATTCCTTGCAGAGCGCTCCGATCTTGAAGTGAAAGGAGTGGCATTCTCGAGAGCGGTGCCGCCACTTGAAAAGCTCGATTTGACTGATGAAAGTGCGGTGGCGCTGTTTTTTGCGCGGCATTCGCCCGATGTCGTGATGCATTTGGCCGCGGAGCGGCGCCCCGATGTCGTCGATACGGCTTTACCAAAGGCGCAGGCGATCAATGTGGACGCGACGCAGATTATCGCGCGCTCATGTGCCGGGCGCGGCGCTTTTCTGCTGCTCATTTCCACCGATTATGTCTTTGACGGCACCTCACCGCCATACTATCCCGATTCTCCCGTACACCCTCTCAACGCATATGGCCGCATGAAACTGGAGGCGGAATATGCCGCCGAAGTGGCGCTTTCAGGCGCCGTTCGCTCGTCTGAAGGGCGTTCTGTCGGGGCAGTGCTGCGAATTCCGATTCTGTATGGACCTGTGGAATCGCTCGAGGAGTCATCAGTCACGGAAGTGGCTTTTGCGCTCAAATCCAGCTCACCCCGAAAAATGGAGCATTGGGCCCGCAGATATCCCGCGCATGTCGACGATGTTTCAAGCGCAATTCTTGCCGTGGTGGATGCATGCCGGAATGGGCGCTGTTCCTATGGTCCCTTTCCCCGGTTTTTGCTCTCTGGCGATCATGCCTATACAAAGTATGAAATGGCGCAGATCATGGCCAAAGCGCTGGGCCTCGATGCGCGCCACATCCAGCCTGATCCCTCACCGCCTTCCGGTGCCCCTCGTCCGCGCGACTGCCGCATGGACACCTCGCTCCTTGAATCGATTGGCTGGTGTCAGAAGAAGGAATTTGAATCGGAGATAGGCGGAATTTTGAGACCGTTTTTCTTTTGAAGCAGGCAAGGTGCCCCATTGGCGCTGGAGCCAGTAGAGGGCCTTGCTGTCAAACAGGGCGCCCGATGGCTAACTTTCCATGTCAAAAATCTTCCCCGGGTTCATGATGAGGTTCGGGTCCCAGGCGCGCTTGATTGTCTTGAGAAGCTCAAGCTCGGTGGGGATCATGAACTTTTTCATGAATTCTTTGCGCTTGAGACCGATGCCGTGTTCGCCTGAGATTTTGCCGCCCAGTTTCGTGATGGCTTCGTACAGCGCCGCGAGGGCTTGCGGCTCGATACGCTGCCAGTCTTCCAGAGGCATGCCGGGGGCTTTGACGAGGGTCGCGTGGAGGTTGCCGTCGCCTGCGTGCCCGTAGCAGGGAATGGTGATGCCGAATTGCTCGGCGATACGGTCGAGTTCGGGAATAACAGCGGGGATCGCCGCGGGCGGCACGACGATGTCTTCGAGGCTCTGGACAGGGCAGTAGACCTTGAATGCTTCCGCAATATTTCGGCGTATTGCCCACAGACGCTCTTGCGTCGTGCGGTTGTCCGCCACATAGACTTCGATGGCTCCCTGCTCCATGCACAGGTCGCCCACGGCCTCTGTTTCGCTCTCGACAAGGGCGGGGTCTCTCCCGTCCATCTCGATGAGCAGCATCGCGCCGCACTCCGCGTACGGCAGATTCTCGTTCAGATAGGCACAGGAAGTCTCTACGCTCCGGCGGTCCATGAATTCGATGGCGGTGGGAATGAGGCCTTTCGAAAGGATGATGGGGACGCAGGATATCGCCTCCTGGGGGCTGTGGAACAACACGAGCAGGTCGGATTTCGCGGCGGGCAGGCCGATGAGCTTGATGATGGCCGCGGTCGCGATGCCGAGCGTTCCTTCGGAACCGACAATGAGATGGACAAGGTCGTAGCCCGTCACGTCTTTCGCGAGCTTGCCGCCCAGCCAGACGACTTCGCCTGCGGGCGTGACGAATTCGAGCCCGAGGATATAGCGTGAGGTAACACCATACTTGATCGCCTTTCCTCCACCCGCGTTTTCCGCGATATTGCCTCCGAGGGTACAGGTCTCCAGGCTCATGGGATAGCCGGCGTAGAACAGACCTCTCTCCTTGACAAGATTGTTGATTTCGTTGGTGACGATGCCGGTTTCGACGGTCATGGTGAGATTGTCGTAGTCGATTTCTCGAACGCGGTTCATTTTTTCGAGCGACAGCACGATGCCGCCGTAGACCGGGATGGCTCCGCCCGAAAGCCCGCTTCCCGCGCCGCGGGGAGTGACGGGTATGCGAGTGCGGTTCGCGAGTCTGACGATTTCGGCGACAGCCGTGGTCGACTGGGGCGTTACGACGACATCGGGCATGTGGCCGTATTCTTCCTTCGAAGTTTCATCGTGGGAAAAGGCCTCGATGCGCGCAGGATCGACGAGAACGTTCCGCTCGCCCGCAATTTGAATAAGCTCACTTATAATTTCTTTATTTATATGATTATAGATCATGATTGCGCCTCCCTGGAGGATGCACTGGCCTTGTTTTCGGCGGGCGGGGCTGCTGCCGGGGTGTCTGGCGAAAGTATGGAAGGCTCGTGCGGCGCGGCGCCGGTGGATCGTTGTCGCAGGCGCGCCGTGAGCCGAGGAAGAATCTCGAAGAGGTCGCCCACTATCGCAAGGTCGGCGACGGCGTGGATGGGCGCGTCGGGGTCGCTGTTGATCGAGATGATCGTCTTGGCGGTGCGAATGCCCGCGAGATGCTGAATGGCCCCGGAAATTCCCGCACCCAGGTAGATTTCGGGCGATATGGTCTTGCCGCTGAGCCCTACCTGGTGAGGGTAGGAAACCCAACCCCTGTCGACCGCTTCCCTGCTTGCCCCGACAACGGCGCCAAGGGCATGCGCGAGTTCGCGGATGAGCNNTTTTCGAAGTCCTTCGCATTGCGTTCGAGGGCGAGGATTCGGACTGGGGGCTCCGGGGAGTCTTTGCCGGCGAGAGGGGCGCCAGCGACGCGGACAATGGTCCCCTGGCGTCCAGAATCGGCAGGCAGAGGTTGCATCGAATGCGGGCGGACTGTGGCCATCTGAGGCTTATGATGAGCAGTTTTGATCGTGGCCATGATATTGCCGCCTATCGCGGGCCGTGTCTGGAGAAGGAGGCCCGTCTCTTCTTCAATGGCGAGTTCGGTACAGTCTGCGGTGAGCCCTGTGCCGAGTTTTGCCGCAAGATACGGCATGAGGGTGCGGCCCGTCGTTGTAGCGGCGGCTAGAAAGACTTCGGGCTTGCGCCCGCGAACAAGGCGTAAAAGCGCCTCCGCCCATATTTCGCAGAGAAAATCCCGGAGAAGCGGGTGTTCGACCGCGATGACCCTGTCCGCGCCGTGGGCGATCAGCGCCTCGGCATCTTCTTCGGAAAGGGAAGACGTGAGCACGACAGCCGCCAAACGAGCCCCGCGGTTGTCCGCGAGTGCCCGGGCCCGCGCGAGCAATTCAAAAGAGACCACATCGAGACCATCTGTGCGGCGCTCCGCCAGGATCCAGAATTCAGGCTTTGCGGAGGCTTCTGCGGTGTCGGGACCTGGCGCGCCCCCTGCAACTGGAGAGCGCTCAAGGGCTGATCTTAAAGCAGAAGAAGCGGCAAGAGGCGCTGAAGGGGCGGAAGCTCCGTCCTCAACCGTGGCCTTGCCAAGGAGTCCCCTGTTTTCAAAGAGTGCCATGATATGGCTGATTGCCTTTTCGGCGCCCGCTTCATCTGTGGCCATGATTCGCAGGCCATTGCGCGCGACTTTCGGATAAAAAATCTTCACCACTCGAGTGGGGGAACCCGCCAGCCCCACTGACACCGGATCGAGGCCGATATCCCGGGCTCCCCAGTGAGGAATTTCCGCGCTTCGGGCGAATTTTTTGCCGCGCAGCGTGGGTAGGCGCGGGGAAGCGACCTCTTTGACGACCGTGACAAGGCATGGAGGCGTCGCTTGGAGGACCTGATAGCCCTCTTCGGTGAGGCGGTGGACGCGGATCGCTACCGGCGTGGTTTTCGAGAGAATAGGGCTTTCGACGGCTGCGGACGCAGGCTCGATTTCAAGCGCGCTTGCATACGTGAGAATAGGCAGGTCAAGCCACGCAGCAACCGCCGGCCCCACCTGTCCGGTGTCTCCATCCGTCGCCCGCTCGCCTGCGAGGATGAGATCCATGTCGCCGGCGCGCCGGATCGCTTCGGCCAGCACCCGCGATGTCGCCCAGGTATCCGACCCGGCAAAAGCCCTATCGGTCAGTAAAATCGCATTATCACATCCCATTGCGAGCGACTCTCGCAGAGCGCGCTCCGCGTCCGGAGGACCCATCGAAATCACCGTTACTTGGGCTCCGAGCCGTTCTTTCAGTACGAGTGCTTCTTCAATCGCGTACAGATCGAGAGGGTTTATGATGCTCTCGAGTCCGGAGCGTACCATGGTGCCAGTCTCCGGATCCATCTTGACCTTGTCGGTTTCGGGTACTTGTTTTATGAGGACGAGAATGTGCATT
>DJVZ01000024.1 GCA_002441395.1 Spirochaetaceae bacterium UBA6243 | reverse complement strand
GGCCGCAAGCTCACTCTCGCGCCAAGCCGTTTTCTCGCCCAGATAGAAGACCTTGTGCCCATGGTGGAGCGCGCCGCGCCCAAAAAACCAAAAGACTCACAGCTCACGCTTTTCTGAAAGCTTTATTCAGTCTGCAATTTTTGGGAGCACGGATTGCCATGCATCCATGAAGCTCAGGAATGCATTCACGCGCGACCGGAGCTGGACAACAGGCGGCGTTTCGGCGGCAATGGCATTGTTCAAGAATTCCGTAAATTCATTGCGGTCGGTATCTATAAAATGAAGAGCGGCCTGGATACTCGACGAAATTGCTTTGTATTCCAAGTCGTCCTGAGTGAAGTAGCCGAGGAAGCCCCCCAGAGATTCTGGCTCAAAACCGAAAATCCGAACCTTCTCCCTCATATATCTGAAATGAAGGATGTCCTGGCGTTGGCGCGTCCAGTAGTTGCAGATGCGTTCCGGCGGCAGGTGCAGAAGCAGGAGCTCCTGATCGAAAAAAACAGGCAGGCCGCAGTATCGGGCATTGAGTATGTAGTCATCGTCCTCCCCGCGGGTTCCGTACGGATCGAAGGGAACCCGCAGAAAAAGTCCCGAGTTCAGTACCATGTTCCCTCCGAAGGCTATTTTGGATTCCGAAAGCTGGTCTTTCTTGTCGAGTGCTTCCACGACCTCTTTATTGAAGAGCTCATCCTTGGGCCATCCCCGCAGGGCATCCGATTTTTGTCCGTCGTAGAATTTGTTGCCTTTCGAGTCCACGACACAGCCCGTCTTGCCCAGGACTGTCTTCCCTTCCCACGAATCACCTATGAATTTGAGGGCTGAATCGCGATAGTGCGGATCGATGCACTCGTCGTCGTCGATCATGATGACGGTGTCGAAACCATGGAGAGCCGCGTACAGGAGGCCCATATTGCGCACGCCGCCGTAGCTGTCCATGCTTATGTCCCCAAGGAGGGGAGCCGGGAAGCCCACTGCCCGAAGCCTTTGCCGTATCGAAATAAGGTCGGAATCGGAAAAGACATGGATATCCAGCGCGCGGTTTCGGGATATTTCTTTCACCTTGGCCTCAATATGGCTGTCGGTAGGCGCGGGGAAAATGATGACCGGATCGGGATAGCCGGTGCTTTCGATATTGTCCAGCGTCCTGCCAAGCGTCCCTGTCTCGCCAATAGGTATGGGATGATCGAAAATCTTCCATGAGGGGATGTCGGGGGTGGACCAGTATGTCGGGATGATCATGCATTGCGCCATATCGCTGCCCTTTCTGTAGTATGTCATGTTGGTTGAATAATAAACCAACACTAGAATTGCATTGTTTTGCAAGACTGTCAAGATTTTTTCTTGCGACCATGACCGGGCGTCTCATCGCCACAATCACATTTTTTNNTGTTTGAACCAGAAAAATGCTGGGGTCTGGGATCGTCATAACATTCTGCATAATTTTTCTTGACAACCAGAAAAAACCGTGTTAATACATGAGGTTAGTTGTAAATTACAATTAACCATGGTGAAGGTGGACGAGGACATAAATGCCAAAGACAAAGAATAGCTCGAGGATTTTGCGCACCATTTGGCAATATCCGGAGAGCAGCCGGGCGGAAGTGGCCAGTCATCTTGGTCTCGATAAATCGACGGTTACGCTGGAAGTCGCCAATCTCATCGAGCAGGGTGCCATAACCGAACTTCCACAGGGCCCGTCGGGAAAGAATGGCGGCAGGAAGCCAATTCCACTCATCATCAACAAGGATTACGGCTACATCATCGGCATTGCCATTCAGAGCGGTCATTATTCCGCGGTGGCGGTCAATCTGGCAGGCGAGATTCTGGAAGTAAAGGAAGAGGATGAGTCCATCACCAAAGAAAATCTTGCACCCTCCATTCAGGCTATCTACTGGGAATTGAAGAGTCGTTTGGGCAAGTATCCCGGAGCGATTCTGGGTGTCGGAGTAGGTGTCGGTGGGCTCATCAACCCTAACGATGGCACAGTTGAATTTTCGGTTCCCCTGAAAATATCGGAGCCTGTCAATGTCGTGGAGACGCTTTCGAAAAAATTGAACGTCCCGTTCTTTATTGAAAATAATGCCAATTGCTGCGCATGGAGTGAATTGGCCTTTCACAAGAACACCGAGCTGAAAAACATCCTTTTTGCGCTGATTGAATTCCGGCAGGCCCTTGTGCCGCACGCCGAATACGGCGGTGTCGGCGTCGGATTCGGCATTGTACTGAATGGCAAGGTGCATTATGGCTCGAACTACTTTGCCGGAGAATTCCGGAGTGTCCTCTGCACGGAAAACAATGGCATTCAGGTTTCATGCTCGAAGGAAGAATTGAGTCAGATATTGAATGACTTTTCCGTGCTGGAGAAATTTGTCTCCGAGCTGGCCAGGAACATCGCGATGCTCGTAAATACACTGGATTGCGACAGCGTTTTCATAGGCGGCGATATCGAGGACAGCGACCTCGATTTCTGCCGGATACTCGAAAAGGCAATCCATGACAACTGGATGTATCCGGTAAAGCGGCACGTAAGAATTCAGTATTCGTCGATGGGTGCGGAGGCGGTGGCCTTTGGCGCCGCGGGAATGCTGCTCAACCGCCTCTTTGCAACCAACAAGTTCCCGGTCGGCCCGCGGGAACAAACTGAATTATCTCAGTGACCATACCAGGCTTGAGTCTGGCTTATATAATCAATTGGAGGGAATGGAGTGAAGAAAAAAATTTGTTCGGCTCTCATGTTTCTTGTCATCCTATCCATGGGTGCATATGCCCAGAAGACAACGCTCACTGTTTTTGACTACATCGATGCTACTGCTCCGGGCTATGCTGAAAACGAGGCGATCTGGCAAAGGTTCATTGATGAAAACCCCGATATCACCATCGTGAAGGAAGAGCTTTCGAATGAGCCTTTCCATCAGAAGCTCGCCGCGTATGTGGCTGCGGGAACTTTGCCCGATGTCATGTACATGTATCCATCGGGAAGGTCTACTATGCTTCATGAGCAGAAGCTGGTCAAAGACCTTGCGCCGCTCCTTGGGAAAGACTATCTTGCCAATTTCATTCCGTCGGTCACCGATCCATCGGGACAAAAAGGGAAATATCTTGCGGAACTTCCGCAGAGCATCTCCTACACGACGGTAATGTTCACCAACACCAAGCTTCTTTCTGACCTTGGACTCAGGGTGCCCTCAACCTATGCCGAGCTCAAAGCGATGCTTCCGAAGCTCAAAGCCAAGGGAATTCGCCCCGTGCTTATGGCCAACAAGGACGACTGGGTCATGCAGTCCTGCCTTTTCTCCACCATTGTCGGCCGCATGCTCGGCGATGAATGGATCGACAATGCCTTGGCCGGAAAGGTCAAATTCACCGACAAGGAGTTCATCAAAGCGCTGGACTTCGTGGAGACGATGTACAAGGATGGCGTCATTGGGCGCGATACCATCCAGATTTCCTACGGTGAAGCGCCGGCCCTCTTCGCGGAAGGCAAGGCGGCCTTCTTTATCGACGGCGACTGGCGCCAGAACGCCTTCTTGACGGATCCTTCTTCGGGCAAGGCGCTCATCGACCCCAAACGGCAGCAGACTGATTTCGAGTACTTCAATTTCCCGGCTATTCCCGGTGAGAAAAATCCCGGCGTCGCCTCGGCGGTGTTGGGCTGCGGGTACGGCATTTCGGCTTCGATCCCGGCCGGCTCCGACAAGGAAAAAGCGGCTGTGCGGCTTCTCAAATACCTGTATTCAGCCGACGTGCAGCGGCAGTACCTCGAACTTGGCCGGTACATCACCTCCAGAAAGGACGTGAAGAGCGACAAGCTTGAGCCTTTCACCGTCAAAATGGCGGCATACCACGATGCAGTGAAGAAGACCTGCTATGTTCTCGATGGTGCTCTGGACACGAGCATCTACACGCCGCTCAATCTCGGCCTCCAGCAGATCGGACTCGGCACGAAAACCCCAACGCAGGTGGCCCAGAGCGTTCAGGCAGCGGTCGATGCCTGGAGAGCTTCCCACTAATCAAGACTCTGCGTGACAGAACACAGACTGCAGTGCGGGCTCGGAACCTCTTTGGTACGAGCCCGCAATTCTATATGGCCATGAAACAGAAAAGAGGTATGAGGTGAACGGCACGGCTACAAAAGCAGCGAAAGACAGAAGGGCATATTGGGCAATGGTGCTACCGTCGTTCCTGATATATCTTTTTGTGTTCGGCTTCCCGATCGTCCTGGCAATCGTGCTTTCGCTTTCCAATTACGGCGGAGGCAAAATGTTCGGGGGTACCTCATGGGGTATCACGGGGTTCCGGCAGTACCAGCGGCTTTTCGCCGACCCGTACTTCTGGAATGCCCTCAAAAATAACATCTACATCGTATTGGTTTCAGTCCTTGGACAACTGCCGCTCGGTTTCATATTTGCCTACCTGATTTACCGTAAAACAGTCAAATTCGAGGAATTCTGGCAGGGCGTCCTCTATGTCCCCGCCATGATCTCCACCATTGTCGTCGGCATTCTCTGGAGTATCATTTTTTCGCCGTATGGCCCTATCGCCGATACAGCCAATCATTATTATGCAAGCGCATATTCGGCAAAAATTTCAGGAATTTTTCAGACTACTGGCGGGCTTTCAGACCCCGATGAGCTGACTGATCAGATCATAAAGGCGAGCCCCTCGACCATCAATACCGTGTTTTCGGATCCTTCCGTCGATCTCAAGGATTTTTTACTGAGCTATGAACCCGGGGATACGGCTACACTCCAAAAAGATCTCGTGAACCTTCTGGCCCCCCGATGGAATGCCGATTTCCTCTCCAAAAATAATGTGGCGATGATTCCGATCTGTTTTGTCACCCTCTGGATGTGGGTCGGGACGTACTTACTCATTTTCCTCGCCAACATGCAGAAAATCGACAGAGGCATTATCGAGGCGGCCCAGATCGACGGGGCTTCGGAAATGCAAATTATGGGGCGAGTGGTCCTTCCAAGCCTTTCCAAAGTGATCGCGAATTCGGCCATTCTCTGCATATCAGGATCATTGAGCGGCTTCGCCCTCATCCTGGCAATGACGGGAGGAGGCCCGGCCCGCGTCACGCAGGTGCTCTCCATCTATATGTATGACAAGGCTTTTATGGGCGCGCCGGATTACCCCCTCGCCAATGCGATTGCCATTATGATCGTACTGTTCAGTCTCGCCCTGGTAGGAATCATGTTTGCGCTCGAACGGCGCTTCGGAGGAAAGGAGTAGCGAGATGAATCAGCAGCAGGGCGTGCAGATGCGCGGGAAGCGTGGAAAAAAGCCGATCAGGCCGGGAACGATTCTGGGAAAAGCTGTGGCATACCTGGTCATGGGCATATTTGCCTTCATGACCATTTATCCTTTGGTATGGTTGTTCTTCAGCTCATTCAAAACAACGACTGAATTCCGGACGAACATGATGGGTCTGCCGATCGACTGGACGCTCGAAAACTACAGAAGTGCCTGGAAAATCGGCGAATTCGACAAACTGATAGGAAATTCGGTACTGTATACACTGGGGTCCACGGTCGGGATAACCTTTCTCTCGCTCCTTACCGGTTTTGCCTTTGCGAAGATCAAGTCCAAAGCGACGGGGCCGATTTACGGGAGCTTCATCATAGGAATCCTGCTCACCATCCAGTCGCTCATGGTCCCCCTCTTCCTGGAAGTGACGTCGATCGACCGGGGAATAGGGGACTTTTTGCGTTCCCTCGGCCTTGTCGGGTCGGGAGAATTCCGCCTTTTCCACAATACCCGCTTCGGCGTCCTGATAATCTATATCGGATCGGCATTGCCCGTTGGCATCTATATGTGCACCGAATATATCCGGGGAATTCCCAGCGCGATCATCGAGGCCGCCCAGATCGACGGGGCGGGCTATTTCCGGATTTTCCGGTCCATCATCGTCGGCATGTCGAAGCCGATCGCCATGACGCTCTCGATATTGAACATTCCGAGTCTCTGGAACGAGTTTGCGCTGATCAATATCCTGGTGAGCGAGACGAACCTGAAATCGCTGCCGCTGGGTATCTACAAGTTTTCCGGTGGTCTTTCGTCGGACTATGGAAAGCAATTCGCGGCGCTTGTCATTGGGATGCTGCCCATGCTGCTCTTCTACATTGCCTTCCGCAAGCAGATAACCGCGGGCGTGTCGATGGGGGCTCTGAAGGAATGATCACTAGGGCCGAAGAAGTCACGTTCCATATCAAAGGAAGGATTAATGCGTCATATCTTGAAAACTTATAGGGCGGTATCCACAATAGACGGTGCCGGAGTAAGGCCAAAAGCGGAGGCCCGTGCCGATTCCTCGGCACGGGGCGATTTCGCAGCCCGTCACCCTACGGTTTCGAGTTTCGGGAGCCTCGCAAGGGCCTTTTCTATCTCCGCCTCGGAGAGCTCGAGATTGGAGAGCTTTCCGGCAAAATAATCAGCGTATCCCTGCATGTCCAGCAATCCATGGCCCGAAAGGCCGAAAAGAATAACCTTTTCCTTGCCCTCTTCCGCCGCCTTCCGTGCCTCCCTGATGACCTGGGCGAGGGCGTGGCTCGTTTCCGGAGCCACAATGATGCCTTCCGACCGGGCGAAGGTGACCGCAGCCTCGAAACACTCGAGCTGAGGGACGGCGCTGGGAGAGAGCAGGCCTTCCGCCGCGGCCT
>DJVZ01000008.1:17611-18564 GCA_002441395.1 Spirochaetaceae bacterium UBA6243 | reverse complement strand
GATGCAACGCCGTAGGCGGTGAGTCGCTTTGCGTCAGGGCCAAGATAGTGCATGACCGACTGCTGATTCAGGAAGACCGTGATCGCCCCCGCAATGAACATTGCCGGAACAAGGCACAGAACGACATGCTGTCGCGCATATTCCGAGAGCATGAGAAATGCCTCATTCACGGCACCTGAGACACGCGGCGAATGAAAAGGAATGAAATATGCCGCAAGAAAAACTCCAAACAATACAAGGAGCTTCTTGTTGGAGGTCCAGCCTTTTGTACTCATGAGAGCAGGGCTTTTATCTGATCCTTTGTAAGCACGCGCCCGACAGCCTTGACTTCGTTGTCGATTGCAAGGGCCGGGGTCATCAGCACGCCGAAGGCCATAATATCTTCCACTTCCTGTACCTTTTCGAATTCGGCCTGAATCCCGAGCTCAGTTGCCGCTTCGCGGGCATGCTGTTCGAGAAGTTTGCATTTTGAACATCCTGTTCCGAGAATTTGAATCTTCATAGTCCATCCTTTCAGAAGATTGTGTACTCTGAGACATTGCGCTCGAGATCTCTTCTGGCGACACATATGTGGCATTGTTGCAATAATATGCAACAACAGGACGCCGGTCAACACCTTGACAAAGGTTTTTCAACATTGCAACATTGCCATAATGAAATCGATTGAACGCAAATACGAGCGTCGGGCGGAGATATTCAAAGCGCTCTCCAATCCGCTCCGATTGATTATGCTCGAAAAGCTGGAAGAAAAACCCTGGTGTGTCTGCGCCCTTGCAGCGGAGCTTGGCATCGACAAATCGATTGTTTCGAAGTACCTGAGTCAGCTCAAATCAGTGGGGCTTATCGAAGATTCGCACAAAGGCACCCTGGTTGAATACAGGCTGGTCGCGCCCTGCGTTCTTCGGCTTGCATCCTGCGCTGAAGAAACGATTCAGAAGCAAAGAAGGAAATTG